>USRT01000001.1 GCA_900557195.1 uncultured Clostridium sp.
TAAGAATTAGTGCCACATGACTTCCTTTTGCTGCACCTGAACGATATTCAGCAAGTCCTGCACAATTTACATCATTTTCTACTTCACAAGGAATTTTAAATTTATCTTCTAATAGCTTTTTAAACTGCATTCCTGTATAGTTTGGAATTAATGGTGCCGAATAAAAAATAGCACCTTGTTCTGTATTAACCATTCCTGCCGTTGAAATGCAAATTCCAGAAGCTTTTTCCTGAATTCGTCCTTGTAGTTTTTCTACAATTACAAAAACTTTTTCCAAAATTGCAGAACCACCTTTTTCAGCTTCTGTTTTCATGGTTTCCTTCATCATGATTTCAGCATTTTCACAGATAATTCCATATTTAATCGCGGTTCCTCCAATGTCGATACTAATATATTTTTTCATCTTATCCTGAACAATATCTACGGTCTCATCAAGTGATTTCTGACCTTCAAAATATTTGTATACTTCCTCACTGACCATTTCCTGAACTTTGCCGGTTCCTGATATAATTCCACCCGCATTATTTATAAGCTCTTTTAACGTATTTACCTCCGCTTCGGTAGCAGGTCCTATCTCTACTTCAAAATCATTATAACCCATAGTAGTATTTCTCGGTTCAACGAGATTGCCGTTTTCATCCGTATAAGCCTCCGTTGTCGTAGCCTTTTTTATCATATTGTCAAACAACGCTTTTGATGTAGGAATATTATACACATCTGCATTAACTCCTTTGGCTTGTTCCATAAATACATGCTTTATAAATTCCCATGCCGCATCCTGATTTTTTGCCGTACTGCTTATTGAAAGACACCCTCTTGGGTATGCTATATATGCGCGGTTTCCTGCTGCTCCCGGATATCCTATAAATTCAATGTCATCATCAAAAAGCTTTGTCTGAAGCGTAATATCATCTAATGAAGATATATATACATATTCAAATAACTGCTTGCCTTCTTTAATCAGCTTATGAGTATCCTGGCTCATATCATCATACATGCCTTCTTCTGATTTAGGAAACGTGTTGCAGAATTCCAAAAACTTTTTAAATGTATCGCTGTCAAACGTTACCTCTCCTGTATCCCAATTTACATACGAATTAAATTGCTGTTCAAATAATAATGAAAAAATCAACTCTTTTGAATCAAACTCAAACATCATTGTACCTTCAGGCTTTGACTTATAATATTCAATAAACGAATCCATCGACCAGTTATCTTTGTACTGTGCAAGCTCAGAAGCCTTCCCTGCAATTGTCCATATGGAAAATGAATTCATAAGATAATACTGCTTACCGTCTACGGCAGTTTTATCAAGAATACCGTCTATAAAATAATCCTTGTTGATAACATCATCTTTATCCATATATGGAGTAAGGTCAGCAAGAAGGCCTTTAGAAATATAATTTTTTACAGAAGTTGTTGCAAGACTACTTGCAATTTCTCCACCATTATATCCACCCATTCCATCTGCCAAAACAAATAATTTTATTTGCTCTTCTAGATCTGATACATAATAATAATCTTGATTCATATCTCTTGCTTTTCCTATATCTGATTTAGCAAAAACTTTCATATATTCCTCCTATTTTAGGTTCTTTCTTCTTAATTGTCCACATGCTGCGTCTATATCCGAACCTAATTCTCTTCGTATTGTTGCTACAATTCCCTTTGAATTTAAATAATCTCTAAATTTTATTATGTTTTCATTTGTACTTTTAGTAAACTTACCGTTTTCTATTTTATTAATTGGTATTAAGTTAACATGACAAATCATACCTTTTAATAAATTAACTAATTCTTTTGCATCATCTAAATTATCATTATTATCTTTTGCTAGTGCATATTCAAATGATATTCTTTTATTAGTTATTTTTATATAATCCTTACACGCCTTCATTAATTCTTCTATATTATATCTTAAATTAACAGGCATCATTTCACTTCTTTTTTCATTATTAGTTGCATGTAGCGATATAGATAAAGTACATTGTATATTCTCATTTGCTAAATCATATATTCTTGGTACTAATCCACTAGTAGATACACTAATATGTCTTGCTCCTATATTTAAACCTTTAGGATTATTCATTGTTCTAATTGCATTTATTACATTGTCATAATTATCTAAAGGTTCTCCTATTCCCATAAAAACAACATTCGAAATATTAGATTTTGTATCTTGCTCTACTGCTAAAATTTGCTCTATAATTTCTCCTGAACTTAAATTTCTAACAAATTTGATTCCTGTTGATGCACAAAATTTACATCCCATTTTACATCCTATTTGTGATGATACACAAATTGTTTTTCCATGATGATATTCCATTAAAACTGTTTCTATTGCATTACCATCTAAAACATCAAATAAATATTTTTTTGTTCCATCTGATGACTCTTGCTTTTTTAATATATTGAAATTACAAATTGAAAAATTCGTCTTTAATTTTTCTCTTAATTCTAAAGAAAGATTGGTCATATCGTCAAAACTTGTTACTTTATCTACATATAGCCATTTAAAAATCTGCTCTGCTCTATACCCTTTTTCTCCAATATTTATTATCTCTTTTTTTAAATCTTCCAAATTATAATCTTTTATGTTTTTCATTTTTCTCTATTCTTTCTTTTTGATATTTATTCTATTCTTTTATATCATACAAGTATAAATTTTTCAAGCTGTTTTGATTATTTTAGGCTGACTGGTGTTACAGGATAATACTTTAACATTGTAGAGTAGTCAAAACTCCATATATATAAATGTTTTTGAGATATAATGTTTGACTGGAATAATTTTAGAAATTCTTAGCGAAATTTTTGGAAATTGTTCGTGGCTTTTCTTTTTAAAAAAAGAAAAGAGCACAGAAAGGGTGCCGAAAATTGGCTTAGAATTTCTTAAATTATGTAAGGAAACCATTATATCTCAAAAACATTTATATATATGGAGTTTTGACGGCTAATTTTAAACCACCCATTATCTAGTAACTGACTATTAACAATAATTTAATTTTAGTAATTCTTTGCATCTTTTCTTATATATATAATATAGGAGATGTTGTTATGAAACTTTTAATTATGAATAAAAAAACAATACAAAAATATTCATATATAATTTTAGTAATTCTATTATTTTCTACAATTGTATTTATATATTTAGATAATAATAATAGCCATGCAGATCCTTCAAGAAATTTTTTATCTAGTGAAATAAAAAATAAAATACAAAATATATATGAAAGCAATGAAAAAATCGCTTATTTAACTTTTGATGATGGTCCCAGCAAAGTTGTTACCCCAAAAGTACTAGACATATTAAAACAAAATAATATACTTGCAAACTTTTTTGTTGTTGGAAAACATGTCGAAGAATATCCAGAGTTAGTAAAACAAGCCTATGAAGATGGTCACTTTATTGCAAATCATGGTTATTCTCATAATAATTCAAAACTTTATAAAAGCAAACAAGACTTTATAAACGAAATATTAGAAACAGATAAAGAAATTGCAAAAGCTATTGGTAAAGATAGTTATTGTTCTCACATTTTTAGATTTCCAAATGGTTCTATGAGTAAAATACATTACTCTGATAAGAAAAAAGCTCTAAAATATTTAGAAGAAATAGATTATACATATATAGATTGGAATGCTTTAAATAATGATTCTATGAAAAAATACTCAAACTCTGAACTTATATCTAATCTAAAAAGCAGCATTAAAAATAAAGGTACTATTGTAATTCTAATGCATGATACAGGCGATGTTAATAAAACATATGATGTCTTAGAAGAATCTATTAATCTTATAAAATCGGAGGGATATAAATTTAAAACATTCTATGACCTACTAAAATAACAATTACAACTTCAATCAAATATGCCAATTAATATGGCTTTTCAAAAAATATAAATTATGTATATAGATACATTTGAGCAAAATAAAAAAAGTATGTGTATTTAAGTAATACATATACTTTTTTTATTTACATATGCCTATATATTTTCAAATTTATCTTTCAACTTTACAAACAAATCTATGTATTCATTTTTTATCTTCTCATATATTTCTCTTGATGTATCTTCATTATATAAATAAGATAATAAATTTCTTGAAAGCATCATTTGTATCCACATTTCACCATCTTCTATTATTCCTTGTTTAAATCCTAATTGTATAACCTCTCTTGGACTTCCCGTTTTTTCTGTTAATCCTAAATATTCTAAGTAATCTTTCACCATTTTCCAAGATAGTTCAAATGTAAATTCAAATCTATGTAATATTCCATCAATAGCTAAATCGTTTATTTCTGTATTTAGAGCTTCCATAAGTCTATCTAATGCATTCAAAAAATCGTTTTTTCTTTGCATAAATCTCTCCATTATAATACTACTCCTTCTCTTGAAATAGAATTTATAAATTCCTTCTTAGTAATTTTCTTCACAAAGACAATATCAAATGTATATGGAATATCTAATAAATCAAATTCATTTAGTATTTTATATTCGTCTTCATCTTTTATATCACCAAATATAGCAATATCAATATCCGAATTTTTTTTATAATTGCCTCATGCTCTAGAACCAAAAATTTTAAATTGATATTTGTAATATTTATTTGTTATTTTTTTATTTGTAAATATATTTCTTCTGATAATCCATATCTCATTTTGTTTACACCTCTTTTTTATTATAAATTAATACATATGTTTTTTCAATATTTTTTTATATATTATTAATGATAGGTTTTATTTCATGGTATAAAACCTATCATTAGTAGTTGCTAACACGCTTCAAGATTGGTTTAAATTTGTACGTATATTAAACATTGTTTTCTCTCTTAAATAAGCTGTAAAATGTGCAAAACAGTCATTCTATATTTTTTTAAATTCTTCTAATCTAATTTCATATGCCTTCATACATTCTTCTTCAAAAACAAGTTTTGGTTCATTTACTCCCATCAATTTTAATAATTTTTTTGTAAAAAGAGGATTTAAAATTAATATTGGTCCGAGCAAGCTTGTTCCAAAAAAGTTTCTTATACGTATCCCCTCTAAATTAGATTCTTTATTTATTCCAATACCTTTAGCCACCTTTATAAAATAATTTTCTTTATTCTCTCCATATTCCATAGTAAACTGACTTTTAAATCCAACTATTTCTATATCTTCAAATTGCCCTATAAAAAGACAATTATATCTATTAAACATGTCTCTTTTTGAATGTAAATTAATTATTCCTAATCCTTCTACTTTACTTCCATCTTCATTCTCTATGTAATCTTCTAATACCTGCATTGCGTTTCCTATAAATAAAAATACAACATCTTTATTTATTAATTCTTGAATTCTTTCTTTATATTCTAATAATTTTTGAATTACCTTTTCTTGCATTTTTTCTGTCATTGGACCTAGATATATTAAATTCACATTATTTTCTACAAAATATGGAATATCTTCTATTGATGTACTAATAAATTCTGCATCTGGTAAACACTTTTGTAAATATTTCATATTGCTTATATCACCAAACAAATTACATAACTCAGGAAATAAAACTTCTATCTTCATAACTATTCTCCTCCATCTTCTTTTGTATTTTAATTATTTCTTTTACTTTATTCTTTACATTTTCACATAATTCAAGTGAATATAAATCATATAAAATGAATACCTTTTCTATATTGTTTGTTTCTAAATTAGATACAGCTTCAATTTCGTCTCTAGCATAAACAATCTTTTCTTTTGGAACACCCGCCATTAGTAAACGTACGACCGTATCCATATATCTTTTTCCACCAACAATAATTTGCTTTGTTTCTTCACTGTTTAAAAATTCATAATCAGCATCATAATACCATGTTATTACTTCTGAATCCTCATGTAAATCATCTAATATTAATATTACAGATTTACTTTCCTTTTGTTTTCTTACATAATCAAATGCTCTAGAACATGCAATTGGATTTTGCCCTTTTGCTAAATGCATAATTATTTCTATTCCTGATTCTTCTTCTTTTTTAAATCTCGTTTCAACTACATTTAGCTTTCTCATAGATTCTCTTATTTCTTTAGAATCAAGTCCTATTTGTTTAAGTACTGTAATTGCTGCTATAATATTGTATATATTAATTATATTATCAGATATTAATGGATAGTTTTCAATAATTCCTTTTTCTTTAATTTTTATACTTTTTTCTTCTTCATTTATATCTGTACACAAATAATCTATTTCTGGTGTTTTATAATCACATTTTGGACAATGCATTTTACCAATATGATGATATCTATAATAATCATATTTTAATTTAGAAGAGCATTTTGGACAAACAATAATATCTCTTACAATGTTTTCACTTTCTATTGTATCATCTGGTATTTTATCTATTCCAAAAAATATTTTTTTATTTTCTCTACCTAAATTACTACAAATAGGATCATCTCCATTTAGTATTAGTATAGTTTCTTTTGGCAAATTATCATTAATAACATTATATATAAATTCTGTATGTGCATTTCTTTTTAATGAATCTCTAAATAAGTTAGTACATATTAGATATGTTGGTTTTAGATATGGATATATTATTTTTGAACTTCTCTCATCTATTTCTAATACAGCAATCTTCTTTTTTACTTTTCCTGTAATAGATACTCCATTAATTAGACTTGTTGTAATTCCAGATTTAATATTAGAGCCTAGTTTATTTTCTATAATAGAATAACCATTGTCTATCAATATATCATCTATAAAATTAGATACTGTAGTTTTTCCATTTGTTCCTGTTACTCCAATTATTATCTCTGGTTTTTCAATTTGTGCAATAAAGCCTTTACATAACTTTAATGCTATTCTTCCTGGAAAGTCTGTGGCATTCCTTCTTAACAATCTTAAAATTTTTGTAATTACTTTTGCTATAGCTAGTACTATAATAAACTTTAAATTTTTCATATGTATCTCCTTTTACTTTTTATACAAAATAATCTCTAATATATAGACAAATAATTTATATAAAAAGTTGCATTTTTACAAAATTCTACATTTATCGTTTATATTTTACAACGAAATTTAATATAATTAATTGTCATATTGTAATGTATCAAAATAAAATTTCTCTTCTAACAACATTACTTCATTCAATATAAGATTTTATATTTTATAAATTCTTAAGATGGCTATTATTCTGCTTTCCTTGTTTTCGTTACATAATTAAGAGACTAAGAAACTTTTTATTGTTTCTTAGCCCCTTAATTATGCGATTTTTGAATAAATATCATCTAACAATTTTTCTATTCTCGAAATTCTTGTTTCAAAAACAGTATTTGTCATATCGCTTATTTCGTTATATTCCTGTAACTTTTGTAATTTTTTCATATTCGTTTTATGATTTTTTTCTACTATTTTAATTGTTTTTTCTTGATTATTTTTTATTTCATTAACTACTTCTTTTATTTGCTTGATTTCTTCACCATTAACTCTTCCTGTTACTTTCATACTTAAACCACCTCTTTGCAAATAAAATCATATATATCCTATCACAAAACATTTGTGTGGTCAATAGATTTTTGTCAAAATTTATTATTTTGATTACTATCTGCTACCATTCTAACTTAATTCTATCTGCAACTAGTAAAATAGCATATTAATAAAAAAATTTAACATCTATTCATCAATTTTTATATGAACATCTTCTAATTGTTTTTTAGATACATTAGATGGTGCTCCCATTAATATATCTCTTGCTTTTTTATTTTTTGGAAAAGCTATTACTTCTCTTATATTTTGACTATCAGAAATTAACATTACCATTCTATCTAAACCTGGTGCAGCACCTGCATGTGGTGGTGTTCCATATTGGAACGCATTATAAAGTGCTCCAAATTTTGATTTAACATCATCTTCTGTATATCCTGCAATTTCAAAAGCTTTAACCATTAATTCTGGATTATGATTTCTAACAGCACCTGATGCCATTTCATAACCATTACATACTAAATCATATTGATATGCTAAAATATCTAATGGGTTCATATTTTCTAAAGCTTCCATTCCACCTTGTGGCATAGAAAATGGATTATGATTAAAATCAATCATACCTTCATCTGATAATTCATACATTGGAAAGTCTACAATCCAACAGAATTTGTAAACATTTTTTTCTATTAAATCTAAACGTTTTCCAAGTTCTATTCTAACAAGTCCTGCTATTTTTTGAGCTACTTTAAATTCGTCTGCAACAAAGAAAATACTATCATTTACTTTAACACCCATGTTTTGAAGCCCAATTTTAACTTCTTCAGTTATGAATTTAGAAATACCTCCAGTATACTCTCCATTTTCATCTATTTTAACCCAAGCTAAGCCCTTTGCTCCCGCTTCTTCTTTTGCAAAAGTATCCATTCCATCAAAGAATTTACGTCCTTGAGATGCTCCATTTGGAACAATTATTATTTTAACTGTTTTTCCTTTAAATGCATTAAATTCTGTATTTGCAAATAATCTAGTTCCATCTTGTATAATTAATGGATTTCTTAAATCTGGTTTATCTATACCATATTTTTCCATTGCTTCTAAGTATGGAATACGTACAAAAGGACCTTCGTCTACTTTCCAAGTTGTGTTTTCTTTAAATACATATGGAACAACATTTTCTGCTACTTCAAAAACATCATCTTGGGTTGCAAAACTCATTTCATAATCTAATTGATAAAATTCGCCTGGCGCTCTATCTGCTCTTGGATCTTCATCTCTAAAACATGGTGCTATTTGATAATATTTATTAAATCCTGAAACCATTAACAATTGTTTAAATTGTTGTGGTGCTTGTGGAAGTGCATAAAACTCTCCTGGATGTAATCTACTTGGCACCAAAAAGTCTCTTGCTCCTTCTGGTGATGAATTAGCTAAGATTGGTGTTTGTATTTCTGTAAATCCTAATTCATCCATTTTATTTCTTAATGATTTCATTATTTTAGAACGAAGCAAAATATTATTATGTATTTTATCATTTCTTAAATCTAAGAATCTATATTCTAATCTTAAATCTTCTCTTACAGATGAAATATCTACTTTTTCTGAATTAATTTCAAATGGAAGTACATTTTTACATTTTCCTAACATTTCTATTTCATTTACTTCTATTTCTATTTCTCCTGTTGGAATTTTATTATTTTTATTTGTTCTTTCTACAACTTTTCCACATACAGAAATTACACATTCTGTTACTAATTCTTCTTTAACTGTTACTGAATCTGATACAATGCCCTGAGTTATTCCAAATTCATCTCTTAAATCTATAAATTTCATTGCACCTAAATTTCTTATTCTTTGAACCCAACCTGCAAGTTTAACAGTTTCTCCAACATTTTTAATATTTAATTCTCCACAATTATGGTCTCTATATCTATTTTTCATTCTTGTCTCCTTTTTTATTTTTTAGATAGCGATTTATACTTTTTTAATCGCTACTGCCTTTAAGTTTGTATTATTATATCAAAAATCCACTAAAATTCAATGGTTTATACCATAATTTTAATGGATTTATATTTTTTAATATATATTTTTTTATTTATAAAATTAAATTTATCTTTATTTTATTATATTGGAATATCTTCATCTATATCTGTTGTAGTTTGTATAGTATCATTTAAATGATCTTTCCTTATTTCTTCTCGTTTATCATTATTCCTATTTATATGTTCTACTATCCATGATTTTCTTTTTACTTCTTGTTCTTTTCTTTGCTTATATTCACATAATACAGATTCTTTACTTCCTTCTTCTACGTACCTAATTGTGTCTACTCCTTTTGTAGAATCCAGCGAAATCATTCCCATTGCTTTTTTTATTAATCTTCCTGCTAAGGTTGTATATTTTTCATCTTTTCTTTTTCTAGTCTCTATAAGTTTAGTTTTTTCTTCTTCACTTAATTTTTTCTCTTTATCTGACAGATAATCTATATTAATAGTACTACTTCCTTTGTCCGATTTATCATTGCTTAAACTTTCTATTACATCTTCTAAATTAATTTCTTTATCTGTCATTCTAAAACTTGCTACATACATATCATAATTTTGTATCTTTTTATCTTGACTTAAACCTTTGGATTTCCATCTATCTTTTATTGCCCCAACCATACCTTTTGTCATAGTATCAGCCATAAATCTTTCAAATATTAACGAACTTTTTTTCTTAAATCTAATAGAATCAATATTAATATATCCCATCTCATGTAGCTTTTTTAATGTACCTATATTGCAAGAATGTGTACATGTACTATATTCTTGTTTTAGTACAGTAACCTCTGTTCCATCTGCTCTTGTTACTTTTTCCCTTTTCTTATCTTGAATACATCTTTTTTCTCTATCTATTCCTAGTACAATCTGCTCTACCATAAGAGCTGTTATTCCACTTTGGGAAAACTGCATACTTTTTAACTGTTTTTTCATATTTTTAGAAATATTGGATGATTGTGACATAGTTTTTTTTGTTCCTGGAATAAATCTACCAAATGAAACTGCTAAATCATCATATCTTCTAGCAACAATATTTTCTTCTGCATTGTATATGTGTCTAATCCCATCTAACATAGCAATTGGAGCTATTGTAGGAATCAATGCACCTAAAGCCATATCGCCAAGAAACCATCCGTACATTTTTTATAATTTTCATAATTCTTTTTTTATCTTGATTATTAAAATATTTCTTTGTCTCTTCATCCATTTATTTTCACCTCACTTAATGAAAATAATTAATATTACTCCTTTTATTATATCATTATTTTTACTTATATTCAAATTTTACCAAAAGAAAAAGACGAACATAATCGTTCATCCATTTCCAAAACTTTGCTTCTTGTCCGTCTCCCTGTGCCTGCTTATTATTCGTTACTGTTTTCGCACTGTACTTCTATGAGATCAACATCAATCACATCTTCGCACTGTACTTCTGTGAAATCAACATCAATCACATCTTGTGCATACTCCACTTTTTGTTCTAAAACCTTCGTAATCTTCAGATTTAAAAAGCTTACGGTAGTATTCACAGCCCAAATGACTGCACAAACGATTTCACTTCCAATTGCCTCTCCCAAAATCACTGCTGTAATTATCTTTACGATAAATAAAGCAAGTAAAATTGATGAAAGTACACTCCGCCTTTTAATATTTACAACACTGCTGAATTCCTTCTTAATCATCCAAACAGTAGTGATTGCTATATAAACTAGCGCCAAAATTCTAGTTGCTAATCCTACACTGGTATAAACTAACATAGTAATACCTCCTAAAGAGTTTTTTCAAGAAAGCAAGTCTTGTGCTCACTTAATTAGTGAACTATAAACAACAGGGTATTGAATATACTATATCATATTTTAACATAAAAATCAAATTTAACTAATTTGTATTTTTACTTGTATCTATTTCCAAAATAAATTCATCTATTATTTTAAAATAAAATTTATATATATTCTTTTATAATATCATATAACTTATGTGTTGGTAAACCAATAGCAGTAGTATGATTTCCAACTATTTTCTCTATAAATACACAAAAACTAGTCTGAACAGCAAATGCTCCTGCTTTATCTAATGGTTTACCAATTTTAATCCAATTATCGATTTCATCGTCACTCATATCTTTTATATAAATATCTACAATATCGTAATCTATATATTCTTTATATAATTCTCCTGCTTGTACTAAAACAGCTAAACTAGTAATTGCTTGCACTTTTGAATTTTTAAGTTCTTTTAACATTCTTTTTGCATCTTCATTATCTACTGGCTTTTCATATATCTTTCCATCCTTTAAAACCATTGTATCTGAACCAATTACAATTCTATCTCCACTTGTCTGTTCAAATACTGTTTTTGATTTTATATATGCAAGTCTCTTAGATTGTTCTTCTATAGTTAAACCTTCTTCAAAAGTTTCATCTGCATTGCTAACAATTACTTCATATTCTAATCCCATTAAATCTAATAACTCTTTTCTTCTTGGTGATTGTGATGCAAGTATTATATTCATTTATATATCTCTCCTTATATAACATATTTAGCTTTCCATTAAAGTAACTACCTACAAACCCTATTGACACTCTTAATTATTTAATCAAACTATCATATATTTCCAAACTACAATTCAATATTTTTTAACTTATTATTTAATTTATTATAAATTGGAATCATTTGTTCTTCGTGTATATTTTTTACTACATCTCCAATATTTATCCACTGTACTCCACTATTTTCATCTTCTTTTATTCTTATCACATCTTTTTCATCCGCTTCTAGTAAAAAACAACAATCTAAATGTAAATGAGTAGCAACACGCTTTCCTCTCTTTTCATGTGCATTTACTCCTAGAATTTCTAAACTATAAATCCCATCACTCAATACCTTAAAATTTTTAATTCCAGTTTCTTCTTCAGCTTCTTTCAATGCTACTTTTAATAAATCTTCTTCTCCATCACTATGTCCACCAGTCCATGCCCAAGATTTATATATATTGTGATATATCATTAATACTTTTGTTCTATCTTTATTAACAATCCAATTTGAAGCTGTAAAATGAGCAAACTCGTTATCTCTTACTAACAAATTATCAAAAGTGTCCATATATTTTAGAATTACTTCTTTATCTTTTGCTTCTACTTCATCATATGGTACATATTTTTCTATTTCTTCTCTTAAATTCATTGTATATCCCTCACTAAATTCTATTTTTTATAAAATAATATCTATTATAAATTATGTAACTCTAATAATCTTGTTTTAAATAATCTTACAACCAAATCCTTATATTCTTTATTAAATGGTACAAACTCATTTGAATAAAATAACTCTACAAAATCTTCATATTTTAGATATTTAACATCTGAAACTTCATCTTCTTGAAGCTTCATTTCTTCAATCTTTAAATCTTCTTTTACAAAATATATTTGAGCAATTTCCCATCCCTCTTGATAAACAAATTCTTGAATAAACTCAAACTTTTCTTTTGGTAATTTAATTCCTAGTTCCTCTTCCATTTCTCTTACACATGCATCAATACTACTTTCACCCGCATGAACATGTCCGTGCACATGGCATATCCCACAAATCTGGATAATTCTTTTTACAGCTTGCTCTTTTTTGTAACAATATTTCTCCTTTAGTATTAATTATCCAAATCCAAACTGGTTTATGATATACCCCTGGATTTTTCTTATGGCAAAATGACTTTTCTTTTATTCCGAGATAATTCCCTTCACGATCATATGTATCAAATATTTCTTCCATTGTATTCATCCCTTTCTTTTTCATATCATATAGTAACATAAAAAAATTTCCGAATCAACTATTTATCTAAATAGTAATTCGGAAATTTTTATATTTTACTTCTTTGTTTAGTACCTAAATGTATAGTCTTATCATTTTTTAGTTCTTTCCTCTTGATAGAATCTTATTATTTAGAACTATCTCCTTTAACTACACCTCTTACATATTCATAAATCATAATTCCTGCAGCTACAGATGCATTTAAACTCTCTGTTTTGCCAAGCATAGGGATTTTAACTTTATAATCTGCTAATCCTTTAACAGCTTTAGACACACCATTTGCTTCATTTCCAATAACTATAACCTTTTTCTTATAATTTATATCATATACACTATTTTTTGTATCTAGTGCAGTAACAACAGTTTCATATCCATTTTGTTTTAAGTTTTGCAAACTTTCTACTAAATTTTTACTCTCTATAATATTAACTCTGAAAATTGCTCCCATTGTTGATCTTACAACTTTTGGATTATATACATCTGCTGTATCTTTTGATACAACAACCTGTTTTAAATTAGCACTATCTATAGTCCTTAAAATTGTACCTAAATTTCCTGGATCTTGCAATCCATCAAGCACAACTATTATATCTTCTGAATAATTCATTTTATCACTATGATTATTTTTTTCAAGTACTGCCAAAATTCCTTGTGGATTAGAAACATCTGTTATAAATCCAAATACTTTCTCACTTACATAAGTACAGTCATATTTTGCAACTTCATATAAAGTTTTTTGATCTATGCTTTCATCATTTATACAGTCTTCGCAAATCACAATAGACTTTATATTTTGATTTTCTTCTATTGCTTCTTTTACTAATTTAATACCTTCAATTATATAGCAATTTTCTTCATCTCTATACTTTTTATCTTTTAATTTTTTTATCTTTTTAATAAAATCATTTTCTTTACTTGTTATTACTTGCATACATACTCCTTTTTACATATATTATTCACTTTTTTATTCATTTACATTCATATTTTTTAGTTAGTAGTAGTTTTACTTAAGCACTTCCTTAAAAATTCTTTAACTTTCTCTATAATTTTTTCCTCTGAAGTTGTATTTAAGCTTAATGTAATATATGGTTCCCTTCCAGGAGAAAACTTTATTGAATTTCTATACTCTTTTATTAATGAATCTATAATTTCCATATTAAAACTTTCTATATCAAAATAGAAAACTGCAGTATCTTTTCTTTGTACAATTTTTAAAATATTTGATTCTTTACATAGTCTCTTTATTCTAGCAACTTCTATTAAATTTTCTACTTCTTTTGGCATAGTTCCATATCTATCTATTATTTCATCTGTTACTTCTATCAAGTCATCTTCATTTTCGCTAATTGCAATATCCTGATATATCTCAATCTTCTGACTACTATTTTCAATATATTCATCTGGAATAAAGCTAGAAATATTCATATCTATTTGAACATCTTTTTCTTCTTCTATTTTTACACCTTGCATTTCTTTTACCACTTCATCTAATAATTTGCAATATGTATCATAACCAACTTGTTCCATATGGCCATGTTGTATCTCTCCGAAGCAAACTTCCTGCCCCTCTAATTTCTAAGTCTCTCATCGCAATTCTAAATCCAGACCCAAACTCTGTAAATTCCTTAATTGCTTTTAATCTTTTATCTGCAACCTCTGTTAAAAGCTTATCACGTCTATAAGTAATATATGCATATGCTTGTTTATCGCCTCTACCAACTCTTCCTCTTATTTGATAAAGTTGTGCCAAACCTAATCTATCCGCATTTTCCACAATAATTGTATTTGCATTAGGTATATCAATTCCAGATTCTAATATTGTAGTACAAATTAATACATTTACTTCTTTGTTTATAAATCTCATCATTATATCGTCAAGCTGCTTACCTGTCATTTTACCATGTGCATATGCAACTTTAGATTCTGGTACTAGCTCTGAAATAAAACCAGCCTTTTTCTCTATTCCTTCTACATTATTAAACAAATAGAAAACCTGACCATCCCTTTCAAGTTCCTTTGTAATAGCCTCTTTTATTATTTCATCATCATATTCTAATACATATGTTTGAACAGGTCTTCTATTATGTGGTGGTTCATATATAACAGACATATCTCTCACACCAACAATTGACATATGAAGTGTTCTAGGTATTGGAGTTGCAGTCATTGTAAGCACATCAACACTATTTTTTAATCCCTTTATTTTTTCTTTATCTTTTACACCAAAACGATGCTCTTCATCTATTATTAATAAGCCTAAATCTTTAAACTCTACATCTTTACTAAGAATTCTGTGTGTACCAACCACACAATCCACTTCACCAAGTTTTAATTTCTTTATGACTTCATCTTGTTCTTTTTTAGTTCTAAAGCGATTTAATAGCTCAACATTAATAGCAAACCCTTCCATTCTAGCTTTAAACTCTTCATATTGTTGATTAGCAAGAACTGTAGTAGGAACCAAATATGCAACTTGTTTTTGATCCATTATAGCCTTAAAAGCAGCTCTTATTGCTACTTCCGTTTTTCCATATCCAACATCTCCGGCAAAGAAGTCTATCCATTGGCTTTTCATTTTCCATATCTTTTTTAGTTTCTTCAATACATCTTAATTGGTCATCTGTTTCAGAATATGGAAAACTATCTTCAAACTGCTTTTGCCATTCGGTATCTTTTGAAAAAGCATATCCTTTTACTTTTTGTCTTTTTGCATATAATTCTATCAATTCTCTTGCTACTTCTCTTAAATTAGATTTGACCTTTGTTTTTGTACTATCCCATTCTTTTCCACCAAGTTTATTAAGTCTTGGCGCTACTTCTCCACCACCAATATACTTTCTAACTGTATCTAAATTATTAGTAGGAACATACAATACATCCTCATTTTTATATTTTATCTTTATATAGTCTTTTGTTACGCTATCAGCTTTAATTGTATTCACACCAATAAACTGCCCAATTCCATGGAATTTATGAACAACAAAATCTCCTATTCTTAAATCTGCAAATACAACTTTCTCTCCTTCTCTAAAAGCCTGACTTTGTTTTCTTTTCTTATGTTCATTATTAAAAAATTCTTCACTACTAATAACTAACAAATCTAAATCATAACACTCAAATCCAGCTGTGAGTGACCCTTTTGTTACCAAACAGACTCCCTCTTTTAGGTTATTTACCTCTGGTTTTTCATTATACATGTGAGGAATATCATATTCTGCAAGTAAAAGAGACATTTTTCTTGCACTATTTTCATTTCCACCCAATAACGCAATTTTCTTTTTATTATCTATAGCAGATTTTAATTCATCTATAAGCATACTTGTTTCACTTTTAAAGAAATTAACTTCTCTATAATGAAAATGGTATTCTCTTTCAATATTCTTTCTATTTGATATATCTTGTTTTTCTAAATATATAAGTTTATCCCATTTAATATTTTCTTGATACTTGCTTATATTTTTTATAGAATCTGGTACAACTTTATTTTTTTCTATTAAGCTATTTACTAAATTCTTGTTATCTTCTACTATGTTTTCCATTCTTTTAGAAATTTTAGAATCTTCATCTAAAAATATAATTGTATCTTCTGGTAAGAAATCTAAGAAATTATTCTTTTCTGAATAGAAAGAATTAAAATATTTATCAATTTTACTAAAATAATTTCCTTCTCTAATTTCTTCTATATCTAAATTAACAATCTCTTGTATATCTGTATTTGTTATAGATTCATCTAATATATTATTTGTAACTTCTTCTAAAGATTTTTCTAATATAAACTCATGAGCAGGATATATACATGCACAATCTAAATTTTGGATAGATCTTTGAGATGAAAGTTTAAAAGTTCTTATAGAATCTACTTCATCACCCCAGAATTCTATTCTAATTCCTTCTATTTCCGAAATAGCAACATCTATAATTCCACCTCTAACACTAAAGCTACCTCTAGATTCTACAAGATCTACCCTTTCATATCCAAGTTCTACTAATTTATTTTTAAGTTTTTCTAAAGAATATTCTACACCTAAATTTAAATTTATAATATTTTTATATAAAGATTTTTTAGAAATCATATTTTGCATTATAGCTTCTATTGTTGTTACAACTATATTTACATTTCCAGTTTGAATACTATTTAAAACCTCTATTCTCTCATATGGCAAATCTTTGCTTTCGCATGTGAAATCATATGTAACAATCTCCCTTTTAGGAAAAAACTTCACATTATCTTCAAAGAAATTTAAATCATTTATAATTTTTTTAGCCTGTAATTCATTATATGTAATAATACATACAGGCTTATCAGAAAATTCATTTGTTGCACATGCAATTTGAACCTTTGATGAGTCAGTTAGACCCGATAACAATACCGGGCCTTTATTAATTCCTTTTAAATATGATGCAAATAAAGGTAAATTTCCTAAATCGCGCAATAAAAAATTCATTTTACTTAAACCTCTTTTTTATATTTTTCTAAGGCTCTAGCAATTTGATCTGGACAAGAAGTTCCTTTATATCCACAAGGAATACCTTTTAATCTTTTTATAACTTCATCAATATTTTGTCCTTCTAGCATTTTACTAAGCCCTACTGTATTTCCAGCACAACCACCAATTATTTTTAGTGATTTTATTATATTATTTTCTATATTAAATATCATCTTCTGAGAACATACACCCTCTGGTATATATACATATTCCATTATTACCACTTTCTTTCATATATTTTAATCTTCATAAAATTTAGCACACATTTCATCTATATTTAAATTTTACCCTAATATTGCTATTTCAGAGAGGCCACATATATCTAAATTTCACCCTAACATTATATATGAATTTTACATAACTTTCAATACTATAATCATATTTTTAAAACCAATATAATATGATTATATAAATTGTATTTTGCTAAAGAATGAGACTGTTTGAATATAATTACCCATAGTCCGGTTCTCAGAAATAGCTAATATATATTTTAAAAATTCCGTTCTCTAAGGCGCTTTAGTTTAGCACAGATTCAAATTGTAGAGACACACTATAAACAGAGGCAAAGATAACAACTCAGGGGTCGAAGCTCCATTTTTTAAAATATATATTAGCTATTTCTGAGAACCTACTTTGAGGAAAATTTTAGATAGTAGCTTTTATATTTTATTAATAATGTAAGAAAGGATACTTAGATAAATTTTATGAGAAAATCAAACTTTTATATTATTTCATTAAAAAGAAACATACTTCCTATTACTTTTTTAATTTTTACATTACTTTTAGTTGTTTTTTCCAAAACAAACTTAAGTTCTGCAAAAGATGGTCTATTATTATGGGCAACCGCTGTTGTTCCATCACTTCTTCCATTTTTTATTGCCACAGAACTATTATCATATACTAACATAATAAACTTTATAGGAAAAGTATTAAATAAATTTATGAGACCAATTTTTAACGTACCTGGAGAAGGAGCTTTTGCATTTATAATAGGTATGATTAGCGGTTATCCTGTTGGTGCAAAAATTGTTACAAAACTTAGACAAGATGGTATATGTACAAAATCCGAAGGTGAAAGAATGTTAAGTTTTACTAATAATTCTGGTCCACTTTTTATTATAGGAACTGTTGGTGTTACTCTATTTGGAAATTCTACTATAGGCTTCTTACTTTTAATTACCCACATACTCGCCTGTATTACAGTTGGAATATTACTTGGAATAATAGATAGATTTAATAAAAAAGATACAGAAAATCTAAATAATGAAAACGTTAATAATACAGTTACAAATAAAACTATTAGTTGCTCCTTTTCTAATCTTGGCGAAATCTTAGGAAAAAGTATTAATAATGCAATATCTACTGTTCTGATGATTGGTGGCTTTATTGTCCTATTTTCTGTTATTCTTTCAATTCTGCAAAATAGTCATATTATTGATATTTTTTGCAATTTTGTAGGTACAATTTTTAAATATCTTAATATTGATACAAGTTTAGCATCTGGCTTTGTTACTGGAATTGTAGAATTAACAAATGGTGTAAAACTAGCTAGCACATTAAATAACAAATTAATATCACCTAATATAATCCTTTGTGCATTTTTACTTGGATTTGGAGGTTTTTCAATATTACTTCAAGTACTTAGCATAACATCTAAATCAGACCTTTCAATTAAACCATATATAATAGGTAAATTAATGCAAGGAATTTTTGCAGCATTTTATACTTATATTGCTATAAAAAATATTCCCTTTTTTAATTTTGATATAGAAACTGTATTTGCAAATTACTCAAATAGTATTGACTATAATATTAGCAATATATCAACCATTTTTTACTTTCTTATAGCTATAATTTTATGTATTTATGTTTATATAATCAATAAAAAGAGGTCTAAAAAATCATTTATAATAAGAAAGTCATATGGAAGTAAAATAAAAACAAAAGCTTTTTAATCTGTCAAGATATATTACATAGAATTGTATATAAATGTATCTTGTTTAGTTACTAGTCAGCCTCAATTTTAAAATTAGTCCGTAGCCTGTATATTTATATATATCAATTATAATTTTTATTTTACTTTTAAATAAAATTTTTAATAACTTTTCATATTTAATGCACTTTTGAATACTATTTATTAATATAAGTTTATTTAAAGGAGGTTTTAATTTTATGGATCGAAATATGGACTTTAATAATTTTGGAGGCTTTCCCCCACCTTATATGAATTTTGAAACAAACTCCGATTTCCCTCGGAATGGAAAATCCTATGTTTAATCCTGTTATGCAATATGAACAAAGCTATATGTATTACAGATATTTAACTCAGGCATTAGAGTATAAAATAAAATGTAAAGAATATGAGAAACTTTGCTCAAAACCTGAAAGTTCAAGACAAGATAAAAGAGTAGATTAATTTTTCAATTCATATTTTTAAATTGACTATTTATGTAAATAATGTTACAATATGATTATAAAAAATTATTTTAGGAGGGATTAAATGGCACGGATTTTAAAATGCCACTTCAATTCTAAGAATTGTGGCAAATTTCCACAATGTAAAGAATGCATAAAATGTTATGCAAATCCTGCACAACACTTTCGTAACTGCGAAAGATGTATTCAACGTTGCCCTAGTTGTGATGCCGATTGTTCAAGGTGTAGATTAGACTGTGACAATCGACGTGTACGTTATGGTTTTTAATCTATTAAAGCTCTATCTTCAGATAGAGCTGTTTCTTTAGCGATAAAATAAAGAAACAAATAAGTTTCTAAAACTTACTTGTTTCTAACCTTTTGGTAGCGAGAAATGGATTCGAACCATCGACCTGCCGGGTATGAACCGGATGCTCTAGCCAACTGAGCTATCTCGCCATTTATTAAACACAATAGCTATTATAATAGTTATTATTAAATTTGTCAAGTAAATAAAAAAGAAAATATTAAAATTTTATTTTCTTTTTTATTTACTCATCACCTATTGTCATTTGACTTTTACCTTTATCTCTTGCTATTGAACTTTGTTTAATTTTACTTTTTGCTGGACTCTTAGAATCTTTAGTAGAGTTATGTTTAGCTTTCTTATATAATTCATCTTTAAAACGATTTTCAGCTTTTTCTTCTGCTTTACTTCTAGCTCTTTTTAATACTTCTACTAATTCTGGATTTTCTCCAGTTATTTCATCTAAATCTAATACCTTTGTATCATCTTGTTCTTTTCCACTAACAACTCTCCATAAAGCACTTAGTAGATTAACTTTTTCCATAATTTTAGAGTTCACCTCCAATTAATATATAAAACTCTACTTATATATTAACATAAAAATCCTAAAAAATCAATACTAATTTGAAATACTTTGCTAAATTATAAATAGCAATAATAAATCGTTACTATTTTCAGCTATTTAAAAAGCACATACTAGCCTAGCAAGAGTTTGATATATATTTTTAAAACCAATCGCCGATGGTACATATTTTAATCTTCCTCTGTAATACACTGCGTGGTATAAAACTAATTCCTACTACTTGCCCGCCACGCTTCAAGATTGGTTTTAAAAATATATATCAAATTCTTGCTAGGCGGTAACTATTTTCTCTTAAATATCTATAAATTGTAACAATAAATCCCACTAAAATCAACAAGTATATAATCTTATTATGAATTTTATACTAAAACAAGATTAATACTTCATACTTTATTTACATATAAAAAGAGTGAAAAACTAATTAATAGTAATTCACCCATTATAACATCTACTTTCAATTTTCAATATATTATTTTACTATTATTTCATAAATGAACTAATGATATTATCTATTATTTCTGTATCATTTTCATCTTCTGTTGTAGCAGTTGTTAAAATATATGCTGTTTTATCATCTATAAAACAAGCTTGTTTTATATTAACATCTATATCATTTTGTGTCATTATATAAGAAATAATTGAAGCATCTTTTCCATTTAACTTAACTTCTTCCTCAGAAATTTCTCCTTTAATTTTATCTCCCATTTTAGTTTTAATATTTGCTATTGATGCACTCATATAAGATGTTAGGTTATATCCTGTTGGTACTGTTTCAGAAAGTAAATTTACATTTGTTCCATTATTAGCATCTGCAAAAACTGGTTTTGAACTTGTTCCTAAACTTGACCAATCTTCTGGATATGAGAATTTTACACCTGATGAATGTGTATATTCAGTATAACCTGTTAATTCTTTTTTATCTATAGCCTTTTTATTACTCTTTAATTCACATCCTGTAAGTGCTATTGCCATTATTACCATTATTCCTATTAAAGCTACAATTTTATTTAATTTTTTCATTTTTAAATTCCTCCCTTTTTTAACTCATATAATCTTTTAATTTTTTTGATCGTGATGGATGTCTTAATTTTCTTAAAGCTTTTGC
Organism: uncultured Clostridium sp.; assembly: GCA_900557195.1. Classification (GTDB taxonomy): domain Bacteria; phylum Bacillota; class Clostridia; order TANB77; family CAG-508; genus CAG-492. The sequence goes on from USRT01000001.1 coordinate 22,201, forward strand.
TTCTATTTGTCTAATTCTTTCACGTGTTACCATAAATTCTTTTCCAACTTCTTCTAAAGTTCTTGCTTTTCCATCTTCTAGTCCAAATCTTAATTTTAGAACTTTAGCTTCTCTTGGTGTTAATGTACTCATTACCTCTTCTAATTGCTCTCTTAATAAAGTATATGCAACAGAATCTTGAGGTGCTGGTGAATCTTCATCTTGAATAAAATCACCTAAGTGACTATCATCTTCTTCACCAATTGGTGTTTCTAATGATACTGGATCTTGTGCTATTTTTTGTATTTCTAATACTTTTTCAACTGGGATTTCCATTTCTTTTGCAATTTCTTCTGGTGTAGGCTCTCTTCCCAGTTGTTGAAGTAGATGTCTCGATGTTCTAATTAATTTGTTAATAGTTTCCACCATATGAACTGGTATTCTTATTGTTCTTGCTTGGTCAGCAATTGCTCTTGTAATTGCTTGTCGTATCCACCATGTTGCATATGTGCTAAACTTATATCCTTTTGTATAATCAAACTTTTCTACAGCTTTTATTAATCCCATATTTCCCTCTTGTATTAAATCAAGAAATAGCATTCCTCTTCCAACATATTTTTTTGCTATACTAACAACAAGTCTTAAATTTGATTCTGCAAGCTTTTGTTTAGCTTCTTCATCTCCGATTTAAAACCTTTTCTGCAAGTTCAATTTCTTCTTCATAATTTAAAAGAGGTATTTTTCCTATTTCCCTTAAATACATTCTTACAGGATCATCAATATTTACACCTTCTATGTTTGTTACATCTATCTCTTCTAGATTAACTTCTTCTACTTCTTCTAAATCATCTGGATCTGGTTCTTCATCCATATCGTCTTTTAAAACGTTAATTCCCAAGTTTTCAAAAGTATCAAAAACTTCTTCTATTTGGTCTGGATTGGCATTATCTAATTGACTAGCAAGTTCTCCATATGTTATTTTTCCATCTTTTTTTGCTTTTTTTATTATTTCCATTATTTTTTCTTTATTTTTATCACTAATATTATCTAAGTTTTTATTTTTTTCTATATCTACTTCTTCTTTTTCTGTTTTTTTCATATCTTCCCTCCTTATTTTATTTTAGCCAATTTAACAATTACTTCACTTAATTGTTTTTCATAATTAGCTGCTTCTTCTTTTGTAAGCTCTTTACTTTCTAACTTATTAATGATGTTGTTTCTATTTTTTATCAATTTTTCTTTTAAATATATATTTAATATATCTTCAATACATTTATTAACTTCTGTAATTTCAAAATCATATGCCATAATACTTGTTAAATAATTAATAATTTCTTCTTCTTCAAACCAGTCTAATATATTATCAATATTACTATGTCCTTTTTCTAATTCTTCATACAATTTTGTTAATATTTTTTTATTTCTTTGGCTTTTTATGTCATCTATAGATATTATTTCCTTTATCTTTAAAAAACTTTCACTTGGATAATTTATTAATAAATAGATTATAAGACCTTCTCTTTTAGCTATTGCTTGATCTGTTTCCTCTACAACCTTTTTTTGAGGTGCAACTATTTTGCTTGTCACAGATTTTTTTTCATTATCATTTTTTCCATATATTAATTTATTTATCTCTGAATAAATCGCTTCTTTTGAAATTTTATATTCTAATGATATTTTATCAATATATACTTCTCGTTCTATATTATTAGATATCTTTGATAATTCTTTTGCTATTTCTTTTAAAAATTTTATTTTATCACTTGTATTTTCTATATTTAAGTTTTGTTTTAATACTTTTACTTTATATTCTACTAATGAAATAGCATTATCAACATATTTTAAGAATCTTTCTGGACCATATTTTGTAACAAATTCATCAGGGTCTTTTGCCCCTTCTATTTGAAGAATTCTAATATCGCATCCTAGATTTTGCAATATTTCAAGTCCTCTTACTGTAGCTGCTTGTCCAGCACCATCAGCATCATATCCTATTATTACTTGTTCACTACTTTTTCTTAATAATCTTCCTTGAGATTCTGTCATTGCAGTTCCTAAAGAAGCAACTACATTTGTTATACCTCTTTGATGAAGTGATATTGCATCCATATATCCTTCTACTATAATTATTTTTTTTATTTGCTCCCTTTTTGCAACATTTAGCCCAAATAAGTGCTTCCCTTTACTATAGACTACATTTTCTGGTGAATTTATATATTTTGGTTTACTATCATCTAAAACCCTTCCACCAAAAGCTATAACTCTATTTCTTGTATCTTGTATTGGAAACATTAATCTTTTTCTAAATCTATCTATAAATTTTCCATTTTCATTTCTGTTTACCAAACTTGAAGCTAATATTTCCTCATCTGAAAAACCTTTTTCTTTTAAATGCATATATAATTCATTAAAAGTTCCTGAATATCCTATTAAAAAGTTTTTTAATGTTCTATTATCTAGTTTTCTTTTTTTTATGTAATTTTGAGCTTCCTTCGAAGTAGGCTTATATAGATTTTCATGATAGAATTTTGCTGCCACCTCATTTATGTCATATACTCTTGATTTAAGCTTTATTAATTTATCATCTATATTATTATTTATAGTAGGCAAATTAATACCAGCTCTATCTGCTAGCATTTCTATTGTTTCGATAAAACTTAAATTTTCTATTTTTTCTATAAAATGAAAAACATTTCCTCCTACACCACATCCAAAACAGTGAAAAATTTGCTTGTCTGGTGATACAGAAAAAGAAGGTGATTTTTCTTTATGGAATGGACATAACCCAAAAAAGTTTCTACCACTTCTTTTTAATATTACATATTGCGATATAATATCAACTATATCATTTTTATTTCTTATCTCGTCAATTAGTTCATCACTATAACGTACCATTTATGACACCTTTCTTTTCACTATAATTATATTATTCGACGCTTTATTTTTAAATCCTTCTTATTATGTTACAGAAGTTGACATTTTTATGTAAATTGTTTTGATTATATTAATTATATCATAAGACCTATTTACATATTCTTTTGCGAAGTCCTTATTCTACTCAATTTTGACACAAAATTAATTAAAACTTTAAAATTCTAACTTTTATTATATTAAAAAGAAGTAGAATCATTTCCACTTCTTTATTATGTTTGCTAAATTAACTTTCTAAATATGTATAAATTTTTAGCAATCTATTGTAAATATAAATTAGTTATCAGATGTACCAGTACCATCAAATGGAATAAATTTACTTACAATATTTTTATTAATTTCTATATTCTCTTCAACTGGAATTCTGTTTTCTTCAAAAGATACATTTATCTTATTATCTACTAATTTTTCAATTTCTTCTTTTGACGCATGTTCTGCTAAAACAAGTTCACTTACTAATATTTGTTTAGCATTATTAAGCATTTTCTTTTCTCCTGTAGATAAACCTTTTTCTTTTTGTTTAAAACTCAAGTTTCTAACAACATCTGCTACTTCATATATATTTCCACTTCTCATTTTGTCCATATTATCTCTGTATCTTTTATTCCAATTAGTAGACATTTCTGTTTCGTCTTCTTCTAATATACCTAATACTTTAGGTACATCTGTTTCGTTAATAATACTTCTTACTCCGATTTGTTCCGCTTTTGCAATTGGAACCATCACCTTTACTTCCCCAGGCATTGATATTATATAATATTGTTCTGTCTCATTACAAATATTTTTTTCTTCTATTGCACTTATAGTACCTGCACCGTGCATAGGATGTACAATCTTGTCCCCTACATTAAACATGTAAGTCACTCCCTTCAATCTGCTAATTTTCTGAAGTCAAGAAAGGTTTCGTTTCTCTTTTTTAACTACTCTTCCATTATACAACAAAAAATGGTAAAAGTCAAAGCCTTTACCATCTTTTTTTTGTATAAAATCCCGTGTAACTCTTCAGCCACTTAAGATAACTTTTTTTAATTTTTTTATGTCACTTTATTTGTTAGTAGAACCAAATCCACCAATTCTTTCTCCTTCTGCATCATCATCATCAACTATTTTATATTTTTGAAATATAGCTTGACCAATAACATCACCTTTTTTTATTTCTACATCATGATCAAAGAAATTATAAAAAGCAAACATAAAAGCTCCATCATTATCAGGATTTCCATAATAGTCAGCATCAATAATCCCAACACTATTTGCCATTACTAATCCTTTTTTGAATGGATTAGAGCTTCTGTTACAAAGCATCATATATTCATTTTCTTGCATATAAGCTTTTAAACCTGTCTTTACAAGTGTTGGTTTTTGTCCAGGTGTATATGCAGGTATTAAACAATCTTCTGCAGCTTCTATATCATATCCAGCTGAATATTTTGTTTTTCTTACTGGCATATTAATTCCTTTATCCTCAAAACCTTTAGCAATCTCAAAGCCTCTTTTTCTTTCCATTTTGTAATCATTCCCTTCTACATTTTTTTAACACATTTGACATTATACTACAAGAAAAATAAAAAAGCATTATTTATTTTAATTTTTTTTATTTTTTTGTTACTATTCACACCATATTTAAAAGAACATATTAGAATATCAAGAGTTTAATATATGTTCTTCAAAATTGGTTTTAAAAAAATATATTAAACTCTTGATATACGGTAACTATTTGACTCTTAAATAAAAGACTATGAATTGTGACTACTAACTATTGAACATTTTATTTTTCATATACATAATATATACTATACATTTATATAAAATTTTGGAGGCACATATGAAAACTTTTAGACTTGATAAAATAAATTTAACAAATAAAGTAATAGTACATTCTTTAGAGTGTTCTGGACAAATTAGAAGAAGACTTTTAGATTTAGGAATTTGCAAAGGAACTGTAATAATCCCAATTTTTAGAAGTATGACTGGAGATTCTACAGCTTATTTAGTTCGTGGTAGCACTATTGCTCTTAGAAAAGAAGATGCTAAAAATATACATGTTTTATTAAATACTGATTAATATCTTTTAATATACGTATTAGTAATAAAATAAAAATGTATACTTTAGTTTTGTACAAAAATATTTTACCTAAAATGTACATTTGTGTTATTTACAATAACACATAAAAAAGCGCTTACAGTTTCCAATTAGATACTGCAAGCGCTCTTTTATGAGTTTTGTTACTGATTATCGTACAATTACCTCATCATCGGCAGGACCGATACCAATGTATTTCACAGGTATTCCAGTCATATCCTCGATGAGCTGAATGTACTCCTTTGCATGAGGTGGCAAATCCTCGAAAGATTTACATGTCTTCGGGTCAATCTCCCAAGCCCAGTTGTACCGTTTGTATACAGGCTCGATTTCACCAGGTTTGATATCCTGTGGTACATAATGTATTTCCTTCCCATTGTACTTATAAGCCACACATACATCGATATAACCAATTTGACTGCCAATCTTGCCGAGGGTGTCTACATGGTTAAGACTCCAACATGTAACCCCCATTGGAACTGCACAATCCTGGAGCAGTACAATATCTGGCCAACCACATCTACGTGGTCTGCCTGTTGTAGTTCCAAATTCGAATCCTAACTCACGGATGCACTCGCCAATTTCATTGTCCTGCTCTGTTGGAAATGGACCTTGACCAACACGAGAAGTGTACGCTTTTGCGACACCTATAACCTTGGCTTTAACATTAGGACCAATTCCTGCACCAGAAAGTGTTCCTGATGGGTTAGGTGATGATGATGTTACATCAGGGTAATCACCATGATCCAAATCTAGTCTATAAGACTGTGCCCCTTCAAGTACAATTTTCCCTCCAGCCTTGATTACATCTTGAATAATGATTCCTGTATCCGTAATATACGGACTCAGTTTTTCACCATACTTCCTGTAATCAACAGCGAGATTTATTGCCTCAATCTTAGTTACAACTTTATTCTCGAACCCTTTTGTGTTCTTAAATAATACATTGTGAACTGCCACAGCCTGCTCGATTTTAGCGGCTAATTCCTCGACTGGAAGTAGCAAGTCGTACATTCTTATTCCTGTACGATTAGCCTTATCCATATAGCATGGACCGATTCCCTTTCGGGTAGTACCAATAGGATTTGTTTTTTTAGCTTCATACAAAGCATCCAAATCCATATGGTACGGGAAAATCACATGAGCTTTACCACTTACATGCAGTAATTCTGGTGTCACTTTTACTCCACCGTTCCAAAGCTGACGCATGTTTTCAAGCAGAACTGCTGGGTTGATAACAACACCAGGTCCAATTACACTTTCAACACCATGTACTAACGCTCCAGGAACAATGTTAAGTGCAAACTTTTTTCCTGCATACTTAACCGTGTGCCCAGCATTGTTTCCGCCAGTTGACCGAACAGCCAGACTAGCGTTTGCAGATTCATGTGTAGCAACTTTTCCTTTAGCTTCATCGCCCCACTGAGTACCTGCAACAATAACAACTTCACTCATTTTTAAAACCCTCCTTAGGTTTTACGCACCAATTATTCAACATTCTAACACTGTATGGTGCTAAGTCCAGTATCAGAGTGTATTGGCCATTGCCAAAATCATCATGATTATATATCATATTGTAACTCATGTCAATTATGTAAAGCTTTTTATCTTATTTTTCTTTGGATTGTTTGTTATTTTGTAATATTTAATTTTTATAATAATATCTTTAATGTTAAATTTTTAATATTATTTAAAAATTTATTGCATTTTAAATAATATAAAATTAGAACTCTAATTTTACATACATAACACATTTTGCCTAATTATATTTTCATTTAATCTTCACATGTTCTAATCAAAAAACATTTTTCACATTTATTATTCCTTTTCATATACTACTATAGGAAGGTGATTTTATGGGTCTAACAAGTAGCTCTACTGGAACAAAATTGCTAAATGATGATTTAAAAGAGCTTAAAAATAAATGTAAATATACTATAGCTATTGGACGGAAATCCAAATGTAGGTAAATCTACAATTTTTAATAATTTAACTGGTATGCATCAACATACTGGTAACTGGCCTCGGAAAAACAGTATCTAATGCTGCTGGTATTACAAATTTTGGTAAAGAAAATTACTTATTAGTTGATATTCCTGGTACATATTCCTTAATGTCAAATTCTGAAGAAGAAGAAATTGCAAGAGATTATATTTGTTTTGGAGATGCTGATGCTAGCATTATTGTAGTAGATGCAACATGTTTGGAAAGAAACTTAAATTTAGTATACCAGACTATGGAAATTACAAATAAATTAGTAGTATGTGTTAATTTATTGGACGAAGCTGAAAAAAAAGGAATTCATATAGATCTAAAATTATTAGAAAAACATCTAGGTGTACCAGTTGTTGGTACTATTGCTAGAAAAAAGAAAACATTAAATAATCTAATGAAAAAAGTTAAAGAAGTATGTGAAGGTAACTTCATTTCTAATCCCCAGATTCCAAAATATCCAATTTTAATAGAAGATTCAATTTTAAGATTGAAATCAGAAATTGAAAAAATAATTCCAAAAAACAAAAAATATTTATCAAGATGGATTGCCTTAAAACTTTTAGATAATGATGAAAAAATAATAAGTTCTATAGATTCAAATATATTTTATAATACCCTTAAAAATAACAAAAACTTAAATAAAGAATTATCACATTGTAGAACCTTATTAAATACTTCTAATTTAGAAAATGATAAATTTAAAGATAAAATCGTATCTACTATATTATTTACAGCTGAAAATATTTGTACTGATATTTGTACATATGATAATTGTAGATATAATCAAAGGGATAGAAAAATAGATAAAATCCTAACTTCAAAAACATTTGGATTACCAATTATGCTATTATTTTTAGCTACTATATTTTGGCTTACAATTACAGGTGCTAATTATCCTTCTCAAATGCTCTCTAATTTTTTTAGTTTTCTTCAAGAAAAACTTACTATATTATTAAATTACCTCTCATTTCCTGCATGGCTAACTAGCATTTTAATTGATGGAATTTATTCTACTTTAACATGGGTTGTATCCGTTATGTTACCTCCAATGGCTATTTTCTTCCCATTATTTACTATCATGGAAGATTTAGGATATTTACCACGTATAGCATTTAATCTAGATAAGTACTTTAGAAAAGCATGCAGTTCTCGGAAAGCAGGCACTTACTATGTGTATGCGGATTTGGTTGTAATGCTGCTGGTGTTATTGGATGCAGAATTATTGATTCTCCACGTGAAAAATTAATTGCAATTTTAACCAATAGTTTTGTACCTTGTAATGGAAGATTTCCATTTTTAATAACAATATCTATGATATTTATTAGTAGTTTAGCATCCGGATTTAGTGCTTCACTTCTATCAACTTTAGCAGTCTTGGCTATTGTAGTATTTGGAATTATGATGACACTATTTATATCCAAAATTTTGTCTAAAACAATATTAAAAGGCATCCCTTCTTCATTTGTATTAGAACTTCCTCCTTATAGAAAACCACAAATTGGAAAGGTCTTTATACGCTCTATTTTTGATAGAACTCTATTTGTTTTAGGAAGAGCAGTTAGTGTTGCTATTCCTGCTGGAATTATAATTTGGTTATTTGCAAATATTCAGTTTAATGATATTAGTATTTTAACATATGTTGCGAGCTTTTTTGACCCTTTTGCCAAATTAATGGGATTAGATGGTTATATATTAACAGCATTTATTTTAGGTTTGCCAGCTAATGAGATTGTACTTCCTATAATTCTTATGAGTTATATGCAAACTGGTACCTTAGTAGACTTAGAAGATAATTTTGCTATAGGTCAAATTTTGTTACAAAATGGATGGACATTAATTACTGCAATTAATGTAATGATTTTTACTTTATTACATTTTCCTTGTAGTACAACACTAATGACAATAAAAAAAGAAACTGGTAAATGGAAATGGAGCTTAATTGCATTTGCACTTCCTACAGTATGTGGAATTATTATTTGCATGTGTACAAATTTAATTTGGAATGTGTTTATCTAACTTAAGAAAAGAGACTCTAAAATACAATTCAATTCTATTTTAATACAGATTTAATATTTTTATTATGAGCAATATTGTTTCAGAAGATGGCAGTATATTTTCTGCCATCATTGTTTACACTTGGTATATTTTAACACATATACTTCGCAAGTTGTATATTCTGTTTATTGCAGAATAAATAAAACAACAAAAAAAAATAAAATATAAAAAATAAGCCTAACGAAATAAAGCCAAATTATTAAACTCCTTTGTATAATAATTTGACTTTATTTCATTCTAAGGACTCTCTTTTCTATTTTTATAACTAATCTTCAAATTCAATTAATAACTCTTCTGAAATTCTTTCGTATCCTATTTTCTCATAAACATGATTACTAACTGGATTTTTAGCATTTGTATATAAAGCTAAAACTTTTGCACCATCATTCAACAATTTTTTTGACAAGATATACATTCCAGTTTTAGCATATCCTTTTCCTCTATGTGCTTTTGGTGTAATAACTGCTCCTATTACATATCCATTACTTAGTTTTCTACTTGTAATTGCTTGCATTACAATCTCATTTTCATGGTTTTTAAATAAATATAATCCTTTTTTTATATGTATATCAGCATGAGATTTAGCTTCTTCATGTGTTATTATTTCTTTGTGTGCATCTTCTTGAAACTCTCTTATATTATCACAAATTGTACCCATTTCATTAAAATTGTCTTCAACTTGTATCATTTCCAAATCATGCAAATCTAAATTTTCATTTAATTTAGTTAACTCTAAAATATATTTATCCTTTTTAGTTTTAATCTTTTTATGTGTTATATCTACATAATATTTAGCTACTTTTTCACAAAGCTCTTTTCTAGAATTTATTTCTAGCAGATTAATTTCTAATTCATTAATTTTATATGCAATATACTTACAAATTTCGTCTGAACAATTATTAGTAGGAGAATACATAAGTAGTCCATTCCTTGGTCTATTTATAATTATTATCATCTGAACTAAACCTTCATCTTCAATTCTTGCAAGTAGCCAATTTGCTATCTCATCTTCTTCTGCTGATAAAATAACACCTATCATAATATTATTTAATGCTTCTTCTTTCTCTAGTAATAATAAATTCTCATCGCAAAATTCCTTTTTCGTTTTATATTTTTTTAGTTCCATCATATTATTTCTCCTTTGTTACTTCTTTATTTTCATAGTAATTTTTTATAATATTACTAAATTACTTTTATCATTTTACTCTTTTAATCTTCTTCTTATTTCTTTATAATTTTTCATATATTGTTCAACCATGTTCCAGAACTCTTTTGAATGATTCATATATTTTAAATGACATATTTCATGTAATACTACATATTGTATTACTGTTCTATCATATTTCATCAAACTAGAATTAATAGTAATATTCTTATTAGAAGTACATGTTCCCCATGCAGTTTTTAGTTTTTTTATACGATATTTATTAGGTTTAATACCAACAATCCTTGTTATTATTTGCATTGCCATATCGACTTCTTTTTCTGCAACCTTCATATATACATCATCTAAAAGTTCTTCTATTATTTTTTCATATTCTTTTTTATATTTCTTAGGTATCTCTACTATCATGTTTCCATTCTCAATATAAATATTAGATGTATTTGGTTTTATAAATTTTATTTTTAAAGGATATGCTTTACCTAATAAAAAAACATTACTTCCCTGTTTATATCTATCTACATGCATATTTTCCAACTTCTCATAAATCCATTTTTTCTTTTCTTCTACTGCTCTTTCAATATCTTTATCTCTTACTCTAGATGGTGCTTTAACAATTACTTTTCCATCTTTTATGTGTATATATAAATTTTTTATTTTAGACTTTATTACTTCATACTCAATTAATTTATCTTTATATAATACAGTATTTTTCATTTAAAAACTTCACCTTTTCTTGATTTTACATAATTCATTATACCATACTTTTTTGTTAAATAAAACATTTTGGAATATGTTTTATGACTTTTTATAATTAATTGTAATTCAAATAATTATAAATTTTCAAATGGTTACTATTCACTACTTAATCAAAAGTACATACTAGTATATATGGTAGACTATGTCCCTAAAATTAGACTACAAAACCCTATTAAAATTATTTTTTTGACTATACAAGCATAATAATAACTTGACAATACAATCTATACTCTGTTATTATTCATATAATTTAATAAATTCTATTTCTCAGGTTATATTTAAAAAACCAACTTTTATTCATATTTATTTTTATCAAAAGGAGTTTACCAAATGAATAAATCATTAATATTGTTAAAACAATACTTTGGATACACATCTTTCCGAAAAGGTCAATCAGAAATTATATCTAATATATTAAATAAAAGAGACTGTTTAGCAATTCTCCCAACTGGAGCTGGAAAATCTATTTGTTATCAAATCCCTGCTCTTATTTTTAATAATCTTACAATAGTTATATCTCCACTAATATCATTAATGAAAGATCAAGTAGATAAATTAAATGAAAAAAATATTCCATCCATATATATTAATAGTAATATGTCTAATATTGAATATTCTCGGAGTTTTAAAAAATATACAATTAGGTATCTACAAAATTTTATATATTGCACCAGAAAGACTTGATAATAAAGACTTTTTAGAAATCATAAAAAACATCTCCATATCATTAATCGCAATTGATGAAGCCCATTGTGTATCTGAATGGGGTCATGACTTTAGAAAAAGTTATTTAAATATATGTAAATTCATATCTTCATTGCCACGGAAGACCTGTTATTGCTGCATTTACTGCAACAGCTACTAAACTAGTAAAAAAAGATATTATTAGTATATTAGATTTAAAAAATCCATTTATTCTAACAACTACTTTTAATAGAGAAAATTTATCTTTTTTTGTAGCATCTCCTATTAATAAAATAGATTTTATATTAAACTTTATACAAAAAAATTACTTTGATTCTGGTATAATTTATTGTAATTCAAGAAAAAATGTAGACTTTTTATATGACTATCTTTCTTTAAAAGGTTATCATTCCAGTAAATATCACGCAGGTCTCACATCATTTGAAAGAACCACATATCAAAACTTATTCCTTTCTGATAAATGTAAAATTATGATTGCCACAAATGCATTTGGAATGGGAATTGATAAACCATCTATTCGATATGTTATACATTATAATATGCCTAAAAATATAGAAGGCTATTATCAAGAAGCTGGCCGTAGTGGAAGAGATGGAAAACCATCAAAATGTATACTTTTATTTAGTTATAACGATATATTCACAAATAAATTTTTAATTGAAAAAGGTTCAAAAAATAAATCCTATAAGTTAGATTATCAACGATTAAATTATATGATAAATTATTGTACTACAAAAAAATGCTTACGTTCATACTTGTTAGAATATTTTGGAGAAAAGCCCCAAAATAATAATTGTGGAAATTGCGGAAATTGTATAGAACAATAGCGAACTGAATTATATTTCATACTTAATTGATTCTATTACATCACGCATTTAATTGTTCGTGCACCAATTTTTGTAAAAAAATTATGTGCAATTATTTTATATAATATTAAAGCCTCTATTAGTTAAATTTTACTTTCAACTTGAAATTTCCTATTATATAAAAAAAGTTGATTTTTTCAAATCAACTTTTAATCTATTTAATAAAATAATGTTGTTAAATTTCTTGCTACTCCAAATATTAATATAATCACTAAGAAAACTTTTAACAAATTCTCCAATACTTTATTAATTATTTCTTCATTTTTTACTAGATATCGTATATAACGATACAATGCATATATTACTAATATTATTATAGGAATTAACATTAAGTTGTACCACATTGATTGTTTAATATTCCCATTTAACAAATAATGAACACTTCTCGTCATTCCACAACCAGGACATTTAATTCCAGTTAATTTATATAACATACATGGAATAAAAAAACTTTCTTCCTCTGGATTATATACTTTAACTAAAATTATTCCTATTATGGCAACAATTAGTAAGCTTGTAACTATATATATACTTATTTTTTTCTTTTTATCTAAATTCATATTTTACCTACATTTCTGTTATAGCAACCATACCAAAAATAAAAACAAAATATATAATATAAAATATAATAATTACGCCTACCCATATTGCAAGTGAAATCCATGCATATTTAACCCATTTTTTAGCTTGTTCTAAACTTGCATTTGCAGATGCCATGTCTCCAAATCTTACAAATTGACTCACTTTAGACCCTTCTACTATTGATAATATTGCAAAAACAATACCTATTATATTAGAACAACAACATAATGAAACTACTAAAGCTACAATAGCATTTGCCATATTATATGTAGGTACATTTCCCATATTATTAACATTTACATTATTATTATAGTTTACATTGTTATTATTTTGTGCTTGTGAATTTTGTGTTTGTACTTTGTTTTTCTCTTCTAATTTTTCACCACATTTTACACAAAACATTGAATTATCATCATTATTATAATAACATCTATTACAAATCATATTTTTCCTCTTTCTTTATTTTATATTTTAAAAATTAAGTATTCAGTTTTACATTTCGCTTAAAGCCCCATATAGCCCCATTCCAAACATAAATATACAATATATAACTAATAATACTGCAAATACTGCTATAATAATCCAAGAAATTTTATTCCACTTTTTAGCTTGAGCTAAGCTTGCATTTGCAGCAGCTATATTACCTTGTTGTACAAAAGTTTTAACTTTTGATCCTTCTACTAAAGATAAAATTGCGAAAATTCCTCCAATTATACCACCACAGCATAAAAATGAAACTACTATTGCTATAATTGCACTTGTTGATTTATATTCAGGTACTTCAGTTCCATTATATGAATTTGTAGCATTTTGATTGTTACCGTGTATTTTGTACTATTACTTGCGGTTCTTCTAATTTAGCTCCACATTCTACACAAAATTTTGATTCATCATTATTATTAGCATTACAATTTTTACAAATCATAAAAACATCTCCTCCTTTTTATCCTATATTATATTTTAACATTTTTCCCTTCTAATGTCTACTTTTTTTAAAAAATAAGAAACGTATTTTACTATTTTTCTAAAGTATAATACATTTCTTATTTGAACTAACATAAGTTTTCTAACTTGTTTTACCATCTTTATGGATCTTGTTGCAATATTTAGGATAATGAAATGAATTTTGTATAAAAAAATCTTACAAATTGATTGGAATACCTTTTTACAAGAAAAAAAGTTAGAATAGTAGATTATAAGCATGAAATTTAAGAATTAACCAAAAATTAATTAAAAAATCAAAAATAATCTTTTAAGATTATTTTAATATTTGTTACTAATAAAACCTCATATATTTATTATCTTCAATAAATATAATGAGGTTCTAATATAACAATTATCTATATTGATATCTGTTAATTAATTGTATAAATTTTATGCACTTTTTAATTCTAATCTTAATTTATCAGCAATCATTGCTATAAATTCTGAATTTGTAGGTTTACCTTTACTTGCAGATACTGTATAGCCAAATATATTTTCAACTGTATCTGTCTGTCCTCTTCCCCATGCTACTTCTATTGCATGACGAATAGCACGTTCAACTCTTGATGGGGTAGTTTTATATTTTTGTGCTATATCTGGGTATAATTGTTTTGTAATTTGATTAATTACATCAATATCATTTACTACCATCATGATAGCTTCTCTTAAATATTGATATCCTTTTATGTGTGCTGGAACTCCTACTTCATGAATAATATTTGTTACTAATGCTTCTAAATTCTCTTCTGATTTTTTATTTTCTGAATCTATTTCTATATATTGAGCTTTTATTTCTCTACTTAAAAAGTTATTTTTATTTTGTGATGGTTGGAAATATTTTAGGTCTTTTACTCTTTTTATTAATAGATTAATATCTATTGGTTTTACAACATAGTATTGTGCACCTAAATTAATAGCTCTTTGAGTAATCTTATCTTGTCCTACTGCTGAAAGCATAATGCAAAGTGGAAATTTTTCCATATGTATAGCATTTAATTTTTCTAATACTCCTAATCCGTCTAAATGTGGCATTATAACGTCTAAAAGTACTATGTCTGGTCTTGTGCTTACTATCATATCGAAAGCTTCATTTCCATTTTTTGCCATACCTATTACTTCCATTTCGTCGTCTTTTTCTAAATAACTTGCTAAAGTCATAGAAAATTCATTATTATCATCAGCAATTAAAACCGTAATTTTCTCTTTCACACTAAATTCCCCCTGTTAATAAATTTGTAAATATTTTACAATTAAAATTATAAACCGTTTTCCAAAAATTTGCAATACCTTTCTGGAAATTTTTTCTAATTTTCTGTTTTTTCGTTTAATTTTCAATATTTTTTCTGATGTTTTTTTCTTTTATAACTTTATAATTTAGTATTTTAAAATTATTTTTATCATTATTAGCTATTAACCTATCTTTTTCTTCGTTATTAACTTCTATTGTACATTCTACGAAATTTTCATACTGGGTATTTATGATATAAATATTGTTTTTCTTACAAAAATATTTCAAACTTTCAAAGTCACTATAATTTATTGTTATAGATAACTCCATTCCACATTCTTCTTTTACATATGTTACTTTTTCTAATGCTTTAATAGTTGCTTCCGAATATGCTCTAACAAGTCCTCCCGTGCCAAGTAGAATTCCTCCAAAATACCTAGTTACAATAACTAATATGTTACTTATATTATTCTTTTCTATAATATTTAATATTGGAGCTCCTGCCGTTCCACTTGGCTCTCCATCATCACTAAATTTTTTTATAATCTCATTTGGATTTTGTACAGAATATGCATAACAATTATGCCTTGCATCATAATATTTTTTATTAATTATATTTATTATTTTTTCTGCTTCCTTACTTGTTTCTATATAGAAAACATTAGCAATAAACTTAGATTTTTTTTCTACAATCTCAGCTTGTACGTTTTCTTCTTTAATTGTTTTAAACATACTAAAAACCTCTTTTACTTTTTATCTTTGCATCCCTGCTGTATATCCCGTACTATATGCAATTTGAAGATTAAAACCTCCTGTATAAGCATCAACATCTATAATTTCACCAGCAAAAAATAATCCCTCCACTTTCTTTGATTCCATTGTCTTAGGGTTTATTTCTTTTATATCAATTCCTCCTGCTGTAATTATTGCATCATCTATATCTCTAAATTCTCTAAGTGTTAATGTCATACCTTTTAGTATATTAATAAAATTCTTTCTTTCCTCTTTTGTAATTTCATTTACTCTTTTATTTGGAGAAATATTACTAATTTCTACTATCGGCTCTATCAATTTCTTTGGTAACAAGTTATCTAACGAATTTCTAAATAATTTATTACTTTGCTCTTTAAAATCTCTTATTAATCTTAATTCAAGCTTTTCTATAGATAAAGCTGGTTTTAAATCTATAATTAACTTTATATTTCCTTCTCTTAATAATTCTTCAACATTCTTATATCTCAATAAATGTGCTGAACCACTTAATATTGTTGGACCTGAAACTCCAAAATGAGTAAAAATCATTTCCCCAAAATCTTCATAAATAACTTTATTATTTTTTACATCTTTAATTTTAATTGAAACATTTTTTAAAGTTAATCCCTGTAATTTTTTACATAAACTTAATGAATCTATAATACTACTTTGCTTTAATATTGTTTCTGTCTCGCTTTTCTTATCTGTAACAGTAATAGGTACTAATGATGGTTTTATTTTTGTTATAGTATGTCCTAAATTTCTTGCTAAATTATATCCATCACCTGTTGATCCAGTATTTGGATAACTCTTTCCTCCAGTTGCTAAAATTACTTTATCAGCATTTTCAAACATATCTATTTTTTCTTCATTTACATATCTTATACCTTTTACTGCTCCGTTTTTTAGTTTCTATTTTAACCACTTTACTATTTGTTCTAATATCAATTTTTAGTTCTTTCATTCTTCTAATAAATGCATTTACTACATCTTTAGATTTATCTGATACAGGAAATATTCTATTTCCTCTTTCTTCTTTAACTTCTACACCTTGCTTCTCTAAAAAAATAATAATATCTTTATTTGTATAATTTTGAAAACTACTATATAGAAACTTACCGTTTCCAGGAATATTTGAAATAAAATCTTTTATATCTAAACTACTTGTTATATTACATCTGCCTTTTCCTGTAATTAATAATTTTCTTCCTAAATCATTCATTTTCTCAAATACTATTACTTTATCACCTTGCTCGGCTGCAGTAATAGCACTCATCATACCAGCAGGTCCTCCTCCAATTACTACTACTTTCAAATCTTCCTCCTATAAAAATTATTACATTATATTTTGTATTGCTTTCATAACACCTAACTTACCATATTCATATGTCAAACCACCTTGCATAAATGCTACATATGGTGGACGTATCGGAGCATCACAACTTAGCTCTATTGATGAACCTCCGAGTAAATGCTCCTGCTGCCATAATAACCTTATCCGTATATCCAGGCATATCCCAAGGTTCTGGTATAGAGTTTGAATCTATTGGTGATCCCATTTGAATTCCTTGACAATATTTAATTAGTTTTTCTCTATCTCCAAATTCTATTGTTTGAACAATATCTGATCTCTTTTCATCAAATTCTGGATCCAATTTATATCCTAATTCTTTTAGCATCTTACTTGCGAATACAGCTGTTTTTAAGCTACTTGCAACTACATTTGGAGCTAAAAACAATCCCTGCAGAATAGATTTATTTATTCCTAAGCTTGGTCCTACTTCTTTTCCAAGTCCTGGAGCAGTTAATCTTTCAGCTGCCAAATTAACTAATTCTTTAGTTCCAGCAATATATGCTCCATTTGGCGCAATTCCTCCACCTAGATTTTTTATTAATGAACCTACTATTACATCTGCTCCCAAATGTGTTGGTTCTATTTTATCTACAAATTCACCATAACAATTATCAACCATTATAATTGCATCTTTGTTTACACTTTTTATTAATTTAATTACTTTTTCCATTTTCTCTAAACTAATACTTTTTCTTAATGCATATCCTCTAGAACGTTGTATCTCTATTAATTTAACATTACCTTTTTTCACTCTTTCTTCTATTGCTTCATAGTTAAAATCATTATCTATTAAATCTATTTGTTCATATTTTACTCCAAATGACTTTAAAGAGCTCGGATTATCTGTAATTCCAATTACTTCATCTAATGTATCATATGGCTTTCCACAAATGCTTAAAAATGTATCTCCTGGACGCAAAAAAGCAAATAACGCAACAGTTAAAGCATGTGTCCCTGAAATAAATTGTGATCTAACAACAGCATCTTCTGTTCCTAAAACTTCAGCATATACTTTTTCTATTGTATCTCTTCCTATATCTCCATATCCATACCCTGTAGTACTTCCAAAATGCATATCTGATATATTATATTTTTGAAATGCATTTAATACTTTTAATGAATTAAATTCACAAACTCTATCTATTTCCTCAAAAACTCCATTTATTTCTTTTGTTACCTTCTCTGCCAAATTTATTACTTCATTACTAATTCCAAATTTAGTATACATTTTATTACTTCCTTTCTATTTTTTATTGTTTACTAGAGCATTTTATATTATAGAATAAAATCAGACATCATTAATATTCACCATTCACATAGCATAGCTTATTTAAAAGCACATACTAGCATAGCTAATTGTTTAATATATACTTTTTAAAACCAATCGTCGATGGCAATAAAATTTAACTTTCCTCTTCTATATATTGCGTGGTATAAAGCTAATTCCTACTACTCGCCCGCCACGCTTCAAGATTGGTTTTAAAAAGTATATATTAAACAATTAGCTATGCGGTAACATTATCTCTTAAATAAAATATCTGTGAATTGTAACTATTTTTTTATAAACTGATATTTAAGAACTTTATTACTATATTAGAAAATCCTTTACACAATAGAAACTTTAAGATAACTAATCTGCCATATAAAAAATTTCTCCATATCCTAAATCAACTCTATAATACTTTCCTATAAATTGTGGCTGTATTTCTTCTATTTCATAAGTAGGCTCTAAAATCACATTCCCTTGTGAATCAATTATCCCCCACTTTCCATCTTTTTTCACTCCTGCATAACCATAAATATTAAGTTCTGTTACCATATCATATATATATTCTACTTTAGTATTTCCATTTCTATCAACAAATCCCCAAGATTTATTTTGTTTTTTAGCAAATAAATTTTGATTATTTATAGCTTGTATATTAGATATTTCTTTTCCGTTAAAATCAAAATATTTCATATCATTTGAATTATATATTTTTATATAGTTATTTGTTATATCTACTTCACCATTTTTGGTTGATGAAATAATATTCATATTTTTATCAATTAATTCTACAGTTTCGTCCTTTATTCCTTGTATTACATTTGTTCCTTCTAATTTTTGTAGCACATCATATTGAAGTTCTACTTTTATCTGTTCGTTTATATCAATTATTCCTAATTTTGTAGCATCTTGAACAATAAAGTAATCATCAAATAAATAATCTATAAAAGTATATTTATTACTTACTAATATATTATTATCTTTATCTACTATTCCAAAATTTTCATTTATATCTATACTTATTGAATAATTCTTATTTTGTGTAGATATTATACTTATAAAATTATTATTGTTTAATTTTTGACCTTTATTATCAAATATAATAACTTCATTATTCTTTTGAGCATTAATTAAATTACCTGCTATTATTATATTGTCATATTCAACAGGAACTATTAGTTCTCCACCTAAGTTATATATTCCCTGCTTTCCTGACTTTTGTACAATTACTAAATTATTAATAGTATCAAATTGCATATCTTCATATTCATGCGTTAATATTAATTTTTTATTTATATAAAACCCTGCTTGTCCATTTTTAAAAGCTACTAAATATGCATTTTCATCATCATCTATATAATTGATTCTTGCAATTTCATTATATTCTGTTTTTAATATCATTTTTCCTTTATAGTTAATATAACCATATCTATAACCTGATTCTGTTTTTATAGATACAATAAATCCTGTACTTTTATTATGATCTCTATTTATAGAATATTTATCTGCTTCAATAGAATCATATTTTATATTAATTATTTCTTTTCCATCTATATTAATAACTCCAGTTTTACCATCTCTTTTTACTATTAACATTCCCTCTTTAAACTCTAAAGCCTCAATATTTTCATATATTGGCTTTGTTATTATATTTCCATCAAAGTCTATTAAACCATATTTACCATTTTCTTTGTATTTTAAAACACCTTTTTCATATGGAATATTATCTAAATTTTCTTCTCTTTTAATTGCTTCAACTCTTTCATAGTTACTAAATAAAACTTCTTTATTTTTATTATATACTTTTGTTTCATAATTTCCTGTTTCAGCATTATAATTGTTCATACAAATAAAAATATCTTTACTTGGATTTGGTATTTGTATCATGTCAAAATTTGTTTCCACAATTATTTCTCCATTTTTATTAATAACACCATATTTATCATCAAAAACTAAAAAATAATCTCTTTTTTCTACTTCTTCAAAATTTATTTCATACTTATTGTTTTTAGCAAAACTTTTATAAATAAAAAACGCAAATAACATTAACAAGATTATAAAGATTATTATTAATTTATTTTTTGACTTCATCTATATCAAACCCTCTTTTTACTCTTTTTCTTCTGTTTTCTCTTCAACATTCTGGTTATTATTTTTACATGCTTTTACCCACATTATTCTTTTTTCTTCATATTCTTCTATTTTATATGTTACATCTTTGGTTTCTACTATAACTTCTTCTCCTTCTTCTGGCAAACGCCCTAATTCTTCTAATAAGTATCCAGATAAAGTATCATAATCTCCTTCTGGAATGTTGATATTTAATATTTTCTTTAGTTCATATATTGCTACACTTCCACTAATTAAAAATGTGTTTTCATCTATTTTTTCATATTCATTTTCTACTTCATCATACTCATCAAAAATATTTCCGACCAATTCTTCTAAGATGTCCTCCATTGTTACTAATCCTGATGTTCCACCATATTCATCAACTACTATAGCCATCTGTTTTTTATTTTTTTGTAACTCTTTAAATATCTCATTTATTGGTTTAGATTCTGGTACAAAATATGCATCTCTTATTATATTTTTTATTTTAATTTGTTTTTTTCCACTTAATGATTTTAAGATATCTTTAACAAATAATATTCCTTTTACATTATCTATTGTTTCATCATATACTGGTATTCTACTATATTTGTATTCATCTATTTTATCTAATATTTTATAAATATCTTCATCAATATCTATTGCAAATATATCTGTTCTATGTGTCATAACCTCTACTGCTGTTGTGTCATTAAATTCAAAAACGTTATTAATCATTTCTTTTTCTTCTTCATCTATAGTTCCTTTTTCTTCACCTTCATCAATCATCATTTTTATTTCTTCTTCTGTTACAGCTTGTTCATCGTCTTCTGAAACACCAAATATTTTAGATACTAAATTTGTAGATGCAGTTAATAATTTTACAAATGGTGCAGTAACAGTAGCAATAACTTTTATAACTCCTATACTCGCAAAAGATATCTTTTCATAATATTTCATTGCAAGTCTTTTTGGAACTAATTCTCCAAAAACTAATGTAAAGAATGATAATATAATTGTTATAATAATAATTGAAATGCCTCTCCATACATCTACAGAAATCATTGGTAACACTTTATTTAATATTGGTGCTAAAATATCTGCAAAAGTATCTGATGCAAAAGCACTTGATAAAAATCCTGCCAAAGTAATTCCTATTTGTATAGTAGCTAAAAACTTACTTGGATTTTTTAACATTCTTACTATTTGCTTTGCTTTTTTATTACCTTCCTTTGCCATTTTTTCGATTTTTGTATCATTTAATGATATAAATGCAATCTCTGTTGCTGCAAAATATGCATTTAATAATATTAATATTACTAAAAATAATATATTAATTAACATAAACTATTCCTTCCTTTGTTTTATATCTTATATTTTGACGTATATAATTATATATTGCTATTAAAATTATGTCAATGCAAGATTTGGAAGATTTTGCTATTTTTATTAATTTTTGTTACAAATTACAGCTTACTTAAAATTACATACAAATCTAGCAAGAGTTTAATATATATTTTTAAAAAGCAATCACAGATAGTACTAAGGTTTAATCTTTCTCTCCTATATAATGTGTGGTATAAAAATAATTTCTACTGCTCACTAACCACTCTTCAAGATTTATTTTTAAAAAAATATATTAAACTCTTACTAGTCGGTAACATTAGATCTAAAATCAGAACAGCTGTGAATAGTACCTACTTTTATCTACCAGTTCTAGGAAGATTTTTAATTCGTACTTCTTCTTTATACACTTTAGTCATATGTTCGTCTTCATCCCAAACCATAAATCCTTTATTATACCCTTCTATCTTGGTTTTATTTGTAAAAGCTTCATCATTTTCTACATTACCATTTACAGTTACATATACATATGGACTTATTACCGATTCAAAACCAACATCTACTGTTCCAAAATCAGTTTTAAATTCAGTTACATATTCATCATTATCTAATTGTAAATTAGTAAAATCTATATAATTATTTACTTTTGTATTTAATTTTCCCTTTAATAATCTATAATCATTCTTGTTAGTCTTATAATACACAGAATAGCTTAAGTCTTGATTATATGTACCTGTTACTAATTTTGTAATTTTTGTATAATCAGTTGGCAATACATCATACCAAACAAAATTATCTAATTTCACATTACCAGTATTTTTTATCTTAAAATTATAACTAATCTCTTGATTTGCAGTTGCCTGAATTATTCCTGTTTTTTCAATTTCTACATTAGGTTTTTCTGATTCATTTGTAATTCCTAATTCCACTATTTCCTCATTTGTTTTTATTTCTGCTAAAAATTCATTTTTATTTAATAAATACCACTTTGCACTTTCCACTTCTTTTATTATATATACTCCTTTATCCAATTTTTTAGTAATTGCAATTCCATTTTTATCTGTAACTATTTTATCTACTAATTTTTCATTTGAATCATATACTTCAAATTTAACATTTTCAATTGGTGAACCTGATTCTAATCCATTTATAAAATTATCATCTTTACTTGTTTTTACAATCTTTATTTTTCCTTTTATTCTTTCATTTGTAATATTTAATTTTGAAATTACATCTTGCTTAACATTCACCTTTAATATCTCACTATTTAAAACATGCATTTCATCTGTTTTTATTTCTTTAATTTTATATTCTCCTATTGGAAGTCTAGTTGTAATCGCCTTTCCATTTTTATCTGTCTTAATTTTCTCTACTACTTTACCTTCTAAATCTATTACCTCAAATTCTACACCTTCTAATTTATATTCTTTATTTTCTGCATCAACTTTATACACTTCAATTTGCCCTTTTAATTTTTCATTTTTTATTGTAAGTTCTGCTACATCATTAGCTTCTATTTTTGCATAATACAGGTCTTTTGATAACTTATATATCTTATTTGTTTTAGTCTCTTTTATTGTTACAATTCCTGCTCTAATATTATCTACATATGCAATTCCATCTTTATCAGATATAGCAGTATATTTATATCCATCCTTATCTGTAATTTCAAATTCAACATCACGTACTGGTATATTTTTATTATCTAAATCTACTTTATGAATTTTTAAACTACCTTTTTTATGTTCATTTTCAAACTGCATATTTTTAATTTTATCTTCTTCGACGGTTATTGTTTTAGGTTCTTCGTTTAAAATATATTCTTCATTTGTGCCTAAACTTACTTCTTTTACTTTATATTCTCCTATTGGAAGTTTAGATGTTTTTGATTCTCCATTTTTATCTGTTTTAACTGTTTCTACAATTCTATTATTATTATCTATAATTTGAAATTCAACATTTGCTAATTTTACTTCATTATAATCTTTATCTACTTTTATAATTTTAATTTGACCTTTTCTTTTCTCATTTTCTACTTTAATTTCAGAAATCTCATTCCACTTTATTGTTACATCTTTATCTAATGCTATTTTATATTCCTTTTTTGTTACAGTTTCTTTTAAAGTGTAGTTTCCTGTATTAATGCCTTTTACTTCTGCTACTCCATTTGCATCTGTTGTAAGATGTTTTACTATTTTGCCTTTTGAATCAATCAAATCAAATTCAACACCACCTAGTGTTATAGAATTATCATCTTTATCTACTTTTACTATTTTTAAATCACCTTTTTTATGTT
This sequence comes from uncultured Clostridium sp., assembly GCA_900557195.1. GTDB lineage: Bacteria > Bacillota > Clostridia > TANB77 > CAG-508 > CAG-492. Next base: position 46,635 of record USRT01000001.1, read on the forward strand.
CATTCTCTACAGTTATTGTTTTGATATCATTATATTCTAAATTAATTTTATTTTCTTTTGTATCTAAAATATATTCATTTTTACTTTCTATTTCTTTTGCAACTATTGTTCCTTGCTTTAAGTTTTTTATATGTATTTCTCCATTTTTATCTGTGGTATAATCTCCTATATTTGTACCATTTTCATATTTAAAGTTAAACTTTACTCCTGATATTTCTTCTTTTGTTTCTTTATCTATTTTTGTTAATTTTATATTCGATTTATATGCATTTATGTCTAGTTTTTCATCTTCTATTATATCTGAATATGAATCTACTGTTACTGCATAATTCTGAGTATTTTTATCTCTTGCTTCTCCATAATATACAGGATAATTTTGACACTTACCTTCAATTTTTATTTTTCCTGTTATATTATCAGTAATAGATTTTTTAGGAATCATAACTTTAAATTTTTCTCCTGATGTAAATGTATTTTTATTGTTTCCATTTATATCTGAAATATAACTACCTTCTGGAAAGCCCTCTATACTTTTTATTGTATAGCCAGACATTGATGTAGAAGATGTAACAGTATACTTTTGTGAATAATAATCATTATTTTCATCTTGAGTAAAATTACCCAATTTAGTTATTTTTATAAGTCCATTAGCCTTCGGAGTCTCTGTTCCATTGTATCCTAAATCAACTAAATGATATATTGCATCAATTACCTTTTTTCCTCTTCTTTGTATATCTTCTAAATTTTGTCCATTAATAGTTGTTTCTCCAGGTCTAAAATATGTACGAATATCTTCTAATTTATATCCTCTTATAATCCAATATCCTGCTTGTTTTGTTGCAAGATATGCGTCATCTTCTGTTTCTACTCCTAAACTTTTAGCACTTACATATGGATATCCATGTCTATAAACTCTCCACAATCTTTCATCTGATAATGCTTTTTTTAAATCTACATTGTAACCTGCTTCTTCTCCTTCAAGCCATCCAATTCCATTTAAATCTGGATCTACACAATATGCAATTCTTCTTACTCCCTGTTCATCTGTATACCATGTTCTACTATAAGTTATATAATACCAATTTCCTGAAGTTTTACTTTGATATTGTATACTATAAAAGCCTAAATCTCCTTTTTCTAGATACGGTGAATCTCCTATTTTCGTTGCTAAAACTTGAAGCATTTGCACTGGCATAATAGTTATTATTATGCACATTATTATTAAAATTTTATTTATTCTTTTTTTCATAAATACAACCATTCCTTTCTCTAAAAGTTCAAATTATAATGAATAATTTTTTAAAATTTGGATATTATTCAAAACCTTCCCCTTACTTATTCATTAAATTTCTACTGCTTGTACACATAATCTCTGATTTCTCTTGTTTGATATACATGTAATCATTGTTAATTTATTTTCTTCTGTGTTTTCTAATTTGCTCCAATCTGTTTCAAATATTGCTTGAATATTATCTACTTTATATTGTCTTTCATAAAATTTTGTTTTATATGTTACAATATCGCCTTTCTCTAATTCGTTTAATCTTGCAAAATACGAATATTCATTTCCTCTATTATGAGCTGCTAGTCCTATATTTCCATCATACTTAGATGTTTCCTCAATATGACCTATATATTTTTTTAAAACTTCACTACTGCTACCTTCTTTTATAGTTGCTTTTAATCCTATTTTTTTTATTTCTAATGTACCAAGAAAGTCATTTTCCAAACTATGTTCCTCATCTGAAATGATATTTTCATAAACAACATTTTCATAATTCGAATCTGTTTTTATTTTGCTTAAATCTATAAGCTTGTTTGAATAATTATAAAAATAATATACAAGTACACTTGATATAACTAGCATAAACACACAAAATACTATAAATATCTTTTTCATTTTCCTCCTTTTTTATTTTATAATATTTAAATTTAGCTATTTTTTATCTTCTAAATTCTGTTTTTTATTATTTTCATTTTTATTTTTGGGATTCTTACTTTTCGAAAGCTGATTTGCTATTTCCTTTGGATTTAAATTTTTACTTAGAATAAAAATACTTTGATTTGGTAAATTGATATTTTCTTTGAATTTATAATAACTTTTAAATATAAACTGAATACATATAAATAATATACTTGTTATTATAAATGTTAATATATGTATATTTCTTTTGTTAAAATTAATCATTCATATTCTTCACCTACCTATTTATTTTTGATAATGTTTTAATATTCTATTTTTTGCTATACTATTTTACATCATCTTTATTTTTCTTTTTGGAAATTTTTTAGATTAAAAATTTATAGATAAAAATTGCAACTTTTAAATAAAACTATAATTAGAATACACCATATATACACATTTGTAAAGAATTTTTCATCGACAAAAAGAGACATCTTTTATTTGCTCAATAGTATCTTTTAAACTAGTATAATAAATTCTAATCAAACTAATAATTAAACTCAAGATTAATAATTTTTGAAATATTCTCATTTATAAAAAATATGAGATTTAAATTTTATAAATCCCATATTTAACTATAAATATTAATTTTTTCACCACTTACAATTTTATTATTTCTTAAATTTGTTTCTTAAATATAAAAACAATTTCTTATACCATTTTTCGTTTTTTACTTTTATTAAAGAAACTTCTTCATTTTTTATCTTTTTATTATTTTGTTTCCAAATATTTGGATTATATCTTTCTCTTAATTCTTCTTGATATATTTTTTCATTTTCATTCCACAACTTCATAATTTGGATTCTTTCTGTTTCATCAGCAATATAGCTATAATATATTAAAGAAATTAAATCTTTACTTTTTTCTGAAATATTTTGTTCTGTTAATTTTTTTGTAATATCAATTTCAACATTATAAGTAGAAGTTGAGGCTTGTTCCTCTAACTCTTCTAAAAATTGTGTAGGAATTCTTTCTAGCATATCATTATTAAAATAATTCAGCATCATAAGTACTTCTGATGCTACATCATTCATTTCTTGAATCTTTTTCATTTGAAATATCTCCTTTTTTTCTTCTTTCTCTTCTCTCTTTAATTCTTGAATATATTTCTTTTATTTTACTAACTCTTCTAGTTCCTACTAAGCCTTCAACATCTTCCTTTTCAAACGTTTTCGCTATAGATTTTTTCCCCTTTATTAATAAACAATTTGGATCTCGAGAACGTTTTGAAAAACCATATTTATAATCATCTGCTGTTATTATAGAATTAACAATCCCCTCTGCTGGAACAACTTCTATTTGTTCTAATTTATATTCTTTCAAAAGTTTACTAACAGCTGAAACTTTTTCTTGAGGAACAGCTATGATTCTTATATACTCTGTAGGTAAATGATCAATAATCCCAACCTCTGGCATTGATGACTTTACATTTGCTGTAACCACATCATTCTTAGATTTACGTATATCATCTGCAGAAATTCCGGATTAACATTCCAAAAGAAGAATTTCCTTTAGAATCAGAACCTGGCTTTATTGAAGCATAATTTAATGCTACATTCATATCATCTGTAAAACTAATAAATTCTCTTGGTATACTACATGAAAATTCTCCAGTTAAAATTGCTCGTCCCTCTCTAATATTATTTGCTTCACTACACATTCCATATTTTAAAATACCTTTTAAGGAATTAGAATTTGTACCATGAAATAGTGTTACATTATTTTCAATAATAGTTTTAGCTGTTTGTGAATCAGATACTAGTAAACTAGCAAAACCAATACGTCTATTAGCTTCATAAAAAAAATCATCTGGTACCGTCATATTACTATCTACTATAAAAGAACTATATCTACCTTGATATAATATTTCATGAACTCTTTTTCTTATATCTTCATTTTGTGCCTGCTTCTCAAAAAATTCTATAGCTTTCATATATATATCATCATCATTATTATGATAATATTTAAACCTAATATTTTCGTCACTATTAGGCATATTAATCTCCTCCTCAAATTATAAACACAATAAATTGTTACTATATTATTGAATAATTATAAAAAGTTGTCATTATTTTTCATTATAAAATATTTATAAAAAATATCTTATAACTTTTCACACAAATCCATTTCAAAGAAAAATTCTACACCATATTCTTTATTTTCTACACCATAACTATTTTTATAATTATTCATAATAGCTTTTACTAAAGCAAGACCTATTCCACTTCCGCCATTATTTCTATTTCTAGAACTATCTATTTTATAAAATCTTCCCCATATTCTATCTAAATCCTCTTGATTAATATTATCTCCTGTATTATACACACTAACTCTAACTTTGTTTGTTTCTTTATTTGCTTTTGCATTAATTATAATTTGTTTTTCACCATTTACTTCTTTTGCATGTTTTATTGCATTTGTTAAATAATTTGTTATAACTTGTTCTATATAAAAGTCATCTGCATATACACATAAACCTTCATCACTATTAAGTTTTATTTTAATATTATTTTCTTCAATCATAACATTACATCTTCTTATAACTTCATTTATTAACTCTTGTAAGTCAAACTTTTTATTATTAAATTCTCTCTTTCCATATTCTAGCTTCATTAATTCTAGTAGTTGTTTTACCAATATGTCCATTTTATTGGTTTCATCTAAAATTACTTCTGCATAAAATTTTCTAGATTCTTCATCAGAATTAACATTCTCTACTAAACCTTCCGCATATCCTTGTATTAATGCTATTGGAGTTTTTAATTCATGAGATACATCAGAAATAAATTGTTTTCTCATCTCATCTATTTTTGATTTTTCTTCAATATCCTTTTCTAATTCTATATTTGTTCCTCTTAACTGTTTTATTGTTTTCTCAAGCTTATCAGACATTGTATTAATACTTTTACCTAAATCATTAATTTCATCTTCCGTATCTTTTATTCTATATTTTTGACTAAAATCTAATTTTGCCATTTTATTAGCAATATTATTTAATTCTAGTATTGGTTCAGTAAATTTTCTTGAAATAAATGAAGCAAGTATCCCAGATATAACAATTACTATTCCACCAATAAATAATAATAAATTATTTGATATTTGTACACTTTCTTCAATTGCTGATATTGGAATTCTTATATATAAATTATAATCGTTATCTAATGTAGCAAATAATACTATATATTTAATATTACTTTTTTCATCTTGTAATTTTTTAATAATCACTTTATCTCTTGAATATAAAATGTCTCCTAAATTATTTTTACTACTAAATATATTAGATATACTTATTTTTCCTATATTCCCCAAAAATTCCTTATCTGTTGTAACTATTATCATATCATCATTTTGTTTTATTAATATATCTATATTATTTCTTATCGCTATATTTTTAAGTTCTTCTTCTAAGTTTATAGTTTTATCTGGATTTTTATAATAAACATTTATTTTTTCATATAAAGATTTTATTGTATTTGTTTTAGAATATAAATAAAATGTTTCTAAAACTATATTATTAATTAAAATCAAAAATAAAATTACTATGATTATTACTGTACATAACGTTAAAAAAAGTCTAACTCTAACAGATTTAAATCTTTCTCTTATTTTTTTCATTGTTTCCTCCAAATGTTATTTTATCTCAAATTTATATCCTATACCTCTAATAGTTTGTATATATTTGCCTTTTTTCCCTAATTTATGTCTAATCTTTTTTATATGACTATCTATTGTTCTAGAATCTCCATAATAATCATAATTCCATACATTATTTAATATTTTATCTCTAGATAAAGCTATATTTGAATTATCTATTAAATATTTTAATAATTCATATTCTCTTAAACTTAACTCTATTTGCTTCCCATCTACTTTAACAGTCCTTCCATCAGAATCAATTTCAATTCCTCCATAACTTTTCACTTGTTTTTCTATTACTTTTGCTCTTTTTAATATTGCTTCTACTCTCGCTACTAATATTTTAGGACTAAATGGTTTAGAAATATATTCATCAACCCCAAGTTCGAATCCAAATAACTCATCTTGTTCTTCTCCTCTTGCTGTTAGCATAATAATCGGAACATTTGAATCTTGTCTTATTTGTCTTAATACAGACCATCCGTCTAATTTTGGCATCATTACATCTAATAAAACTAACCCTATTTTATTCTTATTTTCTTCATATACTATCAAGGCTTCTTCTCCATCTGATGCTTCTAATACTGAAAGTCCCTTTTGAACTAAAAAATCTCTGATCAATTTTCTCATTCTAGCTTCATCATCTACAACTAAAACTGTGATATCATTCATACAAAATTTTCCTCCATTTTTTATTAACGTTATTATATATTATAAAGTTCATTTATGTCTATAATGTGAAAATAATTTTATTTTTTGGTTTAAATTTATACAGATATAAGGCCTTTTGTATGCAGTAACATTATCTTTCAAACCAAAAACTATTAATAATAATCTTTATATTCCTTAGGTTTAATAACTATTAGAAACATAAAATATTATAGACTAGCTCTCAATTAGTAATATTTTATGGTTCTAATATGTTATTTGTATTTATATACTATATTATATGGTTAAAGAACCTCGTATAATAAAACTCCGTACGAGAACACTCTTTTAGTGTACTTCTTATGACAAGTGAGTTTAGAAAGGATAAGAAATGGAAGGATTAATTCAGGTTTCTGGCAAAAAGCTAACAAATACACTCAAGAACAAAATGTTTATAGCTTGCGAGTCACTTTCCAGCTCTTGCGAAGTCTTGCAAAGCAGTCGAAAGTTATTACACATTAGTTGTGAGCAATTACCAGATACTATCTCTTTGAAAAATGCCCTACAATCTAGTACTAACTTAGAAGTTCGCATTAACACAAGTCCTTTTCAGAACGTCATTTTTGTAAAAATTTTATAAATGCAACTATGATGTTTAAGCCAGAGTAGTGATATTTTACATTCTACTCTGGCTCCTTCTATATATATAATAGCTTATTGGTACTATTAAAGAACAATAGCTGGCCGAATTATATTTCATACTTAATTGCTCTCCTACAGCCTCGTCTAACTGTTCACGCGCCAATTTTTGTAAAAAATTGTGTACAATTATTTTATATAATATGAAAGCCTCTATTAGTTAAATTTTACTTTAAACTTGAACTTTCCTATTAAATAAAAAAGCAGTTTGCTCTTATAGAGTAACCGCTTCTTTCATTTATAATATCTTATTTACTATCTATTTTTTAATAGTACTATTTATATTAATACATTCCTCCCATACCAGCTGCTTGGTCTTCATGTGAACAATTACATGATTTTTCTTCTTTCTTTTCTGTTACAATACTTTCTGTTGTAAGTACCATAGACGCAATAGATGCAGCATTTTGAAGAGCACTTCTAGATACCTTAGTTGGATCAACTATTCCTGATTTTTTCATATCTACATATACTTCATCTTTAGCATTAAATCCTGTTCCAACTGGGCTTTGTTTTACTTTTTCTAAGATAACAGCTGGCTCTAAACCTGCATTTACAGCGATTTGTTTTACTGGTTCTTCTAATGCTCTTAAAACAATTTTAGCACCTAATTTTTCATCATCATTTAAGTTTTCCATTACTTTTTCTACTTTAGGAATTACATTTACATATGCAGTTCCTCCACCTACAACGATACCTTCTTCTACTGCTGCTCTTGTTGCAGATAATGCATCTTCAATTCTTAGTTTCTTTTCTTTCATTTCAACTTCTGTTGCTGCACCAACTCCAATTACTGCAACTCCTCCAGCAATTTTTGCTAGACGTTCTTGTAATTTTTCTGTTTCATATTCGCTCTTTTCTTCTACAAGCTGAGCTTTTATTTGATTTACTCTTTCGTTAATTTTTTCTTTATCACCTAAACCATCAACAATTATTGTATTTTCTTTTTGAACTTTTATTTGTTTTGCTCTACCTAATTGTTCGATAGCTGTATCTTTTAATTCTAATCCTAAATCTGATGTTATAACTTCACCACCTGTTAAAATAGCTATATCTTGTAACATTTCTTTTCTCTTATCTCCATAACCTGGAGCTTTAACAGCTACTACATTTAATACACCTCTTAGTTTGTTTAATATTAATGTAGATAAAGCTTCACTTTCAATATCATCACAAATTATTACAAGTTTTCCTGATGATTGCATTAGATTTTCTAATAATGGTAAAATTTCTTGAATATTACTAATTTTCTTGTCTGTAATTAAAATATATGGATTATCAATAATTGCTTCCATTTTTTCTGTATCTGTTACCATATATGGAGATACATATCCTTTATCAAATTGCATACCTTCAACTACACTTAATTCTGTATTTGATGTTTTTGATTCTTCTATTGTTATAACACCATCTTTTGAAACCTTTTCCATTGCTTCTGAAATCAATTTTCCAATCTCTTCATTATTAGCAGAAATACTTGCAACTCTTGCAATATCTTCTTTTCCATTTACAACAGAACTAATTTCTTTTAAACCTTCTACTGCTGTTTCAACTGCTTTATCCATACCTCTTTTTATAGCCATTGGATCTCCGCCAGCTGCTACATTTTTTACACCTTCTTTAATCATGCTTTGAGCTAAAACTGTAGCTGTTGTTGTTCCATCTCCTGCAACATCATTTGTTTTTGTAGAAACTTCTTTTACAAGTCTTGCTCCCATATTTTCAAAAGCATCTTCAAGTTCTATCTCTTTAGCTATAGTAACACCATCATTTGTGATAAGTGGTGCTCCAAAACTTTTATCTAAAACTACATTTCTTCCTTTTGGTCCTAATGTTACTTTTACTGTATCTGCTAGTTTATTCACACCATCTAATAATTTTTTTCTAGCATCTTCTCCAAATTTAATCTCTTTTGCCATAATATATCAAATCCTCCCTAAAATTAATCTTATTTAATATATATTCTTAAACTTACATTATTTTATCACCTTTATTTATAACTTCATATACCACATCTTTTCTCTAATGAATATAATTTATTAAAATTTAATAAATTTGCTATAAATAAAGACTTAATTAAAATTATACTAACTTTTTATTTTATTCTATTCAGCTATTGCTAAAATATCGCTTTGTTTAACTATAATTAGCTCTTCTCCTTCGTATTTAATTTCTGTTCCTGCATATTTATTTACAACAACTTTGTCTCCTTTTTTTATGTACATTTTTACTTCTTTTCCTTCGATTTCTCCTCCTGGTCCTACTTCTAGAACTTCTGCTATTTGTGGTTTTTCTTTGCTACTTCCTGATAATATAATACCACTCTTTGTTGTTTCCTCACTTTCTATCATTTTTATGATGACTCTGTCTGCTAATGGTTTTAACATTTACATTACCTCCTCTTTTTTGCTTACGAATATTATATTCTTATTTTTGTAATAATATTCGTGAAAAATTAGCAGTCTTTTATTTAGACTGCTAATAATTTATACCCTATTTCTTAAAAAGTCAATATATAATTTTATTTTTCACATAGTTTTCACAAATAAATTTTGCTGATTATGCTGAAATGTTCATGTACTTATTACATATTTAAAAGTCCCCACAAAACTTTTGCAGAATTGTGGGGATCCTTGTTTTGAATTAATCGTCCTTCATTGCAGTTACAATAATCCAAAGTTTTGACGGGTTTTTAAGCATTCCATTATCGACTTCAAGCTTATCTGTCACATCTACTTTCCAGTTACCAATATCAATCTTAGCACCCGGAGAAATGTACAGCCTCACTTTTTTAGGTTCATCAAGTTTTTCCTGCATCACAAGGCCTTCATAAGCCTTTTCCCCTGGAAAGAGCGAAAGCTTGCAGCCATCTATTTGAGCAAGAACCTCATCTACCAAATCATACTTAACCCGTTTATTAGCACCCATAATTTAAGATGCCTCCTTTCAAATTTTCTATCCACTCATATGAGTGAATATTTTAATTATATCATGTTTTTATATTTTTTACTACTATTTTATCACTATATAAATAGCAAATCGAAAAATTTCCATTACTCACATTATATATTAATTTTGTCACATTTCCCTGAAATAGTTCATTTACCAAAAAACTGAGGAGAAAACTTCAAAGTTAATCTCCCCAATTCTTATGCTTACACTGTAAATCCAAACCAAATCGGTGCAATAATAACAGTTGCAAGTGCACTAAGACACATTGACAAACTAGCAACAGCACCTGCTGTCTCAGACTGTTTAAGTGCTAAAGCTGTTCCCTGTCCATGTCCAGCACTACCAAGTGCAACTCCCATCGCAATTGGATTTTTAATCTTAAATAGTTTAACTAACAATTTACCAAATACCCCAATAATCACGCCAGTTAAAATGACCGTAGCTGTAGTTATCGCAATATTACCATTCAAGGACTCTGATACGCCCTTAGCAATAGCTGCAGTTATCGATTTTGGTAAAATTGTGGCATACTGTTCTGCTGTCAAACTGAAGATTGTCTTCAGTATAAACATCGCTGCAAAAGACGAAAGCATTCCAAAAATAATTCCACTGATAATCGGAATTGCATTTTTTCCAATCTCATGAATGTTTTTGTACAACTTTACACCCAACGCAGCAGTTGCAGGAGTCAAGAGAAAGCTAATATACTTTCCTCCGCCAATATAGGTCTCGTAATTAGTATTTGTAATTTTCATTACAATAATTACAGTTACTACTGACATGAGCAGTTCATTAAAAAGAACTGTCTTGAATCTCTTGTTCAAAATAGAACCAAGCATAAAACCTGCAACAGTGATCATGATCCAAAAAAACTCACTATTCTTTACAATTTCCATTACTTCCATTACGGTCTCCTTTCAGCTTTTTAATCAACCACATCAACCCCTGCACTGTACATCCAGATACAGCAAGTACAATTACTGAACCAAGTGTAGATGCAATCAATGCAGGAAAAATCATCTGCAAAAGCTGTTCCATCTCGTCAATGATACTTACTGTTCCTGGGACAAAAGCTAACAACATACATCCTGCCAAGATATTGCTAAGCTTTTCAATCCACTCAAGCTTTATAACTTTGAATTGCAACAGTACATACACAATTACAAAGTCATATACAGGGCTACTGCAATTGATTGGAATAATTGCTGCCATGAGTTCTCCCACAAAGCATATCAATGCTAAAATGAGAATTTGCACCATCATAGGTGCATCTTTGGTCGCTTCTGGTTTCTTCGAGGCTGTGCTGTCATTTTTCATATTTTCCTTCCTTTCTAGACCTCAAAATTTAAATTGTAAGTAGCTTATCTCAAATTATTGAAACATTTTGGATTTTCTACTGCCAATTTATGTAACTATTATACCATGTTTCATATCATTATGCAATATTGTGCTATATTCCTGTAATATTTTTGTAATATTTTTAATATTTTTGTAAAATATTATATATTTATAGATTTTATACATACACTATTTATACAATTATATTATCTTATTCAACTTATTTTCTATCAATTCAAAATAGTTCTTCCCTTATTTATTCTTACAAGCCTTCACAAACTCCACAAAAAGAGGCGCTGGTCTATCTGGTCTAGACTTAAACTCTGGGTGGAATTGTCCTGCTATAAAGAATGGATGATTTTTTAATTCTACAATTTCTACTAAACTTCCATCTGGTGATGTACCAGATGCAATAAGTCCATATTGTGCTAGTTTTTCTTTATAATCATTATTAAATTCAAAACGGTGTCTATGTCTTTCTGAAATTTTTTCTTCTCCATATATTTTTCTTGCTAAAGTTCCCTCTTTTATAATACATGGATATGCTCCTAATCTCATTGTTCCACCCTTTTTATTAATATCTTTTTGATCTTCCATAATATGAATAACAGGATTTTTACATTTAGCATTTAATTCAGCAGAATCTGCATCTTCTATTTTAGCAACATTTCTTGCAAATTCTACAACTGTCATTTGCATTCCTAAACATATTCCTAAAAATGGTATACTATTTTCTCTTGCATACTTTATAGCCTCTATCTTTCCTTCTATTCCTCTATTTCCAAACCCTCCTGGAACTAGTATTCCATTATATTTTCCTAAAATATCTTTTACATTTTCTTCTTTAATTGCTTCTGAATCAATAAGATCAATTTTCACATTGACATGACTTGCAAATCCACCATGTTTTAAACTTTCTATAACAGATATATATGAATCTTCAAGACTAATGTATTTACCAACTATCGCTATTTTTACATCCTCATCTTTTATACTTTTAATATTTTCAATCATTTCTTCCCATTTTGCATTTTGTGGCTTTCTCTTTTCCAATTTAAGTTTATCGCACACAACCTCTGCTAATCCTTCTCTTTCTAGCATTAATGGAACTTCATATAAATTTTCTACTGTTGAATTCTCTATAATATGACTTCTTTTAACATTACAAAATAAAGCCATTTTTTCTTTCATTCCTTCTGGTATTGGTATTTGTGAACGGCAAACTAAAATATCTGGTTTAATTCCTAAACTTTGAAGTTCTTTTACAGAATGTTGTGTTGGTTTTGATTTAAGTTCATTTGAACCTTCAATATATGGAAGTAATGTAACATGAATATATATAACATCTTCATCATTTTGTTCTATCCCAACTTGTCTAATAGCTTCTAAGAATGGTAGGCTTTCTATATCTCCTACAGTCCCACCAATTTCTGTAATAACAATATTGGTATCTGTTTCATTAAATTTATATACTTTTTCTTTAATAGCATTAGTTATATGCGGAATTACTTGAACTGTTTTTCCTAGGTAGTCTCCTCTTCTTTCTTTTTCAATTACTTCTGAATATATTCTACCTGTTGTTATACTTGAATTTTTTGTTAAATTTTCATCAATAAATCTTTCATAATGTCCTAAATCCAAATCTGTTTCTGCTCCATCATCTGTTACAAACACTTCTCCATGTTCACATGGATTCATTGTTCCAGGATCTACATTTATATATGGATCAAATTTTTGAATAGTAACTTTATATCCTCTATTTTTAAGTAATCTCCCCAAAGATGCTGCAGTTATTCCTTTACCAAGTCCTGATACAACTCCACCAGTTACAAATATGTATTTTGTATTCATTAAACAATCCTCCTTATTCTCTGTTAACCACATTTTAAATCTTTAATCTAATTGTAATTATAATTTATATTAAAAATAAATTAGTATTTTCTCTCAATCACTAATTTTATTTTCTCTTCCGAAATTAATTAGTAATTTTTTATATAAATAAAATAAAAAAAGATTTAAAAAATTCCTACAAAAAATGCGGTTTTTTTTAAATCTATTATTATTTTAACACTTATTTTATTAAGTTTCAATGCTTTTGCAAATTTTTATTTATATTATTTTTTAATAAAATATTGACAATACTAAAAAATATATATATTTTATTTTTATTAAAATTATAAGGAGGTACTTTATGACACCACATATTAGTTCAAAAAAAGAAGATATTGCAAAAACAGTATTAATGCCAGGTGATCCATTAAGAGCAAAATATATTGCAGAAAATTTTTTAGAAAATGCAAGACTTATTAATTCTGTAAGAAATATTTATGGCTATACAGGAACATACAAAGGAAAGGAAATAACAGTATTTGCTTCTGGAATGGGTATGCCAAGTATGGGAATTTATTGTTATGAATTATATAAATTCTATGATGTAGAAAACATTATTAGAATAGGATCTTGCCGGAGCATATACAGAAGATTTAAACTTATTTGATACTATTTTAGTAGATAAAACTTATACAGAAGGAAACTTCGCTAAAGCTTTACATGGAAAAGAAGAACATATTACCGAAGCAGATTCTACAATAAATAATCTAATTGAAGAAACAGCAAAAGAAATCAAAATTCCATATGTAAAAGGTAATACTCTATGCGGTGAATGTTTTGATTACTATGTTGAAAGTATAGATGATTTAATTTCAAGATTTCCTAAAGAATTAAACATTATTGGAGTCGAAATGGAAGCTTTTGCATTATTTTATACAGCAAAATATTTAAATAAAAAAGCCGCTTGTTTGCTTACAGTCGTAGATTCTCATTATAAAAAGCAAGAAATTTCATCAGAAGCAAGAGAAAAATCTTTAAATGATATGATACTTCTTGCACTAGAAAGCACTTTAAAAATTTAAATTCACAATCCATTTAACAGTACACACTAGCCTCAAAAAGGATACTATATATAAATTCAAACCAATCGCCGATGGTACTACCATAGCCTACTCTTCTAACTAAACTACGTGGTATAAAATTAATTAACTGCTCTCGTTTGCCACGCTTCAAGATTGGTTTAAATTTATATATAGTATCCTTTTTGAGGCGGTAACAATTTTCTCTTTTAAAAAAATACAAGTCATAAAAATTTGTTAAAATTTCTATGACTTATTTTAATTATATAATTAAAATTTTAAATTCATACTGTTTAAATTTTTAATCATATAAGATATTTTTAATTTATATTTACTTTATTTGGTTATTGCTAAAACCTTATATTTCATTGCCCCTGCTGGTGCTTGAACTTCAACTATTTGATTCTTTTTAGCACCTAAAAGAGCAGTACCTATTGGAGATTCATTTGATATTCTATTTAAACTTAAATCAACTTCTGTGGAACCTACTATAGTATAACAAACTTCTTCTTCAAATTCCATATCAAATAATTTTACTGTATTTCCAACTTGAACAGTTTTTGTATCTATTTCTGATTCATCAATAATTTTTGCATGTCTTAGTTTATTTTCTAATTCTACAATTTTATTTTCATTTTCGGCTTGAGCACCTTTTGCCTCATCATATTCTGAATTTTCAGATAAATCACCAAATCCTAAAGCAACTTTTATTCTTTCTGCTATTTCAGCTCTTTTCTCAGTTTTTAAATAATCTAATTCTTTTTCTAGATTTTCATAACCTTCTTGTGTTAATATTACTTCTTTATCGTCCATAGTTTTTTCCTCCTTGTGTATAAAAAAATTTGCACTTATGTAAATTCGCAACTCTAAATTCCTACATATATTAATCTAGTTTCTTTAATTTGTCAAGCAATTTTTGTATATTCCATATTTTGGATTTTTCCTCTTTCACCTAATAATCCTTTAATAATTATATTATCTTTCTCTATTTTGTCTAAGACTCTTTCTAATCTTTTTTCTTCAAATATATAGCTTTCATATAAATCTATATGTTCAAATAAATAGTAATCTCTTATCTTATAATTTATATCAGCAATTTGCATTGAATTTATAACAATTCCATTAAAAGACTTTTCCATCTTCATAATATTATCACTTAAATTTATAATCATAGCATTACGATTTATCTGATACTTAGAAATCTCATCTTGTTTTAAATCAAAATTAATAATTATTTCAGCTTTTTGAAGACTTTTCTTTTTATTATTTGCGACGGCTATCATAATTCCTTTTTTCTCATACAAGTATGTTTCTAATTTTCCGGAAATGTCTTATTTGCTTTGTTACAATCTTTACACTTTTAACTTTTCCACATATATATTCTATCAAATCAATATTTATTTCACTATTTTGATTTATTACTATATGTATATTTTGTGTTTCAAGCTTTTCATTTCTAGCATGCACAATATATTCTAATACATTTCCTAGCATAACTTTTAATAAATACTTTCCATCTAAAATCTTTACATTATTATGAGTACATATATTTCTTATTTCTTCTAATTCTTTTAGCTTTTTGGATAAAATAATAATTTTCACATTATATATATTAACAGCTCTCTCAATATTATTAATACATTTTTTATACAAATACTTAGTAAATTTATTGCCACTTGTATCTTTTATTTTATCTATATTTATTGGGATTATACAAAATAAGCTTTCATCTTTAAGCATTTCTATTTCTAATTTTCCTCTAAACATTTTTAAACAAAAATTGATATTAATAAAAATTCGAAGAAAAAAATTATATATCCTTTTCATTTGTCTCGATTTTATTTTATTATGCAATTTTATTAAATTGTTATAATTCCAAACTTCTAATTTACTCATGCATTCTTTTAAATACATTTTTACATTTTTTTCCTTCATAAAAAATCACCTAAATATAATCTGTTTTATATTATATTTAGGTAATCATAAAATTATTCATTATTTAATTCTTGTTTTATAATATTCCAAATGTTTTCATTTTCGAAGTCTTTAACCCAATAAGAAGAACCAGCTAGATTGTATTTATTTACTAATGATAACTTTTCTTTTATTGAATCTTCATCCTCTATCCACATTTTATAAATAGCTCCATCTTTTTCATATTGTATGTAGTTTTGCTTTAATATCTCATCCCACTCTTTAGTTACACCTTCTGGAATAGATTTTTCCACATTTTTCATAGTTACAACAGAGCTTGTTACTTCTCCATTTTTTACTTTCCAAAGTCTTGTATAAAATGGCATTCCTAAAACTAATTTTTCTGCTGGAACCTCTTCTTGTTTGCCTATAAATTTATTTATATTTAATTCTACCCAATCAAATCCTGCAACAGTTCCTTCTTCTCCTTCTTCATTAGCATACTCTCCATGTTGGTCATATGCCATAAACATAATATAATCTGCAACATCACCTAAAACATTCCTATTAAAACATAAAGACCAATCTGGTGAACCATCCGGTGCTGTTACATCAACTGATACAACCTTTCCTAATTCTTTAATTCTTGGTGTAAGTTCTATTATGAATCTAGAAAATAAATCCCTATCTTCTTCTTTCATATATTCAAAATCAATATTTATCCCATCCAAATTATATTTTTTTACTTTATCTACAATTTGATTAATTAGCTTTTCTCTTAGTTTGTAATCTTTCATTATTTCTGATGTTGTTTCTTTCATTGAATCATTAGAAACTAGTGGCCATACTTTATATCCATTAGAATGTGCCCATTTAATATATTCTTCTCCACTTGTTCCAACATTTTCTAAAAGGTTACCTTTTCCTAATTTTTCTAAAGTAAAAAATGCAGGTGAAACTACATTTACACCTTGAATAGTAGTTCCAGTTCTATTTGGTGCATGTCCATATTCAGAAAAGTATTCCCAAATTAGACTGACCTTTCCTTCTATTTGTTTATTCTCTACTTTAGCTTCTCTTGATGTAACTTTTTCAGAAATAGAATCTTGCTTTACATATCCTAGTTTTCCTGTTTTAGTTCTAACTTTTACAAAATCTTTTGATGTAGACCCGCGAATCTTCCGATTTAGCTTGTACTATATAAACCTCATCTCCTTTTTCTAACTCATCAATTGTTTTTGAAAAATATGTATCTTTATATTTTACCTTATTTTTATCTAAACTAGTTGCTGTTTCTAATTTTCTATCTAAAGAATCTAAAACAACTGTATTAGACTCTTTTATATATGTTGCTTTTACATTATATATATCTTCTAATTCAGAAAAAGGAATATAGTATTTCCCTTCAATTTCTTTAATTTCTGCATTCATTACAGATTCATTTCCATTTACAGTCTTTTGTTTTCCTCCTATACTCATAGCCAAAAGTTTTGTATCTGAACTTGTAATAATCTGATTATATTTTTCATCATAATAAATGTATTCATCATAAAAATTCTCTATATCATCTTTACTTAAATATATATTTCCATTCTCGTCAATATATGCTTCTTGCTTCATACTATCTGTTACATCTGTATAATTTACAATTACATTAATCTTATTATCTAAGTCCTTTATGTAATTTGGTGCAACCTTTAATATAAACAGTACTATAGCCATTATTACACATACTAAAAATAAGTTTTTTATAAAATTATTTTTCTTTTTTTCCATTTTTTTCTTCCATCCTTTGCAAAATATCTTTTAAAAAATCTTTTTCTACTATATCATAAAATCTTTTTTTCGTGAATACTTATATTAAATTTTATTAAAAATCCCTCAAAAGCACTTGTTTTTTTATAAAAGTTATGATAAACTTATACTTAGTCAATTTTATTATGCATATAGGAGGTGCAATTAATCATGGCAAAATGTGAAATTTGTGAGAAATCATTATCTCATGGTAATAAAATTAGTATCGCTCGTTCACATGTAAGTAGAAGAGCTACTAGAACATGGAAACCAAACTTAAGAACTATTAAAGCTATTATAAATGGAGAGACAAAAAGAATCTCTGTATGTGCTAAATGCTTACGTTCTGGAAAAGTTAAAAGAGCTTAATTACAAAAAATAATAAAAATGAACTTTTAAAATGTTCTAAATGATGAAATAAATACATTTTCATTATTTAGAACATTTTAAAATAGTGGCAATAAAATTTAAATTGCAAAATTTTATTTAAATAAAAACTTCTGCAATTTTTTAGTAAATTAATGTAAAAAGCATAATATTTTTATCCAAGAACAGAAATAAAAGTAGGCAAGAAAGCCTACTTTTTCATTTTTTCTTATGTATTATTCTTTTATGCCAAATATCATTTTTACAAATCCTCTTAAAAATTTTGGCACTTTTTTTACTACTATTGTCATTTTCTTCACTCCTCTTTTTTATAACATTTAACATGCAAGCCACATGAAGCCTATAGCAACAACAGCTAAACCTATAGCAATTAGCCAACCAGTTAATGGAAGTAATAATACAAGTAATATTCCAAGTCCTAACCCAATTAAACACACTCCTAAAGTTTTCTTTAATACACCAAACATAATATATTACCTCCTATTAATATATTATATTAACATTATTATGGAATGGTTACTTAAACACTATCAAATTTTTCGTATTATTCACATCACATTTTTAAACTCATACTAGCCTATTAATAGTTTATATATGTATAAATTTAAATTAATCGCAGATTGTACACATTTAGCTAATTCCACCCAAACAACCTTCGTTGTATAAAACTTATTAATAGCAGTTTCTGACACGCTTCAAGAGTAATTTAAATTTATACATATATAAACTATTAACAGGCGGAAACATTATCTCTAAAATAAAAATAAATATCAACATTTTTTTAGAAAGGATAAAATTAAATATGAAAAAAACTGATGCAATAAATATTATAGAAATTTTAAAGAAAGCCTATCCAGACGCAAAATGTAGTTTAGACTTTACTACACCTTTCGAATTATTAATTGCAGTTATATTATCTGCTCAATGTACAGACGAAAGAGTAAATAAAACTACTCCATCACTATTTTCAAAATATAATACTCCTAAAGACTTTGCAAATATCGAATTAGCTAAGTTAGAAGAATTGATTCATCCATGTGGCTTTTATAAAAATAAAGCCAAAAATATAAAAGCTACTAGCTGTATATTAGTACAAGAATATAATAGTGAAGTTCCCAAAACAATGGAAGAACTAATGAAATTACCTGGTGTAGGAAGAAAAACTGCAAATGTTGTAATGTTAGAAGCATTTAAATTACCTCAAGGAATTGCAGTAGATACACATGCCAAAAGATTATCTAATAAAATAGGTTTATCAAAAGAAGTCGAACCGTCTAAAATAGAACTCGATTTATTAAAACTTTTTCCAAAAGAATTTTATAAAGATATCAATCATATTTTTATCTATCATGGACGTAATATTTGCACAGCAAGAAATCCAAAATGTGAAAATTGTGTAATAAATATGTTTTGTAAAAATTTTTCTAAAAATGTATAATAAACTATAGATTATACATAATATAATTAAATAGATTTATAAATTTACACTATTTTAGAGGTGATGTTACATTGACTAACATAAACTGTTCTTCTGATTGTATTTATCAAAAAGATGGTAAATGCTCATACGAAAATATTGTTACTAAAAAGGCTACACCTAGTTTTGATTGCACATACTATCTGTCTAAAAGTAGTTTTTGTAAAAAAGATTAACTTGAGGTCGCAGTTTGCGACCTCAAGTTATCTATTTCATTTTCATATATTTTTTTATCCAACTTATCCCAATAATTCCATAGCATTTTTATACTTTTGTAAATAATATTTTTTGCTTTCTTCAGATAATTTTTGATATAGATTAATTTTCATTTTCTGTATTTAATTCTGATTCTTCTTTTTCATCTACTAAATCATCTATTACTATTTGTTCATTTTCATCGATTTTATATCTTGGTAACTCTGGTAGTTCTTCTAAATTTGTAAGTCCAAACATCTTTAAGAAGTTACTTGTTACCGAATATATAGTTGGTCTACCTGGTGCATCTAATTTTCCCACATCTTGTATTAATTCATATTCCAATAACTTATATAAAGTACCATCTGAATTAACACCACGAATCTGCTCAATTTCAGCCCTCGTGATTTTAGGATTATATGCAATAATTGATAAAACTTCTAGTGCTGCTTGTGATAAATTAGGCTTGCTTCTTTTATCAAATACTGGATAAATATATTCATAATATTCCTTTTTAGTACATAATTGATATGAATCATCAGTTTTAACTAATTCTAATCCTCTTTTTTGCATTTTATATTCATTTCTCATATCTTCCATAACATCTTGTACTGCTTCAAAACTAATTTCAAGAGCAGACATAAATTCTTTAGTTTCAACAGGTCTACCTGCAGAAAATAATATTGCTTCTATAATTGCTTTCATTTTGTCTATTTCCATCTTTTTAACCTCTTTCTTAATATTCATATATTATTACATTCATTTTTTTTAATGTCAAGACTTGTACTTCAATGTTACGCTTAACATTTTCCTTACTTTATTTTTCAAATTTATATTGAATTATAAAAACCTTTATGCTAATATTAATAAAAATAATAGTTAGGATGTGTTAATTTATGTCTAATGATAAGAAAGAAAAAAAAGAAAACAAAAATAAGAAAATAAAAATTGTTTCAGGTAATGGAAAAATAGATATTTCTCCAGTCTATGATCATTTAGAAATTGAAAAACCTAAAATTGAAGAAAAGAAAAAAAATATTATTATTCCCGAAGAAAAAAAATAGTGCCAAAAGGTGCCAAAAGGGACGGGGTATATTGACAATTTTGCAAAAATTGTCAATATACCCCGTCCCTTTTGGCACCTTTTGGCACCCCGTCCCTTTTGGCAAACTCAAAAAAAAGGCCAATGAACAATACTGTCATTTAGCCTTGTTTTTTTATCTTTAAATTTTTTACATTGCTTCTTGATTTTCTTCTATTTTTTCATCTTCATTTTCATTATCTTCTTGATTTACTATTTCTAAACTTGAAACTGATACTTCATAAGCAATTTTTGTTTGAGATGTTCCATCTTCATATTTCTTTTCATAAGTTCTAGATTGAACTCTACCAACAATTTTTACTTCTGTACCAACTTGCATATTTTCACAAAATCTAGCATTTCTTCCCCATGCTATACAAGGAATATAATCAGATTTATTATATGCTCTGTTTACAGCTAATAATATATCAGATATCTCTCTTCCAAATGGTGTTTGTCTGTAAATTGGTTTTTTACATATGTAACCATTTAAAGTTACTTCATTTGAGATAAAGTCTTTACTTACTTGAAGTTCTTCTTCTTGGTTTTCTACGAATTTAACTTCTTTTGCAAATACAGTTAATACCAATCTGTTTTTCTCATTCTCATAGCTATTATATGATCTAAATTGACCTTCAACTATTATTTTTTTATCGATTGTTAATTCATCAATTGTTAAAAGTCTTTCTGATACTGTTACTGGTATAATATCTGCATTTCCACTTAAACGTGGTACACTTAAGTCAAATATGTAAAATTTTTCCCCATAAATTTCATGACTAAATCTTTTGTCACTTGTTACCTTTCCCACTAAAACAATGTGGTTATTATCTGAATAATTTGTATTCAATTTATTTTCCTCCCCTTATTTGTTTCTCTTAATAGTATTTTATTCATAATGTTGTTATTTTAGAATATATTTCATATTTTCTATTATACTCTACTTTTTTGGTTTTGTCTACATAAAAAGTTAATTTTTTCTATTTTTTTGAAATTTTTTATTAATTATCACCCGATTTTCTAGAACTTTACTTGCTTTATATCATTTTTATTATATATTAAAAGCATAGATATTAATAACATAATATCATAAATTTCACTTTCCGCTTCTTTTGCTAAACTAATTTCTTGTTGCTCAATTTCATTTTGTTTGCTTAAAATATTTCTTTGCACGCAAATTTGAATACTATCTTCTGTTACACTAGACATCGTTATTGTAGATTTTGAATTAAAACCATATGTTATTATATTAGAATTAACATCATTTAATAAACTAATTGAAGCATCTATATCTTCATTTATAATAAGATATTCTGCCTTTGCAATTAACTTATTTAAAGAATCTTCTGCATTGAATTCACGGTTAATAATTATTGTCTCAAATTTTATATTTTTTATATTTTCTATACTTTTTTCTTTAATAAATATAATATGATATTTATTAAAAATATCATTATTATTTTGAATCTTCTTTATATAGTTTTCACTTTTTGTATCTGTAACAATACCAATAAAAATCATCAGTTTTCTCCTTATTTTATATATTTATTATATCTTTATATCATTAATTTATTCATTTTTAAGTTGTTTTTGCATTCCATTTGCATCAATAGTATAATTATCTTTATATATTAATTCAGATACAGTTACTACTTCATATCCTTTTTCCTTTATATTGTGAAGTAATAGTTCTAAGCTATCAGCTGTATGTTTTGTTCCATTATGTGATAATATAATACTCCCATTTGATAATTTTGAATCTAATCTTTTCCACATTTCTTCACCAGTTAAACCTGTATAGTCAAGAGTATCTAGATTCCATTGTATTGTTATATGGTCTTTAGCTTTTGCTGCATTAATTACAGTATCATTATATTCTCCATATGGACCTCTATATAAAGTAGTTTTATTTCCTGTAATCTTCTCAATTTTTTCACTGCATAACTTTATCTCTTCCATATTTTTATCTACATTTAACTGATTAACATGTGGATGAGTGTTTGAGTGATTTGCAATTTCATGACCATTATCAGCTATTTTTTTTACATATTCTGGATATTTATCTACCCAGTCTCCTACCATAAAAAATGTAATATGTACTTTATTTTTTGATAATGTATCTAAAATACTATCTATATCATCTGCATTCCATGCACAATTCATTGTTAGCGCTACCTTTTTTTCTTTAGTATCTACATAATATATTGGTAGTTCTTTGCTAGATGCTGATGTAGCAATTATTCTATCTTTACCATTAATTATAGTAGATGCCATAATAAATAAAATTACAATTGTACTTAAAGCTATAACATATGAATATATCTTTTCTTTATTAAATACTATAAACATAAAAACCCCCTAAAATAAACTATTTAATTTTATGCTTATTTTAGGAGATTTATGTTATTTATTATTATTTTATATGAATCTGGCATACCTCCAAATTCATCATGTGTTTTTTTCTAATCCATCTATACTAATGGAAATGGTTTCTATATTAGCCTTCTTTAATTTTTCAAGTTGTTTATCATTTCTTCATTTTTCTGTAATATTGGACATTCTTATCGTATAAACTTGAAGTATAAACAATTTAGGGGGATTTTTCTATGAAAGTAATTCGTATTAAAAAAAATAAACTACTTATTATAAGTAGCATATTTTTAACTTTTATAATTACATTTTGTACATTCTCTACATCTTTTGGTATGCAACACTACTATAAACTAGATTTCTCTACAGGTCTTGTTACAGCTACAAAACTAAATGTACGTAGTGGTCCAGGAACTGGATATGGCGTTGTAACTACTGTTAATAAAAACGAATATATTCGCGTATTTGCAGGTGTTGGGGATTGGTATATAGTTCAAGTAGAAGGTGACTATGTTGGTGCTGTTAGTAAAAAATATATAAAGCCTATATACCCAAACAGCACAGGAAGTGGCAATAATACAGGCACAAATTCTGGTTCTAATAATTCCTCTACTGGAAATAATACAGGTACACAAAACTCTAATCTAACAGCTGATGAAAAAGAAGTTTTTGATTTAATTAATAAACAGAGGACAAATAATGGATTAAAAGCATTAACAATTGATTCAGAAGTTCAAAATGTAGCAAGGATAAAAGCACAAGACATGGTAAATAATAACTATTTTTCACATACTTCACCTACTTACGGCTCACCTTTTGATATGCTAAAGAGTTTCAAAATATCCTATAAAACAGCCGGTGAAAACATTGCTGGAAATTCTAGTAATAGTGCAGCTGTAAATGCATGGATGAATTCTTCAGGACATAAAGCAAATATATTAAATAGCGGTTTTAATTATACTGGTATTGGTGTTGTTTCTAGTCCTAAATACGGAAAAATGTACGTACAAATGTTTATCAGAAAATAGCTATAATACTCAATCACAACTTACCTAAAAGCACATACTAGCATGGAAATAGGTTGTTATATACTTTTTTAAAACCAATCGCCGATGATACTAAGCTATAGCCTTCCTCTGCAATATACTGCGTGGTATAAAACTAATTCCTACTACTCACCCGCCACGCTTCAAGATTGGTTTTAAAAAAGTATATAACAACCTATTTCCATGCGGTAACATTATCTCTCAAGCCCCAAAATTGTCACCAGCAATATAAATATCAAAAAACCACATTTAGCATACTGTATAAAGAATATCTATCCCAATCACCAAAATACATATTCTGTTACTACTTAAGACTCTAATATAAATTTTGTGCCAGTTTTCCGTGATAGAAGGATATTTACATCTTCTCTGGAATCTCAATAGCCAAAGTATCTAATAGTAATTTATTTACTTTATATACTAATTCAGAAATCGCAAGCCAAGACTTTCTTTTATCTTCATCTGACTCTGTTATAATTCTATTTTCAGAATAAAATTTGTTATACAAACTATCTAGTTCATATAAATATTCTGTAATATCACTTAAAGTCTTATTTCTATAACTTGAATCAATTACTATAGGCATTTCTAATATTTTTGTAATAATATCTCTTTCTGCTTTACTATATATATCAACTACTCTATAGTCATCTTCATCGCTCTTTTTAAGTAATGATTTAATTCTAATACATGAATAAATAACATATGGTCCTGTTTTTCCTTCTAAGGAACTAAATTTCTTTAGATCAAACACATAATCCTTTTCACGATTAGGTAATAAATCCGCATATTTTAATGCAGCAACAGAAACTTTATTTGCTATATCTTCTTTTTCAGTTTCTTCTATTCCTTCCTTTTCTAAATACTTATTTGATTCTATTTTTATTTCGTCAAGCAAAGTTTCTAATTTCATAACTCCGCCATCTCTTGTTTTAAATGGCTTTCCATCTTTTCCATTCATTGTACCAAATCCAATAAATTCTAATTTCGTTTTATTATCTACTATACCAGATTTATATAAAGTTCTAAACACCTGTGTAAAATACATACTTTGCCTACTATCTACAACATACCAAATCTCATCTGGATTAAATCTTTCTATTCTAGAATAAGCAGTTGCAAGTTCTCTTGTTGCATATAAACTTGTTCCATCAGATTTTAAAACTATTAATGGTGGTATTTCAGATTTATCATTATCTTTTTGTACATATACTACATATGCCCCTTCACTTTCTTCTAAACAGTTATGACTTTTTAATAAGTTTATAACATCATTTATATATGGATAAGAATCACTTTCGCCTTCCCATAGTTCAAAACTAACATTAATTTTATTCAAAGTTTTCTTTATGTTATCTATAGATACTTTTTTAATATGATTCCATAAACTATTATATCCTTTATTTCCTCTATCAAGCTCTGCTGTAATATTTCTTACTTCTTCCATTACTTTTTCATCTTCTTTTGCTCTTAAACTAATTTCTGGATATATTTTTTCCAAGTCATCATTTGTAACAGGTGATTCTTCAGGATATTCACCTGTATATGTATCATCAAAATAAACAAGTTCTGGGAATTTTTCTCTTATTCCATAAATAACCATTCCAGATTGTCTTCCTATATCTCCTAAATGAATATCGCTGGTGACTTCATTCCCAACAAGATGTGCAAGTCTTTTTAATGCTTCTCCTATATTACTACTTCTCAAATGACCAACATGTAAAGCTTTAGCTACATTAGGCCCCCCATAATCAACAAAAATTTTCTTTTTAGGATATTTCTTTATATGTAAAGAAATATCTTTTTGTATTTCATTTAAATATTTCGCTAAATATTTAGTATTAAATGATATATTTATAAATCCAGGACCTGCTATATTTAAATTTTCAAAACAGTCATATTCATTTAATTTTTCTACTATATTCTTCGCTATTTCTACCGGATTTAATTTCATACTTTTGGCTATTTGCATAGCACCATTATATTGAAATTGTCCTAGTTCTGGTCTACTTGAAGAATGTATTAGTATTAAATCATCCTTATACCCAAGCTTGTTTAAAACTTCTTTAATTTTACTTTTGGTTTCGCTTATTATATCCATACATATCCCTCGTTTCTTGACTTTTTAATATTGTAATACATAACTTTTGCGAAACTTGTCTTATTTTGTCGAAAAAGGTTTATTTTTTTCAATACCGTAATTCATACAACTTCTAATGGTCTTTTCCAACATTTAAATAATTATCATCACAACGAGCCTTGATTTTCTGTCGACTTTTGTCTATAATAAATTTGTATGTCAATACATATACTTATTAATAAAAGGAGGATTTTTTTATGTTATCAGCATCAGAAATTAGAAAACAAGCAAGAACTAATTTACAAGGAAAATGGAGTACAGCTGTATTGATATCTTTAATTTATATAGCTATCTCATTTGTAATTAGCTTTGCATCAAATTTCGTACCATTTTTAGGTATAGCACTATTAATAGTAACTGTACCATTACAATATGGATTAATTTATAGTTTCATTAAAATATACAGAAATGAAGAATATTCATATGGAGACTTATTTACATCTGCTTTTAATAACTTTGCTAATGTATGGAAGGTTGTAGGAAATCAATTATTAAAATTAATAGTTCCAATCATACTAGTAGTCGTTTCTCTTTTCGTTTTAATTGCAGGACTTGTTTTTACTGTTATAGCTTCTAATACATCATCAGATTCATCTAGTATCTTTACAATCTTAGCAGGTGTATTTTTAATTGCTGGATATATAGGCTATATTGCATCTCTTATATATTTATTTGTAAAAGACCTTTTATATGTTCTATCATTTTATGTAATGCACGATAATCCTAATATGACTGCTAAAGAAATAGTAGAAGAAAGCGAAAGAATTATGAATGGACAAAGAGGAAAATATTTCTGTTTAGAACTATCATTCTTTGGTTGGATACTACTTGCTATGCTTACGTTTGGTATTGGTCTAATATTCCTAATGCCTTATATGCAAATCTCAATTGCAATTTACTATGAAGATAGAATAGGAAAACTAAATGAAGTAAACACTCAAAATACTAATGTTTAACCAAAGCATAAAATATGCTTATTGACTTATTAAACATTTATCTTAAGATGAAACTTACTATAGTTTCATCTTTTTTAACAAAAAAACTCCTTACCAACTGCCCCACTATTTACATCTTATTTAAAAGTACATACTAGCATATCAAAGCTTAATATATTTATAAATTTAAATCAATCGCCGACTGCTCTCATCTTTGACATTAGCAAAATATAAAATGCGTGGTATTAAACATTTTACAGGCGCTCACCCGCCACGCTTCAAGATTGGTTTAAATTTATAAATATATTAAGCTTTGATATGCGGTAACATTATCTCTCAAATAAAAAATATGAATAGTAACAACTAAATAACGATTTTTGGCAAAATTCACATTTATGATTGAATAATCTGTAAAAAGATGCTAAAATATTACTATTAACATAATTTTGAAAGGATTAATATAAAATGAATGTAGGATTTATATCATTAGGATGTAGTAAAAATTTAGTAGATACTGAAATGACAATCGGACTTTTTAAAAATCATAATTATAATATAGTAAACACTCCTCGGAACAGCTGATGTTATAGTTATTAATACTTGTGGATTTATAGAATCTGCAAAAGAAGAAGCTATAAATACAATTTTAGAAATGGCCGAATATAAAAAAAATAGATGCAAATATTTAATCGTAATGGGCTGTCTTGTTCAAAGATACAAAGAAGAACTCGAAAAAGCTATCCCTGAAGTTGATTTATGGATAAAATATAGCGAATATAATAACATATGGGAACAAATAGAAAATTTATTGCTACCTGTAAATACTAAATATAAATTAGATTGTCCATCTAAGCTTAATTTTTTAGATAGAGTAGTTACAACAGGTGAAAACTTTGCATATCTTAGAATAGCAGAAGGTTGCAGTAACCATTGTACATATTGTGCAATTCCATCTATTCGTGGTCCATTTATTAGTAGAAAAATGGAAGATATCTTAGCAGAAGCACATAAATTGGTAGATAGTGGAATAAAAGAATTAATTGTTATTGCACAAGATACAACTAAATATGGAATAGATATCTATGGAAAACCTATGCTTTCAAAACTATTGCAAGAACTTTGTAAAATTAAAGGTGTAAAATGGATTAGATTTTTATATGCTTATCCAGAAACTATTACAGATGAATTAATTGAAACAGTAAAAAACAATGAAAAAATTTGTAATTACTTTGACATTCCTATTCAACATATATCCGACCAAGTTTTAAAAAGAATGAATAGAAAAAGTAATGGAGAAACTATCCGAAACTTAATCACAAAAATTCGAAAAGAAATTCCAGACGTAATATTGAGAACAACTGTAATAGTAGGATTTCCTGGAGAAACTAAAGAAAACTTCGAAGAATTATATAAATTTATAGAAACTGCTAAATTCGATAGATTAGGAGCATTTTCTTATTCAAAAGAAGATGGTACACCAGCTAGCAGATTACCTGACCAAATACACCCTATGACCAAAAAAAGCAGATATAATAAGATAATGAAACTTCAGCAAGAAATTATGCTAGATAAATTAAGTAATCAAATTGGAAAAGAAATAGAAATGTTAGTAGAAACAAAAACTTTCGATTCTAAATATTATGCTGGAAGAAGCTATATGGATGTACCTGATATTGATGGTTTAATTTATATAAAAAATAACAAAGAAACAAACTTAGAAGGAAAATTCATAAAATGCAAAATTACAGCTGTAAATGGATATGATTTAATTGCTGAAATTTAAATAAAAAAGACCCAAAATACTACTTATCTACTTTGGGTCTTTTCTGATTTTATTCTCCTAATACCTTATTTATTAATGCCATTCTAACAAAAACTCCGTTTTCTACTTGTTTAAATATTCTTGACTTTTCACATTCAACTATATCATCTGTAATCTCTACATTTCTATTAAATGGTGCTGGATGCATTATTATAGCTTCTTTTTTCATCTTTTTTACACGATTCTCATTTAGTCCATAATTTCTATTATATTCTTCCTCTGTTAATTGCATTTTGTCTGTATGTCTTTCATGTTGAACTCTAAGAAGCATTACAACATCTACTTTATCAATTACTTCATCTAGACTAACGTAGTCGTATCCTTCTTCCTTATATTCTTCAGGACCTGATGTATATACTACCATCCCTAACTTCTTCATTATTTGTATATTAGTGTGTGCTACTCTAGAATGTTTAATATCTCCAACTATAACAATTTTTAGTCCTTCGAATTTTCCAAATTCTTGTCTTATTGTTAGTAAGTCTAACAAAGATTGCGAAGGATGATTACCCGTTCCATCTCCTGCATTTAGTATTGGTATATTTAATTTTCCAGCTAATTGTTTATAATATTCATTTTCTTTGTGTCTTATTACAACAGCATCTACTCCAAACATCTCAAAAGTCTTAACTGTATCATACAAACTTTCACCTTTCTTTAGACTTGAATCCCCTGCATTAAAATTTTGAGTTTTACATCCTAATTTTAATGCTGCCATATCAAAACTATAATGAGTTCTCGTAGATGGCTCAAAAAATAAATTTGCAATTACCTTTTTACCTTCATAATTAACTTGTTTTCCATCTTTAAAAGCTTGTGCTTTGTCTAATATGTCATTAATCTCGTCCACTGTATAGTTATCTAAATTTAATACATCCATAAAAAAATTCTCCTTTACATTTTTTTCAATTTTATCATACAAAAAAATGTAATACAAGAGAATTTTAACTCCACATATGCTTTCTTGTTAACTCCAATAAATTAAGTGGTGTAAACCCTACTATTTGCACCTTTGATCTATCAGATTTAATACATTCATTAAAAATATCTAATATCTTTTCTCTATTTTCTTCATTCATATCTATATAATCAACTATAATTATTCCACCAATATCTCTTACCTTAAGTTGCTTTGCAATTTCAATTGTTGCTTCTGTATTTACTGTAAGAATCGTATCATTTAAGTCTTTTTTACCTGTATACTTTCCAGTATTCACATCTATTGCGGTTAAAGCTTCTGTTTTGTCTATTGTTATAAAACCTCCACATTTAAGCCAAATCTTTCTACTTTCAAGTTTTTCTAATTGCTTTTTTATGTCATAAATATTAAATACGTCATCCTTTATTTGTAACTGTATATCTTCTTTCTTCATGTTTTTTAATATTCCTAGTATATATTCATACATAGAATTATTATCTACAATAATTCTATCAATTCCTTTATCAATCATATCTACTAATAATCTATCTATCACCTTATTATTTGTATATAGTAACTTTGGTATAAATTCCTTTTTATTTTCTATGTCTTTTAAATTAGAATATATATCATCTAATTTAAAAATAGCTTCTCCGTAAATCTTTTTTTATATCCTCTTTACTCTTTCCTATAGCAGATGTTCTAATAATTATACCTAGATCTCTGTTTAAATTCTCTAATGCAATATCTTTTAATCTCTTTATTTCATCTGTATCTTCTATCTTTTGCGATACTGTTACAAATTTTGTTCCAGGCATTATAACAATAAATCTGCCAGGTAAATTAATATGAGTAGATACTCTTGGTCCTTTTTGCATAACTTGATCTTTTTTTACTTGTACTATAACAGGCATACCTACTTTAACATATTTGTTAATATCAATTCCATCAAAATTTTCGTTTTTATTTCCTGTGCAATTACTAGCTTTTGGTATAATATCTTTAATATGTAAAAAGGCATTTTTATTATTTCCTATATCTACAAAAACAGCCTGCAGTCCTGGAAGAACTCTTTGGACTTTTCCTAAATATATATTTCCTTCTAATCTTTGTTTATCTGCATTTTCTTCGTATTTTTCTATAACATTATAATCTTCTACTAAAGTTATTATATTTTTTTCCTTTATATGACTAATTATAATTTCTCTCATCTTTAAAAATCAATATCTCCTTTAAGCTTCTCTATTTTGTGACTTTATCAAAGTTTTTATTATATCTGGATAATCTGACATTATTCTATTTAAATTTAATTAAATAATCTCCTTGTTCTATAATTTCTTCTCTATTGCCTTTTTGAGGTATAGTTTCATGAACTGACTTTATTATACTATCGAACACTCTCGAATCAAATTCTGATGGTTGATAAGTGCTTTTATATATTATTATATCTATTCATAGCCATGTCAATACCATTTTTTAAAACTTCAACCACAGCCTTTTCTGCCTTATCAACACCTTTTAATAATTCACTATATTCTTCCTCATTAATATGTCCTATTACATAATTAATTAAATCAGACTTTCTTTCTGGCATTCCGATACCTACTCTTACTCTAGGAAAGCCATCTGTTTTTAACATATTTACAACAGACTTCATTCCATTATGAGTACCAGGTCCCCCCATTCTTCGAACTCTTATAATTCCTGGATTTGTATCAATATCATCATAAATAACAATAAGTTTATTGAAATCTATTTTATAAAATTTAACAAATTCTATAACAGCTTCACCACTTAAATTCATAAAAGTTTGAGGTTTTACTAATATTACTTTTTCTCCCTCTATTACTCCAGTTCCATATAAGCTATTAAATTTAGATTTATTAACTAAGATATTATATTGTTTGCTTATTTTATTAATAACTTCGAATCCCATATTATGTCTTGTTCTAGAATAATCTTCTTCTGGATTTCCAAGTCCCACAATTAAATACATATTCTTATCTCCTTTTAGGTTAAATATTAACATGTTTTATTTAATTACACAATATCTTTTCAAATATAAGTACATTATCATCTTCCTGTTTTAAATAGAAACCATTTTTTTTATAAAAATTAACTGCTCGTTCTAATTCTTTATGTGTTCCTAATTGTAATTTTGTATAATTGTTTTTTAAAGAAAAATTTATTAATGTATTCATTAAGTTTTGTGCTATCTTACTTCCCCTGTAATCTTTTCTTACATACATTGTTTTTAGTAGTCCTACTCCATCATTCATATTCTCTAACCCAATAGTTCCTATAATATCTCCGTTTTTATCTAATGCAATCAAAAAAATTCCACCAGTTCTTTTATACTTTTCTCTATCTGTAGTTTCTAATTCTTCTCTCCAAGCTTCAAAACCAAATTCTTGTATACAAACATCAATTAGAAATGTTTTTACTTTCTCCGAAAATTCACTACTAAATTCTAGATACTTTATTTCTTCTATCATTATTCTTCACCTCATATTATTTCATATTTAGCTATTTCTCTATAATAATCTTCTAATTTGTCAATTACATTTTTCCAAGTATACGATTCTGATGTGATTTGTGAATTTTTAGATAATTTTTCTCGTAATTTGATATCATTTATTAAAATTTTTATCTTATTTTTTATATCATCTACTGTTCCAGTAGTAATTAAAGCATTTTCATTATCTTTAACAAAATCTCTATTTCCACCTGTATCTGTGGTAATAATTGCTAAACCACATTTCATTGCTTCTAAAATTGGAAGTCCAAATGACTCATATTTAGAAGCACAAATATATATATCTGATTTTCTTAACGCATTTCCTATCTCTTTTTGAGGGGGATTTACTAAACATTTTTCTTTACTTTTTTCTGGTTTATCTGGTGTTATCCAATTTACATTTATTAAATATCCTTCTTTTCTTAACTCTTCTATAGCATTTAATATTATTTTTATTCTTTTAAATTCTGATTTTTCAGACCCAATCATTGCTATAGATATTTCTTCTTTATTATCTTTATTCTTATTTACATCTCCAACATAAAAGTTTTCATCATTAACAGCATTTGGTATTATGATAGAATCTCTATTATAAAGTTCTTTTATTTTTTCTGCAGCATAGCTTGATACAGTATAAATAAAAGGAACTACTTCAAATTCCTTTTTTATATAATTTAATTTTCTTTCATCTAAAGACTCTAAATCAAATAAA
Organism: uncultured Clostridium sp.; assembly: GCA_900557195.1. GTDB lineage: Bacteria > Bacillota > Clostridia > TANB77 > CAG-508 > CAG-492. The sequence goes on from USRT01000001.1 coordinate 80,090, forward strand.
TGTGAGTCTCCTTGTTCAAAATATATAACTGGTGCCTTTCTTTGCTCTATGCATTCATAAATTTCACGCCAATAAGTTGCAACAATAACATCACAAGGATGTATAACTTCACAAAGTATTTCTTCCCAAGGAACTTGAATAAATTTGATTCTATTATCCATATCAAACCAATTTGGCTTTGGAAAATGAGATATAATGGTAACCCTATGCCCTCTTTGCACTAAATAATTTGAATGTTCTAATATAATTTTGCTTCCTCCACAAAGTTCTGTCCACGTCATTACATAAACTATATCTAGTTTATCTTTTACTTTGTTTGTTTTATTTAACTTTTGAAATTCTGCATTTTTCAATCTTTTTTCTCTTTCTGCAAACTCTATTTCTCTATAAGCTACTATATCCATATTATCCCCCTAATTATTTAAGTTTTGTTTTATTTTATTCCATACTTCATTAGTTTTTAAATATTCTTTATAATGCTTGTCTACATTTTCAGAATATTCCTTAAATTCATCTAATAATAAATTAAAATTATTATTAGGAAATAATTTATTAATTTCTGGAACACTATCTTGCAATTTCTCATATGTTTCTGCTATTTTACTTTTATAATTCTTTTTATCACTAATATAAAGTAATAATGGCTTATATTTCATCCAACCTTTACTTGCTTTTAAAAATCTAGTACCTATTTCAGATTCATCACCTTTTATCTTTCTTAATGTAGATGGATATTTCTGTTTCATAATGCCTTGATATTTCAAAAAGCCATCATGAAAATGATATAATGGTACTCTTAAAACTTTAGAATTATCTAGTAATGTAGAAAAAAATGTATCTTCTCCTCTTGCTCCAGGTGGATTATAAAATGCAGGAATTTTATCTAAATGTCTAAGATTTAAACATAATGTAGAACCTGCTATCCATTTACCAGCACCATTTTTTTGAATCTCATATACACCTTTTCCATCAGCAATTTCTGGGTCTGCATACGTAACACCATTATTTTTCTTAAAATTTTCTTTTATAGAATCCCATGAAATAATATCATTACTTATTGCTTCAATATATTTTCTAAACATATCTTCATTAATATCTTTATTAATTTCGATATATGGTATTGGTGAAATATATCCACAATGGTAACCAATTGTTATATCACTATCTTTTATATATTCTAAATGTTTAGAAATATTATTTTGTTTTTTCCATGTTATTGTATTATCATCATTTTTAATACAAGCTACTGGATATTCGTCATCATCCCAGAATAATAAACAATCATACTTAGATTTAGCAGCATAATATAATAAAGTATTTCTTCCTTTTGCATGACCGTGTCCTAGTATTAAATCAACTTCTTTTTTAGTAAATCCATGTCTTCCAATCAACTTTTTCTTTTCTTCTTCTATATCTTCTGGCGTTATATATCTAATTTTTATATTTTTATATACTTGTGGAAGTACACTATAAAAATCTACTCTTGTTGTCATTTGATATGATAAATCAAACAAAATAAATATTGTTAATTTTATATTTAGATCTTTTAATTGTTCTAACATCTGATCATACATATTATTAATAACTTTACATACATTTGGTCTTCCTGTAACAAAACCGATAGCTATTTTCATTGTATCATCCATCTTAAACACCTATCCTTTACATTATTTTCTCATTTATATCTTTAATAGAAATAATTCCTTCTCTTAATATATTTACTTTTCCATCAATCACCTTTACTATAGTAGAAGATATATTTTGCATGCATTCGCCACCATCTATAAAAGCATCTACTTTCCCATCAAAATCTGGTTTAATATCTTCTAATTTTATCGAACTTGGTTTTCCAGAAATATTAGCACTTGGGGCTGCTATAGGTAAATTACATTTTTCTAGTATTTTTTTTATAATATCATTATCTGGTATTCTAATTCCTATAGTATCATTATCTCCAGTTAATAAATCTGGTATTTGGCTTTTTCTCTTTTTTAATATTATAGTAATAGGACCTGGCATAAAATTATCTATTATCTTTTCTTCTAATCTATTACTTATATAAGCATATTTTTTTATCTCTTCTTTACTTTTTACTAATATATTAAGTGCTTTTTCTTGTGGTCTTTTCTTTATATTGTAAATATTTTTTATAACATTTTTAGATAGTGCATTTCCACCAATTCCATAAACCGTTTCTGTTGGAAAAACTATAATTCCATCTTGTTTTATTATATCTACTATTTCATCTAATTCATTATCTTTTATTGTATTTTTCCAATTGTAAAGTTTAGACATTTTGCGCCTTCTTTCTTGCTATACATAATATTTTAATTTTACCATATATTACAAATATTGTCAAATTATTTGGATAGGTGCGTCTCATATGTATCATATCTTTTGTATTCTCTTTTTTTCTTTTATTTTCTTTAATTTTCTCCACATTTCATTCTTATATATATAACCAAAAATGTAATCTATATACATATAGTATATAGATTACATTTTAAAACAAATCTTCTATTTTATATTCTTTCTCCAATTTATCATTCATATACAATTTAGTTACAAGTTCTAATTCTTTTAATGAATTTTCAGATAAATTAAAAGAAAATATCTTCTTGTCTGGAGCCATAACTATATATTTTATAGCATTTACAGTAGCCTCACTTATCTCTATACAAGATTTATCTACTCTTCCACAATCTTTACACTTAAAACCACTATCATATAAACTGAAAAAACATATATCTTCTGTTTTTTTACATTTTGTGCATTCTTTTATTCTAGGAGTAAAACCCAAATAACATAACAATCTTATTTTAAATACAGACAAAACTAAGCTTAAATTTTTATCTGTCTCAGCTATTGTATATAATGTATTTAAAACTAATTGTAGAATTTTATATGTATTTTGATTTTCATCAGTAACATCATTTATAATTTTAGTAATATGTGCTGCATATTTTAATTTATCTAAATCAATTCTAATCGGATAAAAGATTTCTATTGTATCACAAGAATTAATATGATAAGAACTTGCTGCCTTATATAACATATATTCCCCAAAACATAAATATTGAGTGCCTGCCATAAGCAAGCTCTTTGGTCTTCTTGCACCGTTTGGCAGCACACCCAATCTTTCCTGTAGGGGTTAATAATGTCACCATTTTGTCAAAATCAGACATGTTGTTTTCCGAAATAATTATTCCCTTCGTCTTTATTATCCCCATACTCATTCACCTTTAAATTTTTTTCTATATTTTCCACTTCAACTAGTTCTAGAAATGTATCTATACTTCCTGTATTCTTAAAAGTATTCCATGCTAATTGTTTTATCATGTGCAATCACTCCTTATCATAAAGCAATAAATTAACTTTAGTTTTATCATTTGCCTTTTTCCAAAAATTTATTCTTACAATTTTTACAAAAATTATAAATTAATTTTATCTTTATATTTGTATTATAATTTTCCCATGTTTACTTTACAATTTTTTTATAATTATGATTCTAACTTAAATTTTTTTACAATTTTATCATCATTAAGCCAATCTTCTTTAATTTTAACCCATAATTTTAAGTTGATTTTTGTATCTAGCATTCTTTCTAAATCTTGTCTTGCATATGTTCCTATTCTTTTTAGCATATTTCCATCTTTACCTATTATAATACCCTTGTGTGAATTTTTTAAACAATATATTGTTACTTCAACATCATAAATTGGCTTTTTTTCTATTGTCTTTCTTTTTTTCATTTTTTCAGTTTCTATATATAATCCATGAGGAACTTCGTCATTTAGAAGTTTAAGAGCCTTTTCTCTAACAGTTTCTTCTACCAACTGTCTCATAGTTTGATCTGTATATTCTTCTATATCATAATATGCAGGACCTTCATTTAAGTGCTTTTTTATCTCATCTACTATAATATCAACATTTTTGTTTTTAGTTACAGAAACAGGAATAATAGCTTCAAAACTATATTCATCTTTATATAAATCTATAAGCTTTGCTAATTTCTCTCTGTCTATTAAATCTATCTTATTAATTATTAAAATAACTTTTTGATTAGACTCTTTTATTTTATCTAATATTATTCTATCTCCTTTGCCTATTTCATCAGATGTTGCATCAACTACAAATAATATTACATCAACATCACCAATTGTTCCAAATGCTGTTTCTACCATAGTATTTCCAAGTTTAGATTTAGGCTTATGAATTCCTGGTGTATCTATAAAAATAATTTGCAAATTTTCTCTATTTACAATAGCTCTTATAGCATTTCTTGTTGTTTGTGGTTTGTTTGCTATTGCAGCAACTTTTTCTCCTACCAAAGCATTTATAATGCTAGATTTTCCAACATTAGTTCTACCAACCATAGAAACAAACCCTGATTTAAATTTTTCTTCCATAATTCCTCCAAAGTTTTTGTTATATTATATAACTAATTATTTGCTAAATTTGTAAAAAAATAGTACTGTAACACTTTATTTTTACAAGATTATTCTAACACATGAAAATATTAAAGTCAAAGTAATTACAGGGCTTTTCTTAAATTTATTTTGAAGATTCTCTGGCATACATTTTTTATTTCTCAAATATGCCACACATAAACAAAAGAGAAGCCATGTCATTGTCAACTTTAGGCTTCTCTATATAAATTTATAATATGCCATATTTTATCCAAATGTTATTATAAATAAAATTTATTAACACAAAAATGTTCTTCTTATAATAATATTACTTGTTATTGTGTCAACATGATTTTATCTTCCATTCATAGTTATATTTCTCATATTAAGAATACTTATTTTATCTCTTCTAAAAGTTTTCCTAAAAGACATACAGCCAAATTTATATCTTCAACTTCAGCAAATTCACTAGGTTCATGACTTACCCCAGTATTTGGAATAAAAAATACTATAGCTCCATATCTACAAACTTCATTCATATATACTGTATCATGTCCTGCTCCAGACCACATTTCCAAAATTGAATACTCTTTGGCACTCTTACGTACTTTATTAACTAAATCTGGATTTAAGTGTAAAGGTATCCCTTGTTCTAATCTTTCTGTTATCACTTTTATATCTATATCTGGTAAATTAGATTCTACCCTTAAAATTAATTCATTCATAAAGTTAGTCATTAGTTTATCATCTAATCCTCTCGCAGAAACAGTTGTTGATAGTTTTCCTGGTATTCTATTAATTGAACTACCTTCTATATCCACAACTCCTATATTGGTACGTAATCTGTCATTTATATTCATCTCATGGCGTAAACCACGGTAAATATTATATAATTCATTAAATCCAACTAAAGCATCTCTTCTACTAGTCATTGGAATTGTTCCATCATGACCTCCTTTACCTATTAATGTAAATTTAACCCTTGATGGAGCTGCTATACTACTTACTATTCCAATTTTCTTATTAGAATCAACTAACATTGGACCTTGTTCTATGTGTGGTTCTAAAAAGTATAAAAATTCAACCTTTTTATTTAATATTGGTAATTGTAAATATTTATTACATTCATGTAATTTATCGCCATATGTTAATCCCAATCCATCATTAAAACGCTCTGAAACTATAGGAATTGCTCTTAATTGTTCTGTAGATATTTTCTTACTTATAAATTTACTACCTAAACAACTTTTTCCAAAAACACTACTTTCTTCGCATTCTAGTGCAACAATTGCAATATTTTCTTTTATCTTCACATTATTTTCATTTATTGTTTTTATTGCAGCCATTCCACTAATAATTCCTACTAATCCATCAAAATTTCCACCATTTGGTACACTATCTATATGTGAACCAATTCCAACAACTTTTATAGTTTCATTATCACTTACTTCATTATCTGCATAAAGAAAACCATAAATATTACCTGCTTCATCAGTATATACATCAAGTCCTAGTTTTCTCATTTCTGCAATTAATCTAACTTTAGCTTGTGTCTCTTCCTTAGAAAATGCAACTCTATTACCAGCTTCGCCTATATATGATAACAAATAGGAAATATAATCATTATTTTCTTTCATATATTCACCTTCCCTTTTATGTATATTAAACTAAGTATTTAAATAATAGTATTATCTTTATATACTATATTTCCACCTACAATTGTATATACTACTTTACCTTTCAATTTCTTTCCAATAAAAGGTGAATTTTTAGATTTTGATACAATCATATCTTCTGTATATGTATATTCAATATTTGGATTAAAAATTGTAAAGTCAGCATCTTTTCCTTCCTCAATTGTTCCTTTATCTATATTTATTAGTTTTGCTGGATTATATGACATTAATTTTACCATATCTAAATATGAAATATACCCCTTATCCACTAATGCTGTAATTGTTACAGCAAGTGCAGTTTCAAAAGCAATTACTCCCCAAGGTGCAACAGCTAAACCTCTAGATTTTTCTTCTTTAGAATGTGGAGCATGATCTGTTACAATTGCATCTATTGTTCCATCTTGTAATCCTTTTATAATAGCTTCTATGTCTTTTTTAGTTCTAAGAGGTGGATTTATCTTTGCATTTGAACCTGAAATTAAAGCATCCTCATCAGTAAGCATAAAATAATGTGGACATGTTTCAGTAGTAACTCCCACGCCTCTTGTCTTTGCATCTTTTACTAAAGCTACAGTTCCTTCTGTACTAATATGGCATAAATGAACTCTTGCATTATTTATACTAGCAATTGCAATTTCTCTTGCTGCCATTATCTCTTCAGACTCTCTGCAAACTCCTTCTACTCCTAATTTTTCTGCTACAGGTCCTGCATTTATTCCTCCACCAATGAAATATTCATCTTCACAATGTGAAGCAACAAATTTTCCAAGCTTAGTTGTTTTTATAATAGCATCTCTCATTAATTTCGAATTCTTTAAAGGTACTCCATCATCTGAAAAAGCAATTGCTCCTGTTTTTACTTGTTCTTCGAAATCTACAAGTTCTCTACCCAATTCACCTTTACTTACTGTTGAATATGAAAATACATTACATAGATTAACTCTTTTTCCTTCTTCTATAATCCATTTTAAAACATCTGCATTATCAGGTACTGGTTTTGTATTTGGCATTGCACAAATAGTTGTAAATCCACCTTTAACTGCACTTTTACATCCACTTTCAATAGTTTCTTTATATTCAAACCCTGGCTCTCTTAAATGACAATGAATATCTACCATTCCTGGCATAATATACAGACCTGTACAATCTATCACTTCATCTACATCTAATTCTAAATTACTACAAATAGTTTTTATCTTACCATCCTCAATCAATATATCAAGCTTATCATTTGTATTAGTTGCATAATCAATTACAGTCCCATTTTTTAAAATTCTTCTCATTTTCTACTCCCCCTAATACACAATCTAAAATTATTTATACTTTTATTTCAAATCACATCCCATTTAAATGCACATGTCAACATCATAATAAATTATAAAATATTAACTATTGTAATGCAGTAACATTGTCTTTATAACTAAACCCAAATATGAATATTGTACCTCATACACCTATTCATAAGTATACACATTAATTTCACCTTTTAACTTTATATTAAATATTTTACAATCTGAAACTCTTCCTATATTATCAATTTTAACGCTTATTTTTTTACCTCCTTGTGGAGTTAAAATTTCATCTATTTCTAAATCTGGTCTATAAATAATCGAATTTTTTATTTTAGTCATTACAGCAATTGATAAAGTAGCTGTAATAGGCAATCCTTTATGCCATCTATCTAAATAAATAGTCCTTGCTGATAATCCATGATCACATAACACAATAGCAATCTTCGGAAATTCACTTTTTTCGTCAAAATTATATCTTTTTATAATATTTTTTCTAATATTCTTTACTCTTTCTAAAATATCTTTATCACTTTCATCTAAATGTAAAAGCTCCTCTTTGCAAGTTATTCCCAAATCCTTTGCATTAATTATTATATATGGATTCACAAAGTTAATTATTGAAGCTTTCACTCTTTCATAACCTTCATCTATATTAATTAATTCTGCTCCTTCAAACATTTTAATATCATTAATAGATTTTCCAATTAACTTATTAAATACCAAATCAAAACTATTTTCTTTTCTAATAACAGACATCTCTAGGTTTGTATCTATATTCATAATAGTAATCTCATCTTGGAAATTATGTTTTTTATCTTCAATCATAAATGCCACTCTAGCAGATGCTATCATTGAGTTACCACAATTTGCATTAGATTCAAAATCTAAAATTTCATCTTTTACTTTTATTTGTATAAATTTAAAATCATATTTGCTTTTACTTTTTGAATTAATAATAGCCATTTTAGAAAAATCAATGTTTTTTAATTTTAAAAAATAATATACTTCTAAAGCTTCTTTTTTCCAATCAATTTTATTTAGTACATTTTCTGAAACAATAACTGCTGTTGGTGATGGAGCACCAACTACATTAGTTAAATATACAGTTTTCAAATTAATTAAATCTCCTACTTTTTTTATTAAGCTTCTTAATTCTTAAATCATTTTTCCAATCTTCGAATTAAATATCTAATCATAAAATTAATTTGCAAATCCCGAAATTAAATCTCCCAAACCATAAATATCTTCTTCTACACATTTTCTAGCTCTTATTAAAGTTTTTCCTGTTGCCTTTAAAGACTCTTTTATAAATTCTGGATGTTTTATTAAAAAATCTCTCATTGTTTCATCTGGATTATTCATATAGCTATCTATCATTAGATATTGTTCTTTAGTAATACGTTCTTTCTCTAATGCTATTTTAAATAAGCTTTTGTCTACTTTAACTAAAGGATATGTAACTATATCATGTTTTGCTAATCTATTAGCTCCACCTTGCATTCTATCAACAATTGTTGCAGTCCATTTTATTTTTCCACCTAAATTTTCAATACTTGGTATCCACAAATTTACATAGCTTGCAGCTTCTGTAATTAAATCTGATATATGTAAAACATTTTTTCCTTCTAAAGTATTAATTTCTTCTGTTTTGCTAAAGTCACTATTATTTAAAATAGCACTTAAATCTTTAAATATTGTAATATGTGGTTTTTTTAGAAGATATGCTACTATATTAGAAAATACCCAATCTCTTCTTTCTCCACCTGAAATATAATCTATTTCATTAATATCTATATTTTTAGAAATTGTTTCTACTAAATTATCTATAACAGATTTATATATATTATTCGAATTATATTGTGATAATACTTGCTCAAAAACCTTTTTTGGTAATGTCCAATGGTCACTTAATGCTTCATCAATATTTGTTAATAAATTTTTTGATTCTTCTTCACTTCCATATAAAAACTCTGCATTTATAAAATACACTCCAATTTTTCCTGATGTATACCAAAATGGCTTATCTGCCTTGCATGCATTAATCGCTTTTGTTTCAAATAAATTTGAAATTAAATCTTCCATAAAACAACTCTCCTTTTAATTTATTTAAACTTTTCCAATGATACTATTTTTTCATTTGAATTACTCAAATAATCATACTTTTTTAATTCATTTGAACTGTTCCAATAATACTATTTATATCTTCGATATTATGTTTGTTCAAATATTCTTCTATTTGATTTATAACTCTAACACTTGTATCTGGATAATAGAAATTACCTGCACCAATTGATACTGCTGTAGCTCCTGCAAGCATAAACTGAATTGCATCTGAACCTTCAACAATTCCGCCAATTCCTAATACTGGGATTTTTACAGTTTTAGCAACATCATATGTCATTCTTACAGCAATTGGTCTAATACCTGGTCCAGATAAGCCTCCTGTATTATTACCTAATACTGGTTTTCTTTTTTCAATATCTATAACCATAGCAGTAAATGCATTTATCAAAGATATACCATCTGCGCCACCATCTTCTGCTGCTCTTGCTGTAACTGTTATATCTGTAACATTTGGGCTTAACTTTACAATAAGTGGTTTATCTAAAACTTTACGAACTGCACTTGTTACTTCTTTAACACCTTCATAACTAGTTCCAAAAGCCATACATCCGTGATTTTACATTAGGACATGATAAATTCAGCTCTACTCCATCTATATCAGTTTTATTTAGTATTCTACATACTTCAACATAATCTTCTACAGTATTTCCAATAGCATTTACAATAATTGCTGTATCATATTTTCTCAAATTTGGTAGATGATGCTCAATAACATATTCTACTCCTGGATTTTGAAGTCCTATAGCATTTAACATTCCGGCTTGGACTTTCGCAAACTCTTGGTGGCTTGTTACCTGGTCTTGGTTTTAGAGATGTTCCTTTTGTAAATATTCCTCCGAAGTTTACTTAAATCAAAATATTCTGAAAACTCCTCACCATATGCAAATGTTCCGTGATGCCACTGTTACTGGATTTTTCATTTTAATTCCTGCAAAATTTACACTTGTATTCATTTTTTACCTCCTAAAAAAATTATATATCTACTACTTCTGCTTCGAATACAGGGCCATCTTTACATACTCTTGCATATGCTATATTACTATTCCCTAAATTCAACTTTACAGAACATCCCATACATGCTCCTATAGCACAAGCCATTCTTTGTTCTAATGATAATTGGCAATAGACTTTTTTGCTTTCAGCAAATTCTTTTACTTTTTGTAACATTGGAAGTGGTCCACATGCAAATATACCATCAATTTGTAAATCATCAAAATCAGATTTCAAATAATCAATAGCATATCCATTTTTTCCATATGTTCCGTCATCTGTGGTAATAGTTAATTTGGTTGAAACTTTTGTAAATTCTTCTTCTAACATTACATATTGTTTATTTCTAAATCCTAAATAAATATTTACATTAGCTTGACTTAAACTATTTTTAGCTAATTCATATAATGGAAAAATACCAATTCCTCCACCAATAATAGCAATATTTTTACAATTTTTAATATCAAATGTTCCATTTCCTAATGGACCTACTACATCTAATTCCTCTCCTACTTCTGTTTGTGATAAAAATTTAGTTCCTCTTCCTTTTATTTGTACAATAAATTCAATTATGTTATTTTCTTTGTCTACATTATAAATGCTAATTGGTCTTCTTAAAAATGGTTCAAATGTTTTAGAAACTCTTAATTCAATAAATTGACCAGGCATTGCTATTTTTGCAATCTCAGGTGCTAAACAAGTAAATTTTAAAACATCATTTTCCAACTCTTCTTTTGCTATAAGTTTTATTTTGGTATTTACTCCCATTTACTCTCCTCCTTAAATAATTTTACTTCCAATTTTGTAAATTTCTAAGCCATAGTTCTAAGACAATTAAAGCCCATAGTTCTTTTCCATGTTTTACTTTGTTTGTAGAATGTTCTTTTATTAAATTTTCTAATGTGTTTTTACAAAAATACATATTAATTTTACTATTCGAATCCAATAATATATCTTTACACCATTTAATTCCACTATCAGCAATCCACTCATTTGGTAAACTTGGAAATATCGACTTTTTTCTATATATTATCTCATCAGACAACCATGCTTTAGCAACCTCTTTTAACCACCCCTTTCTTGTACTCTTCATTAATTCTTCTATCGAAAGTTTAAAAGAATAATCTGCAATTCTATAATCCTGAAATGGAACTTTTGCTTCTATTCCATGTGCCATTGTCATTCTATCTAATCTCATATTATGATATTCTGGTAAACGTTCACTTCTTTCATAATGTAATGCTTGTTGCATATTTGAGATACTTTCTGGTATACACTTCTTATTTTTTAATTTTTCTAATAAATCTTTATTATATAGTAGCTCCATCTCTTTTTTGGGAATTTTCCAACTTAAAGATGGATATATTTCTTTTGCATTTTTATATTTTAACCAACACTCTTGCCTTTCGTAGCCTATAAAAAGTTCATCTGCTCCATCACCAGTAATTACTGTTTTTAATCCTAATTTCTTTGCTCTTTTAGACATTAAATATGTTCCAACATGAGTCGGATTTTCTAACGGTTCATCTATAAATTTAATTAATTCCTCCAATGAGTTTCTTGCAATCTCTGGTGTTATATATACCCATTCAACTTTTCTTTCAAAGTCCTTTTCTAAAATATTTACATATTTCTCGTCATCTACACTATTGGGCAAGAATCTAATTGAAATTGGTATATTATAGTTAGAATTCTTATTTTGCATAGCAATTGCAGTGATTATCGATGAATCTAATCCCCCTGAAAGGAAGAATCCTCCTTTAACATCTGAATATGTATTCTCCTTAACAATCTCATTTATTAATTCTCTAAAATTTTCTATTTTATCCTTTGAATTTATCTCTTTGTAATCTCTATTAGGTTTTAACTCCCAATATCTCTCAAATTTAATATTTCCATCATGAACAATTATTTGTTCTCCTGGCAACACCTTTTTTATCTCATAAAAGGTTGTATCTCTTCCTGGATTAAAAGCATATCTTAATATATTATCAATAGCATTATAATCTACCTCTGGTTTATAATCCATTGCAGCATATATCGCCTTAATTTCAGATGCAAATATAAAATATTCATTGTTAGCATAATAATATAATGGCTTTACTCCGAAGAGCATCTCTCCATAACCAAAGTTTATTTTTCATATTATCATATATAGCTATAGAAAACATTCCACCTAGCTTTTTTACAAAGTCTTCGCTATATTTTTTAAACATTGGTAATATAATTTCACTATCACACTGAATATTTAGCGATAATTCATTTTTTAAAGTTTTATAATTTGTTATTTCTCCATTAAATACAGAATATATCTGATTATCTCTTTGCACCATAGCTTTTCTATCATTAGGACCAATAATTGACAATCTATTCATTCCAACAGCGCCATTTTCAAAATACTGTATTTCATTCTCATCTGGACCACGATGTATTGTTTTTATACACATTTTAGTCATTTTGTCTTCTAAAATACTTCTTGAGCATTTTTTATAATACATTATTCCATATATACTACACATTCCTGATTTTATCCTCCTTAATATTTGTATTAAGTATCAGCAGTATGTTGTTAAAATTTTGTTTTATTATCAATTACTAACAGAACATGATAGAATCATACTCTCTTTCTTTCACTTTCCTTATTATAAGCTATCAGTACTTATTTGTAAATATTTATTAATAAGTTTATTTTATTATTTATTCTCATTTACTATATTGTTAATAATAAAGTTAAAATTACATACTAATAATTCAATTACAGAGTTATTTTACTTTAACTATATTCTCTATGATTCATGTTATACAAAAAAATTTACTTATTCACTTCTTATTATACTTATATACAAATATTTACTTAATTATCTAAAAAAGAAGCAATGAATGAACTCTATTTTTGGGATATAGTTCATTCATTACTCCTTTAAATCACTTTATTATTTAGTCATTCCATCTAAACATTTATTGTAAATAAATTGTATTAAACTTTCAATTTTCTCTTCATCTTCATAATATTGTATCAATTTTGTTCCAAACTCTACCTTATTTTCTTCAGAAATAGATATTATACCTCTTCCTAATCTTATTAGTTCGTGATTTGCAATTAACATTGCTGTTCTTTTATTTCCATCATTAAACATCTGCATTTTCATCAGTTTACACATTAAAATTATAGCTCTTCCGTGTATCACAATCGATTTTATTCACTTCTTTTAACAAAATTTCTAGACTTTCTTTGCTTGGAAGCTCAGGTTTCCAATTTGTTCCAGACATTTTAACTTCATAGATTCTTAGCTTTCCGTGGACTTTCTACTAGATTACTTCCTACCATACTATGAACACTTGAAATATAATTATAATCTATTTCAGATTTTATTGTGGATAATATATATTGCCAAGCATGTTTTAAATTATTAATTGTTACAATTTCATCTATCCTTAATGACTCTATATTTCCTCCATCATATATTTTTTGTGTTTCTGGAAATGTTATTGCAATTCCTTCAAGATTGGCACTTTTCCATAAAGAATCTACTATATTCCTCTTAGCAAAAAAAACATTTTGTTCTTGTGTTAAATTAAATTTATCTTTCATTTTAAAACCTCTTAAACTTTATTCAAAACTAACTTTTGCATCTATTGGACATATTTGAATAAAAGTATTTCCATCATTAACTTTTATCTCATTTCCTTGCATGTCTTTATATACCGTTTGTTCTTTTCTAGATTTCTTTTCACATTTTATTTTTATAGCTTTGCCATTTGTAATATAGTATCCATCACGAGTTCCTACATTATCTAATGTTTGTCTACCTTTATTTTCACCATCATTTAATGTAGAATTTCTCACAAATGTAATTATTATATTCTTTGCATATACATCTTCTTTAGTATCCCAATCAACTTGTTTTGTATTTCTTGAATATCTTAAATATTTTTTTGTTTCAGAATTATATGTATAACTTACAGTGTTATAATCTGAATATTTAATAGAAAACTTATTTGCAACTTGTGAACCATCTAAATTAACATCTTCTGTAACGTAATTTAAAACACTCTTTTTATCAGATTCTAAACTATAACCTTTTGCTTTAGCTATATTTAAAATATTTTTTGTTGCAGATACTGCATTATGTGGTGCTGATTTATCTTTTACTCTCCAAAAATCACTTGTACTTTGAACTAAACCGTTTACATTATTTACTCCTAATTTAGTAATATCATTTTCTGCTTGAGGACTCCATCCATAATGAACATATATTGCATCATTTTCTAATGCATAATCCAAGAAATAATGTCTTGCACTTCTAATTGGACCAATTTTATCTAATTGTTTTCCTTTAAATAGTGCCATAAGTCTTGTTTCTCCACCTTCAACTATCATTTCATAAACAATATATGCATCATTTAAACCTGATTGTGGCATAGCACTTTTATGATTATCTATCATAACCGCTACTGGTCTATCTGTCCCACTAAATGTAGTTATGCTTTTTTCTTCTTTATTTTCTTCCTCTTTTCCTTTTCCTAACTTTTCTGTTCCTAAAGAGATAACTTCATCAGAGCCATTATTTTTTTCTCTTATTATTTTAACAGCAAATAATACTCCTGTAGCAATAACTAATATAAGCACAATTGCTATTAATATTTTTGTACTCTTACTTTCCACATTTATCCTCCTATACTAAATAGATAAATTGTAAATTAATCTATTTTTAATATAACTAATTCTACTTTAAATTACTTCATTATAATTTATTTTTAATCTAACCAATTTTAACTAAAATTGTAATTGTAAATAAAAGACTTGACTATAATTCTAACTATACCTAAAAATCTAATTGCAAATAAAACTTAATCATAAGCTGTAATTAACAAACTAATTTTATTAAACATTATATTCTAAAAGCAGTTAATCCATATACCAATAATACAATTAAAATCCCCATAAAAGACCCAAATATAACTTCTGCAGTACTTTTCTTTTTATCTTCTAGCCTATTTTCTAATACAAGTAAAGCTAATATCAATGATAAAACAAATATAAGAAGACTTTTTGTATTTAATCCTATAGATGTCAAAATAGCAAAACTAATAGCAGATTGTCCACTTGGAAAAAACTTTGCTTTATCTAACTTTTCCTTGTTTTTTGTTCTTAAATATGCAGTTAATGTAATTACTGCAATTATGGTTATCATAATACCTACAAAAGCAAGATGAACTGGAGAATTTACCATATTATTAAAAATACTTTCTCCAAATTTACTAAGATCTGTTTCTCTTAAGAATAAAAAGTATGCAACTATTACAGAATTAATAGACATAAGTAAAACACTGCCAGCACCTACATCTTTAGCAATTTTAGCTTTAGGATGATACAAATCTGTATATAAATCTACAACTGTTTCTATTGCAGTATTTATCATTTCTGCAAATATTACAAAAACAACAGAAAATGTTAAACATAAAAATTCAGTTGTAGTAAAATTATAAAATAAACTAAGTATCATAACTACTACTGCAATAACTAATTGTTTTTTTATATTACTCTGTGTAGTTATTGCGTATATTAAGCCTTCTATTGCATTTTTAAATGAATCTATGAAATTACTATTTGATAATTTTTGTTCATCATTTTTTTCTTTTTTTCCCATATAACCACCTTATCTAGTTATATTTAAATTTTGTAATATATTTTCTTCTTTTTGTCTCATTATATTTTTTTCCTCTTCTTCCATATGATCATATCCCATCAAATGATAAAATCCATGGACAATCATATAAGCAAGTTCTCTTTCAAAACTGTGATTATATTCTTTTGCTTGCTCATATACTCTTGCGATAGAAACTACTACATCACCCAAAACATCTAAGTTTATTGGTTCTTTTTCTTTTATTAATTCTTCTATTTCTTCTTTTTCAAACATTGGAAATGATAAGCAATCTGTTTCTTTGTCAATGTTTCTATACTCTTTATTTATTTTTCTTATTTCTTCTGGATTTGTTAAAATAATATTTATATATATTTTTAATTTATCCAATCCTTCTTCTTCAAAACACTTTTTTATAACTGTATGTATAATTTTATTGTACTCTTCATTTTCTTCAATATTGTTATAATTTATTTGAACAAAATCATTCATATCTTATATGTTAATATTAATTTTAATAATACTAACATATCCTCCTTACATAATTATTATATTTAATGCACTCTTTGTTTTACATATGTTCCTGCATAAGTTGTACAAGAATTTTTTAATTCTTTCATAACCCCTAATTCTACTAATTTATTTTTATAAAACTTAATTATCTTAAAATATTTATTTTCATTTTTAAGAACTTGTTTTAAATCACTTGTAATAAATAAGATTTCTTTTTCTCTAAGATATCTTTCTTCATCTTCATTTTTTAAATATTCAAGGCTTTTATATTCATCCCAGAATTTTCTATATTCTTGTCTTAGCATTGGCTTGTCCCAATACACTTTTGTAGATAATAATTTCATATTATATTCCTCTATTAATTTTATTAATAGACTATATGCTTTTTCTTGTTTCTTTATAATTCTTGTATCTACAATTAAACTTCTAACATCTTTTAATAATTTTATATAACATTGTTCTGCTACCATTAATGGCAAGCTATGTGTAAACAATCTTCTGCTTATTCCTAATAAAATCATATTCTTTTCTATTATTTCGTTTTGATCTAATTTACCAACAGTATATTTTTCAAAACCTTCATATTCACTAATAATCTCTTTATATAATTCTGTACTATTATCTTTAAATTTAAGTGGTAAAATATTTACTATATACTCTTCAAGTGTTGCAAATATCTTATTATATATCTCATCTTTTGCTACTAGTGTTAGATTATCTGCAAGTTTTATTGAATAATATTTTAATATACCTTTATAAATATTTTCCATTTTATAACAATAAAACTTCTTATATTTTTCAATTAATTTTTCTTTTTCTGAATCTAAAACAGATTGATAATCTAATTCTAACAAATATTTTTGTTTTCTGTATTTATATTCTGTATAATCATTTTCTTTTAAATGAACTATCAGATAATATCTAGATAAGGCATCTTTTTCAAAATCTGTAGCTGTATTATTTTTTACCTTTTTATATACAGAGTCTACAATATTTTTATCAATTGCATCTAAATATAAAGTGTAAACATCTTCATATTTTTTTGAAAGAGCTTCTTTTTTCTCTTCTTCTAAATTACTTTTTAAAGTAAAATTTTCGTATGCCTTAAGCAAGCTATTTCTTTTTATTGAGATTAAAACTCCATTAATACCTACTTTTGTAGGCATTAATAATTTTGTTATAGTATTTGTAATTTTAGAAAAAAATGTTCTATCTGTATTATATACTCTAAGACTTTTTCCTTCCATATACCCCATCCTTTCAAAATACTATTTTTTCTTTAGTACCAATTATTTCTTTTACTTCATATATAACTTCTACATCAACATATTCATCATTTTGATATGTATTAATGTATGTATTTAATAAATTTTCTTTGTTTTGTAAGTTTTTATCTAATTCTTCTTTTGATTTATTAATACCTATTTCCTTTGCTTCTTCTTGGTTATAAGTTATATCATTATTTACTACTTCGTAATTATTACTTATTGTAAGTCCCGCTGGTAAATAAAGATTAGAAAATAGTTTCAATTTCTTTTGCTCCTTTATTGTATCATAATTTTCAAAATTTGAAAGCTTTTTGTACAAATTTATTTCAAAATTATTTATATTTATTGTATATTTTTTTTCTTCATTTCCGGTTCTTGTTTTTTCTGTTTGTTTAAAATACACTCGAGTTTTATGAGTATACCAAACTTTGGCTTGTACTGTACCTTCTGCATGTACATATCTAGTTCCTGTATATTTTCCTTCCATCCATCCTGCAATCAAGGGCGTGCCTAACTTTACAATATCTCCTTCTTTCACTAATGGGGTTCCATTTTGTGCATTAACTTTTATTATGCAAGCCTCTTTATCAGAAATAATATTACAATATTCATCCTCTTTTATAATCTCTGGCTTAGAATCTGCAAATGCAACTTTAACAATAGCATTCGTTCCTTTTAAATCAATACCTATCCATGCAATATCTTCTCTATCTAATCTTATTTTATTTATTATACTTTTTAAATCAACTTTATTTTTTAATTTTCCTACTGTTAATCCCTCATTATTAACAGTCTGCATAAGTTCATATGAATCAATATTATCTGCACCTTCAATTTCTATGTTCCATATAAAGTTAGACAAATATATTACTGTACATATAATTACAGCCAAAGCCCCTACAAAAATTTTTCTTTTTCTATATCTATTAAATATAAAAGGTAAACCACTCTTCCTTTTTATTTTTATTTTACATTTTGTCTGTTTAGCAATCTGAACAGCATTTTTAAAATCATGTATTCCTACATTTGCATAAATAATAGCCTTTTTATCTCTTTTTATATTAAAGAGCAATATATCTTTACTCATACATATATTTATAAATCTTTCTGTAAAAAAACCTTCTACAATAATATTTACATACCCTAATATATAATTTAGTAATATTTTTATATACAAGTTTATTCCTCCTCCTTCGACCTAACTAACCCAGACACGAAAACCCAAAAGGGGACGGAGAATTTTGGTCACCCTTTTGGTCAATTCTTCGTCCCCTTGGGGTCTTCCTGCCTGGGTCACTCGTCGTCTTCAATGCTTTCAAAATCAACACTTTCAATTTTTCCAGTTATTAAAATATCATCAGTAGTCATTTCACTTAAGTTTAAATTAAATCCATTAATATTTATAATTCCAATATATGTATTTAGTCTTATATAAAATTCTTGATATTCTAATATCCCTTTATAATTTTCAATAAGCATTTGATTAAACCCTAAAATTGTAATTTTAGGTTCGTTTGAAGTAATTTCTTTTGGCATCTCTAGAACCTTATCTAATCTATTAATTATATTTTTTTTCTTATTTCGTTTCAAAACTTTACTCTCCTATCTCTATAAATGAAGATTATCTCTTGATATATTCATTTATCTTAATATTCTATTTTAAGATTAATTAAATTAATATTCAGATTAAAAGCATTCTAAAATAAATATTTAATACAATTTAATAATTATTTCTCAAATTCATCTAAACTTTTAAATTCATATCCCATTTTTTTTATCTCTTTTATACAATAATCCAAAACATTAGTATTATCCTTAGAATTTCCATGTAACAGAATGATTGCACCATTATGCACATTATCTAGTATCTTTTGTTTTGCATAATCTTCTCTTCCTTGTTTCGATTCATCCCAATCATCATAAGCAAAACTCCACATTACTGTTGTATATCCTAAACTCTTTGTATATGCTATTGTTTTTTCACTATATTCTCCTTTTGGTGGTCTTAGATATTTCATTTCATAATTATATTTTTCAAAAATTGATGTATGTAAAGTCATTACTTCTTTTTTTATTGTGTCACAATCTAAATCTGGCATACTTTTATGATTTACTGTATGATTTCCAATTATATGTCCCTCATCTATCATTCTTTGTACTAATTCTGGCTGTGTATTCACATAATGTGCTGTAATAAAAAATGTTGCATTTACTTCATTTTGTTTTAATATTTCCAATATTTTTTCTGTATAACCTGCTTCATAACCTTCGTCAAATGTTAAATATACTTTTTTTGAATCTTTGTTTCCAATAGAATATCCTTCATACTTATCTAATATCTGTTTATTAAGAGTTCCTACATCAGGTTGTTCGTGATTATCATTTCGTTTTATTCCCCATCCTATTTTTTTATTATTTAGACCTTCTATATTTTGAATTCCAGAACTAGTCTGTACTACTGTTTTAGTATCTCTTATTTCATTTAATCTAGCCACACAAAATGTAAATACAAATACACAAGCAATACTCATTATATAAATAATAATTTTATGAATCTTTTTCATCACTTACAATCTCCTTTATTTTCAAGCTTATAATTAATATATATTAATGTTTATAGAAATATATGTATTTTACAAGTCGAAGTTTTTACATAATTTTGTTTTTAAATATACAGAATTTTACTTTGTGTGAAAATCTTTACTTTTTTATGTAAATATGCTATAATTAAGTATAAGTTTTTTAAGGAGAGTAAAATTATGGATAATATAAGAGATTTTTTAAAAAGTAAATTTGGAAAGAAAAATTTAGTAAAAACATCTGATGGAGAGCTTGTCACTAAAGATGAAAAGGATCAGAAAGATCTTCAAAAAGCTGAAGCTGCAAGACGTGAGCTAGAATCCAGCGAAAGAAAAGTAAAAAAGGATATTCGCGAAGCACTTGCTTTTGTAAATTATTCATCTAGTACAAATAGTACACAAAACAACTCAAATACATCTAGCCCAAAGACTAAAAAAACACCTACAGAAACACACAAACATCATTCTAAAACAACTCCTAATGGCATTAATATTGATTATAATATTGATGTACCTCTAATGGAAGAACATGCTAGAACTCCAGAAAGTGATGCATTAGATAAACATGCAAGAGAAGCTGCTAGTCTATTAAATGATTCTACACAATATATTTCTACTCACAGACAGTCTAGTCAACCTAGAAGAGATACTAAGATTGTTAAAAAGACTAATCCACAAAGAACTGCATCTGGATATAATATAGATAGGTAACTCTTATCTATTAATAGAATTAAATTTAAAACAAAAAAAATAAAGAAACATTTTAGCAAAAATGTTTCTTTATTTTTTATCTTAATTCATTTGAACAGCTCCAATTATTTCATTTATATCATTTATATTTTTTCTTCTCATATAGTCTTCTATTCCTTCTACAACTTTTATACTTGTATCTGGAGTATAGAAATTACCTGTTCCAACAGAAATAGCTTTTGCCCCTGCTAGCATAAATTCAACTGCATCGTCTCCTGTCATTATTCCACCAAGTCCCATTACAGGTATTTTAACTGCATTTGCTGCTTGATATACCATTCTAACAGCAATTGGTTTTATTCCGGGACCTGATAGTCCTCCTGTATTATTTCCTAGAACTGGCTTTCTTGTATTTATATCTATAACCATAGCAGTAAAAGTATTAATTAAAGATATGGCATCTGCCCCAGCATCTTCTGCTCCCTTTGCTGTAAGAGTTATATCTGTAACATTTGGACTCAATTTTACTATAAGTGGTTTATCTAAAACTTTTCTCACTGCACTTGTTACTTCTTTTACACCTTCATATGTTGTACCAAATGCTAAACATCCAGCCTTAACATTTGGACAAGATAAATTAAGTTCTACACCATCTATGTCTACTTTATTTAATATTCTCGCTAATTCAACATATTCATCTAAAGTGCTACCAATAGCATTTACTATTATTGCTGTATCATATTTTCTAAGATTTGGTAATAGGTGTTCCATAGCATATTCAACACCTGGATTTTGAAGCCCTATAGCATTTATCATTCCACCTGATGTTTCACAAACTCTTGGTGGCTTATTTCCTGGTCTTGGTTTTAAAGATGTTCCTTTAGTAATTATACCTCCTAATTTATTTAAATCAAAAAATTCCGAATATTCTTCTCCATATCCAAAAGTTCCGGAAGCAACTGTAACTGGATTTTTCATTTTTATTCCTGCAAAATCTACTTCAGTATTCAAAATAACATACCTCCTATCCAATATTTGAGAATAACTACAAATATCTTCATTTTCCTTTAATTTTTATTGACTTATATACTTTTCAATCACATTTAACTTATATTATTACTACATATATTTTTGCAAAGTTAATAATTTTATTTAGAACTTATATTTCTACTGCCTCACTATCAAATACAGGTCCATCTTTACATACTCTTGCATAATGAACTTCTTCTGTTGCAAGTTTTACAGAACATCCCATACAAGCTCCAACACCACATGCCATTCTTTGTTCTAATGATATTTGGCAAAATATATTTTTATCTTCTGCAAGTTTTTTTACAGCCTTTAACATTGGAAGTGGACCACATGCATATATTGCATCTATATTTTTTTCTTCTAAATCCTTTTCTAAATAATTGATTGCAAATCCACTATTTCCATAACTTCCATCATCTGTAGTTATAGTTAAATTTGTAGATACTTTTTTGAATTCATCTTCTAAAACAACAAAATCTTTATTTCTAAAACCTAAATATACATTTGTATTTGCACATAATTTAGCTTCTTTAGTTAATTCATATAAAGGAAATATTCCTATACCTCCACCAATAATTGCAATATTTTTATAATCTTTTATTTCAAAAACACCATTTCCTATAGGACCTATTATATCTATAAATTGTCCTTCTTTTATATTAGATAAGAAATTAGTACCTCTTCCTTTTACTTGAAAAATAAATTCAAATAAATTGTTATCTTTATCCACATTATAGATACTTATTGGTCTTCTTAAAAAAGGCTCATAACTTTCAGACACCTTTATTTCCACAAATTGACCTGGTTTTGCAATATTAGATATTTCTTTTGATTCACAAGTAAATTTTAAAATATCTGGTTTTAATTGTTCTTTTTTTATTAATTTAACATTTACATTAGTAGGCATAATTTTCCTCCTTATTTTATTTTGCATTATAATATCATATTTTACCATTTTATTACAATAGTTTATATAAAAATATTATTTTTTATTTTATACATCAAATTCGCCTATCTCTATATATTATTGCCATTTCATGTTTCGACATTTTATGGTAGTTCCTAAAATTAGCCTTGACAATTTGACATTTTTAGATTATATTGTTTATTATCAATTGGAAATATAAGGTAATTATTCAAATTTTGTCGAATTTTTAAGTATTTTTACTTGATAAATTTTATATACAGGAGAGTCATATGTTAAATTTCGTTTTATGCGATGACAACAATATTATTCTATCAAAGTTAAGTAAAATGTTAGAATCTATTTTCATAAAGAACAACTTATCAGCTGAAGTTGGCTTTACTTCTACAAAATCTAACGAAATAATTGAATATCTATCTAATAATAAGGTAGATGTTTTATTATTAGATATCGATCTAAAATCTGATAGGTCTGGATTAGAAGTAGCAAATTTAATTAGAAAAGAGAACAAATCAATTTATATAATTTTTACAACTGGTCATTTAGAATATGGGCTAGTTGCTTATAAATATAAAACTTTTGATTATCTATCAAAACCTATAACATTAGAAAGACTTGAAGAAACTGTATTACGATTATTTGAAGACATTTCACTAATGCCAAAGAATTTTATTAAAATTGATAATAAAAATACTATTATAAATATAGATACTATTAATTATATAAAAAAGGATGGTATGAAATTAATTTATCATACAGATTCTCATGAATATGAAGTTTATAGTTCTTTTAATAAAATATCTAATTTACTCCCTGAAAATTTTGTAAGATGTCATAAATCTTATATAGCAAATATTCACAAAATAACCGATTTACAGACTAGTAATAACACGATATTGTTTAACAGCTCAAGCAGTAAATGTTTTATTGGTCCTAAATATAAAAACAAATTAATGGAGGTTTTAAATCATGATGGAAACATTAAATGCAGTGTGGACTGCACTAACTACAACAAATTAGGAATTAATTAATATTATATCTATACCAATTTATTTTATTGATGCTTATATTGGAATGTTACTATTTACAACTATATTAAACTTCGAGAATTCTAAGAAACAAAAGATACAATATGTTTTGCTATTATCTATAATTGCTTTTATCATTAGAATCATATTTAAAAATCCTTTAGCAACTTATTTAAATATGATTTTAACACTATTTTTGATAATAAAAATATTTAAAACAAATTTTCTTAAAGGCCTACTTGCAGTGATTTTACCTTATGCATTTAGTATTCTATTAGAATATATATTTAGTAAAATATACTATGTCTCTTTTGGAACAACATGGGATACCTTATTAAATATTCCTATATTTAGAGTAACAATAACATCTTTAATATATTTATGTGTATATTCAATAGCCAGAGTATGCAAACATTTTAACTTTAATATTACTTTACTAGATAATATGAATAAAAGAAGTAAAACTATTTTAATTACAAATTGTATTTTGGCAATAATTGTCATTATTTCGCAATTCTATTTAATTAATTTTTATAGCACAAACTTGCCTTTACTCGTTACATTATTAAATATTTTCAGTTTAATTGCTTATTTTATTATAAGTTTCATTAGTTTTGCTAAAATAAATCAGTTAGAAGAAACAGAAATGAATCTTCAAGAAATAAAGTTGTATAATAAAACATTAACAATTTTACATGATAATATACGTTCATTTAAACATGACTTTGCAAATATTGTATCTGGTATTGGTGGATATGTACAAACAGATGATTTAGAAGGATTAAAAAAATACTATTCTCAACTATTAGAAGACTGTCAAAACACAAATAATTTATCTGCATTAACACCAGAATTAATTAATAATCCTGCAATTTATAATGTTCTAGCCACAAAATATCATAAAGCTGATGAACAAGGAATAAAAATAAACTTAGAAGTCTTTTTAGATCTAAACACTCTAAAAGTAAAGATTTATGATTTTACTAGAATACTGGGAATTTTAATGGACAATGCTATTGAAGCAACAAAAGAATGTGATGAAAAAGTAATAAATTTAATTATAAGAAATGAACAAAATAAAAATAGACAAGTTGTAATTATAGAAAATACATATAAAAATAAAGATGTTAATTTAGATTTGATTTTTGATAAAGGTGTTACATCAAAACCTGGAAATACAGGTCTTGGTTTATGGAAAGTAAGAGAAATCTTAAAGAAAAATGAAAATTTAAATTTATTTACAACTAAAAATGATAAATATTTCAGACAACAATTCGAAATGTATTATACAAAAAAAGAAGGCTAAAAGCCTTCTTTTTTTGTAGTTTTAAGAATTATTTATAGGTCTTATTAGTCTTTTTTTATTAAAGATGCTGGCATTTTTGGTTGATGTAATATTCCCATTATAAAACATGCAGTATTTGTAGTTTTAGCATATTTTTCTGCTACCTTTGCTAGAAATTTGAACATAAAAAATTCCCCCTCAAAATCATTTATATAATAATACATTTGCCGGCAATGTAATTATTAACACATATATTTATAAATTATTCATAATTGGTACTATAATTATGCAGTATAAACTTCATATCCATATTTATTTTTAGACAATTTATAAGCGATTTTTGTTATAGATATAGTTTGTAAAAAAGTTCCTATTATAAGGATATTGGATATTATATTATTTGGTATAAGCATTGCTACTATTAATGTTATAGTTAAAGTTACATATGACATTATCTTTTTGTGTTTTCTTTCCTTTTCACTTAATATTGGTAAATTTTCTGTATCTGCTGGTGCATATAATCTCACCATTATCATAGAGAATATCCATTCAACTAAGATAATAATATATTTAATATAAACTTGCTCAAATACAATATATTTACTCATATACACTGTTAAAAAATAAAATAAGCAAGTTCCTATTATACAACCCAAATGAGTTTTTAGATGAAATCCACCAGAAAACTTTTTATATGGTAATATTGCAAAAAAAGCAAATACTGTTAACCATCCAATTTTTAATATAAATGCTACTACGAAAAGTAATAATATTTTAGGTATCTCTCCTACAATTAATTGTATACCATAATTTATTACTTCTGCCCTTTCGTCATCTACCTCTGGCATTTCTTTTCTAATTTTATTAGTTAGATATGTACAAAATTTATCAACCATTTTGCCACCTCACTTATTTCTGAATTAATAATACACTTTAGTTTTTTAGTTGTTTTTTTTACTTTATAAAAACATCAAAAAACGACACAAAAAATGGCTTTTTGATTCTTGTATCGTTTTTGGGTACTTTTATAAAATTCACATAAATATTTAACATTTTTATTTTTTCATATTTAAAAAATTGCTGAAGTACTTAATTTTCACTATTTCACTTCTATTATAGTACACATATAACTATATAATCCCGTCTAATATTTTCCAACTACCTTCTAATTTAGGCATACATTTAAACTCCATTTCTTCTTTAGTAATTGGATGCTTTATGCATAATTTATATGCCCAAAGTGCAATTTGTTTTCCATGCCCTCTTCCACCATACTTTTGGTCACCATAAATGCTATGACCTCTACTAGATAGTTGTACTCTTATTTGGTGATGTCTTCCTGTATGTAAATTAATTTTAAGTACAGACAAATTAATTTCTTCATTATATTTAATAACTTCATAATCAAGTTTTGCAAGTTTAGAATTTTTAGTTTCTTCCTTCACAACCCTGCTCATATTGTTTCTTTCATTTTTTAGCAAATAATCTTCTAATATATCTTTATCCTTTTCTAATTTACCATCTACAATTACTAAATATGTTTTTTTAAATTCTTTAACTCTTACTTGCTCACTTAATCTACCTGCCGCTTTTGATGTCTTGGCAAATACCATTACTCCACCAACTGGTCTATCTAGTCTATGTATCAATCCTAAATATACATCACCTGGTTTATTATACTTTTCTTTTATATATTCTTTTATAATAGATAGCATATCTTTATCACCTGTTTTATCACCTTGAGAAGGAACATTTACAGGCTTTTCAACTACTATAATATGATTATCTTCATATATCACATTTAAATCTTGCATTTTATTTCTCCCATTTTCCATATATACCACATGGTAATATTAATTTAGAATTTGTCATAGGAAGTCCTATTTCTCCATTACTAAAAGTACCTTTATATTTTTGATTTATATTTATTCTTAATATATTCTCTAAAACTGTACTTGATATTCCTGTAGTATATGAGTTTATTAAGAAAAATAGTGGGTTATCAGATAATACTTTTGTACTACACTTTACTAAATCGTATATATTTTCTTCAAATTGCCATACTTCGCCATTTGCACCTCTTCCATAAGAAGGTGGATCCATTATAATAGCATCATATTTATTTCCTCTTCTAATCTCTCTATTTACAAATTTAACTACATCATCAATAATATATCTTACCTTTTTATCTTGTAATCCTGATGATGTTACATTTTCTTTTGCCCAAGAAACCATACCTTTAGAACTATCTACATGACATACACTAGCCCCCGCAGATAAACAAGCAACTGTTGCTCCACCTGTATATGCAAATAGATTTAAAACCTTTATTTCTCTAGACGCATTTTTTATTTTATCCATCATCCAATCCCAGTTAACAGCCTGCTCTGGAAAAAGACCTGTGTGTTTAAATCCCATAGGTTTTATATTGAAAGTTAAATTTTTGTATTTAATCTGCCAAGATGCAGGAACCTTTTTGTTATATTCCCATCTCCCACCTCCAGTATTACTTCTAATATATTTTGCATTTACTTTATTCCATTTTTCTTTAAAAGACTTGTCCTTCCATATTATTTGTGGGTCTGGTCTAACTAATACTACGTCTTTCCATCTTTCTAATTTTTCACCATTTGCCATATCTAATATTTCATAATCTTTCCAATTATTTGCTATATTCATTATTCTTCCTCTCTTTTATTAAATCTCGCTTAATAAATTTATAAAATTACTAATTAATACTATGTCCCATATTATTAGAAAAGTAGTTATTATTGTAATTATAGAAATTGCTTTATTTCTTCTTATTATATTACGAAACTTAACTATTTTATTATTATTTAATTCCAAACAATCCTTTTCTTCATTGTATTTTATAGTAAATATCATATCTTTTGTGTGTTCCATAAAACTCCCCCTCTATTCATTTGTCAATATTAAATATATATTCAAATCTTTAGAGTTTTATGAATAAAATCACATGTTTTATTATAACAAAAAATACCATATTTTTCAAATAAACTTTCAAGATAATTTCTCTTTTATTTTTTTAGCAAGTTCTAAATTTATTCCTTTTACTTTTGCTATTTCCTCTACTTCTGCCTGTTTTATTTTCTCTACACTACCAAAAGTTTTAAGTAAGCTTGCCTTTTTCATTGTTCCTATTCCATGAATTTCATCTAATTCAGATTTTGTAAGCATACTATCTCTTAATTTTCTATGATACCCAATTGCAGTATCATGAACAGTATCTTGAAACATAGTTATTGTGTTCATTAATTTTTCAGATAATTCTAATTCTTTCCTTGTATCATCCATCAAAGCTCTTGTTTGATGTTTACCATTTTTAACCATTCCATAAATTGGAATATTTAGATTAAGGCCTTTTATTACTTCTTCTGCTGCTCTTATTTGTGTTATTCCACCATCTACAAATATTACATCAGGAAGTCTCCCAAAGCTACTTTTATCATTTTCTATAGAATGTTTTAATCTTCTTTCTATTACTTCCTTCATACATGCTGGATCATCCTGACCAAATACAGTTTTTATTTTAAATCTTTTCGACAATTTCTTTTTAATTATTCCATCTAGCATAACACACATTCCTGCAACCATATATGTTCCAGAAATATTTGAGATATCATAGCACTCAATTTTCCTTGGTACCTTTTCCATTTTTAAAACTTCTTTTAATTCATTTATTACACTATATCTATCCTTTTCTTTATTATCTAGTGTAATTTTTGCATTTTTTTCTGCCATTTCTGCAAGTCTTAGTTTTTCTCCCTTTTTAGGAGTTTTTATCTCTACTTTTCTATCTATTCTACTTGTTAATAAATACTCTATAATATCTTTATCTTCTATTTCTTCTTTTAACATAATCTTATTTGGTAAAATTGGTCTTGTCATATAAAATTGCTTTATGAAACTAGATAAAATCTCGCTATCTGTCTCATCATTTAGTCCCTCAAAGAAGAAGTGTTCTCTTCCTATCATTTTACTTCCCCTTACAAAGAAAATTTCTATACATACTTCTAATTCATTTCTTGCAATTCCTATTACATCAATATCATTTTCAGATATATTAGATACTTTTTGCCTTTCTGAAATTCGTTCTATTGCAATTTTTTTATCTCTTAAATATGCTGCTTTTTCATATTCTTGCTTTGCTGATTCTTCCATCATTTGTGACTCTAATTGTTTAATTATTTTCTCTGTTTTACCTTCTAATATTTCTATTATTTCATTTATTTGCTTTCTATATTCTTCTTTAGAAATATACCCCATACACGGAGCCAAACACTTCTTTATGTGATAATTTAAACATGGTCTATCTTTGTATTTAAAGCTCCTACATTGTCTTACCTTAAATTTTGTTTTTATAAAATCTACCATTTCTTTTGCCGCTCCACTACTTGCATATGGTCCAAAATATTTAGCCCCATCATTTAAAATCCTTCTTGTTATATATATATCTGGATAATCAGCTTTTACATTTATTTTAATATAAGGATATGTTTTGTCATCTTTTAAAAGCACATTAAATTTTGGCATATTTTTCTTTATTAAGTTACATTCCAAAATTAATGCTTCCGCTTCATTATCTGTAACAATATATTCAAAATGATCCACTAAAGAAACCATGTTTTCTATTCTTTTTGTTTTATTATTCTTTCTAAAATATTGTCTTACTCTATTTCTTAAAGATATAGCTTTTCCAACATAAATAATTTTATCATCTTTATCATGCATAATATATACACCTGGTTTATGTGGAAGTTTTTTTAATTCTGCTTCTATATCAAACATAATTATCCTCTTTCTATTATTAATCTTTTTATATTATATCATTTGTACAATTTATTAACAATATAAATCTTTGCTTCAGTTCTTTATTCGTTACTGGTTAATAGTTTTTAATTTCTCAAGTAGGCTTTAGCTAGTCTTATATATTATAATAAAAAACAGTTCTGACCTTGTACCGTTATTAATGTATCTGTTTATAGTGTGTCTCTGCCATGTGAATCTGGTACACTCTAAAACGCCTTGGAAGAATTGTTTTTTATTATAATATATAAGACTAGCTAAAGCCGGACTACTAGCACTATACTTAAACCAGCAACTAATTTTTTTATCAAAAAACTTGCAACATTTTACCTTTTAATATAATATAATACAGTAATTATAATTTACGCAAAAGAAAATATTAAGAAAGGAGATTGTTATTAAAAAAAAGCGCCTGGACAATTTTATATTGTTGACGAGGTTAGAGTTTATCGAAATATTCGGCGGATGGCTCTATGGCAAGAACAGTTACTGCCATTAGATATAGCTAAAAACTAATAGTGATATTAGAACAAAGCAAATATCAGTAACGTTTATTTTGCGTACCTTATAATATATTTCAAAATAAATTTATGGAGGTATTTTTTTATGTGTGGAATTGTTGGATACATTGGAGAAAAGAAAGCTTATCCAATTTTAATTGATGGACTTTTATGTCTTGAATATAGAGGTTACGACTCAAGTGGAATTGCTTCATTAGAAAAAAATGAAATTAAGGTTATGAAAGATAAAGGTAGAGTTAAAAATTTATACGATTTAGATGGGTTAGATAAATTAGAAGGAACTATTCGGTATTGCTCATACAAGATGGGCAACACATGGTAAACCATCTAAAGAAAATTCACATCCTCATATGGATAACAGTAATTCTTTTGCTGTTGTACATAATGGTATTATAGAAAACTATAGCGATTTAAGAGAATTTTTAGGAAAAAACGGATACAACTTCTTATCTCAAACAGATACAGAAGTTATACCTAACCTAATTCATTACTATTTTTCTAAGGACGAAAAAACAGATGATGAGAAATTTTTAAGAGCTGTAAAATCTTGTGTAGATGATTTAAAAGGAAGTTATGCAATCGAAGTTATCTCTCCCCTTTACCCTGATAGAGTAATTGTAGTTAGAAAAGATAGCCCACTTGTTATTGGTAAAGGAGAAAAGGAAAATCATATTGCATCAGATATCCCTGCACTTCTTAAATACACAAAAGCTTTCTATTTATTAAATGATAACGAATATGCTGTTATATATAATGATCATATTAAATTTTATAATAGTAACTTAGAAGAACATAATAAACCAATTAAAAATATCGAATGGGATGCTGGTGCTGCCGAAAAAGGTGGATTTGAAGACTTTATGCTTAAAGAAATATATGAACAACCAAATTCCATTAGAGAAACTATTGGCTCTAGATTTAAACTCGGAGAGCCTTGCAGTTTTGATGATATAGATATTTCAAAAGAATATTTATCTACTATTAACAAAATATATATAGTAGCTTGTGGTACTGCTATGCATGCTGGTTTAGTAGGAAAAAATTTAATTGAAAAGCTTTGTAATATTCCTACAACAGTAGATATAGCATCTGAATTTAGATATAGAGACCCAATTATAGATGAGAAAACCTTATGTATCTATGTTAGTCAATCTGGTGAAACAGCTGATACTATTGCAGCTTTAAAATTAGCAAAATCGAAAGGAGCTAAAACTTTAGCAATTTCTAATGTAATTGGAAGTTCTATTACAAGAGAAGCAGATTATACTATATATACTCATGCTGGACCTGAAATTGCAGTAGCTTCAACAAAAGCATATACATCTCAAGTAGTACTTTTTGCTATTTTAGCTATATATTTTGCCGAAACCTTAAGTTCTACAGATTCTAAAACTTTAGAAGATTTAAAAGCAGATATTTTAGACCTACCTTCTAAAATAGATACAATTTTAGCAAGTACTCAAGAATTAAAAGAATTTGCAAAAAAAGTATATACACAAAAAGATATGTTTTTCTTAGGTAGAGGAACAGATTATAACACTTCATTAGAAGGTTCATTAAAATTAAAAGAAATCTCATATATTCATTCTGAAGCCTATGCTGCTGGTGAATTAAAACATGGACCTATTGCATTAATTGAAAATGGAATTACTGTTATTAGTATAATTACAGATCCTAGTTTAGTAGAAAAATCTATTAGTAATATACAAGAAGTAATCACTCGTGGAGCTAAAACACTAGTTGTTACAAATCAAAACTTACCAAATGCAAACTTTGATTTTGTAATTAATATACCAGAAACAAATCCTCTTATCTCACCTATTCTTTCTGTTATACCTTTACAATTAATTTCTTATTATATATCTAAAAATAAAGGATTAGATGTTGATAAACCTAGAAACTTAGCGAAGTCTGTTACTGTAGAGTAATAAAATACTCTTTTAAATTTAGTAAAAACCTTAGTAGTAGTAATACTTTCTAAGGTTTTTATTTCATTTTAATATAACAAAATTAATATAACTATAATTTTTTATTCTTTAAACTAGTAAATACTTATTACTGTATTTAGTTAATAATATGTAAATTTAAAAAAAATTACTTATATTATATTTTGATTTACCAATATTTTTACTGAAAATAGTTAGTATAATAAAAAATAAAATTCCTATCAGATTGGATTGACATAATTTACTTTTTATTTTATAATATGCTCATTAGTTTTTATACTAAAATTTTGAAGAAAGGAGAGCTATTTTTATGCCTATTTCTAAAAAAGCGAAACGTGCGGAAGCACGTCGCAAAGATGAAGAAGCAAAGAAGACAAAAAAAATGGCTCGGTTAGGAGTAACTTCTCTCCCAGAAAGATCGAGACATAAGTCGAAAAAGGCTACTGCCTAAATTGCTGAGGGGAACTCCAAAACCGAATGGACGGAAATATCATATTTCCGTTCATTCTCTTTTATTTATAATCACATGAAATAAGGTCTCAAATCAGATATAATATCCAATCTAAGACCCAAATTTCTTAGTACTTAATCTCTCTGCATTCTTTTAAGAATTCGTTAATATCAGCACCGGATAAGAACATGTACGTCGCATGTACTACAACATTAGATGGTACAGTATGTGCAACATTGTTTGGCTGTGGTATACCATGGTTTCTTTCTGCTCTTTCTGCAAAATCTGCAACTTTATTGAGCAAGAAACATCTGATGAGGTCACTATCAAAATCAGCTTTGCCTATTATCTGAAAGACATTATTACCAATTTGTGTAACCTGGACTGACATTTTATCCATTTCTTTCCTTTCTGAGCTCTTTTCTTTCGTTTTATTGTTGCTCATTAAGAGCTTCATCAAATAAACAACAATATTGGCAATTTACCATTTCTTATTTATATTGTTACATTTTTATTACAGAATGACTAGCTTTTTTATGTATTTTAGTAATCATATTGTAATATTGTATCTATAATCCTATTACTTCTTGCCAATATTTATTAAAACCTTAAAATAAATATATTCCATAAATTTTATATCATTAATTTTAATATAATAAGGAAAACTGCACCTGGTACGCCAAGTATTCCAACAAAAATAGATGTTCCAATATTTAACCCTATATGAAAACCAAATGTAGCTCCTACTATATTAATAACATATATTAATACTCCACCTAAAATAGAATTAATAGACAATTTTAAGATTTTCTTTAATGGTACTATAAAAATCCTGCCTACTATAAATAATATAATAATACAAGCAAAAAAAGTTATGATTGTATTTGTTTCCAAGTTTAATCACCTTACCTTTATTTCATTATTATGATTAAACTTGGACAAATATTACTAAAGTTTTACGCTTTTCTTAAATGCAATTCATTAATCATATCTAAAGCTATTCCTTGCTTTTTTGCTCTTTTTAATAGATAATTTAACTTTGCTTGATTTGCTTTAATAAAATATAAATAATAATCTATTAATTCACCATCTGCAAATTCAAAATTATGCATTGCATCTTCTACTTCTCTTTTTGTTTTAATAATACTTGTTATTAGTTCTAATTCCTTTTCTTTATCTGTTTTTTCTTTAATTTTTGTTTCTTTTATATATTGTTCTTCCATACATTTCTCTCCTAAATATGATGAAAATTCTATTATATAAAATATATTATTACTATTATATTCAAAGGAATAATAAAATATTCCTTATTTAACCAAAAAATGTATATATTATAATACCTATAGTCTGAATAACAAATAAGTTTAAAATATTAGATGTAAGTAAATTATTAGTTGCTTCTATAACACCTAGCTCATTTGAATTTTGACTTTTGTAATGTCTCTGTGATTCAAAAAATGTAATTAACTCTGGTAAACTTGTTATAAAGCCTAACGCAATTCCTAATACTATATCCGGTACATTAAATGTATTACTTAGATTAGTTAGCACATTACTTAATGCATTTCCAACAATATATAATCCTATAGCTGTAACTAATAGGTATATAACATATTTTGCTACAATTACTTTTTTGCCTTTTATCATTTTAGATTCTTCTTCTATTTCTTCTGAAAACTTGCTATCTTCCTTTTTCAAATACAATTTGTGAACATTAGAATTAATATAGTAAAAAAATATAAATAATAATATAAAGATTGGTACTATACTAATACTAAATTCTAAATTTGTAACTAGCATTAGTATTGGAATTATTATTGTAATTGCTACCATAATAATATCTATCTTTATAGCTTTATTTTTTATACTTTTCTGGTTTTTATTAAGAAAAATAGAGAAAATATATTGCAAAAAATTAATTATGTTAGAACTTAATATATTATATGCACTTGTCCCTATAAATCCCGCAAAAGCTGAAAATGAAACCGTTAAAAACTCTGGAACTGACGTCGCTATTCCTGCAATGTTTCCTATAGCTTTGGGAGATAACCCTAAGCTTTCGGCTAATCTTCTTAAGAGTTTTACTAAAATGTATTTTGAAATTACTACAATTAGTAATGAATATATTATAAACTTTAATATTTCTAAACTTAAATTCATAAAATTTTTCCTCCATTTTTATTTTCTTTTATTATTGGCATTTTTTTGTTGTTTTATGAATTGTTATTTTCAGAAAATATATGTTTATGTCTATTATATTTAAATTAATCCCCCATGATGTAATTGTTTCTTCTTCATTTCTTTGATTTACATTCTACTATATTTAAATTAATACTGATTAAATGAAATACATACTAATAGAAACATTTTTATTTACATTCTACTATATTTAAATTAATACTTAAGATTATTAGAAATTCGAATTATTTTATCATATAAAGCCTAAAAAGTCCACCAAATGAGTAAATCTTTCTAATTAGATTGTTTCAAGGTTTTAATCAATTTCTTATTATGAATTTTGGATAAAAAAATTTGAAGAATGTAATATCGTTCATTATGCTGTTGCTTAGTTCTATAAAAAATAAAGTGGCCTATACTTAAAAGTATGGCTACTTTATTTTACATTTTTTCTCTAATTGTAAGTTGTTAGTTAAATTTCAATCTCTTATCTTCTTTAAATTGTTTTCTACTTGGATTTCTCTCTGCTCTATAAATCCTTATATTATTATAGATTAGTTTAAAACTAACCTATAATTCTTAATCTAAATAATTTTTAAAAATTTTTTTAATCTTTCTTTCTAGTTAAGAAAATTCCAATAATTAATGCAATAAGAACAATCGGTGTTATTCTGATAAATAACCATTCAAAAGAGTGAAAAGCAACTCCTAAAACAGCACTTTCGGGATTATTATAATCCCAATTTGAGTATGGACTATTTAATAAAATTAAAGATACGAAAATAATTATTATAATTATACATAATGAGATTAACAACCACTGAATTATTTTTCTTCTCTCATTCTTCTTTTGTAATAGTTGTAAGTTTATTATCTCTAATTTTTCAGAAATTACTTTTATATCATCAACTTTAGATTCAGAAATATTTTCTCCAAGTAAAGTGCTTACAGGTGTTTCAAGAACTTCTGATATTGTGATTAACATCTCTGCATCAGGAACTGACAATCCTTGCTCCCATTTAGAAATTGTTTGTCTTACAACATTTAATTTGATAGCAAGTTCTTCTTGTGAAAGTCCTTTTGATTTTCTTATTGATTTAATGTTTTCTTTTAACATTTTGAACAACTCCTTTCTTTACAAACTATTATATAAAGAATAGTCCGTTGCTACAAGCAATGCTTATTAACATTTAAGATTTATTTTATTCTTTTATAGTTTTATTTATATAAGTTGCATAAATAAGTGACACTAATATTAAAAATATAGATGCTACATATATAGATACTAAATTTTCAACATTAAATATAGAAAGCGAGTTAATTACACAATGAGTTACTATACAAGGAATAATTGACTTACTTTTATAAAATATAATAACAAATAAATAACCAAGTGAAATTGCATAACCTATTTGCATTAATGTTGGAATTAATTCTGCACCATTAAGTAAATTAACTATATGTCCTATTCCAAAAGTAATTGCACTTACATTTATTGCTCTTTTAATATTAGTTTTTTCCATCATTTTGAATAAAAAGCCTCTAAAGATAATTTCTTCAATAAATCCAATATTAATCATAGTTAAAATATGAAATATTATTTTATCTGGCGAATTATCAATATTAATACCATTCCATAAATTAACCGATACTATTAAAAACAAAGGAATAAAGTAAAGGTATTTTTTTAAATTTATTACTTTTTTTAATCCATAATATGATGTTCTTTTAAGTATTATTATTAATAGAATTAAAGCAATAGAAAATATAGTATTAATAATACAACTAATATAACTTGTATAACCAAAGCTTTGAACACAATAAGAATTCGTTACAACATATAAAATTATTAATAATATACAAAATAATGTTTCGTTTTTTTCAAATATTTTTTTCATAGATTTCCTCCTTTAATATTATAAAAAACTTTTTCTAACATAAGGGTACAATATTTTTCATCATAAGTTATAGAATTGTTTGCAAGTAAACTAGCAATTCCATGTGCTGTAATAAATAATAATTTAAATCCATCTTTTATGTTATTTTTATCAAGTTTTGTTTCTTTTTCCATTATTTTAAATATTTTATTAAGTCCTTCTTCATTGTTGTCTACTAAATCATCAAAATTAAAATTTGAAAATTTATCACTTTGAAATAAAAACTTAAATAAATTTTTTTCTTGTTGTGCAAATTTAATATATTGAAGTCCAATATTTAATAATGGATTTTTATTAATATCTTTTTTCATTAAAAAACTAGAATGATAACTATCAACTATACTATATAATTCTTCTTTTAAAAGATTCATATTTTTATAATGATACATTATTGGTTGCGTAGAACAATTTAATTTACTTGCTATATTTCTGACATTTAAATTATCAATACCCTCATTTTTAATAATTTCAAATCCACTTTCTAATATCATATCTTTTGATATTTTAGGAATTGGTGGCATACTATCACCTCATTTATAACATTTGTTATATAACATTTATTATAATATTAATTCTTTGATTTTACAATATTATTTCTAAATTTTATTAAAAAATAGATTAGTATATTCAAACTAATCTACAAACTTGCTATAAATAATTCAAACTACAATTTGAATTATTTATGATTATTTTTTCTTAATTGGAATCCATATTTCGCAATAATATTTTTCATCATCTACTCCCTTTTTATAATCTTTAGGATCAGAATACATTTCAATATTATATCCTGCTGCAATTTCAAAGTCATTTGAATTTGGTAACCATTCTTTAAATATTTTTTCATTTGTTTCTTTAATTGTTATACTTGATTTTCCTATACAAGGAAAGATTATCCAAGTAAACTTTGGTATTTCTATAACTTCAAAATCTTTAGGAACTTTTAATTCAGAATTATAATCATCTCCAATAATATAATCAAATGAATCACATCCCATATTTGTATCAATATTAACTGCATATTTTGCATTTATTTTATTAAATGCACTTTTCATAAAAAACTTCTTCCAGATTTTTGGCACATCTTGATATGCAGTTTCATATTTGAAATTATCTCTTAACCCAACAACTTTAAATGCCTCTTTTTCCACAATTTTATACTCCATAGTATAACCACCTTTCAATATTACATTTATTTTTAAAGGTGCAAATTCTTTTATGTTTCCACCTTTGCGAACTCTTGATGGAGTCGAACCGTGAAATCTAGTGAAAGCCTTTGTAAAGCTATCTGGAGAATCATACCCATATTTTAGTGCAATATCAATTATTTTAGTATTAGTGTTCAATAATTCATATCCTGCAACTGATAATTTTCTATTTCTTATATATTCACCAACTGTAAAACCACATAACATAGCAAATCCTTTTTGAAAATAAAATGGTGAGATATAAGCATATTTTGCAATATCTTCAATAGTAATATCATTTGTTAAATTGTTTTCTATATACTCAATAGCCCTACTAATAGATTCACTCCAATTCACAATTTTCTCTCCTTTCAGTTCGTAAATAAATTGTACCTCAAAGAGTTTTATTATACCCGATTTTTCTTGCTAATATTTGTCTAAATAATTAAAAGGCAAATTTAATAATCTGCCCTAAAAATTGTAAGTTATCTCTAACTATATATTAAATTTTTCTTTGCATTTTATATATTGTGCAACTAAAAAATAATTAGTTATATCTTTGTCATCTAAACCTGTAAATGCTATTAGCTCATCATATAAATAACTACTTCCTTCAACAAAAATATATGAAGTATTTATTTCAATTCCAACTATAATTTTAATTCCTTTGAAAACATCATCTTGTTTTTCATATAAATTCTTATCTGTTACTTCAAATAATCTTATTATTGGATTTTTACCACATAATTTTTGGTTTGAAAATTCATTTTAAACTATATTATCATAGACTATGTTTTCTAACTCAGAGTTTTCAATTTCTACAACTGAATGAGTTTCTTTTAAATATTCTATTACTTCTAAACTGTCTTTGTTATTAGGTTTTAAACTATCTTTGTTTTTATTATAAATATCTTGCCATTTTTTTATCATTTCTTTGGTTGGTTCTTGCATTAACATATTTAATCTCCCCTACAACTTACTATAAGTCGAGATGATTATACCATTATTTCAAAAAAAAGTATATGAAAATAAGTCCAAAAAATAATAAGCAAAAAAAGTATTGTGTAAACCACCTTTTCGACTTATTTTTTTATTCTAGTTTCTTTCAAAATAAACTTTTATTTTGTATTTTTTGTTCAAAAAGCTCTATGAGATTGTATAAAACTCTATCAGGTTAGTATCTCGTTAGTATCATTTTTTTATTTTTTGCGACTTTTTCAATTTTCTAAAAGTATTGATTTCAAAGTGTTTTTTGATATTTTATCTAATTCTAATTGTAAATTATTTTAATATTATATCATATTTATTTACATTCTACTATATTTAAATTAATACAAAAGTTTATTGAAATAGTGATGAAGAAAATAGTATTTACATTCTACCATATTTAAATTAATACAGCTACAAGCTCTTTACCTGCCTCTACCTGTGCATCATTTACATTCTACTATATTTAAATTAATACTAATTTAAACCATATAACTATTATGCTATCTGCTTCATTTACATTCTACTATATTTAAATTAATACAGTTAAAGCTGTAACTCCTATTGTTGCTAATCCTACATTTACATTCTACTATATTTAAATTAATACTCATATTCTGTTAATGCAATTCCGGTTTCTAACATATTTACATTCTACTATATTTAAATTAATACCTAATATCTCCAATAACAATCTATTGTAAATCATTAATTTACATTCTACTATATTTAAATTAATACAGTATTTTCTAAACACTTCTGCTTCATATAATCTATCATTTACATTCTACTATATTTAAATTAATACTAAGTCCAAATATCTGTACTAGTAAAATATGCTAAATTTACATTCTACTATATTTAAATTAATACTCTTTTTATTTATTTCTGAATTAAACATTATTGAAAAATTTACATTCTACTATATTTAAATTAATACTTTGGTTCAAAATCTTTAATTTTTATAGCAGTTTTTCTATTTACATTCTACTATATTTAAATTAATACGACGAAAATAAAAAAGAAATAAGACATGAAATAAATATTTACATTCTACTATATTTAAATTAATACAAAATAAGAAAAGGAGTGTACGTATGAGAAAGATATTTACATTCTACTATATTTAAATTAATACCAAATTCTTTAATTCGAGACAACATTCTTTTTAATGCATTTACATTCTACTATATTTAAATTAATACAAAATATAAGTCTAAGAGAACTAGAAAAATTAACATTTACATTCTACTATATTTAAATTAATACCATCTGCTATTTGTTCATTTGTTTTTTTAGAAGAATTTACATTCTACTATATTTAAATTAATACCAAGTGGTATTTTATCTCCTTCCAACATTTTTAAATTTACATTCTACTATATTTAAATTAATACAATCTTTTATTATTTCTCCTGTTTCTTCATCTATAATATTTACATTCTACTATATTTAAATTAATACTTACTAGACGGTTCTAATATTCACGGAATTATTGATTTACATTCTACTATATTTAAATTAATACATTTAATAAGAAACGAAATAGGACAAGAAACAACAAAAATTTACATTCTACTATATTTAAATTAATACAATGTAGATGAAAAAACTCTAAAATTTGAGTGTGGTATTTACATTCTACTATATTTAAATTAATACTTGTTATACAACTTTTTGTGCTTTTGAAAAAAGAAATTTACATTCTACTATATTTAAATTAATACCTTTGTACTAATACGTCTGCAAACTCGTTAAATAATTTATTTACATTCTACTATATTTAAATTAATACATAATGCTATGATGAATATTATTATCGGAGAACGTATTTACATTCTACTATATTTAAATTAATACAATAGATTAAATTTTGAAGTAGAAAATAATTTACAAATTTACATTCTACTATATTTAAATTAATACATAATTGGTTTAAAGTTATGTGTATTTTAATCGTAAATTTACATTCTACTATATTTAAATTAATACATTGGTTTAAAAATACTCACTTTTAATTTTCCCTCATTTACATTCTACTATATTTAAATTAATACTGTTTTTAAATAAAAAGATAATTGATGTTAATCATTATATTTACATTCTACTATATTTAAATTAATACCGTTAGGATTAATTACATTATACAGTTTAGGTTTTGCATTTACATTCTACTATATTTAAATTAATACTATATAAATTAACGCAAGGAGAAGGAAAAAGTCGATTTACATTCTACTATATTTAAATTAATACCAAGTAAAAATAAAATTTTGCAATTAGCTAACACATTTACATTCTACTATATTTAAATTAATACCGAGAAAAGTTTGTGTACATATCAAAATAAAGAAAATTTACATTCTACTATATTTAAATTAATACAGAAAACAAAAATACTTTATTATTAGTAGCAAAAGGAAATTTACATTCTACTATATTTAAATTAATACACAATGCTACTTTTTGTGTTAATGCTTCTATCTTATTTACATTCTACTATATTTAAATTAATACTTTTGCTTCTGTCATAGTAATAGAAGGTTTGTAGCTGATTTACATTCTACTATATTTAAATTAATACCTTTATCCATAATAATATATGCTTTATTTATTCTTAT
This sequence comes from uncultured Clostridium sp., assembly GCA_900557195.1. Taxonomy (GTDB): domain Bacteria; phylum Bacillota; class Clostridia; order TANB77; family CAG-508; genus CAG-492. The sequence goes on from USRT01000001.1 coordinate 122,201, forward strand.
TTACATTCTACTATATTTAAATTAATACCTACTAATACGCCTAATTTCACATTCAGTAACGTACCTTTATTTACATTCTACTATATTTAAATTAATACCTAATATAAAAAACACCTACAAATTTGTCTAACAATATTTACATTCTACTATATTTAAATTAATACTAGAAAATAAAACAAAATGTAAATGTTTGATTTTATGTAAATTTACATTCTACTATATTTAAATTAATACTTCAAAATCATCTATATTATAATCTCTACCAATTGCATTTACATTCTACTATATTTAAATTAATACATTTCCAGTAGATTTTATCATTTCATAAAATTTTAAATTTACATTCTACTATATTTAAATTAATACTTCAAGATTATAAAGATTCTCAAGATGTTATTAAAGAATTTACATTCTACTATATTTAAATTAATACGTATATAATTTTAACAGGAGGTTTTAAAAAAATTGATTTACATTCTACTATATTTAAATTAATACCCATTTTTGTAATTTTTGCCTAATTGTCCAATCAAATTTACATTCTACTATATTTAAATTAATACGAGTTATCCAAAGTAAAATATATTTTATTTTTTAAATTTACATTCTACTATATTTAAATTAATACTTCAGAAAAAAGACAATGGTAAAACAAAAGAATGTATTTACATTCTACTATATTTAAATTAATACGGAGACAAGCACACTGCTAATTTTAAAGTTGATTTTATTTACATTCTACTATATTTAAATTAATACGCTGCATCGATAGCTTGATAGAAAGCTTCTCCAATATTTACATTCTACTATATTTAAATTAATACTCCCCACATTAAACCTGTAGAATTACTAAATTCAACATTTACATTCTACTATATTTAAATTAATACCTTGTCTTACATTTCCAAAAAACTTTTTTACTTCATTTACATTCTACTATATTTAAATTAATACAGATCACTATTTAATGCCCTATTTATCTAGGTTCCACATCATATTTCTGTCGATATACTATTTATTATACATATTTCCTACTAATCATTCAAGCCTCAATAACTAAATAGTACTTATCTCAAGAAAAAAACAATCTGTCAAACTCCCTATCTTTTTGCAATATTCACGGTCGACAGATTATAAAAAGTTTGAAGTCTTATCCTCTTCTATTTTTCCTAAAAATTCTTTTTCTAACCATTTCTGACTTCTACTTTTAAATAAAATAACAGAATCCAAATCATCTCTTATATATTTATCCAACTCTTTTTGTAACTTTAATAACTGTGACTCTAAAAGTTCTCCTTCAAATACTGAATTCTGTATATGTACTAAATACTGTTTACATGTTTTAAATACTTTTCTTAATACTCTTTGACCTTCTTTTTCCTCCAAATTTATATCATATACTAAAATAACATACATAAAATCACCACCACATCTTAAACCCTTCATATGGTATATCTTCTGTTAAATACTTTATTAATTTATATACTTCTAAACGCATTAAATATTCATAACTAACTTCTCTTCCTAATGACCTATGCTTAATCGTTGTTTGTAATCTAGAATCAAGTTCTTTTGTAATTTCTTTTCTTGCAGATTCCTTTATATATAAAAAGTTTAACCCCTTTTCAAAATCCCTCTCTGTTATTTGTTTTTTATTAAGCATAGAAAAAATAAGTCTATCTGCTATAATAGGTTTAAATATTTCTGCTATATCTAAACAAAGAGAGAATCTTCTTTCTGATGGTTCATGTAAATAGCTAATGGTTGGATTTAATTGTGTTTTATATATTTCACTTAGTACTCTTGTATAAATCATAGTATTTACATAAGAAATTAATGAATTTATCGCATTATCTGGAGGATTTTTCACTCTCTTTTCAAATGCTATATCCTGATTAATTATCTCATTCCAAGAATCATAATATACCTTCCTTATATTTCCTTCAATTCCCATTAGTTCTAGCACATCTTTACACAGTTTTATTTGTTTTCTTAAATATTCTATCTGTGATATATACTCATCTAATTTCTTTCCTCTATTACTATAATATTTTAAGTTTCTATATATATTATATGAAGCTGCTTCAATAAATGCTTGTGCAATTATTATTCGCTTTTCAGGATTCACATAGTGTTCTACTTGCTTTATCAATAACTTTCCAGAAACTAATTGTTCTTTTGGATAATAAGTTCCTGTATAAAATCCATAATAATTAAAATAATGAACACTAATTCCAAACTTTGAAAGAAAATTTAATAAACTTGTATTAAAATCAAATTCTGTCATTACATATATATCATCTACTCTTTCTACTGGGATTGATTTTTTTGTATTATCTTTATATACAATTTCTAAAGTATTATCTCTTCTTTGTAATCTTCCACTTTTATATAAATAGTATGATTGTTTCATTTTTCCCTCCTATACATAACACAAATCAAAATATGCACATTTTTTACACATCTTATCATTCATTACTTTAGGAGGCTTGTCCTCTTTTATAATCTCTTCTATGTTTTTTTCTATATTTATTAATATATCTCTATCTTCCTCTTCTAAATATATTTCTTTTGATTCTCTTATTAATGGATAATCTATCTTTGCAGAAATATTTTTCACTCCTCTTTGTTCTAAATAAAACATATAATATTTCAATTGCCATATTCCAGCATCTTCAATTGATTTTGTTTTCTTTACTTCATGTAATACAGCTCCATTTTTTATAAAATCAATATTAATAGTATCATCAATTAATATACTTTTATTTTCTCTATTATATGTAGTTTCATCTAATATCTTTCCAATTGATACTAGTTCACTATTTTGTTCCATATTTATTTCATTACAAAAATACCATAATTTTCTATGACATATAAAGTAATAATATATCATAACTCCAGTTATCTTCATAAGTCCTCCTAAAACATTCTAGAATTAAGCTCATATTCTTCATCTTTCTTCAAAATCAATCCCATTTTTTTATCATATTTCATATCAATACAAAAGATATCATCAATATATTTAACATTGCTAATTCTATCTTGAATTTTATACTTTTGTGATACACTTATTGATGTAGTTAATTGTTCAATTTCTCTTCTTATTTCTGCTTTTTCTTTTTTATTTTGTATTTGATTATATTTTTCGAATAAATCTAAATTATCATCATAAACAGATTTAGGAATCACCTTTATATTATCTATATTTCTTAACAGCTTCTGTGCCTCTGATTTACTTACATCATAATCCACAATATTATTTAATACATTCATTCCATTTTCAAATTTTTGTAAAAATTTAGTTCCTTTTAAATTTTCTCTTGAATACAACTTTTCTACCATATCTACCTTTTCTTCTTCTGTTAGTATTTGACCATCAAATTTCTGTAAAATATCTTCACTTAGTCTGCAAATATCTTTATCATAAACACAATCAATACCAGATATTTCTTTTGTATATATGTATATGTTACATTCTTCCTTTTTATATTCTCTACTTCTATAACATCTTCCAAGTCTTTGGAACAAACTATCTAATGTTGACATTTCTGTAAATAAATAATCAAAATCAATATCTAATGATGCTTCAACAATTTGAGTAGTAATCCAAATTCCATTTTTGCCAGTTTCTGAAAACTCCCTTATTTCTTTTTCTAATTTACTTCTATCTTTAAGAATAAATCTTGAATGTAACACTTTAATATTTTCATCTTGTAACTGTTCATACAGTTCTATTGCCTTATTAACAGTATTTACTATTATTAATACTTTGCTTGTCTTTCCTTTCTGTTTTATAGTTTCAATATCCTCTATCATTTTTTCATTTCTAAGTTGTATCTTATGTCTGTTTGTCTCAGTTAAAAACTTATCATATTTAAATTTAACTCCCATTTTTTCTAATTCTTCTTTATAGATTCCTGGAAGTGTTGCTGTCATAATCATAAATCTTCCGCCTATTTTATAAATCATTTCGATTCCTTTTAAAAGAACTGCAACTATATCTGGAGAATATGCCTGTATTTCATCTATAACTATTTTTGAATACGATAAAGTTGCATATTCTCTTTCATATCCCCTATACTTAAATACAAATTTGAATATTTGATCTATTGTACAAGTAGTAATTTTCTTAGATAAATTAACTGATTCTTGATAACATTCAAATGATTGCTCTATATCTGATTCTTCCTTTGCCTTTTTTTGTAAATAATCTAACGCTGTCGAATGCAATAATCCTACATTTTCATATCCAATAATACTATGAATTCTATCATATATAGCATTAATACTTATTCTAATTGGTAAAGTAAAAAATGTTTTTGAAGAATTACTCCAAAGTAATGCCGCTTCTGTCTTTCCCATTCCAGTAGAACCTATTACAACTATATTTTCATTATCATTTTCTTTGCAAAATAACTGAAGATCATTTTCATTATATCCTTTTTGTTTCATATAACTTTGAACATAATCCTTTATTTTTTCCTTAGTATTATCCTCAATCTGAACATGTGCAGAAGAACTATAATCTAACCTATGTAATAAACCTTTTAATAAGCAATATTCTTGATAATATTTATCTTCCTCATTGATTCTTTTTTCACTTTTCACATCATCTAAATACCTACATTTAGGTGATTTATTTAGTTTTATACCTAATTCATCTTCAAATTGTTCCAATTTTGGAAGTATATCTTCTTGTATAATCTTTTCTATGAGTTCTTCAATTAACATATCATTTTTTCTCTCATGATGATAAAATATAGATTGCATTACTAATTTTCTTTCTTCCTTTGTTATATTAAAATATTTACTATCTACAAACATAGGAGATAATTGTTCATGCTTAACATCTGTATAATTGAAATTGGTTTCTATTAATGTTTTCCCTATTTTTTTTAATATTTCATTTTGAAAAGGTGTATAACACTTTCCAACATCATGATAGGTACATATTATTTCTAACAATTCCCAAAATCGCTCTTTATCCATCTTTATATTTTTTGTAATTTCTTCACCATATAAAAAACGTAATATTTTTAATCTATCTAATAATTCATTAGTATGTTTTGTAATGCTTTCTTCTGGATTGGATTTTGCATATAGCATATTAGATCACCTCATTTTCATAACACCATAATATGGCTTCCCCATCTTCATCTAAATAGCCTTCTTCTATCCAAGAATTCTTTTCTATATATTTCACATTTACCTTTTTCCATTTTCTTAATTCATTTACTATTGTATATTTAGTATTTAATCTATAATTAATTCCTGATTCTTGTCCTAAATATGTTGGAATATAAGCATTATGTCTTATTTGAATATCTTCATCAATTTGATTAATTTGTTCAATAATTTTAATTTCATCCACTCTTACTAAATCTTCATTTCTCCCCAAAGTAAAAGTCTCTTCTCCATTTATTATATTATTATATATTTTATCAATCACTTCGTTTTCTGCCTGAACATGAATAATCAAATTTACATTTAATAATTGATGTACATTTCTTGGCATTGATGTAACTTCTCCTTTTCCTTTGTACATTCTTAAAGTTTGATAATTACTAAATATACTCTCAAATTCTCCTTGAACTGAAATATTCATTGGATAATACTCTCCAGATTTTGCCTGTAATATTTTATGAAACATTCCTATTACTGTAGAATATGGTGGAAGTGGATATGTTTCTGCTACTTTAAATGCAAATGGCTTTTTATAACATGCTGTTTCTTGAAATAACTTTAATCTCATTATTTTCAAATTCACTCACCCTTTTTCTATTTATAATATTCATTTATTTCATTTTCTAAATTCTCAAAGAAATCTTGTATATTACTTGTCTTTCCTTCAAAAACATCTGCTATTTCATCTTCATTGCAAAATATATCTTTTACTAATCCTATCTTTGTATCTTCTTTTATGCTTTCATTTCCTAATTTCAAAGAAATAACATCTTTTAACATTTCTGTATCAATAGCAAATTTACCATTTCTTGAATCTAATTTTATTCTTCCTAAGAAAAATGGTGTATTTATTTTATAAATTCCTCCAATTATAAATACGGGACTTAAATTTTCTTGTCTTCCTCTTATTTCTCTATTTAATAACTTAATAATTTCTAATAATTCATTTACTCTTTTTATTTTTTGTTCTTTATCCAATTCAATTGTTCCATCTTTTCCTATTTTATCTAAATCAATAGTTACTGTATAAGTATAATAACTTAAATGTTGTTCAATATTGGCCAAATTCGGAAACTCGTTAATTCTATCTGCTAGTCCTTTGTTATTTAAAAATTCCATATCACTCTTATAATCTTCTAGTGATATTGCATGACTTAATCTAACAGCTGCACTCCTAATATCAGAACCTCCATCTTTATTATCTGATTTTTTAGAAGTTTTCATATAACCAAATAAATCCATTTCCTCTGAGTCTTTAATACTTAAATCATCTTTAAATTGTACAGTACCTTTTGATTTATCTACTACTTCTAAGTTCCATCCAAATAATTCTTTTCCTAATCTTGCTATATCATAACGAATTGCTTGTCTTGATGCAAAAGTGTATACATTTCCATTTCCTCTTGATAATTTTTTTAATTCTGATATATTTCCAATTCCTTCTCCATAATTTAAGCTTTCAGCTTTAAAAATAATACTTAAAGTTAATCCTTTTTTATCCATTATTATTATCCTCCTCATTTTCCTTTTCATATTTATTTGAAATTAATCCAGACATAAAGCTATGTCCTATAGATTCAAAATCAAGATTTGTATCTTGCATTACTTCTAAAAAAATTGGTGATACATCTTTCCCCATAAACATATGTAGCCTAATTACAACATCCATAAATTCTGCTTTATTTCCAATTTTTATGCTATTTAACATTTTATATGTATATCCATTTAATTTATTATCTTCACCTTTTCTTTTTAATTCTTCATGCATTTGAATTCCCAGATTATATAATACTAATAACTTTTTATCATTCTTCTCAATTATACTTTTCACTTCCAATTCTCCTTTCTTTAACAAATTCAATTCTAATCTAGTTCTAACTGCCAAAAAGCATTCATATCCATATGAATTTTCCTTAGCTATTTCTTGTCTAATTCTGTCATTAATTATATATTTCAATTCTTTATTTTTAAGAATATAATCTACAATCTGTAATTTATATCTATAATTTTTAATCTTATCTAAACTATTAGTAGCATAATACTTAAAAAATTGTGCTACATGCTTATTTATATTAAAATATTCCATTCTACTATAAGCTAAATATTCCGCCTCAAATTCAACTACAAATATATTCTGTAATTGCCATTCACTTATTTTTTCCTCTTGCTTCACTATGTCTAAGATTAATTTTTGATATGGATTTTCTGTACTTTTCTCTACTTTGGATGAATCCGAAAAATTTCTGTTTACTTTTAGAAGTTGATTTATATTTGTATCATAATTTACAAAACTATATACTTGCTTTTCCTTGTAAATTACATTACCATTTTCATTTTCTTTCACAGTTTTAGTTATTGATGTTATTCCTGCTGGTGTACAAAATAACATTAGTTTACACATATCGCATATTGGAAACTTTGCATTTCCATTCCAGAAAAAGTTTTCCATATTCTCACTACTAATTGCCAATGGAACGAATTTACTTTCAGAATAATTATTAGCAATAATATTTTCATTTTCGCAAATTGAACAACTAGTAAATACCTTCTCTTTTAAATAATCCTTTATATCTTGTAGAGACTTTTTCTTTTCAATATATCTCTTATTAATATTAGAATATACACTTTGCAATTCTTTTGTTATATTTTTATCTATTAATCTATCTTGTATATATTGTTTTATTTCTTCTATTTCATATTTATCTTTTACTAAATCATTTAAATATCCAACTTCTACAATATTAGATATATAATCTTTATACATTAACTCACATTGTTCTTCATAACTTAAAGCACTTTTAACTACATTTAAAAAACTAGGTTGTCCAAAATAACTTTTACTTAGTATACTTTTAAATAGATTCATTGTTAGTCTTTTATTTATTTTTTCTTTATAAAAATTATCATTTAGAATTTTAAATATATCATCTAATTTACTTATATCATCTTTTTCTTTTATTCCATCAATCTTATTATATTCTTCGAACATTTCTTGATAGATATCTTCATCTACCTTTTTTATTTTATCTAATTGACCTTTTATTACTAACTTTATATATTTTTTTATAGATTTTATCTTTTCTTGTTTTTCTTTGTCGTTAATTTTACTGCCATCTAACTCTTGTAATGATTGTTTTATTTGCTTAAATGAATGTTCCATTTTATTTTGCATCTTTGCTGCTATGTTATATATATCAAAAAAGTAACCGAAAATAATACTCATTAAAGTTTCTTAATGCTTCTGAATCAGTCTCTATATAATTTTCATTTTTTATAATAGCTCCTGGATTATATTTTTCCATTATATTTACAAATCCAACAATTCCAGCATTTATAAACCATTCATTTAAATACACTTTTATTTTCACATACTCACCTCACTTCTATATAATTTCAAACATTCCAAATCCACTTGATCTTCTACTTCCAATCCCAGCTCTATATAAAAAATTTAATAATTCTTTATTTCCAAATAGCTTAAAAGTACCTATACTTCCTTCCATCTGTTTTTCATAAAATTTTACTACAGTTTTTCTTCCATTAACTTTTTCCAATTTAATACTATCTACAATATCCATAGAATAATTTGTTAATTTCAATTGTTCTTTTATATTAATTTTTAATGTTTCTAAGAATTTTTCTCCTTCCACAGAAAAATAATAATCTTTTTCATTTTCTCTTTGTCTTACAATTAATGGAGACATAAATTTTATTGTTATCTCTTCTGTATTAATTTGTTTTTCTTGAATTAATACAATATTTTTTAAAGTCATTGAATTATGTTCTAAATGAAATATTTTATTTCTCTGATGATTAAATGCATTATATAAAATAACAGCTATTTCATAATCTGCAATTGATATATTTAGTTCCATTTGTTTTGAATTTACAATAATTCTATTTTCTTTAAACTCAGAATCTTTAAAAAACACCGAAAAAGTGTATGGCTTAATAATAGGATCTTTCGCATGATATAACTTTTCATATATTTCATTATCATGCTCACTTAAAGACTTCTTAAAAAAGCTTAATACACTTTTTCGGTATTGAATTGACATATCTTTATTTTCTAATTCAAAAAATAATTTGTATCTCATTACTTCACCTCCTAATATTTTGTATAATAGCACAACTTATTGAAGTATTTTGTCGTTTTGTGTCGATGCTTAATTGAATTTTTTTTTTATTTTTGAATATACTTATACTATAATATTGACAAACAAATTTATTTGTAGTAATATTATAGTATAAGTTAATCCTTTGTTATATCAAAGGATCACTAGAGGTTTCGACTACTGAACCAGTAATCAGTAGTCTTTATTTATTTTGCCATTTTGGCGCACTTCTTATTTTTCTTGCATTACTTATACTTGCATTGTATGCTGTTATAAATTTTGCCTTTTTATTATTAATTATATTTAGAATTACAACATAATTATCTTCTGATATAATACTTACACGTCTGTTTTCATTATACTTCTTTTTATCTCTATCCCAACCTACATATAGTTCTGCATTTGAATCTAATAATACATTTTTTATCCAATCCATTCGCTTTGCTCTTTCCCATGAAAATATAGATTTATCTCTTTTTTTATATTGTTTACTCTCAAAAAAAGCATGTTCAAATTGATCTTCATAAAATTTTACTTCTATTCCAGAATATGTAAAAACCTTCTGCTTGCAGTAGTTTAATATGTAATATTCTCTGTAATCCAATTCATTGTTTAAATTTAATAAATCCAAAATATCCTCCTTTCTTTTTCTAGTATATTTAGATTAAAACTTTTAATTTTGTGAATCGTATAATTTATAATTAATATTCACATTCTAATATTATTTAAATTAAATCTTATAATTTATAATTAATTGGCATTAATTTTTATATATACATATATACTACATATCATTTACAATGTCAATATAAAAATATAATATTTCTATAAACTTACTTTAAGAAAATATAGTGCACATATTCACATGTAAATCATATTAAGATTTGAAATACTAAGAAACTAAGAATATACCCCTACTAATAAATAATCTAAAGAATTTTCTTTCTGAATAAACTTAAATTACTAAGCATAACGAATTCATAAAAAAATAAATTATTTCCAATAATAATGAACTGAAAACAAAATAAAAATGAATTTTACATTTATAAATTGTAAAATTCATTTTTATTTTTCTGTAGTACCATCTTCAAAGCTTTCACATCACAATCTCACTTATCTCATTATCATCTTTACCACACAAATTAGCATCAGCATCATTTCCTTCATCCAAATATTCATTTTTAAACATTTTCCTTAACTTATTCATCTTATTAACAATCTCTTCTCCACTTTTAGGTATAATATTTTTTCTAGACTCTTGATTATAAATTCTCGCAATTGATTTTATATATTGAATATCTTCGCCATATTTAAAAACAACATCTAAAATATCCTTTGATTTTCTATACCCTTGCTCAATTAATCTATTTGTCAAACTACTATTAAAGTAAAAATAATCTTTTAATTTTTTGTCATCCTCAAATACAATTTCTATTATTGCAGCATCTGTATCTAACTCTTCATATTGTTCACTCGCATGATCAAATCGTAATACAAAAATCAAATCCAAATTTTCATTTTCTAATGGCTCTATTGGTGTATTATCTAGAAAAGCTCCATCTACATAATAATCATCTTTTATTAAAATTGGATTATATAATCCTGGAACAGAAATACTCGCCTTTAAGAAATCATTTCGAACTTTATTATGTTCTTTATTAACATTTTTATAACATAATGAAATATTAGGTATCTTTATATAATCTATATAACAAGGTGTTTGGCTTACATCTTCTACTTCTGATTGCATCTTTTCTATATAATTGTATATAACTTTTCTTTTATCTGATTTTACTAAAAACTCTTTTGCTGATTTAAAATCTAAATTTCTCCATACTTCAAATAAATAGTCGAATTTATTATTTATAAAACCATATGCATTTATTGCTCCAATTGATGCGCCACTTACTGCTTTTATATTATTCATTTCTATATATTCTAAAATAGCTTTGCAAAATCCAATTTCATAAGCGCCTTTTGCAAATCCACCTGAAAAAACAATTCCAATACGTAAATCTGACATAGTAGGATTCATATTAATCCTATTCCTCCTTTTTCGAACTAAATATATTATATCTCATATTCTATTTATTTTCTACATATTTTTATAAATTTTAAAGAGAGTTCAAAATGAACTCTCTTTTTCGGGATAAAATTGTGTACTTTTTTATTTAAATTATGGAAAAAGCGTATTTCTGACTTTATTGAATCTATGTATAATAATTTCTCGATTTCATCTAAAGGTATACAAATCTTAAATACTAAATATTATACACACACTTTACATAACTAAAAACATCTATTTTCTTTCTAACATTATTTTACCACTTGTTACCTGAAAATTAAATTTATTCCCACCATTTTTATATTTTCCTTCACCACTTTTTTTATCTAAATTTGACATATTTGAATATAAATCAAAGTCAGATTTAAAACTACCAGATGTAACAGAATAACTCGCTTCAAATCCCTCATTTTCTGGAATAGCAACATCTATACTTCCAGATGTCACTTTTACATCTAAACTTTCTGGTAAAACATTATTATCTACTAAAATCTTTCCACTAGTAGTTTTTAAATCCATCTGCTTCGCACTTCCATCTATGTCTATTTTTCCAGATTTAACTGAAGCATTTAAAATATTTGTATTTAAATTATTTATTTCAATCTTACCAGATGTAACTTCAGAATTTAAAGAACTTGTTTTTACATCATTCATTTCAATACTACCTGATGACACATTAGCTTCTATATCTTGTGAAACAACTTTTCTAATCTCTATTTTCCCTGAACTAACCTTTACATTAAACTTATTTAATTTTAGATCTTCGATATTTGCTCTACCACTTGAGATTTTTACATATACTTCTTCAAATTCTTTATCTGGCAAATATACATCTAAATTTGTAGATATACTACCAAACCCTAAGAAGAAAAATCCAATTTTCTTCTTTCCTTCTTGGACTGATATAGTTTCATTTTTATAATCAATATTTACTAATTCATCTTCTTTTAACTCATATCTACTTTTTTGTATCACTCTAATCTTATCAGAATCATTTTTGTATATATTAATACTTCCACTAGTCCAATCTAAATCTATATTTTTAATATTAGTTACATCAAATTCCTCTTCATATACAATATGTTCACTTTCATTGCTAAAAATATCACCTAGTCTTGCATTTGAAACTAATAAACATATTAATAATATTGTTAATACAATTGCTACTATTGTCCATATTATAATCTTTGTATTATTCATATCTATCCCCTTCTTTCTTTTGATTCATATACAGCATCTATTATGTTTGAAATAGCTGCACCTATTAGAAATATAATCCAAGAATAAGCCCATGCATTAAAACAAAAACTAATTCCGATATATATTGCAATAATTAAACACCAAACAGCTGAATTGATGCTATTTTTAGCTGACTTTTTTAATTCTTTATTTACTTTCCATTCTTTAAATTCTTCTACCATTGTATCATCTGCACTTTTATATTTAGGTTTAGACATTCCATTATACACAAGTAGCATAGTTGCAATTGCTACAAATATAAACATAAATATAACACCTAAATCTTCTGTTAATCCTTCAATATTTAATTCACTAAACAATATAACAGGAACAACACTTAATATATATAACCCAACTGCGCTGGATACAAGCATTGCTGATTTTTTTCTTTGTTTACCGAATATAATCTGTATTCCATTTATTATTTTCATCTTGCAAATTAGATACTAATTCTTCAATATTTCCCATATTAGAAATTGCAATATTATAACTTTCTTCTTGTGTTTTACCAGATGTAACTAAATCATTATATTTATCTATTAAATTTGATGTAATCTCCTCTTTTAACTCATATGATTTTTTAGTCTTTGGCGCATTTTCAAATATATTATCTACATATCTTTTTAATTTTTCCTCCATTTTATATCTCCCCCAATTCAATTAATTTGCTTATTAGCATTTGCGCATTTTTCCATTCTGCTTTACTCTCTTTATAGTATTTCTGTCCAGTATCTGTTATTTTATAATATCTTCTTCTGGCTCCACTATTTTCATCTCCCCAATAAGATACTATCATTCCCATTTCTTCTAATCTTCTAAAGGCTGTATATAAAGTTGCTTCTTTTAATTCATATTGTCCATTTGTTATTTCTGAAATAGATTTGTTAATTTCATAACCATAACTATCTTTTTTCATTAAATGTGCAAGTATTATTGTATCTGTAGAACCTCTTATTAAATCTGATGCAATTGACATTGTTATCACCTCTTAACATATATTATATTTTAATATACCTCATCTGTCAAGGTATTGTATAAAAAAAGAAAAACCCATACAAAATCAGAACGATTTATTGTATGGGTAAAATTAAAGGTTGTTAATACTCCTTTATCCATAATTTAGTGATTGGTAAATATGAGAAGCCATCCCATAAAATCTCGTATATATCCATATATGAACATCCTCTTTTCAGAATTACTCCATCAAGCTCAAGCCCTATGAAATAATCACCATAAAAGATTCTATTTTCACATATTATATATTTATTTTCATTTAGGTTTTGGTTTCCTAGTTGCTTTTCCAATGCAGAAAATGTTGTTTTTCCAGATGTTTTTAGCAAGACAACATATTTAGCACCTTCATCAAATCTTGATTTTAGGTCTAATAGCAACCTTTTACAGTTACACTTTTTGTATTGCTCATGTCTTTCTAAGTTCCATTCATTGTAGAACTTATTAATTTCCTTTAAATTTTCAAGAAGCATCTGGTATGATTCTAAAGTTCTTTTCTTTTTGTTGTTTTGCTCTCTACGTACCTTATTTAAGCTCCGCTCCAGGCTTACTCCACCTAAAATAATACTAGCCGATTCTTCAATCTCTTCAAAAATATCCTGATTATCTTCATAGATTTTTACATTAAAATCATACTCTGATATCATCTCTTCGATTTCTACTCGAAAACTATTTAAGAAATAGAACTTCACTTTCTGCCAAAATGTGAATTCAACTCTCTCATATACCTCTTTCTCAGGATTACTTAATTTGAAAATCCGTACTTGTTCTTTTGAATATGTTCTGTTCATTTTGCCTTTACTCCTTTTTAATTTTTTTAATTATATACATAATATATATGTTATTATTATATCACAAAATGCTATCATTTACAAATTCGCCACATAAGTTAACCTTTAGTATAAATTGCAATAATAAGTGTCGCACTTTTTGCAAAAAAATTACAAATTATTTT
>USRT01000002.1 GCA_900557195.1 uncultured Clostridium sp.
TCTTTCAATATTTTATTTTCAATTTACTTGTGACATATCTATTTTAAACCTATATTACATAAAATTCGATTAATTTTTTTTATTATTTGCTATTATTTTAAATTATGGCAAAGATTTAAATTGTTATAACAAACTTTAAATATAAAGTAAAACATAGCTTTATTTAATATTACCTCAAATAATCTTTCCATATTTCATTATACTTACATATAAATATTTTCTTAAAAACTCTTCTATAATAGAAAAAGAGCCAGTTATTCAAATTAAATAACTGGTTCTTATTTCTATCTGATGTTACCTTTTATATCTTTCCTCCATTTTCATTACATAGAATCTGACTTCTGGAGTGATATTTATTCTCTCATCAGTATAATTTGCAATATACCTCTTGAAATTTTTTTCTAAAGTTTTCTCTTCTGAATCGAAAATATCTCCTGGTTGAAATACATGCAATACAGACTTCTTTCCTGCTTCTTTTTTAGTTATTACAAATTTTCCATCCATCCGCATGCTTACAAGCACACCTTCATCAATGTCATTTACAACTGTGAGTCCCCAGTACTTTCTCCTTGCCATAAAAGGCACCTCCTAAAAAAAATATAATCATATTGTAACATAATATGTTATATCTTTCAATAAAAAAAGAACAGATCAATTTATCTTACTGTTCTTACATAATAACTATTTCTCTTTTTTCACATTTCTAAACCATGTTCTAAAATAATCCTTTAGTAATACATCATTCTTTTTTTGTATATAAAAATATCCTATAATTGATGTAATTAATGCTCCTAAAGCATCTACAAATAAGTCTGACATAGTATCTATTAATCCATCTTGCCCTAGTTCTGGAAATCTAAACTTTTGCATGTTGGTACCTAATATTCTATCTGCTCCATATTCAAAAAACTCCCAAAACACTCCCATAGTAACTGCAAAACAAAACGCAAACATCACTACAAAGAAAGGACTTAAATTTATACTATTGCTATAACTTTTATTAAGTAAATAAACAAACATAAATCCTATTATTCCTAAAATTACACCTGATGTTGTATGAAGCATTGTATCCCACCATGGTATTTTATTATAAAAATCTTTTATTTCGCCGAAGATATTGTGCTCCAAAAATAAATAATGTTATAACAATTTGCATACTTCCTGGCAAATAAACTCCAAATTTCTTTTCAAGCAAACTCGGATAAAAAGTCATAGCAATTGTTAATACAGCAATAAATAACTGACTGTAGTCTTTTACAAAAATTCCTCTTAGAATAATTAAAAACAGTAATAATCTTACGATATTAGTAATAATCATATTTACTTTTTTATTCTTTTTTTCTCTTTGCTCATTTGTAATTTTTTTTGATTCTAACTTTATTATAATCACGCCCTTACAATACTTTTATTAGTTCTCCCATATCTTTTCCTTGAACAGTAGGTATTTTTATAATTTCAAATTTAGAAACTTTATCTCCAAATTTAATTTCGACTGTATCTCCTAGTTTTACTTCATAACTTGGTTTTACTTGTTTTCCATTAACAAAAACTCTTCCACTATCTGCTGCTTCATTTGCAACAGTTCTTCTTTTTATAACTCTAGAAATTTTTAAAAATTTATCTAATCTCATAATTACTCCTTTTTTTAATTTTATATATCATATTTATCTTTTTTAGTAAATAGATATTTTTACTTTTTTATTATAAATTTCGTTATTGTTATTTTGAATAATTTTGGCAAAATTATTCAAAATTATATATCAATTTATATATTATATAAAGATAAATTGGATTAATTTATCTTTATTTGTAAAACCATAGCATATTATGTTATACGAATTAGTTTTACATTTATTTCCACTGGCTGTATAATCGAAATATTACTAAGTAAGGGAGGTTATGTCCAATGGAGCAGATACTCGAAAGAGTAAAAGATGAAGTCTGTGGCAACTACATTGTTGTTACAAATCCATCTGAAGACTCCCAAAAGATTTCTTCGGAAGACCTTTTGGAAATCTTCACTCATTTGCTGGATCATACGTTTATCTATTGCAACGGATGCATTTACATTCAGATGTAACAAGTGTTTATGCATCACACCTCAAAAATGACAGTCTTGACTAGGACGCAAAAGTAAAAGACAGAACACTCTTTTAAAAGAGTATTCTGTCTTTTTATTACAAAAAAGTTATCATCGTAAATAATAATTTGCAAAGAAAATTGCAATTTTACTTTTTTTGCCTATTCTTTTACTTAACATATTTTTATATTTCTATACATTTATTTAAAGTCACTGAATATATATATGTATGTGCAACCTTTTTATTTAAGCTTTGTTCTAAAGCATTTCTATATATTTCTAATTGTTTATTATATTTTTTTATTAAAGAATCTTCTTCTCCACTTTTTATATAATCTGTCTTAAAGTCGACTAAAATCAATTCATCATTACTATTAATATAATAAAGATCAATAATTCCCTGTACTAATATATCTTCACTTGTATCTAAGTTAAATATATCTTTTGATGAAATATTTATATAAAAAGGTTTTTCTTTGCAAATTTCCTTTGCTAATCTTAATTCATTCCATAAATCAGATTTTGTATATTCATATAATTTATTTATATTAATTACATCTTTCTGATTTTTTGTTATTATATCTTTTTTATATAATTCATTTACCATATCTTCTATTTTATAAATATCATAATTTTCTTTTTCATTCATCTTTTGAATACACAAATGCATTAAAGTTCCCTTCTCTGCACTTGTTATCTTTTCTTTATCATCAATAAATTTAGGTTTACTTGTTAATATTTTATATTCTTTAATATTTTCTATTTCTTCTTTTTCCTCTAAACTCATAATATTTTCATTTTCTATCTCTTTTATTTTTGTAACAGATGTTTTGGTAGGTATTAATATTGAATTACTATATTTGTATTGCCATTTTATTTTATTAATTACCTCATCATTTTCATTATATATGCTATCTGATTTTTCTTTAACTTTATTAATAAAATCTTCTTGCTCTCTTTTGTTTTTCTGTTCATTTTTATTAGTGTTTTTTAATATTTCGTCTTTTTTATGTGTCTTTACACAAAATACATCTTTTATCTTATCCTTATTTTTTAAATATACTAATTCTAACCAATCTAAATAAGTTTTATACTTTTTAATTAATAACGAATTAACTTTCGAGGTATCACTATCATTAGAATATAAATCTAATAAATTCTCTTTTTCTTTTAAAGATTTTTCTGCATCCTTTTTTATTCCTGTTATTATTAGCTTTTCTTTTGCTCTTGTAAGTGCAACATACAAAATTCTCATTTCTTCAGATAAAGTTTCTATATATGCATTAATTCTAATAGCCTCTTTTGCTAAAGTATTATATTCTATTCTACTTTCGAAATCTATGTATTTAGGACCAAATCCTATGTCTTGATGCATTAATATAGTATCATTTAAATCTTGCAAGTTAAATCCTTTTCCTGTACCTGCTAAAATAACAACAGGAAACTCTAGACCTTTACTTTTATGAATGCTCATAATTCTAACTACATCTTCATTTTCTCCAATTAGCTTAGCAGAAGACATATCTCCACTTGTTTTTCTTAATTTATCTATAAAATTTATAAAATTAAATAATCCTTTAAAGCTTGCTTTTTCATATTGCTTTGCTCTTTCAAATAACATTTTTAAATTAGCTTGTCTTAAAGAACCATTTGACATTAATCCGAACATAATTATAGAAATTGGTTTCAATATAAATGTTCCAAATCAGTTCATCTAGTGGTTTTTCGTTTACTTGTTTTTGCCAGGATTTTAGCTGTGATAAAAAGTTTTGGATTTTATTACTTAAGTTTTCTTCACATTGTATTTGTGCTGCCTGAAAAGCTTCATAAAAGTTTGATTCTTTATTACATAATCTAATTTTCACTAGTTCATCATCTGAAAATCCTCCAATACTAGACCTAAGTACACTTACAAATGGTATATCTTGCATAGGATTATCTACTATTTTTAATACACATAAAATAGTTTGAATCTCTATACTATCTAAGAATTCAGATGAAGTATCACTAAACACTGGTATATCTAATTCAGTTAACTCCTTTTCATATATAGGAGCAAGAGTAGATGTAGCTCTTAATAAAATTACTATATCTTTATATGTAATTTTTCTATATCCTATTTTTTTATCATATACTAAATAACCACTATTTAATAACTCTTTTATCTTTCTAGATACTAATTTTGCTTCAATAACACTATTTTCTATAATTTCTTCTGTTTCTTCTTGTTTAGTATTTTCATCTTTACTTTCATCATCATATTCATTTCTGTTTTTATTATAATTTTGGCTATCTTTTTCATTTTTTTCTTCACTATTAGATTTATAAATTTCGATTTCTTCGTTTTCTTTCATATCAATAATATGTAGTTCTGTAATACCTGCATATTCAGAATTTAAATCTTCAGGATCTTCATAATTTGCTCCTAAATTTAAATATTCTTCTTCATTATATAATATATCTCCCGCTTCTTTACTCATAATATTATCAAAAACTAAGTTTGTAAAATCCAGTATATTTTTTCTGCTTCTAAAATTCTTAAATAGTTTTATTTTCAAGTCTTTTCCTGTTTCTTTATTCATACTGTAATTTTCATATTTATCTAAAAAAAGCTCTGGTCTTGCTTGTCTAAATTTATATATACTTTGTTTAACATCACCAACCATAAATATGTTATTTCCTCTAGAAATGCTAGATAAAATATATTCTTGAACCAGATTACTATCTTGATATTCATCTATAGCTATTTCTTCAAATTTTTCTTTATATTCATTTGCTATATCTGTACTAATGATTTTTCCGTTTTTATCTTTTTTCACAAGTAATTTAAGTGCAAAATGCTCTATATCATTAAAATCGATAACATTTTTCTCTTTTTTTCTAACTTTAAATCTATCACTAAATTCTATTATTAGATTTTTTAATTTGTAAAAAATGCTATACATTTCTGTAATATCCGTATTTGCTGTTTCTGAATTATATATTAATACTTTATTAATACTTGCTGATATTTTTTTCTTTACATCATCTCTTATTTTTTTAGCTTCATCTTTGATTGATAGAGTTATTTTTCTATCTACTGGCCACTTTTCAAAATCTATTTTGCTAAAATTATATGCATTATCCCAAGAATTTAAGTTTTTATATAATGACTTTATATTAGTTATATCTGATTCAATTACTTTTATATATTTTTCTAGCTCATCAAATCTTCTCATATTTAATAATAAATTCTCTAATTTTATAATAGAATCTTCTAAATCTTCTGAAAGATTTTTTAGTAAAATTTTTCCCCATACAGTTTTAGAAAAATCTTGTTTTTTATCACTAATATTAAACATTTCCACTTTATCATTTAGCCATTCATTTGGAAATGGACTACTTTGAATAAATTTATATATATTCATAACTAACTGTTTTAGAGATTCATCATCTCTATAATTTGTATATGTGTTTATCAAATCTATAAAATCTTTATCATTATTTAAATACTTTTCTTCAAATAATTCTTCGATTACATCTTGTTTTAATAGTTCTATTTCACCTGAATCTCCTACTCTAAAATTAGCTGATATATCTAATTCATAAAAATGATTACGTATTACATCTAAACAAAACGAATGTATTGTACAAATACTTGCCTTATTTAACAAAATAATTTGTTTTTGCAAAATCTCGTCTTCTGGATTTTCTTCTATTTGTTTATATATAGCATCTAAGATTCTTTCTCTCATCTCACTTGCAGCTGCATTTGTAAAAGTAACAATCAGAATTTTATCAATATCTATTTTATCTTTAATTACTTTATTAATCATTCTTTCAACAAGCACCGCTGTCTTTCCACTTCCGTGCAGCAGCAGCTACTAATATATTAGAATCTTTTTCTTCTATTGCTTGCATCTGCTCTTTAGTCCATTGTACTTTACTCATTTTTTCCTCCATTTTTTGCCAAAAGGGACGGGGTATTTTGACAATTTTTTATAATAATTTTCATATCAGTCTTTATCTATTAACTTTCTAATTGTCTCCCTGCTTATAAATAACAATTCTTCCATCTTTCTTGAAGATATTCTATAATTTTTATGTAATATATTAACAATTTCTTTTAACTTTTCTTTATCCTTTATTAATTTGTCTTTATTTATATTATTTGTATACAAGAATTCATTAATCACTTCATTATAAATACTATCTTTCTCTTCTTCAGTATCAATAAAACTATTGTATTTCACTTCTGAACATATATATAATTTATATTTAAACTGTTTATAATTAGAATAATTATATTGCTCCATCCTATCACATATTCTTGCTTTTACTGGATTTTCAAAAATATATCTTATACAGTTATATAAATGTATCTCATTTACAATAGCTTCACTTTTGTATCTGTCTCTAAATACATATCCCACTCTTTTATACAATCTATTATAAAACGCAGCATATGTAGTATTTAATTTATGCATATAAGAACTCATATCTTTTATTGAATTACATTTTATTAATAGATGTGAATGGTTATCCATTATTGCATAGGCTATTATAGAAATATTACATTCTTCTTTTAATTGATACATAAGCTTTATATATTTCTTTTTCTCAAGACTTTTTTCAAATATATAACTCTTATTAATTCCTTGTGTCATTACATGAAAAAAATTTGTTTTCATATAATTTCTTGGTATTCTAGGCATTATGTTCTTCCACCTTCGTTAATAAATTTGCCCCCTCTTATAATATCATTATATTTATATTTTTTAAATAGTCAAATAAAAAAATTGCCAAAATGCTCCGTCCCTTTTGGCACTTTTTGGCATATATTTTTAATATTTAAGCTAAAAATTGCCAAAACTCCCATTTATTTTGGAAATTTTGACAATTTACAATTTATTTTATATACATATTAGGATCAATTTGAACATTATCTTTTAAAATTTCAAAATGCAAATGTGATTCATCTGAAATTTCAAATGTTGCAGTATTTCCTACTGTTCCTATAGTTTGTCCTTTTTTTACACTTTCACCTGCAGTTACAAATTCTGCTGTTAACAAATTAGAGTATACAGTACTAAATCCATTATTATGCTCTATTACTACTGTTAATCCATATCTTGGATCATTCTTTATAGACTTTACAGTTCCCTCTTCTGATGCTTTTACAATAGTAGTTTTATTAGCTTTTATATCAATTCCTGCATGTGTTATCCATTCTTTTAATGTATCTGAATATACAAGTTTATCTTTTGCATATTCTTTTATAACTTCACCTTCTACAGGCATCCCAAAAACTGGATCTGCTTTTTTTGTCTCTTGCTTAGTCTTTTCTTCTTCATTTGCTTTTTCTTTAGTTTTATTAGCTACATCTTTAGAATTGTTTGTTTTAGTAGTAGTTTGTTCCTTTATTTGTTGTACTTCATTTTTTTTGCTATTATTTTCTTTTTCTGTATCTACTACTAATGTATTTGATTCTTCCTTTACTTCATTAACAGTTTTTCCAATTTGACTACTTGCTTGTTCAGAAGTTCTTCCTCCTCCTTCTACAAGACTTGTTATATCACTAGAATTTAAATCTGCAATTTTAGAGCTTTCTGCATTTTTATTTCCATAAACAAAAATTCCAATTGCAAATATAATTACTATTAATGAAATAATTCCTGCAGATGTATATAAAGTTTTACTCATGTTTGCTTTTTGTATATTTCTCTTTCTCTGTATATCTTTTCTCATAAAATAAATTCCTCCTTAATTTTTCTTTAGTATAATTATTTCCTTATAAGAGAAATTTATACAAATACTATAAAAAAAGTTATTATTAATTGTACATATATAAAATTAATATTAATAATATTATAAGTCTACTACAGAAACACCTGTATAAAAATGTATAATAATCTCTTCACAAGTTTTTCCCTGTTTTGCTAAACTATCTGCACCTGTTTGACTCATTCCTACACCATGACCGTATC
The DNA here is from genome assembly GCA_900557195.1 of uncultured Clostridium sp. Classification (GTDB taxonomy): domain Bacteria; phylum Bacillota; class Clostridia; order TANB77; family CAG-508; genus CAG-492. The sequence continues at coordinate 8,047 of USRT01000002.1, forward strand.
CGGGTTACAGAAAATTTAATATTATTATCTTCAATATTCACTTCAAAATTTGCAGATTTTAAAGTAAATATACTTCTTACTTCTACACCAGATAAATTTTTATTTCCTATTTTTATAGTTTTTACTCTTTTTCCTTCTGTATATTCCAAAATCTGTATTGCATTTTCTTCTTCAAAATTAATAGAAAAGTCTTCATATTTTTCTTTCATTTTATTTACTAACTCTTGTTTAGAAATACTAACTTCTGACTTATATTGTGTATACGAATCTTCTCCTGATGTTTCAACAGTTTGAAGATATGGATATCCCGAGCCTCCCCATACATTAATTGGAGCTTCTGTACTTCCTCCACTATTAGAATGAAAAAAAGCATTAATTGGTTCTCCATTATAAGTTATAATTTTACCTTTAGTTTCATTTACTGCTTGCACTATTTTATTCCAATTACTTTCTCTTTCTATTTCTTCCCATTTACTTAATCTATCTTCTTTTGAAATCCACGCTTGGCAACAACTTGAGTCATCACATATATCTGCCCCCTCATGTTTTCCGCCATTATGTATTATCTTATAAATTGTATAAGTTCTTGCTACAATACTTTGAGCTTTTAGAGCTTCTTTTTCAAAGCTTGCTGGCATTTCAGCTGATACTACTCCATACAAATATTCATCTAAATTTATTTCTTCTATATTATTGGTTTTTGTATGTAGAACTTTTACAGTGTTATATTTTTTATAATCATATGAAGGTTCTTCTACTTTTTGTTTATTTTCTTCTTTGTTATCTATATGTTCTATAACACTTGATGTTTGTTTATCTTCTCCAAATTTTTTAGTAAATATTATTGGAATTAAAAACGAAATTAATATTAATAGCAAAATATAGATGGTCAACTTTCGCATAATTCCTCCCTCTATATTGCAAGTTTAAGTTTCATTGAATTTAATACCTTTTTTTCTATCCTAGATACCTGTACCTGTGTAATTCCCAATACTTTAGCAACTTCGCTTTGAGTTTGTCCTTTATAATACCTTAATAAAATTAATTCTTTCTCTCTTTCTTCTAGATTATCAATTAATTGTTTTATACAAATTTTATCTACTATATTATTTGCCTCATTTGTATTACTACTTATTTTATCTATTATACTAATTCCTTCATCATCGCCTAAATAGGTTTTATCATAAATTGAATCTATTGGATTAAATGCATCTAATGCTGATGCTATCTCTTCTTTAGGTATTTTTAATATTTTGGAAATTTCTTCTACTTTTATTTCTTTTCCATTTTTTCTCATATATTCTTTTTGCAATTCTTTAATTTTTATTCCTAATTCTTTCATACTTCTACTTACTTTTATTGGTCCATCATCTCTAATAAATCTTTTTATCTCTCCTAAAATATAAGGTACAGCATATGTAGAAAGCTTAACATCTAAATTTGTATCAAATCTTTTTATTGCTTTTATTAATCCGAAGTGACCCGAATTTGATATAAATCTTCTAATTCATAACCCCTTCCATTAAATCTTTTTACTATACTCCATACCAATCCTTTATTTTCTTCTACTAATTTAGACATAGCATCTTGATTTCCATTTTGAGCTTTAAATATGTTTTCCATACTATTATCGTACATATTTTCTCCTGCCTTTCTATCTTCCTCCTAAATTAGCAAATTCCATATTTTCTATATTTTCTTCTACATCCTCCTTTTTTATGAACTTTTTCATAGTAACTTTTGTTCCAAGTCCGAAAACAGATTCAACTGAAACTTCATCCATAAAGCTTTCCATTATTGTAAATCCCATTCCAGATCTTTCTAAATTTGGTTTTGAAGTATATAATGGCTTTCTTGCCATTTCTACATTTTCAATTCCCTTTCCTGTATCTGAAATTTCTATTTCTATACAATTTGCAAATATCTTGCATATTATCTTTACCATTCCATTCATATTTTCATATCCATGAACAATACTATTAGTAACAGCTTCAGATACAGCAGTTTTTATATCTGCCATCTCTTCTATAGTTGGATCTAATTGTGAAGCAAAAGCTGCAACTGATATACGTGCAAATGCTTCATTATTAGATTTACTTAAAAATTCTAATTTCATTTCATTTTCATATAAACTTTTCATAGTTTTCTCCTCTTTTTATCTATTTAAAATAACCTATATACGTAATCTAAGATTTTAGAGCAAAGAAATTAGATTACTTTAAATTTGATATTTTATTAAATCTATAATATTTCAAATTTAATATTTTTTCTTAATCTATGATACTTTAAATTCTATGTCTTTTCTAATAGGTACTATTTTCAAAACACCACTCATTTCAAATATTTTTCTTACACTTGGCTTTACATTTATCATTTCTATACTTCCACCAAATGTTTTTACTATTTTATATCTTCCTATTAACATTCCTATTCCTGCACTATCCATAAAAGTAACCATGCCAAAATCAAATATAACTTTTCTAGGCATATATCTCGTAATTTCATTATCAGCTTTCCTCCTTATATCTTCTGTAGTATGATGATCAATTTCTTCTGTTAATTGTAATAGCAAAAGCTTGTCCTCTTGAATGTATTTACTATTCAAATTCACACTCCTCCTTCTTTTGTTTTTTATTATTATAATCCTATTTCCATTTTTTTCCTATAGCAAAATATAAGAAGTTTTATCGATTTATGGGAAGTTTTCGACAAAATTTACCAAATGTCGTAAGTTCATAAAAAGATTGATTACAAAAATGTAGAAGTTATTATTTTAGAAAAATAATAGCTGTAATTATAATAAATATTATTCTTTAATATATTTCTAATTCTAGTTTTTCATTTTTCTTTTTTATCTAATCATATCTTCACAAAAAAAGAAGCTGTTTTACAACTTCTTTTATATTGTATATATTTTTTATTTCTAATTAATCTATCATAATATATTCTTCACTCATTTTAATATTATTTTATTATAATTAATCTATTTTCCAATAATCTTATCTATTAGCTCTTCTTATCTCCTTATAAAAACATTCTCTATCTAAAGCAAGTTCTGTTATATCGTGTAAATATTTATTATACTCTTTGTCTTCAAAATACATCTTATTTCTTGCATATCCATTAATTCCAAACTTTTCTATTAAAAATTTTCTACATACTTCTATTATTTCATCTTGATTTAATTCTGGTGAATGATTAGTTCTATATGAATAACATCTTTTTAATGTGAATTCAACGTCAGTATTTCTATCAGCTGATGAAACTATTTTTCCATATATAGTTCTTGGTTCTGTATCTTTAGAAGCTCTATGATCTTCTATAGCTTCTTTCATAACCATAATTTGTTCTTCACTAAAAAATTCTTTTAAATTTTCATCTTCCAATAATATTTGTGCTGAAATTATTTCATGATTTTTAGCATCTATATGATGACCTATATCATGATATGCTGCTATAACATATACCATTTCATAATCAATATTTTCTATTGTTTCTGCAAATTGCAAACTTCTTCTAATAACATATTTTATATGATTAATCCCATGACCTTTTTCATTTAATTTGTATTTTTCAAATATCTCTTTTTCTATATATTCTTTAATTTTTCTTCTAATATTCTTATTCATGTATACTTCCATTACAAATTCTCCTATATTAAAACTTTTGATTTCGACTATATTTTAGTCCTTAATTTATACTATTACAAGTCTTTCTCTTCACAGTTAAAGATAGAATTATCTGATTTATGATAATTTTCTTTGTTTAATATCTACTTTTCTCTCTTATTATCAATTCTATATAAAGTATAATAACATAAAATAAAATAATTTTTCAAGTTGCTTTATATATTAACAGAATAATATTGTTCATTATGTAAAATTATGGTACAATATAACTTGTAGTAACTATATGTTATTGCATTGTAAGTTATTCGTACCTGCGGGGTATTCCCTGCACACAAGAAAGGAGGACGACTTTGAATAAAAAGTTGTTCGCGCGGGTAGTTGAAGCATTCATCTACTCAGGTTACACCATGACTGTTTTTATCTATAAGTTTGGTGTTACCACCAGGGCTATATTCTCGGCCCTATTATGTATCATAGTTGCAGTTATTCTCTCACAGATTCTTCTCAATTCGAAAATCTGTGAAGGAAAACGCTGCTACTCCTCTTTTTTCTCCGTTTTGATAGTATGGGCACTCTTTGCATTCATCTATCAGTGGGAGTTAATGTGGTATTTTTTTGGTTTTGCAATTTATATCGCATCCAAATTAACCTACATTCTTCTCCTTGGAGTATGTCTTGGTACACTTAGGCCAAAGCATTTCGTTATTGCTTGGCGCAAAGCAACTGCTGAGACCAAAAAGAGATTATCCAAATAAAACATAAAAGGCAGAAACCCTTTTCTCGAGTTTCTGCCTCTTATGTTTTATTTAAATTCTTATTTTCATACTGAATCTATTATAAATTAATTCATTCCTTCTAATCTCTCTAAAGTATTTTTAAGCATTTCTTTATACTTATCTAATTTATCCTTTTCCTCTTGTATCTTACTTTCTGGTGCTTTATTTACAAAGCCTGGATTTGAAAGCATCTTCTCAGCCCTTAATACTTCGGCTTGTAATTTTTCTTTTTCTTTTAATAATCTTTCTCTCTCTGCTTTTATATCAACTAAATCTTCAAATGGTATATATAATTCTAAATCTTTTTGTATAATTGAAAAACTATTTTCTGGAATGTTACTTCTATTTGATTGTATAACAATTTCACTTCCGAAACCTAATCTTTTAATAAATCCTTCACTTTGTTCAATTAAATCATTATATTTTTCTGTTACAAAAATTAATTTTGATTTTTTTGAAGGATGAACATTCATGTTATTTCGTATATTTCTTATTTCTCCAATAATAGATTTTAAATTTTCTATTTCTTGTTCCTCTAATTCAAAATTAAATTCTTCTTTATATTCAGGCCATTTTGAAATCATTATACTTTCATCATTATTGTATAATTTAGTATAAATTTCTTCTGTAACAAAAGGCATTATTGGATGTAACATTTTCAAACTGTATTCTAAAACTGTATTTAATGTACCTTGAGCTTCTTTTCTCGTATTGCAATTTTCATCATATAAACGAGTTTTAACAATCTCAATATACCAATCACAGAATTCATTCCAAATAAAATCATATATTTTTTGTGTTGCAACACCTAAATCATAATTATCAATATTGTTTGATAGTTCTTCTGCTAATTTATTTACTTTTGATAAAATCCATTTATCTTCTACCTGCAAATTTGACAAATCAAATTTTCCATCATAATCGTTTAAATTCATTAAAACAAATTTTGAAGCATTCCATAATTTGTTTGCAAAATTAGCACCTTGTTCTACTTTTGCTGGTATATATCTTATATCATTTCCAAATGATATTCCTAAAAGAAGTGAAAATCTTAATGCATCTGTACCATATTCATCTATAACATCTAATGGATCCACACCATTTCCTAAAGTTTTACTCATTTTTCTTCCTTGGTCGTCTCTAACCATTCCATGAATTATAACATCAGAAAACGGTTTCTTACCTAAATATTCAAGTCCTGAGAAAATCATTCTTGAAACCCAAAGTGATATTATTTCATAACCAGTTACTAATGTATTAGTTGGATAAAAAGTTTTTAAATCTTCTGTTTCTTCTGGCCAACCCAAAGTAGAAAATGGCCACAATGCAGAACTAAACCATGTATCTAATGTATCTGGATCTTGCACTAATTTATCACATCCACATTTTGTACACTTTTCTGGCATTTTACTTGCAACATGTATTTCACCACATTCTTCACAATAATATGCAGGAATTCTATGTCCCCAATATAATTGACGAGAAATACACCAATCTTGTAAATTCTCCATCCAGTTAAAATATGTTTTATCATATTTAGATGGAATAAATCTAACATCACCATTTTTTACTGCTTCTATCGCAGGTTTTGCAAGTTCTCCCATCTTTACGAACCATTGGTCTGAAATAGTTGGTTCTATAGTTGTTTTACATCTTTCACATTTTGCAACATTATGTGTATAATCTTCTATTTTAATTAAAAGCCCTAAATCTTTTAGCATATCTACTATTACATTTCTTGCTTCATATGCATTCATTCCTTTTACTTCAGGAATCAAATCATTCATTATTAAATTACTATCAAAAACTTCTACAAATTCTAAATTATTTTTTAAACCTGCTTGATAATCATTAGGATCATGAGAAGGCGTTAATTTTACACATCCAGTTCCAAATTCCATATCAACAAATGGATCTGCTATAATTGGAATTTCTTTATTCATAATAGGTAAAATACATTTCTTTCCTATTAAATGTTTAAATCTATCATCTTTAGGATTTACAGCAACACCAGTATCACCAAGCATTGTCTCTGGTCTAGTTGTTGCAACTACTAAATATTCATTTGAATCTTTAATCGGATATTTAATATGCCAAATATGTGAAGCTTCTTCTTTATATTCAACCTCTGCATCTGAAATTGATGTTTTACAATTAGGGCACCAGTTTATCATTCTTTTACCCTTATATATATATCCTTTTTCATATAGTTTTAAAAATACTGTTTCAACTGCTTTAGATAGTCCTTCATCTAATGTAAAACGACTTCTCTCCCAATCACAAGAACATCCCATTTTTCTTTGTTGCCTTTGTATTGTTCCACCATATTCTTTAGTCCATTCCCATGCTTTTTCTAGAAACTCTTCTCTAGTCAAATCAGATTTTTTTCTTCCTTCTTCTCGTAATTTTTGAACAACCTTCATTTCTGTAGAAATAGCTGCATGATCTGTACCTGGAAGCCATAATGTGTTAAAACCTTTCATTCTTTTATATCTAATTAAAAAGTCTTGTAGGCTCGCATCTAATGCATGACCCATATGAAGCTTTCCTGTTACATTTGGAGGTGGCATCATAATAGAGTAACTTTCTTTTGTATTATCCATACTTGGTTTAAAATATCCCTTTTCCTCCCATGTTTTGTATAATTTCTCTTCAAATTCTTTTGGATTATACTTTTCTTTTAATTCGTGATTTTTCATTTATATTCCTCCTCGTATAAATTTATAATTATTTTTTATTGATTTTCATTTAATAGATAATGTTACCGCATAGAAATGGTTTGATATATATTTTTTAAAACAATCTTGAAGCGTGGCGGGTGACTGCTAGGAATTAGTTTTATACCACGCAGTTTTTGTAGAATAAAGCTATACTTTAGTACCATCTGCGATTTGTTTTAAAAAATATATATCAAACCATTTCTATGCTAGTATGTGCTTTTAAGTAAGTTGTATGTAGTAACAAATGTTAATACAATGTTTAAACAAAAAATCCTCTTTCCCTATATATAAGGGCGAGGATTTAAATTTCGCGGTACCACCTTAATTACTAATTAAAATTTAGTATCTCTAAAGCATATAACGTATGCCAAACGGATATACCTACTAACTTTTCAATATATCAACAAAAAAGCTACCTTCAATTTTCTTTTCTATAAGAAGCTCTCAGCTAAACTAGCTTCTTTTCTCTTATCTAGACAGTTTAAATTTACTCCTCTTTTTTTTAGTTTTTATTTATTATTTTTTTATATTATCATCATTTTTGTTAAATTACAACTATTTTTTATTATTTATAAGAAAAATAGTATACTAGCACCAACAATTGCAATAATAAAGCCTACTATTTTAAGCCCAAAAGCTCCTTCATTTTGATCTCCAAAACTAAAAAATCTTTTAGTTAATAATCTAGAATCATATATCATAATTACACCTATTAATGAAAGTAACAAGCCTACAATTATTAATATTAATTTTCCCATAAAAGTTCCTTCTATTCTTCAAAAAATTCTACTGTATATTTACATTCAAACTCTTCTTTTGGCTTTAATACTAAAATATCTGTTTTTTGTGTAAATACTCCAGTTGATTTTACTGTGTCTGCTGTAGTTTTCCAAGGTTCTATACATAAAAATGGAGCATTTGGTTTTGACCATATTGCTAAATATGGAAATCCTGAAAAATCCATTGTTAACACAGTTTTCCCTGTATCACATTTTTTTAGACTTATTTTAGAAGATTTTATTCCTTTCATTATTAGCGCATCATTATTAAATGTATCTTTATTTATATAAATTCTTCTTTTATCAGTCATTCTATTTTTTGCATATTCAGTTCCAATTAAACCATCAACCAAATATAGAAAATGAATCTTTTCTTCATCTTCTTCAAATTCTAAATAATAATTTTCATTTTTTAAATCCTCTAGATTTATTTTAAATGCTGGATGTCCACCTATACCAAATGGCATACTAGTAGTACCCACATTAATAACTTTATATATAGTTGTTAATTTATTGTCGTCTAACCTATATGTTGTATATAATTCAAAATCAAAAGGAAATTTTGAAATAGTGTTTTTATTACTTTTTAATACATAAGAATGAAAATTGTCTAATTTAGTAACTGGCTCAAATTCTAAATCTCTTGCAAATCCATGTTGTGGCATCTCATATGTTTTGCCATTAATAATGGTTTGATTTTTCTTTAGTTTACCTACTGTTGGGAATAATACTGGTGAATGTCTTTTCCAAAAAACTTTTCCATTTTCGTCTACGCATGCTTCACCTTGATGTATTCTTTCTACTCCATTTAGTTTGAAGCTTATTAATTCCCCACCCATTTTTGAAGTCAACATTTGAGTATGCATATATTCATTCTCCTTAATATATTTTTTCTTACTATATAATATTGTGTTTTTATGTAAATGTCAAGTGTTTTACATAAAAATTGTCACAATATGTTATATTTCGTTACTATTCACACCTTATTTAAAAGCATATATTAGCATATCAAGAGTTTAATATATATTTCTTGAAATCAATCGCAGATGGTACTAAAATAACCTTGCCTCTACCTAAACTGCGTGGTATAAAATCAATTCCTACCACTCACCCGCCACGCTTCAAGATTGGTTTTAAGAAATATATATTAAACTCTTGATATGCGGTAGCATTACCTCCAAATAAAAAATAGTAAGCTACATTTTACCCTATATTTTCTATTCCTCCATCTAAATTATAAACATTTTTATATCCTAAATCATCCAAAATATTTTTACCTTTTAAACTTCTAACACCAGAAGCACAATATAATATAATCACTGTATCTTTATCTTTTATTTTATTTACAATATCAGTTTGTAATTCATATAAAGGAATACAAATTGCACCATCTAAATGACCTTCTTCATATTCCTGAATACTTCTTACATCTATAAGCTTCACATTTTGTGACTTTCTAATCATTTCTAAAACCTCTTTGTAATTTAATTGATTATCTATACTTCTTGTAAATATCCTACTTATTTTCCTAAAAAAATGTTTCATCTTATCCTCCTTATCAAAAAAAAGATATCTAGTATATAATATTCTAGATATCTCTTTTAAGTTATGCTTTTTCCTCTTCTTTACTATTTAAATTTTCTAATTGTTTTGTAAATTGTAAATTAGTTGTTATTATAGTTAATATATATACAGTAAGTCCAGCTGGTATAAATGCTCTATTAACAGGACATCTTGTAATAGCTATAACACTTAATAACAAAGCCATTGCCATAACTAAAACAATTATTTCTTGTATAATGACTTTTGCTATTCCTAATTTTTTATATCTTACTCCCATATATACCAAAATTACAACTGTTGATATTATAATTGGTTGAACATATGGTCTTATTAAATCTCTTATTCTAAAACTTCCAATATAAGAATCAGTAATCATGTTGTCTCTATTTTCTTCTGAAATTTCATATTTTTCACTTATCTTTTGTTTTAAACTTTCTAATTGTTCATCAGAAATTTTATTTACTTTTATAATGAAACTATCATTAAATTTTTCTACCTTATTTATTACTACTTTTTCTTCTGGTATTACTTCATTTACAATTTGCTTAACTTCATCTATATTATAATCTTTTCCAACATATACTTTTATTTCACGATGATTAGAATATATTACATCCACATTAAATCCTACAGTAGCAATTACAATTATTCCAATTACAATAATAACTGCTAATACTGCATATACTATTTTTTTCATATATTAAACCCTCTCTTTAATTATTAATTTTCTGAATTTGATATTAATACTTTTGTTATAACTAAATTATATACTATCATTATTACCAATGCCCAAAACATTACCATACCAAAACTTGCTATTTGTAAATATTTCATAAAAGAAAATACAATTGAAATAATTAAACATGGTATATAAATTCCTAAAAATTTAATTGATACATTTTTAAATGATTTGCTATCCTTTTTCTTGTTTTTAATAATGTCTATCATGTATATATAATTCATTATAGCACTTAATATAATTGCAAGTATTCCTGCTATAGTTATTACAACATTTGTATATCTCAAAGCTATTAATAGTATAGCTATATAACCAATTAAACTAATAATACTAAATAATCCTATTTTTTTGTATTTAATAATTGTTAATATTGCCACTACTGCAGAAACTATTAATGTTATTATTAATAACATTTGTAATACATTGTTTGTAAGTTCTGATTCGACATATAAGTTTGTATCTAATTTGTATGTTAAAGGTAATGTATCTGTTTTCAATAATACAGCTAAATTAGAAGCTTGATTTAAATAATCTTGTAATTGCTCACTTGTTTGCGCACTACTTGTATTCCCCATAGATAATTGTAATAATCCATCTTTTATTTCTTCATCAAAATATGTTGATAATAGTGTTTCTTCATCTAATACTAAATCGACTTGTTTTTTAGTTTCATTACCTTCTTCATCTGTTGTAGATATATATTTTTGACTTATCTCTCTTAATTTATCTGTTCCTTCTTTATCAAATTGTATATTTAAAAATATTGCTGTTCCAGTGCTAGTATTACCATATCCTACTTTTACATCTTTTATTCTATCTTTAGTTAATAATTCTTGTTTATCGTCTGTATCGATAATTTTAAAATCTGCACGTGTTGTCATTTGTGATATAATTGTATCTGTATATTTATTCTCTGGTATAGTTACATATATTTCTCCTGCAACAGAATCTTTTCTTATCTCATATTCTGTTACTCCTAACATAATTAATCTATCTTCTACAATCTTCTTTGCTTTCTCAAAGTTATCATCATTTAATAACTCATTAGCATTTACTGGTACTTCTTTTTTAGTATATTCATCTTCTTTACCTTCCTCTATACTTGAAGCATCTACTTTATTACCATCTTTATCATAATATTCTGTATTAACTGTATCATCTATTTTTATATTAAAAACTCTTCCTCCTGTAAGATTCATTCCTAATTCATAATCTGGCAAAATATTTTTCATTCTGTTTTTATCTTTTACAAATATTCCTACAAAAGATATTAATGAAATTAGTATAATAACTAGTATTGCTAATATTATTTTTAAAGTATTATTTTTTGCTTTCACTTTATTTCCTCCTAAATTATAATAATTTTGTATCATTAATTACCAATTCAAACCATATTCCCAAATATTTAGCAGCATATTTACTCATCATTGTTCTATCCATAAAAATTTCAAAATAATCTAACACTGGTGAGATTTCTGTATCAATAGTTAAATTCAAAATTACTTTTTTCTCATCTTTTTTTATAATAAATTCTGAATCTGTAACTGCATAGTTTACTTTATCATGCTTATCAAATGTAGAAATATTTGTATTTACTACTCTATCTCTATGAACATCTGATTTATCTGCTAAAATTAATGCAGCTGATATATCACTTACTGCTGTTCCTGTTTGTTCATCATGGTTTCCGAATTGCCATCATGATTTCTGTTCTTTTTTCAACATCCATTCCCATGTCTTTTAATATCTCATAGGCAAGTATTGCACCTGAATGTGCATGATCCGTACGGTTTACACAATTTCCAATATCATGCATATATCCTGCAATTTTAGCAAGTTCTATTCTTTCTTTATTATATCCTAAAGTTTCTAAAACTTTTCCCGCTCGACTCGAAACAATTGATATATGCCTTGTAGAATGTTCTGTATACCCTAATACATTAAGTTGTTTTTGTGAACTTTTTATTAGTTCTTGAACTTCTAAATTATTTTTTAAGTCTTCTAATGTTATCATTATTGTCCTCCGTATTTTTAAATTCTATATTAAAATAAAAAAAATATCAACTATTTTTATAAAAAAAGTATGATATTTTTCTGTCTTTATTATATATTTCTATTTTTTTATTTTTAGCCAAAATTCACTCCAATTATTCCTCCAATCATTCCGCTTAAAATAGCTCCTATTATCATAATAATTGAATATGCGCTTAAATTAAAACCTATAAAAGATATACTTGATAAAACATATAAAGTTAGAATATATATAAGTCCAACTAAAGCACCATTTATAATTCCATTTTTCTTTATTTTTATAGAACTTAAAGAACTACCTATTAATATACTTACTATACTAATTATTATAACTACAGGTTTCATTGTTGTTTCTTGTAAACTTGTATAAACTAATAAACTAGCAAAAATAAACAATAATATTACAGAAATTAAAAACGATATTATACTTCCTTTTATAACCTTTATTATATTATTATTTAAATTCACTTTATTCATACTAACATTTTTATCCATATATTTTTCCTCCTTTAATTAATATATCTATATTAATTAAAAAACATTTTTAGAACTTTCCAAAATAAAAAGTAAAGTGATTATTATACATTCACACTTATTTAAATGTTACTATATCTAACTGGTATAATATAAAATATCAAAAAATTAATACTATTATTTACATATAAAAAAACAAGATATAATTTATGATATTCATATCTTGCTTTTTAATTTAATTATTTATTTAAGAAATTTAATTTACTGATTATTATTTTCTGTATTTTTCACTACATTATTATCTCCTGATCCTGTATTATTTGAACCGATTAGTATTTGCAGCATCCTGGTTATTTACAACAGTTGTATTGCTGTTTGTAGATGTTGTACCGCCTATTGTTTTATTTAAATAATCTAAAATATTCTCTGTTTTATTATCATCACCATATACCATATAATAGTTATTTTTTCCATTATTTGTTTCTGTATATACTTTCTTTAATTGTATTGGCAATAAAGTTCTTCCTGATGAATTAATAACACCATATAAACCATCTTTATATACAATAATTCCTTCTCTTTCTGGAATTACTAATACATTATTTCCCTTCGCTGTCTTAGATGTTCCTTCAATATATCCGAAGTCCATCAAAGCTCGAATTTGTGATATTTTTTCCATCTTTATCAAAAATAGTCCATTTTTCTACTTTATTTTCGCCTACTTGTTTTACAGGTATACAATTATCAAATAAAATATATGGATTTGATATCTGATCATTTTTAAATGTATCTACATCTATTCCTATAGAATCATATTGTGGGTAAATAACATATCTTGCACCTTTACTTCTATTTATAACTCCATATTTATCTCCTACTTTTATAATATATAAGTTATAATCAATATCTAGTTGTTTAATTTCATCATATTGTGGTTCAATAGTTACTCCACCTTTTGTTGAATATATTCCTTGTTTATTTTCTGGGGTTGTAGTAATAAAATCTTGTGAACTTTCCATGAATCTTAATTCTTTAAATTTGGTTCCAAGTACAGTTTCACCTGTATCTGTTTTTTGCACTCCATATAAACCTGATGAATTTTGTACTAATATTAAACCATATTTTAAAGCTTTTTTATTTGAAAAGCTCATAGTTTCCGAAGTTATTACTGTATTTCCTAAACTATTGGCATATTTACTAACTATATTATCTAGTGTATAAACTGCTATATAATTTTTTTCTTGATTATAAATGAACTTAGTATTAAAACCTAATTCAATTCCTTCACTAGTAGTATACAGTTTTCCGTTTATAGATTTAACCTTTGTCTTTAATGTATAGTATTCATATTCATCATATTCTCTTAAAACCTTATAAACTTTTTCTGAATTTGCTTCAAACCCTGCAACTTCATACCCATCTGCCCCTGTAACCTTATCACCTACATAACATTGGTTAGTATCCTCATTATATTTTTTGTATTCTCCATTGTTATATTCATACCCTAATAAATCTGCCATATCTTTAATAGATATATATACATCTTCATCCTCAAATATAAATAAATTACTTGGTATGTTACTAACATTTCTATCATTTACTAAAAACTTAAATTCTTTAGATTGAAGATACATACTATATGATAAAACTGCAACTAAAATTAATACAAGTACAACAATTGCAATAATAATTATTTTTAAAAGTTTTGTACTTTGTTCTTTACTTTTCTTCTCTTCATTATCTATAAGATTCATCTTATTTCCCCCTTATTCTTTTGTATATCCATATCTTTTATAAAACTCATTTTTAAAGTTTAATAAATTATCATTCTCTATTTCTATTCTAACCTTTTTCATTAAATTAGTCAAGAAAGTTAAATTATGAATAGATAGAAGTCTTACTCCTAATATTTCGTTTGTTTTCACTAGATGTCTTATATAGCTTCTGGTATAATTTTTACATGTATAACAATCACATTCTGGATCAAGTGGAGTAAAATCCCTTTCATATGTAGCATTTCTTACTACTACTTTTCCATTCCATGTCATTGCTGTACCATTTCTTGCAATTCTAGTTGGTAATACACAATCACACATATCTATACCAGCCATTGCCGCTTCTATTAAGTAGTCTGGCGTTCCTACTCCCATTAAATATCTTGGTTTATCTTTTGGCATAAGAGGAGCTGTATAATTTAAAATATCTAGAAACTCTTCCTTTGGTTCTCCTACACTAATTCCACCTATAGCATATCCTGGCAGGTCTAATTTTACTAAATCTTCTAGTGATTGTTTTCTTAAGTCTTTATAAAATCCTCCTTGAATTATTCCAAATAAAGCCTGTTTATCTATAGTTTTATGTGAATCTTTGCATCTCTTTGCCCATCTTGTTGTTCTTTCCATTGATTGCTTTGTATATTCATAACTTGCAGGATATTCCACACATTCGTCAAATGCCATTATAATATCTGCTCCTAGTGCTTCTTCTATTTCCATAACTTTTTCTGGTGAAAAGAAATGCTTACTTCCATCTAAGTGAGATTTAAATTCTACTCCATCTTCGCAAATTGTTCTTAAATCTCCTAGACTAAAAACCTGAAATCCTCCACTATCTGTCAATATTGGTCTATCCCATCTCATAAATTCATGAAGTCCGGCCTGCTTCTTTTATAATTCTATGACCTGGTCTTAAATATAAATGATATGTATTTGACAATATGATTTCTGCCTCTACCAATTCTTTTAGTTCCTCTGAAGTCATTGATTTTACTGTAGCCTGTGTTCCAACTGGCATAAATGTAGGTGTTTGTATATCTCCATGAGGAGTATGTATTACTCCTCTTCTTGCTCCAGTTTGTTTACATTCGTGTAATAGTTCATATGTAACTGCTTGTTTCATTTTGCCTCCCTATTCTTCTTACTATTTTTCTTTTCATTCTTCAAAATCTAATAAATCATTTAAATATACTTTTTAGATTAGATAATTTTTAAAATTTTGTTTTCATTCTTCATATTTTAATATATCCTTTATTAACTTTTATGTCTTTATATTTTCTCTTTATGCTTTGTATTTAATTAAATATTTATAGGCTCTATTTTATTTAATAAACATAGCATCTCCAAAACTAAAAAATCTATATCTTTCTTTTACCGCTTCTTCATATGCGCTCATTATATAATCTTTTCCAGCAAGTGCTGATACTAACATTATTAATGTAGACTCTGGTAAATGGAAATTAGTAATTAGTGCATCTATACATTTGAATTTATATCCTGGATATATGAATATATTTGTATCACCTTCTGTTTCTTTTACCATTCCGTTTTCATCTGAAATAGATTCAAGTACTCTACAAGAAGTAGTTCCAACTGCAATAATTCTTCCACCATTTTTTCTTGCATTATTTATTTTTATGCAGTCTTCTTCTTTTATGTAATAATGTTCTGAATGCATGTCATGTTCTTCTATATTTTCTACTTTTACTGGTCTAAAAGTTCCAATTCCAACATGCAGAGTTACATTTGCTATATCCACACCTTTTTCTTTTATTTTTTCTAATAACTCATCTGTAAAATGTAAACCTGCTGTAGGTGCAGCAGCTGATCCCTCATATTTAGCATATACTGTTTGATATCTATCTTTTTCTTTTAGTCTTTCTTTTATGTATGGTGGTAATGGCATAAGACCTATTTTATCTAATATTTCATTAAATATTCCATTATATTCAAATTTAACTTTTCGGCTTCCACCATCTAACTTTTCTATTATCTCAGCCTTTAAAATTCCATCTCCAAAAGATACTTTTACCCCAGGCATTAGTTTCTTTCCTGGTCTAACCATAACTTCCCAGAAATCTTCTTCTATCCTATTTAAAAGTAGAAACTCGACGCTTGCTCCAGTTTGTTCTTTTGTTCCATATAATCTTGCTGGAATAACTTTTGTATTATTCCTTACTAGACAATCACCTGGTTTTAGATAATCTAGAATGTCTTTAAAAACTTTATGTTCTATTGTTTTCTTTTCTTTATCTAAAACCATTAATCTTGATTCGTCTCTTTTTTGTATTGGTACTTGTGCTATTAATTTTTCTGGTAAATTATAATTAAAATCTGCAACTTTCATTTTTTTCCTCTTTCTAATTTATTTTTACAAATATCTTCTTGTATTATACAAGATTTTTCATATTATGGCAACATAATGTCAAAATAATTTTAAGTATTTAAAAGCGCAAATACTAAACTTTTAAGTATTTGCGCTAAATAACCTATTTTAAAGCTTCACTACATCTATGACATATGCATGGATTTTCTTTATCTTCTCCTACTGTTGTACTATACATCCAACATCTTTCACATTTCTTTCCATCTGCTACATCTACTTTTATACCTATTTTTTCTTCGTCTTTTCTTTCATCTTTTTCTATTTCTAGTCCTGAAATTATAAATACTGTCATTAATAAATCTTTATTTTCTAATAAAAATTCATATTCATCATTCTTTGCATATAATGTTACTTTTGCATTTAATGAATGACCTATTACTTTCTCACTTCTTGCTTCTTCTAATTTTTTAGAAACTAATTCTTTTAGATTTATTATTTTATTCCATTTTTCTTCTAGCTTTTTATTTTCATATTGTTCATTTACTTCTGGATAATATGAAAGCATAACACTTTCTAAATTTTCTTCATTATTATGCGGCATAAATTTCCATATTTCTTCTGCTGTAAAGCAAGCCATTGGTGCTAAAATTTTAACTATAGCTTGTAATATTTCATACATTACTGTTTGGGCTGCTCTTCTTTCTACAGAATCTGGTTTAGCAGTATATAATCTATCTTTAATTATATCTAAATAGAAATTACTCATATCTATTACACAGAATGTGTTTAAAGCTTGGTATGCTTTATTAAAATCATATTCATCATATGCTTTTGTACAATCTCTTATTAGCTTATTCAATTTTATTAGAGCCCATTTATCTATTTCTTCTAAATTCTCATAGCTAACCTTATTATTTACATCAAAATCATTAATGTTACCAAGTATAAATCTTGCAGTATTACGTATCTTTCTATAAACTTCTGATACTTGTTTTAATATACCTTTTGATAAAGCAAGTTCTGATTTATAATCTGACGCTAAAACCCATAATCTTAATATATCTGCACCGAATTCTTTAATCATGTCTTGTGGTGCTATTACATTTCCAAGAGATTTTGACATTTTTCTACCTTGTTCATCAACAAGCATTCCATGTGTTACAACTTCTTTATATGGTGCTTTTCCTTTAGTTGCAATAGATGTTAATAATGAAGATTGAAACCATCCTCTATATTGGTCATTTCCCTCTAGGTAAAGATTTGCTTCTGGAAGTCCACGTTCCGCTAATACTGATTCATGTGTTGAGCCTGAATCGAACCATACATCCATAATATCTGTTTCTTTTACAAATTCTGTGCATCCACATTCTGTACATTTTGCACCTTCTGGCATTAACTCTGTTTCTGATAATTCAAACCATGCATTTGTACCTTTTTCTCTTACGATATTTTGTACTTTATCTAAACTTTCAGGTGTTACATATTCTTTTTCGCAGTTTTTACAATAGAAAATTGGAAGTGGAACTCCCCATGTTCTTTGACGTGATATACACCAATCATTTCTATCTTCTATCATTTTTGTAATACGTTCTTCGCCCCATCCTGGATACCATTTAACACCTTTTATTGCGTCTAGCGCTCCTTTTCTAAATCCGTCTACAGATGCAAACCATTGACTTGTTGCTCTATATATTACTGGATGTTTACATCTCCAACAATGTGGATATGAGTGATTTATTTCTTGTTTTGCAAGTAAGAAATTATGCTCATCTAACCATTTAATTATTTCTTTATCAGATTTTGCATAATACATTCCTGCGAAAGGTCCTGCTTCTTCTGTTTGGTGTCCTTTACTATCTACTGTAACTACCATTTCTAATTTATTTTTTAAACCGCATAAATAGTCTTCTTTACCATATCCAGGAGCTGTATGTACTGCACCAGTACCTGTATCTAATTCTACTAAAATAGTATCATTGCTACCAAGAACTACTCTAGATTCTCTTTCAATAAATGGATGTTTACAAATTATACCTTCTAATTCTTTTCCTTCATATTCTTTAATTGTAGAATAATCTTCTATTTTTGCAACTTTCATTACCTCATCTACGAGTTCAGATGCAATTATTAATTTTTCTCCCTGCACGTCTACTAAACTATACTTAAACTCAGGGCTTATTGTTATTCCTGTATTTCCAGGAAGAGTCCATGGAGTTGTTGTCCAAATTACAACATATGTATCTCTTTCATCAAATAAACCTTTTCCTTCTATTACTGGAAATTTTACATATGCAGTATTTGATTTTACATCTTTATATTCAATTTCTGCTTCTGCTAAAGCTGTCTCACAATCTGTACACCAATAAACTGGTTTAAGACCTTTATATATATAGCCCTTTTTATACATATCTCCAAATACGCCTATTTGTTTAGCTTCCATTTGTGGTTGATATGTAATATATGGATTTTCCCAATCTCCAAGCACTCCTAGTCTCTTAAACCCTTCTGTTTGTTTAGCTATATATTCTTGATTAAATTCTTTACATGTATCTCTAAATCTAACTACTGGAATTTCATCTCTATTCAAACCTAGTTTTTCTATTGCTTTTTTCTCTGTTGGCATACCATGTGTATCAAATCCTGGGATGAAAGGAGTATAGAATCCTTTTAAATTTTTATATCTAACTATAGTATCTTTTAATA
Source organism: uncultured Clostridium sp. (assembly GCA_900557195.1). Lineage (GTDB taxonomy): Bacteria > Bacillota > Clostridia > TANB77 > CAG-508 > CAG-492. The sequence goes on from USRT01000002.1 coordinate 27,562, forward strand.
CTTTGTTTATTGCATGCCCTGTATGAATTTCTCCATTTGCATATGGAGGTCCATCATGTAAAACAAAAGGTTCTTTTCCTTCATTTTTTTTAAGCATTTTTTCATATAAACCTTTTTCAAATATTTCCTCAAATACTTTAGGTTCATTCTCTGGCAAGTTTCCTCTCATTGGAAAATCTGTTTTTGGCAAGTTTAATGTCTTTCCATAATCTTTCTTTTCTTCACAATTTTCACACATACTAATCTCTCCTATCTTCATAAATGAATAATTATCTCTGGATATATTCATTTATTTTAGTATTTTATTTTAATATTTTATTTTTATATTAATTAAATTAATAACATCTTTAATAAATAACTTTTATTTTATTAATATTTAATCAAAAAAACATCCGTCCTAATTATACTTTTAGGACGAATGTTTCCGCGGTACCACCTATATTAAAAAATTACAAATTTTAATTTTTTCTCTTAAGACCTTTTAACGCAAGGATTACGATTTAATCTACTATAAGCTTCAATTAAATTACTAAAAGGTGATAACAAATAAGCTATTATCTTACAAGAATTCCACCTAGTCTCTTGCTCTCTATTAGTTTTACTTTATTTGTGTTGTCCTTTATTATCGTATTTACTTATCAAATTAACAGTTATATATTAACATATTTATTATAATATTTCAATATTTTTTTAACATAAAAATAAATTTATGTTATATTAGGGTCTAGTCAGCCTTAATCTTTAAATCATCTATTATAACAATTTACATAAGTAACACTATATTCAAAGTAAAATTCTTGTAACTACATAGAAATTAATCTTTCAAATTCTTCTGCTGATATAACTTCTTTTCTTAATAACTCATTAGCAACTAATTCTAATTTATCCATATGATTTGCTAAAATAGTTTGTGCCTGAACATATGCATTATCAACTAATATTTTTATTTCTGCACCTATATTGTCACTAAACTTTTCCCCAAGTAATTGTAACTCATATGGATCTTTCTCTGTATTTATAGATATTGTTCCTATTACATCACTCATACCATATATAGTCACCATGTCTTTTGCGATTTGAGTTGCAACTTCTATATCATTACTTGCGCCTGTAGATATATCATTTAATGCTAATTTTTCAGCAGCACGTCCACCAAGTAGCGCAATTAATTTTTCTTCCATTTCTGTTTTAGATATATAGAATTTATCTTCATTTGTTTTATACATTGTATATCCACCAGCTACACCTCTAGGTATAATAGAAACTTCTTTTATATCTTTTTGTGTTTCTAAATAACTGCTAACTATTGCATGTCCTGCTTCATGGAAAGCTGTAAGTCTTTTATCTTTATCAGATATTACTCTACTATGTTTTTCAAGTCCTACAGTAACTTTCTTAACAGCATCTTCTATATCATTATTTGTAATAGCTTCTCTATTTTTTATTGTAGCAATTATAGCTGCTTCATTTAAAATATTTGCAAGTTCTGCTCCTGTAAATCCTGCTGTATCTTCTGCTATACTTTTCAAATTAACATCTGATGCAAATTTTTTCTCTTTTGCATGTATTTTTAGAATTTCTTCTCTACCTTTTAAATCTGGAAGTGCAATTGTTATTTGTCTATCAAATCTTCCTGGTCTTAATAATGCACTATCTAACATCTCAGGACGGTTAGTTGCTGCTAGTACTATTATAGTTTCTTCTGTATCAAATCCATCCATCTCAACTAATAATTGGTTTAATGTTTGGTTATTTTCACTTTCTGCTCCTGATTGACTAGTTCTTCTTGAGCCGTATTGCATCTATTTCATCTATAAATACTATACATGGTGCCATTTTTTTTGCTTTTTCAAATAATTTTCTCACTCTTGATGCTCCAAGCCCTGCAAACATCTCAATAAACTCAGAACCACTCATTGATATAAACGGTACACCCGCTTCACCAGCTATAGCCTTTGCAATTAATGTTTTTCCAGTTCCTGGCTTTCCACATAAAAGCACTCCTCTTGGCACTTTTGCTCCCATTTCATAAAATTTCTTAGGATGTTTTAAAAAGTCTACTATTTCTATCATTTCTTGTTTTTCTTCTTCTAACCCTGCTACATCTTTAAATTTTATTTTAGTATTCTTTGTATCCGCATCATATACTTTACCCTTTTCTCCTAAGCCTTGCATTTTAAATATTAGTATAAACAAAACTACTAACATTATAGTTGGTAACAATGAAAATAGTGTTCTTCCAATACTAACTAAAGCATTTGGTTTTTTTTGAATTAATTCTATATTATTGCCATTTTCCGTTTTCTCTTGAATTAGCTCTATAAAAGGCTGAGTACTTGGTATAAGAGCTGTCTTTTCTTCTTCAAAATCTTTTAATTTAACCTTTATAGTCGTGCTTCCTGTTGTCATTTCAATTTTTTCTATATTTCCATCATTTATTTGCTTAATAAGTTCTGTATAAGCAATCTCTTTTTCTTTATTTTTATCTTTATTATTGTATAAAAACATTCCTAAAATACTTATTAATATTAATAGAATAACCGTTCCTAAAACTATATAATACTTTTGTTTTTTATTATTCTCATCTTTATTTTTAGAATTCATATATATGGTATTCTCCTTTCATAGCTCTGGGGCCTCACCTGTTTCTGGCTCCCTGCCATCTTTATTTTCTTTAGAATCAATATCTTTATTTATTTCATCACTTTCTTTTTTATCTACGTTATCTTTATTTAGACTATCTTCTTCATCTTTATCATTTCCTATATTTTCATTATATTCTTCTCTTATTTTTTGTTGTTCTTCAATTATTTTGCTAAGTTCTTGCTGTCTTTTTATAAAATCTGTTTTTATCATTAATATCGCTGCTACTATATAAATATATGATATTGTGCTGTACATAACTTGAAAATACTTAATATTAAAACCAGTAAATAAATTAACAACTATATAAATAAGATTAAGTATAATTGGAAGTGTTAATGCGTGAAGTGCCATATTAAATATTGCCTTATATTGCATTGGTATTCGTAATAATATGGAAGTTATACGTCCAAGTATTGCAAGCATTATAGCATATATTAAAATTGTTATAAAATATATAATGAACATATAAAAATAGAATATACCAAAGAACATTATATAAAAAGCAATTAATTCTTTTCCATTCATAGCACTTAACAAATCTTGTTTGTTAAAATTCGTTATATCATATTCTTTTACAATGTCACTATATAATAAATTAGTATATCCTGTACCAAGTTCTGTTTTTACTATCATTTTATCATTAAGCAATATAATTCCAGTACTAAATTCATTTATATCTTCTTCACATTTTTTTATTTCTTCTTCGCTTAATTCTCTAGTTTCAATAAGTATAGCTGTATTTTCTAATGCAATATCTTTTAACATTACTTTTTCATCATTATTTACTGATAATTTACCATCTTCAAACTTTATATTTGATATATTTTCATCAACATATTTTACCAATTTGTTCTTTTCTATGTTTATTTTAAATGTGAATGCTAATGATATAATAAATGTAAAAATAGCAATTAATTTTAATATATATATAATTCCTTTGCTAACTTTCTGTATAGCAAAATCTTGATATTTATCAAAATCCTTTACACTTGCAAATAATTCTTTAAAAAATGAATTATTTTTCTTATCTTTCATGATTGCAGGCTCCCTTCTCATTTTGTGAGTCTTAATTTTTATTATAACCTTTTTTTCTTGTTTTATAGGAAATTGTATAATACAATTTCCTATAAAACATTAAATATATTATTGTTCATCTGGTTTTACTTCATTATTATGCGAATTATCATCATTATTAGATTTCTCATTAATTGTTATTGTAACTATTGTGTCTTCTTTTACTTCTTCTCCAGCCTTTCTGCTTTGTTTTAATACAACACCATTTGCTTTTGATTTATCTTCTTTAGGATCTCCTATTCTACATCTTAATTTGGCAGCAAGCAATATTGACCTTGCCTCACTTTCTGTCTTTCCTACAACATTTGGAACTTTCACTTTCTTTACTTCTTCTGGTTCATCTATTACTGGAGTATTATTTTCCAAATTATTTGTTACATTATTTATTACATTAGTATCAATTTCTGGTTCTTTATGTATATCACATACATCTGTTATTGTACTATATTTACCTCCTGCACTTGTTTTCCAAGTTGCATTTTTTTCTTTTTCTGGTGGCTGCAAACCACTTCTCTCTTCTACGTTTGTACAAAATTCATTTGCCAATTTTCCTGTTTCTTTACATACTTTTACCTTTGAATGTCCAGTACATGCTGATGGAACTGTTCCTGATACAAATTCTTCAGTATATGTATTAGTACAAGAACTTGTAGCAGATTTTCCTGAATCTTTACAAATCTTAGCAGTTACAATATTACTTGGTTTCTCAAATGTCTTTTTAGGCAAATCTTTATGAATATCTTGCATGATAGCTGCCCAAATCTTAGCTGAAGGATTTCCACTATAGTTTATGTATTCTGCTTTATCAAATCCAAACCATGTCGCTGCTGCATAATAAGGAGTTATACCACATAGCCATCTGTCATAATTATCATCTGTTGTACCTGTTTTTGCACCAACATCCATTCCAGATATTTTACAATTTGTAGCAGTTCCTTCAGAACCTGTAACTGGGGATTTTAATATACTTTTTGTGATATATGCTGTTCCTTCTGACATCACTCTTCTTTTTTCTTGTTTTGGTTGTAAAACCGTTTTACCTTGTGAATCTACTAATTTACTATAAAAAGTAGGTGTAATGTATTCTCCTCCATTTGCAATAGTTGCATATGCACCTGCCATTTCAAGAGGAGTAGCCCCATGTGTAAGTCCACCTAATACTAATGCTAAACCATTATCTTCTTTATCGTCTAAATGATTAAGTCCTAATTGTTTTAAGAATTTAATAGAATTTTCAGGTCCTAACTCTGACATTATTTTTACTTCTACAACATTTGAAGAAACTTCTATAGCTTTTCTTACAGTAATAAGTCCTCTATATCCTGATGAGTTTTTTGGATTGTATTTACCATTATTAAATGTTGTTGGAGAATCGTCATATACTGTACCTGCTGTTATTATTTTATTTTCCAAGCTTGGCGCAATAGATGCTATTGGCTTTATAGATGAACCAGGTTGTCTTGCACTATTAATTCTATTTAATCCTAAAGCATTAACATCAGTACCAAGCCCACCCATACATCCAACTACATTTCCTGTTTTATAATCTATAATTACCATTGCTGATTGACTATGTTGTTCACTATCTTTTTTTGATTTTACTATATATTTATCTTTTACATACTCTTCTTGCATCCTGCTTTGTATGGAACGCACCTCTGTAGTATATAATTTGTATCCTCCACCATATAAACGGCTTTTAGCATATTCATAAGACATTCCTTTTTCATCTACCATTTGATTTACAACTTCTTCAATAGCTGCTGCTAGATGATATGACATATCTGTTCCACTAGATAAATTTCCTTGTTTAAACTCTAATCCAGCATCTACTTCACTTATTGCTTTATCAAAATCTTCATTACTTATCATTCCTAATTCTTTCATTTTTTCTAAAACAGTCTTTGTTCTTTTCTTTATTTTTTCTGTATTATCAGTTTCAGTAAATGGATTATAATTATTAGGTGAATGATTTATTCCTGCTAAATAGGCACTTTCTGATAAAGAAAGTTCATCTGCAGATTTTCCAAAATAATATTCTGATGCAACCTCTACACCACATATATTCTTTCCATATCCTCCAAGATAAATAATATTTAAATATAATTCTAATATTTGGCTTTTTGATATTATTTTTTCTATTTGATATGCTCTTGACATTTCTCTTATTTTTCTTTGAATACCTGCTTTTCCTTCATCTTCTTTTTCATTAGTAATATTTTTTATTAATTGTTGTGTTATTGTACTTCCTCCAAAAGAAGAACTTCCTCTATTAAATATATAAGTTACTGTTGCTGCTGCAGATCTTTTTATATCTACTCCATGATGTTCATAAAATCTTTCATCTTCAATTGCAATAAAAGCTTTTGGTAAATATACTGGCATATCATTAAGTGTAATTATTTTTCTATTTTCTTCGCCTTGAAGTTCTTTAATCAAATTTCCCTCACTATCATAAACAAAGGTATTTGAATTACTTATTAATAAATCTTCTTTAGACATAGCAAATTTGTCACTGAAAAATATTCCTGCAAAAATTCCTGCTCCAATTAAACAAATTAGTATAAAAATTAAAATTAATATTATAATGATTTTCTTTACTATTTTAGCTTTACTATTTTTTTTGCTATTTGCATTTTTGTGTTTATTTATACTTTTAGTTTTTTTATTATTTTTTCCCATAAAAACCTTTCCTTTCTAGTTAAAATATATAATATTTTTTTATTTAACTAAACTGCTATTTTATTATATTACAAATCCCAAAAAAGTGAAAGTACTTTAATAAAATTTTAAGATATATATTATTATTTAATGATTATGAGCCTCTAGTCTTATCAAAATGTATTATATATTTAAATATTTCGGTTCACAAATAGTCTTAGTTATATATAACATAAATATATATAATAATAAAGGTCAAACATATTTTTTGATATACTCAAAATACATTTTAATGCATTTTGAAATATATATTTTTAAATACTATAAACATCTTCTAATATATCGCTTACATTTGTAACAACTTTTGCACCTTCTTTTATAATTTGATTAGTTCCTACTGAGTTTAAACTGGTAATATTGCCTGGTATAGCATATACATTTTTTCCTTGTTCCAGTGCAAAATCTACTGTGATTAAAGAGCCACTTTTTTCTCTTGCTTCTATTACTAAAATGCCATCTGATAAACCACTTATAATTCTATTTCTTTGTGGAAAATTCTTTTTTTCAGGTTTTGTCCATAAATTATATTCTGATAGTATAACTCCACCTTTATTTATAATTTTTTGAGCTAAAATATTATTTTCTATAGGATAAATATTATTTAATCCGTGAACCCAGAACAGCAATAGTTTTTGCTTGTTCATTTATTGCTCCTAAATGTGAATATGTATCTATTCCTTTAGCTAATCCGCTAATTACATAGATATCTTTGCTTGAAAGTTCACCTGCTATTTTCTTAGCAAGTACTCTTCCATAATCTGTACATTCTCTACTTCCTATAATTGCAATAGATTTTTTATTTAGTATATTTATATTTCCCTTTATATATAAAACAACTGGATAATCATATATATACCTTAATTTAATTGGATATTCTTTATCATTTATTGTAATTACTTTTATACCATCTTTTATCATGTTTTCAATATATCTATATATATTATTCTTATTTTTTACCGAAAGTATTGTTCTAATTTCTGTTTTATTTATATATTGATTTTTTCGTAATTCATATTCATCAAGATTATATATAATTTTAGGATCATGATAATATTTTATTAAATTAATAATAGTTTTACTGTTTAGTCTTAAATTAGATAACCAAATCCAATATTTATTTTCTTCTACTGATAACATAAAACTCCTTCTGGCTCTTATCTATATAAATTTAAATTATGTATTACAGAAAAAGAGCGCATAATATTTTATTTGCCCCCTTTATTTCTATATTAATTTTGACATTTGCATGCTTTTACTACATTATTCATTAACATTGCTATAGTCATTGGCCCTACTCCACCTGGAACAGGTGTTATGTATGATGCTATCTTTGCTACAGATTCGAAATCAACATCTCCTTCTAATTTTCCCAATTCATTTCTATTAATACCTACATCTATTACAACTGCGCCTTCTTTAACCATATCTTTTGTAACAAATTTTGCTTTGCCTAATGCCGCAATTAAAATATCTGCATTTTTTGTTATATTCTCTATATTTTTTGTTTTAGAATGACATACTGTAACAGTCGCATTTTTCTTTAGTAAACATTGTATTAATGGCTTTCCTACTATATTACTTCTACCTATAATTACTGCATTCTTTCCTTCAATTTCAATATTATATCTTTCGAGCATTTTTATTACTCCATATGGAGTACATGACACAAATGAGTCTTCTCCAATAACTAATTTTCCTACATTTATAGGATTAAATCCGTCAACATCTTTTTCAGGTGATATTTTATTAAAAGCCTTATAAATATCAAGATGTTTTGGTATTGGACTTTGTAATAATATTCCATGAATATCTTCTCTATTATTTAATTTTTCTATTATTTCTAACAATTTTTCCATAGTAGTAGTTTCATCTAATAATATTTCTTCATACGCAATTCCTATTTCTTCACATGCTTTGCTTTTATTTCTTACATACACTTTGGAAGCTTTATCATCACCTACCATTATAACTGCAAGTTTAGGGAATATTCCTTTTTGATTTAATTTCTCTACTTCTTTTTTTAATTCTAAACGTATACTTTTTGCAAGTTCTTTACCATCAATAATTTCTGCCATTTCACTATTTTATAGTATATTAAGGTATATACTATATCTCCTTTCTTAAATTTATATTTATACAAATAAAAACTAATTGAAAAATATATTAATTCAGTAATATTTTACTTATTTATTATTTTAATCAAATAGATTTATCTACTTTCTCCCTTTATAAACTACTTTTTATTGTAAAAGTATTATATTGATATTTAAAATTTTCTAATACTATACCTAAATTAGGTATAAGTTATATCTCTTCGATTATAGAACGTATGTTCTTATTTGTCAATGATTTATTTATAAAAATTTATTATTATAGGAATTTTTCCTTTTTTCGTTTCATCTAAAACTTTCTTTATAAAAAATTTACCTTTTCCTCTTATTGTTATTTTATCATTTTCATTAATAACTTTTGTATTTTTTGTTATACATTCACTATTAACAAATACTCTCTCAGTCAAAATAATCTCATTTGCTTTATTCCTCGATGTCTTACATATTTCTGCCACTATATTATCTAATCTCAAAGAAGATACTATAATTCTTTGCTCTTGCATCTCTTGATTTTTTTTACTAATATTTTCTAAATCTACTATTTGTATTTTACTATTCTGAAATCTTTTTAATGTAAGAATATTAGTATATAAATATTTTTCAATATCTTTTACTATTAAAATATCTGCACCATCATCATGTATTATTATATCACCTATTTTTTCTCTTTTTATTCCAAGCTTTATTAATCCACCCAAGTATGCTCTATGATTTAATTTTTGTATTTCCTCTTTTAATGGTAATAATCTAAATACAGTAATTATTGTATTTAGATTAAATTTGTTTTCTTCAAATATAGATTTTAATTTTTGTGGATATAAAATTAAAATTTTACGTTCTGCTTCCTCATATCCTCCATATAAAATAAAATCTTTTTTTAAAATACATAATACATTTTTTAATATATTTTCTTGATGCTCATCTAAAAAATCTGTATATTCTATTTTATTTCTTTTTTCACAAAATTCTATTTTGTCTAATAATTTTGCTACTAAAAGTCTTTCTTCTTCTTTTTTATATTTTTGTAATAATTCTTTTTTTTGCATAACTTTTTAATCTTACCTCATTATTTTTTCTTGTATACATATTTTTTCTTTTATGCTTTCTACAATTGAATTTACATCTAATCCATAAATATTTTCCAACTCTTCTACTGAACCATGTTTTACAAAAGTATCATTATACCCATATGACTTTATATTTATATCTTTTATATTATTTTCAACTATTAACTCTTTAACTGTTGTAGCAAGTCCACCTCTTAAAATTCCATCTTCAATTGTTATTACTTTATTAGTTTTATTTATAGACTCTAATATAGTTTTTTTATCAAATGGTTTCAAAAATCTTGCATTTATTACATCACAAGAAATTCCATACTCCTCTAATAAATCAGAAACTTCTAATGCTCTTGAAACCATTTTTCCAATTCCTATAATTGTTAAATCCTTACCTTCTTTTAATGTTTCTGATTCACCTAATTTAATAGTTTTATGACTTTCAAATTTTACTTTTCCTTCTCCACCTCTTGGATATCTAATGACAACTGGCTTTTTTAAATCAACTGCAAATTCTAACATTTGCTCTAATTCTTTAAAATCTTTTGGTGCTAATATAGTTAAATTTGGTACTAAAGAAAAGAAAGCTAAATCTAAAATCCCTTGATGTGTCTCGCCATCATTTCCTACAATACCTGCCCTATCTACACACATAATTACTGGTAAATCCTGAAGACAAATATCATGCACGACTTGATCATAACCTCTTTGGTAAAATGATGAATATATTGGAATTACTGGTATCATACCGTTTTTTGCCATTCCTGCAGCTAAGCCTAAAGCATGTTGTTCTGCAATTCCTACATCAAAAAATCTTTCTGGAAATTGCTTTTTAAATTTAGAAAGTCCTGTTCCGTCACACATTGCAGCAGTTATAGCTACAATATTTTTATTTTCTTTTGCTAAATTTACTAATTTATCTCCAAATATTTTTGAATAATCTGCTTTTTTCTCTTTTTTACTTTTCCCGGTTTTTATATCAAAACTAGATGTACTATGAAATTTGTCTGGATTTTCTTCTGCTATTTCGTATCCTTTTCCTTTTTTAGTAACAACATGTACAAGTACTGGTCCTTTTACTTTTTTTGCAATTTCTAATAAATCTTGAACTTTCTCTATATTGTTACCATCAATTGGACCTAAGTACCTAAAACCTAAATCTTCAAAAAACATATTTGGTATAAATAACTGTTTTATTCCATATTTAAGCTTTCTTGCTACTCTTACAATCTTCTTACCTATGTATGGAACTCTATTTACAGTTCTTTTTAGATATTGGTTCGATTTAGTATATGCCTTTTTAGTTCTTATTTTACTTAATAGCATAGAAATTCCACCAACATTTCTTGATATGCTCATTTCATTATCATTAAGAATAACAATTAAATCTGTATTACTACATCCTGCATCGTTTAACGCTTCTAGTGCCATTCCTCCTGTTAATGCCCCATCACCAATCACTGCAATAATACTATTATTTTCTTTTTTTATATCCCTTGCCCTTGCCATTCCAAGTGAAGTAGAGATTGATGTACTACTATGTCCTGTGTTAAAAGAATCATATTCTGATTCTGATGTCTTTGGAAAACCTGCAAGCCCATCTAATTGTCTAAGTGTATTAAATTTATCTTTTCTTCCAGTTAAAATTTTATGTACATATGTCTGATGTCCAACATCCCAAATTATCTTATCATCTGGCATATTAAATACACTATGTAATGCTATTGTAAGCTCTACTACACCTAAGTTTGAAGCTAAATGTCCTCCTGTTTTTGAAACATTATCTAAAATAAATTCTCTGATTTCTTCTGCTAATTTTTCTTTTTCTTTTATATTAAGAGTTTTCAAATCCTCTGGCATATTTACTTTCTCTAATATATTGTCCATAACATTTTTCGCCTCTTTCGTCAAGTTTGTTTCTTATAATAACATATTATTACAGCTTTGTCTATTGTATTAAATTTGTTTTAATTCATTTCTTACTCATATTGTTAACGTTTGTATTTTATATTAATTTTGTATCAGAACTTCATAAGATACTATATCTGTAAAAATTCTCACCCCATCTTAGACTTCTTGCAAATCTGTACTGTAAAGTTTTTATAAATATTTTATTTAATAATTACAATCTAAACATTAACATTATATTGTTAACTTTCAGATTTTATATTACTTTTTCGTCACTTTACCACGAAATGGTTACGAATAAAATCAAGACTAAGCTCTAAACTAATAAATACTCTTTATACTTAGATTCCAGATTTTAAATAAAATGACCTATAAATGTACTAATTTAACATTCATAGGTCATTTTTAATATGTAATTTTATCCAATTCTTGCTTTAATATATTTTTCTAAAATATTAATAGTTTCTACAACGCCAACACTCGATGTATCAATAACAAATTCATAATTATTTTTATCTCCCCAAGTTTGTGATGTAAAATGTTTATAATAATCTGCTCTTTGCTTATCTGTTTGCTTTATAATTTTCTCAGCATCTTCTGGTTTCAAATTTCCGTATTTAATTTTTCTATTAATTTTGAATTGCATGTCTGTTGAATATATAAATAACTTTATTACATTTGGCTTGTCTTTTAATATATAATCAGAACATCTTCCAACTATAATACAATTCTCATTTTCATACAATTCTTCTATAACTTTTGCTTGTTTTAAAAATAGATTATCATCTGCACTTACAGGCATAACATCTTTACTATTCTTTGAAAATACATAATTTGTAGCAAATCCATACCAAAAACTTGATTTTTGTTTTTCATCAACTTTTTCTAACATTTGCATATCTATATTATAATCCTCAGAAACTTTTCTCAAAAGTTCATCATCATAACATTTAATATTTAGCTTTTTGGCTAATTCTTCACCTATATATTTTCCTCCACTTCCAAATTCTCTACCTATAGAAATAACAAATTTCTTTGAATCTTGATTGTTTTCTTTATTAACCTGTTCTTCTACATTATTTTCTTGTGTAACTTCCATTGATAATTTCTTAATTTTTCTACATTCTATTGTTACTAATATAACTGTAACAACAAATGCTCCTATATCAGCTATTGGTCCTGCCAAAAGCATACTGTATAAATCTCCACAAAGACCTAATATACATACACCTGGAACAAGTATTATAACATCTCTCATTAATGATAATGTCATTGCTTTATAAGGTTTATCTATTGATTGTAAGAAAATACAACTTGCTTTTTGAATACAGCAGAATAATATTCCTCCTAAATAGATTCTAAAAGCTAAGACTGCATAATTTTGATAGAATTCCAAATTATTTGCATGTCCACCAAATATATTTACTAATGCACTTGGTATAAATTCAAATATTAATGTTGTTATAATTCCTATTATAATATTTGCAAAAAGTATTAATTTGTATGCTTCTAATACTCTCTTATATTGTTTTGCTCCATAGTTGAATCCAATAATAGGTTGTCCTCCTACTGCAACACCTAAACTAAATGCTAACACTATTGCAAATATTTTAAATACTATACCTAATGCTCCACCTGCATCTGTTGCATTTTCTCCACCTATTGTTCCAACTACATTGTTTGCAACTATTGTTATTATTGCTATTGATATTTGTGTTATAAAGCTTGAGATACCAAGTTTTAAAAGCTTTCCTAAAACTTTTCCATCTATTTTTAGAGTTTCTTTACTCAAGTTTATAAGTTTTGGTTTTTTAAAATAGATTGCACATAATATTGCAGATACTACTTGTCCTGAAATTGTTGCTATAGCTGCTCCTTGAACGCCTAAATTAAATACAAATATTAAAATAGGATCTAAAATTAAATTTATTATAGCTCCTACTAATGTTGATATCATTGAATATCCTGGTGCTCCACTTGCACGTATGATTGATGCCATACATGAAGCAAACATATAAAATGGTGTTCCACATAATATTATTATATAATATTGCTGTGTAAATATTTTACATTGCTCATTATAACCATTTACTCCAAGTACAGTAAATATTGGTTTCATAGCAATAAATCCTATTGCGACTAACGCTATACTTGCTATAATAACTGCAATTATTGCATTTCCTACAGATTTATTACTAGTTTTTTCATCTTTTGAACCAAGTGAAATACTAAATAATGCTGCACATCCATCTCCTATAAGTTGTGCAATAGCTAGTGCTACTACAGTAAATGGAAATACTAAAGTTGTTGCCATTATACCTGCTGTTCCTGCTGTACTATTTCCTATAAATATTTGATCTACAATATTATATAGAGCACTTACAAGCATTGCTAGTATACATGGTATTGAAAATTTTACCAATAACTTCTTTATTGGTGCTGTTGTTAAATAAAAGTTTTCGTTTTGCTCGTTCATTATTATCCCCTTTCTCATTTTTGCTAATAGTTACAAATCAAAATTTAAAATATAATTTTACATTTAAGAATGTTCTAGTTTGTTTTGCAACTTTTTGCATTATTAATAAAAAAATAAAGACGTAGAATCTTCGGATTCTACGCCTTCTTTAGCTGTCACGACTTTATAATTATATATTTTTTTATTTTTTTTGTCAAGAAAGGGAAAAAATTTTTTTCATTTTTTATTACGTGAAAAAAGCAATATTCTCCAATAAAATATTGCTTAAAAAATTTTTTTGTACAACTTGCGTTTACTTTACAGAATTGCTTTTAACTTTTTACCTAACATTTTTTATTACTATAATTACTGAATCTGCCTGTCTTTACTACAGTAATGTTTCATTACTCTTTTAATAATTTTAATTCTTTATTTCACTAATTCATTTTCAATATACAATAATCTATTATATTTCGCAACTCTATCAGTTCTTGCTGGTGCTCCTGTTTTTATTTGACCTGCATTTGTTGCAACTGCAATATCAGCTATAGTAGTATCTTCTGTTTCACCTGAACGATGTGATATAACTGCTGTATATCCTCTAGATTTTGCCATCTCAATTGCATCTAATGTTTCTGTTAAAGTTCCTATTTGATTTGGCTTTATTAAAATACTATTTGCAACTTTTTTATTTAATCCTTTTTGTAACCTCTTTATATTTGTAACAAACAAATCATCTCCAACTAATTGCACCTTACCCCCTAACTCTTCTGTTAGTCTTTTCCATGTTTCCCAGTCCTCTTCTGCTAAACCATCTTCTATTGATATAATTGGATATTTATTAGTTAAATCTACTAAATACCTAACCATCTCATCTTTTGTTTTAAAAATATCCTTTTTCCAAAAATAATATCCATCTTTACCAATTTTCTTTGCTTCTTCAAACATTTCAGTGCTAGCTATATCTAGCGCAATAGCTACATCTTTCTTAGGTTCATATCCACTATTTTTTATTGCTTCTAAAATAAGTTTAATAGCTTCCTCTTCACTATCTAAATTTGGTGCAAAACCTCCTTCATCACCAACAGCTGTAGAATATCCTTTTGATTTTAATACTTTCTTTAATTCATGATATACAGTCACACCAATTTCCATACATTTTTTAAAAGTAGTAGCACCAACAGGCATAATCATGAATTCTTGAACACTTATATTATTATCTGAATGTTTTCCTCCATTTAAAATATTCATCATAGGCATTGGTAATCTTTTTGAATTCACTCCTCCTATATATTTATATAATTCCATATTAAGAGAACGAGCTGCTGCTTTAGCTACTGCTAAAGATACTCCTAAAGTTGCATTAGCTCCAAGCATAGATTTGTTTTCTGTTGAATCTAGTTCAATTAGCTTTTGGTCAATTTTTGTTTGCTCATATACATTCATTCCTTCTAATTCTTTAGCAATAATCTTCTCTACATTTTCTACTGCTTTTTTCACTCCTTTTCCCATTAATCTTGTTTCATCTTCATCTCTTAGTTCTACTGCTTCAAAACTTCCAGTAGATGCACCTGATGGAACTGTAGCTGTTCCGTTTATCCCATTTTCTAAAATCACTTCTACTTGAACAGTTGGGTTTCCTCTTGAATCAAAGACTTCCAATGCTTTTACATTTTTTATTAATAAACAATTTCCCATAATATACCTCCATTTACATTTTTCTCTATAAATACATTATGTTCAAAATTCATTTTTATATTCTTTATTAGATTTAATTTATATATTTCTATTTTTAAGTTAGTATCAATCTTCTTTTGCAACGGTCTACTTTATACAGAAAAAATTTATAAATTATTTTTTCTGTAAGTATAGAATTTTTTTTATAGTTGTGTTATTATATTTAAGTATTGATGTTGATATTTTAGTATTATCTATCTAAAGTTATTTGTTCAAAGAAAATTTTAATATCAGTATATCTAATCTGTATATTATACATATATTGGGGTATCGCCAAGCGGTAAGGCATCGGACTCTGACTCCGACATTCCTGTGTTCGAATCACAGTACCCCAGCCATATTATAGCAAGTCTTATAGACTTGTTATTTTTTTATTTTGAATGATTAAATAATTTTTGTAATATTTATTGTACAAGTTCTATATCATTTGAATCTCAAAAAATAATATTAAATACAGTTTCACTAAATAAAAGATAACAGTTACACATATTTAAAGTTTAAAAGTATAACTGTTATCTTTTATAATAATTATTTAATTCTTTTTCCTTGTAATTTAAAACTTCCCATATTAGTTTTAGCATTAATATTTAAAGTATCTCCCATTACTTCACCTTGTATATCGTATTTAATACTAGTGATTGATGCATTAATATTCCCAGAAATTGTGAATCTATTCCCACTTACTCTTCCTCCTGAAAAATTATTTCTTTTTCCCATTGTTTCAATGTATCCACTTAATTCATTTCCACTTGTAATTAATTTCACATTTCCTTTAATCTCACCCATTGGTGTTCTTACAGCCACCTCATATAGACCATCCATATTATAATACCTCCCACTTCTACTTATATATATAATATGAATTATTTTAATATTTGTTACATATTTTATAATATTTTTATTAATTCATCTAAATGAGTAATAACTGTATATTTCTTATCAACACTAATATTTTTTCTATTTAAGAATATCGCATTAATCCCTATATTTAAAGCTCCATCTATATCTATTTTTAAATCATCTCCAACCATTACACATTCATTTGGAGCAAATTCACCCATTGCAGTTTTAAATGCTTCTTTATTTGGTTTTACTTTTATTTTTTCTGTAGCATACACATGTGTGAAATATTTATATATTTTCGTATTCTTTAATCTTTGTATTTGTGTATTTTCAAACCAATTGGTTAAAATAACTAATTCATATTTATTTTGTAAATACTCTAAAGTTCGTATAATATTAACGTCCATTTCTTTTGGTACACAATTCTCGAAATATTTCAAAATCTCTTTTGTAAAATCTGTAGTATAATGATTATTTAATTCCTTATTAATTAATTCTTGCATTATATTCATATTAAAATATTCATTATTTCTTTCATAATAGTCAACTATATTAACAATTTTTTCTATTATTTCATTATTATATTTAATACCAAACTTATCACAAGCACTTTTGACTGCATCTGCACTATAGTAATCTTTCCAATCGATTATTGTATTATCTAAATCAAATATTATCCTTTTTATCATATTAAAATTTCTCCATTAAATTATTAAAGTTTTTATAATTAATTATCGTTGACAAAAGGTGGACAAAAAATATCCATTTTGATATCTGCCCACCTTTAATTATATAATTATCATAAGCTTCTGTAACATCAACTATTTCATAGCTTCTTCTACAGCAACTGCAACTGCAACTGTTGCACCTACCATTGGATTATTTCCCATACCGATTAATCCCATCATTTCAACATGAGCTGGAACTGATGATGAACCTGCAAATTGTGCATCTGAATGCATTCTTCCCATTGTATCAGTCATACCATAAGAAGCTGGTCCTGCAGCCATATTATCAGGATGAAGTGTTCTTCCTGTTCCTCCACCAGAAGCAACTGAGAAATATTTCTTTCCTTGTTCAATACATTCTTTTTTGTATGTACCTGCTACTGGATGTTGGAATCTTGTTGGGTTTGTAGAGTTACCTGTAATAGAAACATCTACTTTTTCCATATGCATTATTGCTACACCTTCTCTAACATCATTTGCACCATAACATCTTACTTTTGATCTTTCTCCATCTGAATAAGCAATTTCTTCTACTACATTTACTTTTCCTGTGTAAAAATCAAAGTCTGTTTTTACATATGTAAATCCATTAATTCTTGATATTACTTGCGCTGCATCTTTTCCTAAACCATTTAATATAACTCTTAGTGGCTCTTTTCTTACTTTATTTGCAGATTTTGCAATACCAATTGCTCCTTCTGCTGCTGCGAAGCTCTCATGTCCTGCCAAGAATGCAAAACATTCTGTTTCTTCTGATAATAGCATTGATGCTAAGTTTCCATGTCCTAAACCTACTTTTCTGTCATCTGCAACAGATCCAGGAATACAAAAAGCTTGCAAACCTTCTCCAATCGCTTTAGCTGCGTCTGATGCTTTTGTGCATCCTTTTTTAATTGCAATTGCTGCACCTAAAGTATATGCCCAAGCTGCATTTTCAAAACAAATTGGTTGAACTCCTTTTACTATTTCGTATGGATTAAATCCTTTTTCTGTACATATATTTAATGCATCTTCAAAATCTTTAATTCCGTATTTTTCCATTACTGGTTTAATCTGGTCTATTCTTCTTTCATAACTTTCAAATGTTACTGCCATTATTCTTACCTCCTACTTTTTCTACTACTTAAATTTTCTTACCATGCTTATAATGTCTTGATTTATTGTATTTGATTTTTTTAATATTATATTTTCTAAATCAATATATAAGCTTTTTATTCTTTTCTTGGATCAATTTTCTTAACAGCTTCATCAAATCTTCCGTATTTTCCAGAAGCTTTTTCAATTGCTTCCATAGGTTCGATTCCAGCTTTGATGTTATCCATCATTTTTCCTAAGTTTACATATTTGTAACCAATTATTTGGTCATCTTTATCTAATCCTATTTCTACTATGTATCCTTCTGCAAGTTCTAGATATCTAGGACCTTTAACCTTTGTAGAATAAATTGTACCTACTTGACTTCTATGTCCTTTTCCTAAATCTTCTAGTCCTGCTCCTACTGGAAGTCCTCCTTCTGAGAATGCAGATTGTGTTCTACCATATACTATTTGTAAGAATAATTCTCTCATAGCAGTATTTATAGCATCACATACTAAATCTGTATTTAATGCTTCTAATATTGTTTTACCTACTAAAATTTCTCCTGCCATAGCAGCTGAATGTGTCATTCCTGAACATCCTATTGTCTCTACTAAAGCTTCTTCAATAATTCCTTCTTTTACATTTAAAGTTAATTTACATGCTCCTTGTTGTGGTGCACACCATCCTATACCATGTGTTAAACCTGAAATATCTTTTATTTCTTTTGATTTTACCCATTTACCTTCCTCTGGAATTGGTGCTGGCCCATGGTCAACTCCTTTTGCTACAGGGCACATATTTTCTACTTCTTTTGAATATATCATATTAATTAGCTCCTTTCTTGGTATATATCTTAATCTAGCAAGTTTTATAGATTATTACAATTTTTTATTTCTTTGTATATATTATTTAAATGTATTTTGTTAGACATGTTAATCATTTAATTTAAATAAATATATTCTTCTAGGAAATCTCATATAAAATGTAATTTCCTAGAAATTGAAAATTATTATAATTGCTCTTTATTCTTTGCTAGTTAAAAACATTTTTATTTTCTTATTAATAAACTTTCTCCTGTCATTTCTTCTGGTTTTTCTAAATTCATAATATCTAGCATTGTTGGTGCTAAATCTGCAAGTTTTCCCTCTTTTAATTGTACATTTTCCATTCCAACTAAAATAAGTGGAACAGGATTTGTTGTATGTGCAGTATGAGGTTCACCTGTTTTATAATCTATCATTTGTTCTGAATTTCCATGGTCTGCTGTAATTAATAAAACACCATTTACTTCATTTATAACATCTAGAACTCTTCCTAAACATTCATCTATTGTTTCTATTGCTTTTATTGCAGCTTCTAAATTTCCTGTATGACCAACCATATCAGGGTTTGCATAGTTTAGTATTATATTATCATATTTTTTTGATTTAATTGCTTCTATAACTTTTTCAGTTACTTCTAAAGCACTCATTTCTGGTTTTAAATCATATGTTTCAACTTTTGGAGAAGGAATTAATATTCTGTCTTCTCCTTCATATTGCTTTTCTTCTCCTCCATTAAAGAAGAATGTAACATGTGCATATTTCTCTGTTTCAGCAATTCTTAATTGTGTTAAACTATGATTACTAATATATTCACCAAAAGTATTTGTTAATCTTTCCTTTTTAAAAGCTACTTCTACATTTGGCATAGTTTCATCATAAGGAGTCATACATACAAAATATAAATTTAAGTCTTTTGTTTCAAACTCTTTAAAATCTTTATCTACTAATGTTCTTGTTATTTCTCTTGCTCTATCTGGTCTAAAGTTAAAGAATATTACAGAATCATTTTTATCTATAGTAGCAACTTTATTATCTCCATTGCAAATTACTGTTGGTTCTACAAACTCGTCAAAAACTTCTTTTTGATATGAGCTTTCTATTGCAGAAATTGCTGATTGTGCTTTTTCACCAATACCATTTACCATTGCATTGTAACTTTTTTCGATTCTCTGCCATCTTTTATCTCTATCCATACTGTAAAATCTTCCAGAGATAGTAGCAATTTTTCCAATTCCTTTTTCTTTCATTTTTTCTTCTAATTGCATTATATAACCTTCTGCTGATGCTGGAGGAGTATCTCTACCATCTAAGAAGCAATGTACATATACATCTTCAAAATCCTTTCTTTTAGCAAGTTCTAAAAGAGCAAATAAATGACGCATATGGCTATGAACTCCGTCCATCAGATAAAAGTCCCATAATATGCAATTTAGAATTATTTTGCTTGCAGTTTTCTATTGCTTTTACAAATTCTGGTACACTAAAGAAATCTCCATCTTCTATTGATTTTGTTATTCTTGTTAGTTCTTGATATACTATTCTTCCTGCTCCAATATTTGTATGACCAACTTCTGAATTTCCCATTTGTCCTTCTGGAAGACCTACATTTAATCCACTTGTATATACATCTGTTGTAGGACATGTTTTCATTAGTTTATCTATGTTTGGAGTATTTGCAAGTTTTACCGCATTTCCTTTTTCGTTGTTATTTTCTCCAAAACCATCCAATATCATTAGCATTGTAAGTTTTTTATCCATTTTACTTTTACCGCCTCTTCTTTATTTTATAATCTATATTTGTTCTTTCTTTAGTACTTTAAAGTTAATTTTTATCATAATTAACTATTTTAGAAAATTCTTCTACTTTAAGACTTGCTCCACCTACTAATCCTCCATCAATATCTGATGTTTCGAATAATTCTTTTGCGTTTGTAGATTTAACACTTCCTCCATATTGAATTATCACTTCTTCTGAAACTTCTTTTCCATAAATATCTTCTATTTCTTTTCTAATAGCTTTTATACTGTTATTAGCATCTTCAGATGTTGCTGTTTTACCTGTTCCTATAGCCCATATTGGTTCATAAGCAATTATTGTATTTTTTACTTGTTCATTTGATAGGCCTTCTAATGCTAAACGAGTTTGAGTTGTAATTATTTCTTCTGTTTTACCTTCTTCTCTTTGTGATAGAGTTTCTCCAACACATACGATTGGTTTTAGTTCATTTGCAAATGCTGCTTTTATTTTTTTATTTACAGTTTCATCAGTTTCGGCAAAATACTGTCTTCTTTCAGAGTGTCCTATAATTACATATTCTACTCCAATTACTTTTAACATTTTTCCAGAAACTTCTCCTGTATATGCTCCATTTTCTTCCCAATGCATATTTTGTGCACCTATTTTTATATTTGTATTTTGTGCTGTTAATAATGCATAAAATAAGTCTGTATATGGAACACAAAGAATCACTTCATTTTTTGTGTCTTTTACTAGTGGTGCTATTTCATCTATAAATTTTATTGTTTGATCTGGAAGCATATTCATCTTCCAATTTCCTGCGATTACTTTTTTTCTCATATCTAAATTGCCTCCTTAATTAGTTTTGTTTTTTCTACAAAAACAAAATATTATTAATATTATCTCAATTGCAAATATACATAAAAACATTATTATTGCTAAAATACTTAATATTAAATTCTGCTCAAATGTAGCAAACATATTTAACAACAATACTGCTACATAAAATACATATGATAATACAAACATAATAGCACTAATTATCGTTTTTTTCTTATTTCTTCTTTGAACATTTAGAATTAGTGAAATCAAAAATGTGGGAAAAATAATAAAGCATAAAATTATGGAAAAACTATTAGTATATGTTTTAATCTTTGCTTGTATTGGAGTATTTAGATTCTTCTCCTTTATTTTTATCAAATTTGAACTTTCAGATACTTCATCTAAATTATTTCCATTATATTCATAACTTTTTAAAATATTTGTTTTATTATTCATTAGTTTCCCCTTCAAATTATTACTATTATTTATCCATCAAACATTCTATTCCAGGTAATTTCTTTCCTTCCAAAAATTCAAGTGATGCTCCTCCACCTGTTGATATATGAGTAAATTTCTCTGACAGTCCTGCTTTTTCTACTGCTGCTGCAGAGTCTCCTCCTCCAATAATAGTAGTTGCGTCAGTCATTTCTGATAATGTTTTTGCAATTTCGTTTGTTCCTATTGCAAATTTATCAAATTCAAATAAACCAACTGGTCCATTCCATATAACAGTTTTTGCATTTTTTAATTCTTCTTTATAAGATTTTATTGTTTCATCTCCAATGTCAAAACCTTCCCAACCATCAGGAATCTCTGTCCAAGAAACTGTTTTTGTTTCTGTATTTGGATCAAATTCTTTTCCTAATCTTGTATCAACTGGAAGCATTAATTTAACACCTTTTTTAACTGCCTTTTCCATTAATTCTTTTGCTAAATCTAGTTTATCTAATTCACAAATTGAATTTCCAACATTATATCCTTGAGCTTTAAAGAAAGTATATGCCATTGCTCCACCAATCATAAGTGTATCTACTTTTTCTAATAAACTATTAATAACTCCAATTTTATCAGAAACTTTCTTTCCACCTAAAATTGCAACAAATGGTCTTGCTGGATTTTCTAAAGCGTTTCCTAAAAAGTTTAATTCTTTTTCAATTAGGAATCCAGATACTGCTGGTAAATACTCTGCAATTCCTGCTGTTGAACTATGTGCTCTATGAGCTGTTCCAAAAGCATCATTTACAAATATTTCTGCCATAGATGCAAGTTCTTTTGAAAATTCTGGATCATTCTTTTCTTCTCTTGAATCAAATCTAACATTTTCTAGTAATACAACATCACCATTTTGCATATTAGATGTTAATTCTTTTGCGCTTTCTCCAATTATATCTTTTGCAAGTTTTACTTCTTTACCTAATAAGTTAGATAATTCTTTAGCCACTGGTGCTAGAGAAAATTCTGGCTTTACTTCTCCCTTTGGTCTTCCTAAGTGAGATGCTAAAATTACTTTACAATCATTTTCTAATAAATATTTAATTGTATCTAATGCTCCTACTATTCTTCTATTGTCTGTAATATTTCCATTTTCATCGATTGGTACATTAAAGTCACATCTTACAAATACTTTTTTGTTTTTTAAATCTAAATCTTTTACTGTTTTCTTATTCATAAACCCCTCCTACTATTAACTGATAATCATTGCTAATCCTTAATATGTAGTTATTTCGAATCACCAATGGTTATCAGTTAATTTCTTTAAAGATACTTTAGGGCAGACTAATCTTCTTGCCTGCCCATGCAGAATTTATATTTTTATTCTCCTAACTCTGCAAAGTATTTAATTGTTCTTACCATTTGGCTTGTATATGAATTTTCATTATCATACCAAGAAACAACTTGAACTTGGTATAAATCTTCTGATATTTTTGTTACCATTGTTTGTGTTGCGTCAAATAATGATCCATATCTAATTCCTATTATATCTGAAGAAACTAATAATTCTTCTGTATAACCAAAAGATTGGTTAGAAGCATTTTTCATTGCTTCATTAATTTTTTCTACTGTTACATCTGCTGCCTTAACTACTGCTGTTAATATAGTAGTTGAACCTGTTGGAACTGGTACTCTTTGAGCTGAACCTATTAATTTTCCATTTAATTCTGGAATAACTAATCCAATTGCTTTTGCTGCTCCTGTTGAGTTTGGTACAATATTTACAGCTGCTGCTCTTGCTCTTCTTAAATCTCCTTTTCTGTGTGGACCATCTAATAACATTTGGTCTCCTGTGTATGCATGTATTGTTGACATTATTCCTGATTGAATAGGTGCATATTTATTTAATGCATTTGCCATTGGTGCTAAACAGTTTGTTGTACAAGAAGCTGCTGATATGATTTTATCTTCTTTTGTTAATATATTTTCATTTACACCAAAAACTACTGTTGGTAAGTCATTTCCAGCTGGAGCTGATATAACAACTTTTTTAGCTCCTGCTATAATATGAGCATTTGCTTTTTCTTTACTTGTATAGAATCCTGTACATTCAAGAACAACATCTACTCCTATTTCTCCCCATGGTAATTCTGCAGCATCTTTTATAGCATATATTTTAATTTCTTTTCCATCTACTGTTATAGAATCTTCTCCTGCAACTACTGTATCTGCTTTTTCATATCTACCTTGTGCAGAATCATATTTTAATAAATGAGCTAACATTTTAGGACTTGTTAAATCGTTTATTGCAACGATTTCATACCCTTCTGCTCCAAACATTTGTCTAAATGCTAGACGTCCTATACGTCCAAATCCATTAATAGCTACTTTTACTGACATAAAAAAATTCCTCCATTCCGATGCATAAAAAGCATCTTTTAAATAGATTATAAATAATCACTTGCTATTGTATATCAAAAAAGAATACTTTTCAAGTATTCTTTCAATTTTTTGCAGCAATTTTTATTATATGTTACCATTTATATCTTATTTAAAAGCACATACTAGCCTAGCTAAGTGTTTGATATATATTTTTTAAAACCAATCGCCGATGGTACGCATTTAGCTAACGTTTCTCAAATTTTCTGCGTGGTATAAAACTTATCTTTACCAATTGCTGACACGCTTCAAGATTGGTTTTAAAAAATATATATCAAACACTTAGCTAGGCGGTAACATTATCACCAAATTAAAAGATAAATTATAACATTATATTTCCATTTGTGTTCCCAAGAAACTAGCGGCTGATTGTACAACTTTTTGCTCTACTTCTGACATTTTTGTATTTGCATCTTTAGATAATAAAATTACAGTTCCTATAACATCTCCATCAGCAATTATTGGATATACAACTTGTGCATTATTTTTTCTCTCTTTATTATCATTTTTTGTTATTGGTATAGATGTATCATTATTTTCTTTACTATTATAATTTTCTTTTTCATCCATAATTTTTTCTAACTCTTCACTAATTCCTTGTTCTAAATATTCCTTTTTAGAACCACCTGAAACAGCAATAACAGTATCTTTATCTGTTATACATGCAATATGACCAGTTGTTTTTGCAAGTGTTTCAGCATATTCTGTTGCAAACTCAGAAAGTTCACCTATAGGCGAATATTTTTTTAATATAACTTCTCCTTCTTTGTCTGTAAATATTTCTAATGGGTCACCCTCTTTTATTCTTAATGTTTTTCTAATTTCTTTTGGAATAACAACTCTTCCTAAATCATCTATCCTTCTTACTACTCCTGTTGCTTTCATTTTTTCCCTCCTTGTTTTTGTTTTATAATTTTATTATTACAAATTAGGAAAAAATTATGCAAAATTTTTAATTTTTAAAAATCAATTTATGCAATTATAAAAAGGATATAATTTTCATATTATACCCTTCTTTTTTATTAATTAGTGCTATTATTTATAGTATATAGTTTAAAATCTAAATTTTACTCTTTTTGTTTTAAACTACCAACCTGTACCATTTTCTTGAATCTTATATGATCCATTATTATGTTTTATAAATACACAAGATGTTTTGTTTATTAACCAATCTTCTTGTTTTTCTCCGTTTCCAGCCATCCATTCAGTATTCTCTATATTCTCTGGCTTTACTGAATATGTGACTTCTGCAAAAATGTCTTTTTCATTTACGTTATTACCTTCAGTACCTTCATATGTATTTATTACATTTTTTCTTTCATTTCCTAATAAAACTTTTACTTTATCTATTTTGTATCCTTTTAATTTTTTTCCTGAACTTTCTTCCATATTCTTTAAGTAATCCAAAAACAACTCTTCTACAATTTCACTATCTGTTTTTGATGCACTTTGTGTATTTGTACTTTCTTTATTATTTTCTTCTGTATTTTGACCTTCGTTTTTTACTTTATTTTCTTCTATTTGATTATTTTCATTTGTAATATTATTTAATGTACATCCTGTTAACATTACTAATATACAAGTAACTATTATACTAATTAAACTAACTTTTAAAATTTTATTTTTCATACAAATCCCTCAATTCTTAAATTTCATTTTTTTCTTCTATTTCCCATTCTCAAAATCAATTTCAAACTCTGAAATTTTATCTGAAACAGGCTTACCTTTTTTATCTAACTCAGGTGTTTCTTTCATTATTTCTACTTTTATATTGGTAATACTTGGTTTAAGATACTCTTCATATTCATTATACCAATTTGCTGGTCCATCATAAATCTCAAAAACAAGATCTGTTCCATCATTATAACATTTTGGATAGAATAGGTATTTTGAACCATAATTATCTATTACTCTTAAATAAATAACATCATAATTCATCGAGCTATCTGCCTTTTCCTTACAATAAATCTTTATTCCTGTTTTGGTATATGAATATCCATAAAAACTATATGTATTTTTTCCTATATCTGCCTTAACTTCTGGAATTTTAGTTACTTCAATGTCTCCAGAATAAAGATTACCATCTAATGTATATTCTGTTTTTAGATTTGCCTCTAAAATTGTGTTATTTATATTAAATTTATTATATTCAAATATAAAGTTTAAATCACTATTTAAATATTCTTTATTTAAATTTAATACTAGCTCTTGTACTATCATATTACCTTTTACTTCAATATCTTTAACATGGAAATACCAAAATTCTCCATCTATCATATCTATGTCATTAATATCTTTATTATTTACATATATTTTACAATCTGTAAATATTTCATTAAAAAATAATTCTTTATAATTGTTATTTGAATTTTTATAATCATCTAAATTAATATATTCTTCTATATTATCTGGAAATATGATTTCATACATTACTCTAACTTCACTGTCTATTCTTTTTGCACTTTTAATCTTAAATTGCATATTATTATTTGAAGTAACAATATTTGGTTCTTCTAAATAATCATCTTTCGTATTTCCTGTTATCCAATTTACTACACTTCTTATATATTCTCCTGCTTTAACCTGAAATGTAGAATTAGTAATTATAATCATTGCACATGCACACACTGATACTAAAGGTACTACTCTTTTGATAATCCATATTTTCTTGTTTTTTATTTTTCCTTTTTTCATTTGTATGTTATAATATATCCTCTCTTTTGATTCTTCATCTAACTTTATTGTTTCATATGCTTTTTTTATTTCATTCATCTAATTCACCTCCTATTTTCACTTTTAATATTTCTCGTCCTCTTTTTAACTGGCTTCTTACTGTAGACTCCTTTTTTCCTATAATTTTAGCTATTTCTATACTTGAATATCCCTCATAATAATATAAATATATAGTTGTTTTATATTTATTTGGTAAGTTTAAAACAATATGTAATGTTTCATCTATATCATTTTTTTCATTTGGATTTGCTAAATTATAATCTTCTATATTATCAATCTTATTTTTCCATGATTTCAGACTATTTTTACATAAATTGCTAGCAGTAACTATTAGCCAAGCTTTTTCATGCTTATAATTTTCAAATTTCACTTCTTTCCTTAGTAATCTTATAAAAGTTTCTTGAACTATATCTTCCGCATCTGATTTGTTTTTTAAATACGAATAGCAAATTCTATATACAGTATCAACATTTCTTTCATAGATTTCTTTAAATTTCATTTCATCCATTACTAAAAACTCCTTTTAATAAGTTCCATAATTATTACATTTAATTTTTCCTCACTTTAAATACAATTTAAAATAAATAAAAGTTGCATTTTTTATATATTTTTTTTATTACTAATCCTTAATAGTAACTTTTTTAGTCTTTTGCAATTGTAATAATCCCTACTTCTATACATCCCGCTTCTTTTAATATCTTTGCACATTCATTAACAGTACTTCCTGTTGTATATATATCATCTAACAGTAATACTTTTTTATTCATAACTTTTTCTGCACTCTTAATTTGATATACATCTTTTATATTATTTTCCCTCTGTTTTTTATTTAATGAACTTTGTGCTATTATATTTTTAGTTTTTATGAGAACTCTATTTTCTAATTTTATATTTTTAATTTCATATACTAAATCTTTAGCAATTAATTCACTTTGATTATACCCTCTTGTCCTCATTCTATCTTTGTGTATAGGTATAGGAATTAAAACATCATATTTTTTTATAAATTCTATATTTTCTTTACTATTTAAAATCATCTCTGAAAAGCTACTATGTAAATAAGACTTTTCTCTAAATTTATAATCTAATATTCTCTGTCTAATTATACCTTCATATTTAAAAATATATAAATGCTCTTTAAAATTTTTATTATTATATGTATCAATCTTATTTAATGATTTAAATTTAATTAATTCCATACATTCTTCACATATATATTTTCCGCTTATTTTTAAACAGATTCCACACACTGGTGGAAAAATAAAATTAAGGACACAATCTAAAAAGTTCATAATTCCTCCTTTTTATTTTTGTGCCCCCTATTTAATTTATAATTAATTTAATATTAGATATTAAATCTCTATTAACCTTTCTTTTAATCCTGTATTTCTTTTCTTTATATCTACATTTTGAATCATGTAATTTACAATATTAGGATTTCCTATTACAATAAGCATCTTTTTGGCTCTAGTCATTGCTGTATATAATAAATTTCTTGTAAGTAAAATTGGTGATGCCTGCATAATAGGTAATATAACAACATCAAATTCACTTCCGCTGTGCTTTATGAACTGTTATTGCATATGAATGTTCTATTTGTTCTAAGTCTTGATATGTATACCATGCTATTTTTTCATCATCAAACTGAATCTTTACCTTTTTTTCTAAATCATCAATTGTCTTTATTGTGCCAAGTTCCCCATTAAAAACTCCTGTTCCAGTTTCATATTTAGGTAATTTTCTTTCCCAAAATATATCATAATTATTTTTAACTTGCATTACTCTATCTCCAACTCTGTAAATTGCACCCATATTTTGTTTTTCTATTGTCTCTTCTCTTTTAGGATTTAAAGTTTGCTGTAATATTTTATTTAATTCTTTAGTTCCAAGCATTCCTTTTTTAGTTGGAGTTATTACTTGTATATTTTTAAAGAAATCATAATCACCATAATTTTTTAATCTTCCATTACACAATGATAATATTTGATATAATATTTTATCTTGATTTTGTTCATTAATATAAAAGAAATCATCATTTAATTTTTCTTCTGACTCTTCTTGTTTTATAAAATATTCTCCACTATTAACTCTATGGCTATTAATTATTATCTTACTTTTAGCAGCCTGTCTAAATATCTTATTTAAAGTTATTGTAGTTATTCTATTTGAATTAATTATATCTTCTAATATACTACCAGGACCTACTGATGGTAACTGGTCCACATCTCCTACTAGTACAAGTTTTGTTCCTTGATATATAGCTTTCAATAAATAATTCATTAAAAATAAATCCACCATAGACATTTCATCAATAATTATTACATCTGCATCTATTGGTGCAACGCTACTGTCAATGTTACTTATACATTCATCCTCTATCTTTCCTATTTCTAACAAACGGTGCAATGTTTTAGCTTCTTCATTTGTTGTTTCTGTCATTCTTTTGGCAGCTCTACCAGTTGGTGCACAAAGTACTGTTTTCTTACCTTGTTTTTTATATAAATCTATTATTACTTTTATTATTGTTGTTTTACCAGTACCTGGCCCACCAGTAATTACACATACGTTATGATCATTCACTGCTTCTACAGCCTCTTTTTGTTTAGTAGATAATTCTATATCTGTTTCTTTCTCCACTTTTTCTAATTCTTTTGAGAATCCTTTTATTTTTTTTATATTTTTAGCATTATCTAATACTATTAATTTTTCAGCTATATCTTGTTCTGCTTTATCATAATAATCTAAATAAATCCATTCTGCATCTTTCATTTTATATATAACTATCTCTTTATTTACTTTTAATCTGATAATTGTTTCTTCTATTTCTTCATTTGTTACAGATAATAATTCTCTTGTAAAATTATACAAATTTTCTTTTTCCACACAACAATGACCATTAGATGCTACTCTTAAAAGTGCATATTTAATTCCACTTGCAATTCTCTTTTCATTATTATATGGAATTCCTATTTCCATAGCCATTCTATCAATTTGTTTAAAATCCACATTATTTGCAATATCTACTAGTATATATGGATTTGTCTCTATTTCTTCTATAGCATTTACACCTAATCGTTTATATACATTTTTAGCATTTTGAACACCAATACCAAATTTCTCTAAAAATCCAACAATTTGCCACAATTCCCAATTTTCATTAAATTGTTCTGCCATCTCTATAGCCTTGGATTCTGTTATACCTTTTATCCCGAGCAAGTTTGGTTGGTTCAAATTTAAAAATATGAATTGTTTGCTCTCCAAATTTATCAATTATCTTTTTAGCTGTCGCAGGACCAATCCCCTTTATTGCACCATTTCCCAAATATTTTTCCAAGCTTGCTAAACTCTGTGGCATCATCTTTTCGAAAGTTTCCACTTTAAACTGTCTTCCATAATCTTGATGAGTTACAAATCTGCCTATTAACTTTAAAGTATCTCCTATATTTATAAATGGTAAATATCCAACAATAGTAAATTCTTCTTCATCTGTTTCTAATGTAGCTACTGTATAACTATTAACTTCATTTTGATATATTATCTCTGTTAAGTCTCCTTTAAGTTCCAATTTAATCCTCTCTTTGCTATAATATTTTAGCTCATTATATATGATTATTTAAAAAAAGTCTATTATTCTTAGTAACATAAATATAATTTTATAATATAATATCTTATAAAATAAAATTGCCAAAAGGGACGGGGCATTTTGGCAATTTTAAAACACCATTTTACATATATGGAGGTTTATATGGCTGATTTCATTTTTTATGGCATATTATGGACGCTTGCCTTGTATGGACTTTTTGATATAATTAAAACAATTATTTATTTATGTACATATACCAATCTAAAATCTGATGGAATTTACTTAATTGTTGCTGTTAAAAATCAAGAAAATAAAATTGAATTTTTTATGCGTTCTTTACTATTTCGTTTTTTGTATGGAAATGAAGATTATTTAAAAAATATTATTGTAACAGATTTAGATTCATCAGATGGAACAAAAAAGATACTAAGCCATCTTGAAAAAGATTATGATTGTATAAAAATTGTTAATTGGAAAGAATGTAAGGATATTATTGATAATGTTAATGTAAAATAGTTAATACTATGGATACGGAAAAATCTTTAGAAAACTACAGATTCTTTAATAAAGTCTTATTTTAATATAATATCCAAAAAGACATAAACAAAATTATTGTTTATGTCTTTTTATATCAATATTAAACTAATTGTAATATAACAACTTCTGCAGCGTCTCCTCTTCTTGGTCCAGCTTTAATGATACGTGTGTATCCTCCAACTCTTCCTTCGTATTTAGGAGCTATTTCATTAAATAATTTTGCTGTTAAGTCTACTTTATTTCCTTCAGAATCTTTTACTTTGTTTATCATTGTCATCATTTTTCTTCTTGCATTTAATCTTGAAGGCATATCTTTTTGTCTTTTTTCTGTAGTTTCTTCTTTAACTACTTTTAAATATTCTTTACCATTTTTACTTTTTACAAGTTCTGTAACTTTGTTACCTTTGCTATCTAATTTAGCTTTATATATTTTAGCATCTACCATTTCAAAATTATCTTTTTCTTTTACTGCTAATGCGATAATACTATCAGCCATAGCTTTTATTTCTTTAGCTCTAGCTTCTGTTGTTTCAATTTTTTCATGTAGAATAAGATCTGTTAACCCAGTCTTAAGCATTGCTAATCTTATATCTGTTGTTCTTCCTAATTTTCTATTAGTTGCCACTTTGTTTTCCCTCCTTAATATTTTTTTAAAATATTATTTAGCAATTATTTTACTAATCATCTTCTCTAGCAAAGTCTAATCCTAATGAATGTAATTTATTTGTTACT
Source organism: uncultured Clostridium sp. (assembly GCA_900557195.1). Lineage (GTDB taxonomy): Bacteria > Bacillota > Clostridia > TANB77 > CAG-508 > CAG-492. The sequence goes on from USRT01000002.1 coordinate 59,763, forward strand.
TCATCTAAAGATTTCTTTCCTAAATTTCTAACTTTCATCATATCAGCTTCAGATTTATTAGTTAAATCTTCAACTGTAGATATTCCAGCTCTTTTTAAACAATTGAATGATCTAACAGATAATTCTAAATCTTCAATTGACATTTCTAATACTTTTTCTTTCTTAGATTCTTCTTTTTCTATCATAATTTGAGTATTTTTTGTTGCTTCTGATAAATCGATAAATAACTCTAAATGTCCTGTCATAACTTTAGCTGCTAAGCTTAAAGCTTCATATGGTTTTAAACTTCCATCAGTCCAAACTTCTATTGTTAATTTATCGTAATCTACCATTTGACCAACTCTTGTATTTTCTACTGAATAATTAACTTTTTTTACTGGTGTATAGATAGAATCTATTGGAAGTACTCCTAAAGATTGTTCAGGCTTCTTATTTTTTTCAGCTGTATTATATCCTCTACCCATATCAGCTGTCATTTCTATTACTAGAGAACCACCTTCTGCAACTGTAGCAATATGTAAATCTGGATTTAATACCTCTACAGTGCCATCTGTGATAATATCACCTGCAGTAACTTCTCCTTCACCTTTAAAATTTATTCTTAAAATCTTTTCTTCATTCTTATCTAATTTTAATCTAACACTTTTTAAATTAATGATTATCTCTGGTACATCTTCTACAACATTTGCAATAGTAGAAAACTCATGTACTACGCCATCAATTTTTACACTAGTTATAGCACTTCCAGGTAATGAAGAAAGTAATATTCTCCTTAGTGAATTTCCAATTGTTACGCCATATCCACGTTCTAATGGCTCGCAAACAAATTTTGCGTAATTGCTGCCTTCGTCTACTTCTAAGCATTTAATATTTGGCTTTTCAAATTCTATCATTATTAACCTCCTAATAACATAAACATGGGATTATACTCCCTATTTTTATTAATAACTATTATTTAGAGTAAAGCTCTACTATTAAATGTTCTTCAACTGGTAAATCTACATCTTCTCTAGATGCTAGAGTTACAACTTTTCCACTTAATTTTTCAGTATCTTTCTCTAACCAAGCTGGAACTGGTCTTGATGCATTTTCTTCTACACTTAATTTTATTGTTCCATTATCTCTTCTAATTTCTCTAACAGCTATTACATCTCCTGCTTTTACTAAATAAGATGGTATATCAACTTTTTGTCCATTAACTTCAAAAGCACCATGTGTTACTTGCATTCTTGCTTGTGCTCTTGAACTTGCTAAACCTAATCTATATACTACATTATCTAATCTGCTTTCTAGTATTTGAAGTAATACTTCACCAGTTTTTCCTTTACTATTTGAAGCCATATCGAAGTATTTTCTAAATTGTTTTTCACTTACTCCATAAAAAGCTTTTGTTTTTTGTTTTTCTCTTAATTGAGTTCCATATTCTGAAAGTTTTTTCTTCTTTTGCCCATTTTGTCCTGGAGCATAATTTCTTCTTGAAATACTACATTTATCTGAATAACATCTTGTACCTTTTAAGAATAATTTTTGACCTTCTCTACGGCAAATGCGGCATTGTTCATCTTTATATCTTGCCATTTTTCTATTTCACCTTCCTTAATATTTTTTATTATACACGACGTCTTTTTGGTGGTCTACAACCATTGTGTGGTATTGGTGTTACATCTTTAATACTGCTTATTTCTAAACCTGCAGCTTGTAATGATCTTATTGCTGCTTCACGTCCTGAACCTGGTCCTTTTACAAATACTTCTACAGATTTTAAACCATGTTCCATAGCTGCTTTTGCAGCTGTTTCTGCTGCTTCTCCTGCAGCAAATGGAGTACTTTTTCTTGAACCTTTAAATCCAAGTTCTCCTGCACTTGCCCAAGATATACTATTACCTTGAACATCTGTAATTGTAACTATTGTATTATTAAAACTAGAATGAATATGAGCCATACCTTTTTCGATATTTTTTCTATCTCTTCTTCTAGTTGTTGTTCTTTTTGTTACATTCTTAGCCATTTTAAGTTTTACCTCCTATTTTTTACTTTTACTTACTAATTTTCTAGGTCCCTTTCTTGTACGAGCATTTGTTTTTGTTCTTTGCCCTCTAACTGGTAGACCTCTTCTATGTCTTAATCCTCTATAGCATCCTATTTCTGTAAGTCTTTTTATATTTAATGCTACTTCTCTTCTTAAGTCACCTTCAACTTTAAGTCCTTCCATAGCTTTTCTGATTGCTTGTACTTGATCATCTGTTAAATCTTTTACTCTAATGTCTGGATTTACCCCAGCTTTTTCTAATATTTTTTTAGAACTTGGTAATCCAATACCATATATGTAAGTTAGTCCTATTTCTACTCTTTTTTCTCTAGGTAAATCTACTCCTGATATACGAGCCATAATTTTTTAGCACCTCCAAAATGTTTTATAAAATTTAAAATTTTTTATAATTTTGTTTTAAATATGTTAAAGGTGAAATGCACTTTAAATTCACTATTTATGGATTGTAAAAAATAGTAAATAAAGTCTTTAACTAAATTTAAAACTATATATAAATACAAATCTAATATATAAATTATTATATCTATATATAAATATATACAGATACATAGATTTACAGCCGCCAACTAGATTTATATTAATATCAAAAAATAATTACCCTTGTCTTTGTTTATGTTTTGGGTTTTCACAAATTACTCTAATTTTACCTTTTCTTTTGATAACTTTGCATTTTTCACATATTTTCTTTACTGATGGTCTTACTTTCATTATTACTACACCTCCTGTAATTTTTGCATACTATTTGCTATATTTTGTATTGGCAATTATAAAAGTATGATGTGTGAGGTCAGATGTATTTTTAAGATATCAGGCTAAATGAAATCGATACATCTCACATCGCACCTCATACACAATATTTTTCCAATACTTATAATCTATTTTGCTCTCCAAGTTATTCTTCCTCTATTCAAATCATATGGAGATAATTCTACTTTTACTTTATCTCCTGGAAGAATTTTTATATAGTTCATTCTAAGTTTTCCTGATATATGAGCTAAAATTTCATGCCCATTTTCTAGCTTAACCTTAAAATTTGTATTTGGTAATGTCTCTACAACAGTACCTTCTACTTCTATAACATCCTCTTTTGACATTTTTTACCTCCATATAAAATATGTTGATTTGTTTATACAATAACATAACTATTGTTAAAGCGAAACAATAGCTTTTATAGTATATAACAAATTTAGAGTATTGTCAATATTTCTGGTTCGTTTTCTGTAATTAAAATTGTATTTTCATAATGTGCAGCTAAACTTCCATCTTCTGTTATAATTGTCCAACCATCATCTAATTCTAAAATATCTGGTTTTCCTTGTATTACCATTGGTTCTACCGCAAGTGTCATACCAGGTTCTAATCTTATTCCTCTTCCTGCTTTTCCATAGTTTGGTATTCCTGGATCTTCATGCATTTCTCTTCCAATTCCATGACCTTGAAATTCTCTTACAACAGAATAACCATTTTTTTGGATAAATTCACCAATTGCATGAGAAATATCTCCAACTCTGTTACCTTTTGTAGCATATTTTATTCCTTCAAAAAAGGCTTGTTTAGTTATATCTACTAATTTGTTTGCTTCTTTAGATCCTTTACCTACAACATAAGTTCTTGCTGCATCACCATTAAAACCATTCTTGTATACAACCAAATCTATACTTACAACATCTCCATCTTTAATATATACTCTATTTGAAGGTATTCCATGAATAACTTCATCATTTATAGAAATACATAGCGTAGATGGAAAAGCGCTAATACCTTTTACTCCGCTTGGGTATCCCTTTTGTGCTGGAATTCCACCAAGCTTTCTTATTGTTTCTTCTGCTATTTTATCTAAATATGCAGTTGTAATACCCGGTTTTATTACTTCTTCAATTCTTTTATGAACTAAAGCTGTAGCCCTACATGCTTCTTTCATATATTCAATTTCTTTTTTTGATTTAATTGTTACCACTTTACTCCCTCTATCTATTCTTTATATATTTTACAATATCAGTCGCAACATCTTCACCCATTCTGTTTATAGATGTACTTACAGTTTCTGTTCTTAAAACACCTTTTTTATTATAATATTCAACTAATGGGCTTGTTTGTTCTGCATATATCTCTAATCTTCTATTTATTGCTTCTGGATTTGAATCATCATCTCTTTGTTTTAGTTTTGATCCACATATATCACATATTCCTTCTACTTTTGGTGGATGAAGTTTAGTATTATATGTAGCTTTACATTCTTGATTAGTACATACCCTTCTTGTTAACATTCTGTCTATAATTTCTTCTCTTGGTGTTGTCAAGTTTATTACTAAATCTACTTTTTTACCTAAATTTTGCAGAATTTTATCTAATTTTTCTGCTTGACTTATTGTTCTTGGAAATCCATCCAATATAGCACCATTTTTTGCATCTTCTTCATTTAATCTATCTATTACCATTGGAACTGTTATTTCATCTGGAACTAAATTTCCCTGTGATATATATTTATCTGCTTCTATTCCAAGTTCAGTTTTTTCACTAATATTTTTTCTAAAGATATCACCAGTTGAAATTTGTGGAAAGTTTGTTTCCTTACTAATTAATCCTGCAACAGTTCCTTTTCCTGTTCCTTGTGCTCCAAGCATTATTATATACATATTTTATTCCTCCTTGTTAATTTAAGAATTGGTGTCAAAAGTTGTCAAAAGGGACGGGGCATATTGACAATCTTTATAAATGTAATTAATCATCTTTTAATCTACTCAAAAATTGTCAATATGCCCCGTCCCTTTTGACAACTTTTGGCATTGATTAAGTTAATAACTAAAAAATTGATTTGAGGCATGGCTTTTATCTCCAATGCCTCACCCCAAATCATTTGTATATTTTATATTATTCTAAAAATCCTTTGTAATGTCTCATTACAAGTTGAGATTCTAATTGTTGTATCATTTCTATTGCTACACCAACTACGATAAGTATAGATGTACCTCCGAATGCTAAATCTAAACTAGTAAATCTAGCAAGCATTGGAAGTATAGCTATAATTGCTAAATATACTCCGTCCAAACCATGTTAATCTTGATATGATTTTTGATAAATATTCTGTTGTTGGTTTTCCAGCTCTAATGCCTGGTATAAATCCACCATTTTTCTTAATATTATTAGAAACTTCTGCTGGATTAAATGTTGCATATGTATAGAAAAATGTAAATCCAACAATAAGTAATAAATATACAAGCGCATTTGCTATAGAATATCCAATTGGTACATTTGATGATGATGTAGCAATTGAAAATTTATAAATAGAAGCCCAAAATCCAGTTTGCGAAGCTATATCACTTATAAACATTTGAATAATCATTGCTGGGAATGTCATAAATGAAGATGCAAATATAATTGGCATTACACCTGCCATTGCAAGTTTCAATGGAATATGTGTACTTTGAGCACCTACCATTTTCCTTCCAACAACTTTTTTAGAATATTGTACTGGTACTCTTCTTTCTGCTTGTTGTACAAATACAACTGCAGTTATTAATACTATTGCACCAATAACAATTCCTAAAGCTGTTAATAATCCTGTTGTACTAAAAGCTCCTGCTTGGAACATTAAATTCCAAATTGTCGGAATAATGGTTGGTAAACCTGAGATAATACCTACAAATATAATCATAGATATACCATTACCAATTCCTTTATTTGTAATTTGCTCTCCTAACCACATTAATAATGCTGTTCCAGCAATTAATGAACTAAGAACTACAAAACCTGTTAAGAAGCTTGTATCAACAAATATTCCTGATGTTCTATAAGATAAGAATATACCTAATCCTTCAATTAAAGCAAGTACTATTGTAAGTATTTTGGTATATTTATTTATCTTTGCTCTTCCTTCTTCTCCACCTTCTTTTACAAGTCTTTCTAAAGAAGGAATAACCATTCCTAATAATTGTATTACAATTGATGCTGTAATATATGGACTAATTGACATAGCAAAGATAGAGAATCTTGAGAAAGCTCCACCAGAAATCATATCAATCAATCCTTGCATTCCATTTGTAGCTGAGCTCATATATTCTGCTAATTTTATTGTATCTACGCCTGGAATTGTAATATAACAACCTAATCTAAATACTATAATTAATATTAATGTATATAATAATCTCTTTCTTACATCTGGAGTTTTTAAAGCATTTTTAATGGTGTTAAACAATTAAATCACCTCTGTCTTTCCACCTAAAGCTTCTATTTTTTCTTTTGCAGCTTTAGTAAATCTTTTAGCTTTTACAGCTAATTTTTTCTCTAGAGTACCTGTAGCTAATACTACAATACCATCATTAATTTTACTAATAATTCCATCAGCTACTAAACTTTCAGCTGTAACTTCTTCAGTTGTAGCTTTATTAAGCATTGTAAGAGTTACTTCTGTGTAGTTTTTAGCATGAATATTAGTGAAACCTCTTTTTGGTAATCTTCTATATAATGGTGTTTGACCACCTTCAAAACCTCTTCTAACTCCACCGCCTGATCTTGCTTTTTGTCCTTTATGTCCTCTACCAGAAGTTTTTCCAAGTCCTGAACCAATTCCACGTCCTACTCTTGTTCTAGTTTTTGTATTTTGTGCTGGTTTTAATTCGTCTATTTTCATTATGCGGTTACACCTCCTTAATTTAATTTCTACGTAAGCTTTATTTTTATAGCATAAGTATATTATAACTAATTTAATTATGCAAGATAAAATTAAATAATATCTTCTACTTTTTTACCTCTTTTTTTAGCAACTTGTTCAATTGTTTGCATTGATTGTAATCCTTGTATTGTAGCATATACTACGTTTCTAGGATTGTTTGTTCCTATAACTTTAGTTCTAATATCTTTATATCCTGCAAGCTCAAGTACTGGTCTAACACTTCCACCTGCGATAACTCCTGTACCTTCTGCTGCTGGTTTTAGCATTACACTTGCACTACCAAATTTTCCTATATATTCGTGTGGTATTGTTGTTCCTACAACTGGAACTTCTACTAAATTCTTTTTAGCATCTTCAATTGCTTTTTTGATTGCATCTGGAACTTCTGAAGCTTTTCCATTTCCTACACCAACGTGACCATTTTCGTCACCAACAACAACAACTGCACTAAATCTAAATGTTCTACCACCTTTAACAACCTTAGCAACTCTATTAATCGCTACAACTTTTTCTTTTAATTCTGATGTATTTTCTTGTTGCACGCTTTTTCCCTCCTTTTACTAATTTATAAGGTTTACATACCTTATTTTTTATTTATTAAAATACAAGACCTGCTTCTCTTGCAGCTTCTGCTAATTCTTTAATAACACCATGATATACATAACCACTTCTATCAAAAACAACAGTTTTAATGTTTTTATCCATTGCTCTTTTTGCTATTAAAGTTCCTACTTCTTTAGCAGCTTCTTTATTTGAATGTTTTACTTTTACTTCTTTATCAAGAGTAGAAGCACTAGCAATAGTAGTTCCTTGAACATCATCAATTACTTGAACAAATAAGTTATTATTACTTCTATACACACATAATCTTGGACGATCAGCTGTACCACTTATTTTTTTACGAACTCTTAAATGTCTTCTATCTCTTTCTAGTTTTCTATTTGTTTTCGTAATCATTCTTTTCACCTCTTTTTCTTATCTATTATTTCTTACCAGCTTTACCTTCTTTACGTCTAATATGCTCTTCTGCATATTTAATTCCTTTTCCTCTATATACTTCTGGTGGTCTCTTTGTTCTGATAACAGCAGCTGTTTGACCAACTAACTCTTTATCAATACCTCTAACTATAATTTGGTTTGGATTTGGAACATCATATGTAATTCCTTCTGGAGCTTCCATCTCTACTGGATGAGAATATCCTAAGTTCATTAATAAGTTGTTTCCTTTTTTCTGAGCTCTATATCCAACACCATTTATTTCTAATTCTCTTTTATACTCGTTTAAAACGCCTTCTATCATATTACTAATTAAAGTTCTTGTTAAACCATGTAAACTTCTATTTGCTGGTTCATCATCTGGTCTTTCAACTTTAATTACTTTATCTTCCATAGAAACTTTAATATTATTATGAATATCTTTTTCTAAAGTTCCTTTAGGTCCTTTTACAGTAATGTGATTTCCGTTCAAAGTAACTTCAACACCATCTGGTACTGTAATAGGTTTATTTCCTATTCTTGACATTTTTTACCCTCCTTCTTTTAATTTAGTTTATTTTTAATTTTAGTAATTACAAATAACTTATTTAGATGTATCTTACCATACATAAGCTAAAACTTCTCCACCTAAACCTTCTTGTCTTGCTTCTTTATCTGTTTTAATTCCTTTAGAAGTTGAAATTAAAGCAATTCCTAGTCCATTTAATACTTTTGGTAATTCATCTTTAGATGCATAAACTCTTAATCCTGGTTTACTTATTCTCTTTAAACCATCAATTATTCTAGCGCCCTTTTCATCATATTTCAAAGTAATTCTTAAAACACCTTGATTTGCTTCGCCTTCTATTTCTTCAACTGCTTTTACATATCCTTCATTTAATAAGATATTAGCAATTGCTCTTTTCATGTTTGATGCAGGAACATCTACTGTTTTATGTTTTGAACTGTTTGCGTTTCTTATTCTTGTTAGCATATCTGCTATTGGATCAGTAGTAATCAATTTTCATACCTCCTTCTTGTTACTCTTTTATATTTTTCCTTTAGAATTATTCCGTTTTTTTAAGTAAAATTTTAGATTCTACCAACTAGCTTTCTTTACTCCTGGTATTTCTCCTTTATGAGCTAATTCTCTAAAGCATACACGGCATATTCCAAATTTTCTAATGTAAGCATGTGGTCTTCCACAAATTTTACATCTGTTATATTCTCTTGTTTTGAATTTTTGATCTTTTTGTTGTTTTACTTTTAATGATTTCTTAGCCATTCTTTATACTTCTCCTCCTTTTCGACTAAAGTCTCGGGACCAATTTATTTGAAATTTCACATTTCGGCTTTCATTTTTTATGAGAAGCGTCCCTTTAATTTTGCCTATTCTATGTGAATTTTATCCTTTAAAAGGCATTCCTAAAAGAGTTAATAATTCTCTTGCTTCTTCATCGCTATTTGCTGTTGTAACAAATATAATATCCATTCCTCTTATTTTATCAATTTTATCATACTCAATTTCAGGGAATATTAATTGTTCTTTTATACCCATTGAGTAATTTCCTCTACCATCAAATGAATTTGCAGATACTCCTCTAAAATCTCTTACTCTTGGAAGTGCTACATTAAATAGTTTGTATGCAAAATCATACATTTTTCCTTTTCTTAAAGTAACTTTACATCCTATATCAACACCTGCTCTTAATTTGAAAGCAGCAATTGCCTTTTTAGATTTTGTAACAATTGGTTTTTGACCTGTTATTAACTTTAAATCATTAACAGCATTCTCTAATGATTTAGGATTTTCCTTTGTATCTCCTAAACCTATATTGATTACTATTTTTTCTAGTTTTGGAACTTCCATAACTGATTTATAATTGAATTTTTTCATCATGCTTGGTATAATTTCTTTTTCATATTGTTCTCTTAATTTTTCCATAAGTCTTCAATAGACCTCCTTTCTTATTTAATTTTTGTACCACATTTTTTACAAACACGTACTTTCTCATCTTTTTGAATTTCAAATCCTATTCTTGTAGGTTTTCCACATTTTGGGCAAACTACATTTACTTTACTTGAATGGATTGCACATTCTACTGGTATAATTCCGCCTTCTTCACCTTGTCTTCTTGGTTTAACGTGTTTTTTTCTTATATTAATACCTTTTACAATTACTTTTTCTGTTTTTGGTATTACTTCTAATACTTCTCCAGTTTTACCTTTATCATTTCCTGATAAAACTTGAACTGTATCACCTTTTTTTACTTTTAACATTTTATATTTCACCTCTTCTTTTCGGTAATTTTGTTATAGGTTTACAGATTCACCAAATGTTCATCTGCATCTTTAATCTCTAATAATAGAACTCCTTAAGCAGTCGTTTTATTTAAGAGCTTAAAGTCCTCTGTATCAACAATGTGTAAGCTCACGCGTTCGCTAACACATTATAGAACTTCAGGAGCTAAAGATAATATTTTCATGTAATCTTTATCTCTTAATTCTCTTGCAACTGGCCCAAATATACGAGTTCCCTTTGGGTTTCCATCTTCTTTTATAATTACAGCTGCATTTTCATCAAATCTTATATATGATCCATCAGCTCTTCTTGTTGGTTTTTTAGTTCTTACTACTACTGCCTTTACAACATCACCTTTTTTAACAACGCCACCTGGTGTAGCTGTTTTAACAGAAGCAACAATAACATCTCCAATTCTAGCGTATTTTCTATATGATCCACCTAGACATCTGATACACATAATTTCTTTTGCACCAGTGTTATCAGCTACTTTTAATATAGATTGTTGCTGTACCATATTCTAGTACCTCCTTCTTTAATCAATTATTTTATAACTGCCTTTTCAACGATTTCAACTACTCTCCATCTCTTATCTTTTGATAAAGGTCTTGTTTCCATAACTTTAACTTTATCTCCAGCTTGACATTCATTTTTTTCGTCATGAGCTTTTAACTTATATGTTCTCTTTTGGATTTTTCCATAAGTTTTATTTTTTTCACTTGTTTCTACTGCAACAACAACTGTTTTATCCATTTTATCAGAAACAACTGTACCAATCATAACTTTACGAAGATTTCTTTCTTCCATTTCGATTAATCTCCTTCCTCAAAAATTGTCAGGATTACATTTTATTTGTTTTAGTAAATATAGTTCCTGCTACTATTTTACTTCTTCGATTTCTCTTTTTCTTAATTCAGTTTTTACTCTGGCAATGTCTTTTCTCACTTCTTTAATTTTCATAGGATTATCTAAACCATTTGTTTTCAAACTAAATCTTAATTTAAATAACTCTGATTTTAATTCTCCTAATTCCTTTTCTAAATCTGGTGAAGACATTTCTCTTATTTTATTTATCTTCATCTATTTCACCACCTATTTCAGTTTCCTTTTTAACAAATTTACACTTAACAGATAGTTTATTTGCAGCAAGTCTTAAAGCTTCTCTTGCAGTTTCTTCTGGAACTCCTGCTATTTCAAACATTACTCTACCTGGTTTTACAGCTGCTACCCAGTATTCTACGGCACCTTTACCTTTACCCATACGAGTTTCAGCTGGTTTCTTTGTTATTGGTTTATCTGGGAAAATTTTGATCCAAACTTTTCCACCTCTTTTAATATAACGAGTCATAGCAACACGGGCTGCTTCTATTTGATTAGAAGTAATAAACCCTAGATCTAATGATTGAATACCATATTCACCATCAGTAACTTTATTTCCTCTCATTGCTTTTCCTCTTACTCTACCTTTTTGTTGTTTTCTATATTTTGTTCTTTTTGGCATTAATGGCATTATTTGTCTCCTCCTTCCATTTTAGCTTTTTTAGCTGGAAGAACTTCACCTTTATATATCCAAACTTTAACACCGATTTTTCCATATGTTGTATCTGCTTCTGCAAATCCATAATCAATATCAGCTCTTAATGTTTGAAGTGGTATTGTACCTTCTTTATAGAATTCTGTTCTAGCCATATCTGCTCCACCTAATCTTCCAGATACTGCAGTTTTTATTCCTAAAGCACCTGCTTTCATAGATTTTTGCATACATTGTTTCATTGCTCTTCTGAATGAAATTCTTCTTTCTAGTTGTCCTGCGATATTTTCTGCAACTAATTGTGCATCTACATCAACATTTTTAACCTCAACTATATTTAAATTTACTTCTTTATTAATCATTTTTTGTAATTCAAGTTTTAATTCCTCAGCAAGGTTTCCACCTTTTCCGATTACTAAACCTGGTTTTGCTGTAAACACATTAACTTTAACAAATTTAGCTGTTCTTTCAATTTCAATTTTTGAAATTCCACTAACATATAATTTTTTCTTTACATATTTACGGATTTTGTTATCTTCTACAAGATAATCTCCAAAGTTCTTAGAATCTGCATACCATTTTGAACTCCAATCCTTAATTATGCCAACTCTTAATCCATGTGGATCCATTTTTTGTCCCATTTTAAATAAATCCTCCTTTCTTTTACACTCTTTCTCTCAATACTATTGTTATATGACTTGTTCTTTTTCTAATTCTAACTGCTGAACCTTTTGCAGCTGGTCTAATTCTCTTTAATGTTGGACCTTGATTTGCATAAATTTCAGCAACATATAATTTACCATGAGTCATATTATGATTATTTTCAGCATTTGCAATAGCTGATTTTAATAATTTTTCTAATATTTCAGATGCAGCTTTTGGTGTGAATTTAACGATAGCTAAAGCTTCATCAACATTTTTTCCTCTTAATAAATCAGCTACGACTTTCACTTTTCTAGGTGAAATTCTCGCAAATTTAAGAGTTGCAACTGCTTCTGGTACGATTTCTTGCATTACTTCTTCCACTTTATTTCCCTCCTTAAAGTAGTTTTATTTTATTTTTTTGTTGTTTTTTCTCCAGCATGACCTTTGAATGTTCTTGTTGGAGCAAATTCTCCTAATTTATGTCCTATCATTTCTTCTGATATATAAACAGGTACATGTTTTCTACCATCATGAACAGCTATTGTGTGTCCAACCATTTGTGGATATATAGTAGAAGCTCTTGACCATGTTTTTAATACTTCTTTATTTCCTGATTCATTCATAGCTTCGATTCTTTTCATAAGTTCAGGAGCTACGTATGGTACTTTTTTACTAGATCTTGACATAAGTATTATTTCCCTCCTTCTTTAGGAATTTCCTTTTAATTTTTAGTATGTAAATCCTTTTTTAGATTTACTATATTTATTTTAGAAAAATCCTTAAAGATTTTTCTAATGAATATAACTTTCGCTTTTCTAAATTTATATAAGTTTTGTACATTTTGATTATATAAAAAAACTTATAAATTTAGCTATTTTAACTCCGGCCTGCATAAGATATCCGTAAAGCTCGTTATACATGCTAACGGCTATCTTATTTTCTTCTCTTAACAATAAATTTATCAGATTGTTTATTTTTCTTTCTTGTTTTATATCCAAGAGCTGGTTTACCCCAAGGTGTCATTGGTCCTGCGTGTCCTACAGGTGCTCTACCTTCACCACCACCATGAGGGTGATCTACTGGGTTCATTACAGAACCTCTAACTTCAGGTCTTTTACCCATATGTCTGCTTCTTCCAGCTTTACCTATTTTAACATTTTCATGATCTGAGTTTCCAACTGTTCCTATAGTTGCTCTACATACAGCCATTATTAATCTCATTTCTCCTGATGGAAGTCTTACGTGAGCATATTTACCTTCTTTAGCCATTAATTGTGCTTCTTGTCCGGCAGCTCTAACTAATTTTCCACCTTGACCAGGATTTAATTCTATATTATGAATCATTGTACCTACTGGTATGTTTTCAATTTTCATACAGTTTCCTGGTTTAATATCTGCTTTATCTCCAGATACTACTTTGTCACCATCTGTTAATCCTATTGGTGCTAAGATGTATGATTTTTCTCCATCTTCATATTCTATTAAAGCAATATTTGCACTTCTGTTTGGATCATATTCGATTCCTAAAACAGTTGCTACCATATCATCTTTTCTTCTTTTAAAATCTATTAATCTATATTTTTGTCTGTTTCCTCCACCTTGGTGACGTACAGTTATTCTACCATATGAGTTTCTTCCTGCATTTTTCTTTTTCTTTGTAAGTAAAGATTTTTCAGGAGTTGATTTTGTTATTTCATCAAATGTAGAAACTGTCATGTTTCTTAATGATGGAGTTGTTGGGTTAAAATGTTTCATTCCCATTTTTATTCTCTCCTTTTAATTTTATTTTCCTAGTATTAAAACTAGATATTTATTTTTCATTTACTTTATAAGCAAATTAAGCTCCCATAAATTCATCTATTGAATCTTTATATTTTTTAGAAACCTTCTTTGCTTTTCCACCTTCTGCTAAGTAAGTTACTTCTGATGGATTTGTATCGATTGTAACTATTGCTTTTTTCCAATCTGATGTTCTTCCAACACTTCTACCTACTCTTTTTTCTTTTCCTTTTACTGTAATTGTATTAACACTTAATACTTTTACTTCAAAAAGTTTTTCTACAGCTCTTGCTATATCAACTTTTGTTGCTTTTTTATTTACTTTAAAGGTATACTTTCCTTCTTGTAATCCATCATTACTTTTTTCAGTAATAATTGGTTCAATTATGATATCTTCCGCCATCATCTTATGCGTACACCTCCTCTAATTTTTTAACTGTATCTAAAGTAATTATTAAGTTTTTGTATTTTAATAAATCATAAACATTTATTGTATTTACTAAACTTGTTTTTACTCCTTCTATATTTCTTGCAGATTTTTGAATATTTTCATTCTTTTCTGGTAAAACGATTAAAGATTTACCTTCTACTTTTAAGTTTGTTAATGCTTTAGCCATTTCTTTAGTTTTGATTTCTTTTAAATCTAAACTATCAACAACAACCAACTCTTTTTCTAAAACTTTAGAACTTAATATTGATTTAATTGCAAGTCTCTTTTCTTTTTTATTAACTGTATATTTATATGAACGTGGTTTTGGTCCTAATGCAATACCACCTTTAATCCATTGTGGAGCTCTTATACTTCCTTGTCTAGCTCTACCAGTACCTTTTTGTCTCCATGGTTTTCTTCCACCACCACGAACTTCTGCTCTTGTTTTTGTACTTTGTGTACCTTGTCTTTGGTTAGCTAAAAAGTTAACTAAAACACTATGTACAACTGATTCATTTGGTTCTATACCAAATACTTCTTCTTTTAGTTCTACTGATTTAACTTTCTTTCCTTCTACATTGTATACATCTATACTAGGCATTTACTTTTTCCTCCTTCCTTATGCTTTTACGCTTGTTTTTAATTTTAATATTGCACCTTTAGCTCCTGGTACACTACCTTTTACTAAGATTGCATTTTTATCTAAATCTACTTTTACAACATCTAGATTTTGTATTGTAACTGTAACTCTTCCCATGTGTCCTGGAAGTTTTTTACCTTTAAATACTCTACCTGGTGTTGATGTTGGTCCCATTGAACCTGGTCTTCTATGATACATAGAACCATGACCCATAGGTCCTCTTGATTGTCCATGACGTTTAATAACACCTTGGAATCCTTTTCCTTTTGAAGTTCCTTGTACGTCGATTCTGTCTCCTACTACAAAAGTATCAACTTTTATTTCATCTCCTACATTAACTCCATCTACTGAATCCATTCTAAATTCTCTTAAATGTTTTTTAAAATCTAATTTTGCTTTTGCAAAATGCCCTTTTTCTGGTTTGTTTAATTTGCTTTCCTTTACATCACCATATCCTAATTGAATAGCATTGTATCCATCTGTTTCTACTGATTTAACTTGCGCTACTAAACAAGGACCAGCTTCTATTACTGTAACTGGAATAACTTTTCCTGTTTCATCAAATATTTGAGTCATTCCAACTTTTTTTCCTATTAATGTTTTCATTTTTCCCTCCTAATACTATTGGCTGATATTTTGTTTTCTATATTTTTATAGTACATCAGCTTGGTCTTATAGAGACCCTTTTTTAATAACTTGAATTATAATTTTATTTCAATATCAACACCTGCTGGTAAGTCTATTTTCATAAGACTATCTACAGTTTTTTGTGTTGGGTAAAGAATATCGATAACTCTTTTATGTGTTCTCATTTCAAATTGTTCTCTTGAATCTTTGTGTTTGTGTGGAGAACGTAAAATTGTTATGATTTCTTTTTCTGTTGGTAGTGGAATAGGACCTGAAACTTTTGCTCCTGTTCTTTTAGCAGTATCTACTATTTTTTCAGCAGACTGTTCTAAAACTACATGATCATAAGCTTTTAATCTTATTCTGATTTTTTCACTTGCTACCGCATTTCCTGTTACTGTTGCCATGTAAATTTCCCTCCTTAAATATTTTTATTTTCGGTCGGAAGTTATAACGCACCCAGGTGTTTCTTTTTTACCTATATAAAAACCCAAGTATTGCATGATATTCTTGGGATAAGTGCTTTTTATTCTTAATAACTTACCGCCTTGGTCTAAGCCACGACATACTCCATAAGAGTTCCCTCCAAACCTAGCAGTTCTAAGCTTGTAGCCACATCTTACTTCATCGCAAATCTTACATGCTTTTCTATTATATACTCTTAATACTGTAATGTCAATACATTTTTAGCATATTTTGTAACTTTTCATAAACATAAAAAAGAAGATGAATATTTTTATCATCTTCTTTCATTTATTATTCTGCTGTTTCTTCTGAAGATGCTTCTTCAGTTTCAACTGATGTAGCTTCTTCAGTTTCTGGAGCATTGTATACTTCAAATATAGCATTTTGAATTTTTTCTCTTGTTTCACGATTAATTGGGTGAGCTATATCTTTGTATTCTCCATCAAAAGATTTTTTGCTTGGCATAGCAATAAATAATCCTTTTTGACTTTCGATAACTTTAATGTCACGTACAACAAATTCATTATCGAATGTTACAGAAGCAACAGCTTTCATTCTGTTTCCTGAATTAACTTTTTTTAAACGTACATCTGTAATTTGCATTTGAGCACCGCCTTCCACTGTTATAAAAATTTTGTACATATTATATGTACTAGTATATTATTCACCAAAAAAATAATTTATCCTTCTTATTTTTACATTTTTTTCTTATTTAGTATATTTTTAACTTTTTTGGTAAATACTACATATAATAAGATAAATATTTTCTTTACTTATTATCCCCTTATTTTTGTTGTATATTCAGAAAAATATCAGTATATAAAATATATTATTATTTTTTAGAAGATGATAAATTTTATTTTTAATTATACTTAAATAAGCGAAACTAATAATAATTTTATTCTCATCCAATTTACTATATTTAAAGGTATAATTTCACATCTTTTATGTTAAATATAGTACAACATTTGTTAATCTATAAAAATTTGCACTATTTATGCAAAAATTTTATTGAAATATATCTATTTTGAGTATATAATAGGCTAGGTTAAATATTTAAATTAAGGAGCGTGGCTCAAATTGGCTAATATAGATGAGTTAAAACAATATAAAAATATACATATGATAGGAATTGGTGGTACTAGCATGAGTGGTATTGCCGAAATACTAAAAAATTGGAACTTTAATGTAACTGGTTCTGATTTAAATCCTTCAGAAAATACAAATAAGTTAATAAAAAATGGCATTAAAGTTACTATTGGTCATGATCTACAAAGTTTATCAAGATCAGATGTTGTTATATATTCTGCTGCAATTTCTAATGATGATATAGAAATGCAGAAAGCTAGAGAACTTCATATTCCTACTATTGAAAGAGCAGATTTTTTAGGTTCAATTACTAAAGCTTTTAAAAATACCATTTGTGTTTCAGGTACACATGGAAAATCAACAACAACATCTATGCTTTCTGTTTGCTTTTTAGAGGCTTGTAAAGATCCTTCAGTTCAAGTTGGTGCAGAATTAAAACAATTAAATGGTAACTATAGAGTTGGTAATAGTGAATATTTTATTATAGAAGCTTGTGAATATGTTGAAAGTTTCTTAAAGTTTTTTCCAAAAACAGAAGTAATATTAAATATAGATAACGATCATTTAGATTATTTTAAAGACTTAGAACATATAAAAACTTCTTTTGCTAAATATGTACGATTACTGCCTGATGATGGTTTACTTGTATTAAATGCAGATGACGCAAATTCTTCACATCTATCTAGATTTACTACTGCAAAAACTATAACTTATGGAATTAAAAATGAACATGCTAATTTTTTTGCAAGAAATATACAATTTGATCAAAATGGTTTTGCAAGTTTTGATGTTTATTTCAATAATACATTTTATAAAACAATTAAATTATCTGTACCTGGAATTCATAATGTATCAAATGCATTAGCTTGTATTTGTGTATGTTATGTATATGGACTTGAAAAAGAAGATATAAAAAATGGATTATTAAAATTTACAGGTGCTCATAGAAGATTTGAATTTGTAGGTTCTTTTAATAATGTAAATGTTTATGATGATTATGGTCATCACCCTACTGAAATTACAGCAACTGCAAATGCACTAAAAAACAAAAAATATAATCAATCATGGGTGATATTTCAACCTCACACTTATAGTAGAACTAAAAACTTATTAAAAGATTTTGCTAAAGCTTTAATAAATTTTGACAATATTATTATTACTGATATATATGCTGCAAGAGAAAAAAACACTTATAATATAAGTTCAAAAGATTTAGCTGAAGAAGTAGCTGCTTTAGGGAAAAAAGCTTATTATATGCCAAGCTTTTCTGAGATTGTTAATTTTGTTCATACTCATGCTATCTCTAATGATATAGTAATTACTCAAGGAGCTGGAACTATTACAAAAGTTGGTCCAATGCTTGTAACTAAGAAATAATTTATACTAGAAAAAATCCAAATAAACACTTTTTTCTTAAGGTGTTCATTTGGATTTTTCTTCTTCAATTAGTTAATATTACACACTGTTATTTATTAATTCTATAGAAAGTTTTATCAAATCAACACATTTTAAAGATTATATTAATTCCCTCTAAAAATATGTTTACCTTTTTTCATTTACTTCTATAATTAGTTTTACTAAGTTCTGGATAAGCAAACTCTATTCCCTCTTTTGTAAATCTTCCTTCCTCTAAATGATTTTTAAAAAAGTCATCTTGACCCTTTAAGAAATATTTATATTTTATATTATTATCTAATTCTCCATTTCCTATAATTATTGGATCATCCCATGTAGTATCTACTGCATACCAATTGCCATTTAAATACACATAATTCCATGCATGCTTCTCTGTTTCACCATTTTCATCAGTTCCAGTACCACAAACTAAAACGCATGGTACATCTAACTCGTCTAATAAATATTTAAATGTTTTTGCATATCCTTCACACACTACTTCTTTTTTTACCAACCCACCATAAATATTTGAATTGTTTGTTTTAGTAGTTGTTGTATCATATTTTACATTATCTATAATCCAATTATGAACAAATACTATCTTAGCAAAATCATTATCTGGTATATTTTTCACAATTTCTTGTTTTACTTTTTGTATTTCATTCATTGACACTTCTACTTCTTCTTTTGATTCCCATCCATCTGCTAGACTGTTTTCATTACTTTGGTTTTGTATGTATAACTCATAACTCACTTTTAAACCTTTAGTTATTGTTTTTGTCATTAAACACATTTTATTAACATTAATATAATAGATCTCCGGATTATCTAATTTAAAAGCATCCCATGCATCCTGAAAATCCTGATTTAACTTTTCTTGTCCACCTTCTTCTTTTAGTGTATTTTCTAATATTAATGGTAATCTTATGTTATATGTACCTGTTTTTAAGATTTCTGTATTGTCTTTAAATATTCTGTAAATTATTCTAGCATTAGAATTTAGTTGATTATAATAATAATCGTCTAACTTCCCTTTATATTCACCGTTTACATTATTACTTGTTTTGCTAATAATCTCTTGTATTTCAGCTTCACTATATATTTCATTTTGTTTTTCTGTTAGTCCTAATTCTTCTAATTTGTAAGGAATATCTTCAATCTGCTTAATTAGTTCATCTTTATAATAGTATATGCCAAACAAGCAAACTACTATTATTAATATAAGAATTAATCTTTTTATAAACTTTTTCACCTTTTTGCCTCTTTTCTAATTAATCATCTTTTCCATTTTGAATAACTCTTGATACTTCTTCTAATGATGCTATATCAGAGACTACATCATTTATATCTATTCCATCTTTATATCTTCCAATAACTATAAGTTCTCTAAATTTATCTTTTTTATATTCAGCTTTTTCGTCATATCTAATTTGTTTAATATTAATATTATAACTTTTTAATATATCTCTTATTTTTGGAATAACCTCTTTCATTTCTTTAGCATATAAATTTAAATTTATAACATTAAATGATGCTAAATTATCTGATATTTTATGTGAATATCTTAATATTAGATATGCAAGTATTGTTGTTATAATAGCTGCTAAATAAAAACCTGTCCCTACAGTAAGTCCAATACAAGTAACACACAAAAGACTTGCTGCAGTAGTTAATCCTTTAACATCAAATCCTTCTCTTAAAATAGTTCCTGCACCAATAAATCCTATTCCAGATAATAATTGTGCTGGTATTCTAGTTACGTCTGTATTAGTTTTATTTCCTATATATTCTCCACAAAGCATAACAAGTACTGCACTTGCTCCTACCAGTGCATGTGTTCTAAAACCTGCTGGTTTATTCCAAGCCTCCCTTTCTAGTCCTATTATTCCAGCAAGAAGTATTCCTATTAAAATTCTTATAATTGCAGTAAAATAAAAAGAATTTGTAATTTCATTAAACAACTCCATTTAAATCCTCCTATAACATATATTTTTATTATATCACACTAATTTTTTTTAGCATAGAAGATTTTATTATTTTTATTTGGTTTTTATTACTAAAAGTTACTACTTAGTATTAATTTCTAAAACACATATAAAATTAGTCTGTAGTCTGTGTATTTATATATAAATACACAGGCTACTACTCTACTATTTAAATTATTTAGATTTATTTAATGATAACTAGTAAGATAGTGTCTTTACAGAAAAATAATATTTTAATAGTATCCTTAAAATTTTTTAATATTAATTTAATAAAAAAAGGAATACTTACTAATAATTATCCTTATTAGAAGCACCCCTAAAAAATTCTTTTATTTTAAGTAGTTTTCATCTGTTTTATCATCATATCTGCAAACACTCCATATCCAACTGTAGGATCATTTACTAATACATGTGTTACAGAGCCAACAAACTTTCCATTTTGCATTATAGGTGAACCACTCATACCTTGAACTATTCCACCAGTTTTCTCTAATAATCTTTCATCTGTTATCTTAATTAACATACTTTTATTATCATAGTTATTACTTGTATACACCTTTTGAATTTGAATTTTGTAATTTTCCTTTTTTCCATCCTCTAGCTCGCAAATAATCTCTGCCTCACCTTGTTTTATCTCATCTCTTAGAGCTACTTCTACTTCATCATTAGAACTTATTCCTAATTTACTTTTTTGACTCACAGTTCCATATATACCAAATGACGTATTTTTAAATACATCTCCAATTTTCTCTCCTGTTTCTATACTTCCTTTAATTTCCCCTGGCTTCCCTTTTTCACCTTTTGTTATTGAAACAATGTTAGTAGTAACCAATTCTCCATTTGCTATATTAACAACTTCACCTGTATCTACATCTGTTATTCCATGACCTAATGCACAAAACATTCCTGTTTCTGGTTCGAAAAAACTTGCAGTTCCAACTCCCCCTTGGGCATCTCTCACCCATAAACCTAATTTGTATTCACTACTAGATGTTTTTACAGGAGTAATATTAGTTATTTTAGTATCAGAATCTCTAACATATTTTACTTCTATTTTGTCGCCTTTAGATTTATTAACTGTATCTATTAACTCTGATATACATGTTACTGTAACATCATCAATTTCAACTATCATATCTCCTTCTTTCAAGCCTGTATTTTCATATGGCTTATAATTATTTTTGTCTTCTCCTTGCACCTCTGACATTCCAACAACCATTACTCCTTTTGTATATAATTTAAGTCCTATTGCATTTCCTAAAGGTACTACTTTTGTTCTTTTTATTACATTAACTTCAACCTGTTTTAATGGTATACTATTAAATAAATTTAAACTTATATTTGTTTTTCCAATTTGATTTGCTTTATTTTCTGTAAGATTAGTTGCTGCCTGCATGGTTTTACTATTAGTTAGTAACTTAGAATCCAAATTTCCTACTTCTTTTATTTGAACTCCATAAATTCTGTTTAAATTAATGCTCTCTCCTTCAAATACAATTATATTATTTGGAAACAAAGTTATATATGCTACATATATATATATTATAATTAATAAAAAAATAAATAAAATTGGTCTTATTTTTTTCATAAAATACCTCACTTATTTTATGATAACCAATTTTATTTATTTTTAAACAATTTACTTTCTCAAATCATATTTTTCTCTTGCTAAACTAGTAAAATATATTGTTCTTATCTTGTTTAATCCCTCTTTAGTATATAAAATATTTCCACTTTCATCTGTTATCTCTCCATTTACAACTTGTTCAAAACTATATACTTCTGACAAATTAGCAATACATTTATAACAATTCAGATAATTTTTCTTTGTATTATTTACTATATGAGGATAATAATAGTATGTAGTACTATTTTTCTCTATTTTTATTTTTTGTCTACTTAAATTTCGTTTTGAATAAGCAGTAATTGCAAAACTGTCATTATTTGCTGTTTCTTTAATAAGCTCTTTACAATTTAATGTATGATAATTTCCATCATTTGCAAGAACAATTAAATCATTTTTATTTATAAACTCTGTATTTGTATTACTTACTACAGTAGCATAATTATTGTAATATTTTCCTTTTATAGATAATCCTTGCACAAATGATGTCATACAAACTTTAGTAGTAATATTTTCCCAATCTGTTTCTTTTAAATTAGGAAGCACAAATTCATAATTTGCAGTTGAAAATTGATTATAATTAGCAATTGAATTCATTAAACCATCCTCTATTTTCTTTCTTATAACTGCTTCTTTATGCATATAAAATATAGAATCTCTATTTTCTGGTATATTATTATCATTAATTTCAAAAATATTCTCATTTTCTATAGTTTTGTTTATAGTAAATTTTAGCTTTTCTAAAGTATTACCATCTATGGCATCTTTTGGTTTTATATTTTTTAGATTTTCTGTTACCCATTTTGTAAATTTATATGATTCTATATAATATTCTAAGGCACTTGTACTTTCATAAGTATTTTCATCTTGCAAAATTAAATTATCTTCATTCTTTATTTGAAAATCTGTTAAGACTTCTTTTTCAATTTTTAAATCATCATAATAAATATTACTTATTTGTTCTCCATTATCAATTTTATTTTTTGAATCATCATCTATTTTTCTTATATCAATTAAATATCCTGATCTGTTTACAATTTCTCCATTTACTTTTCCAAAAACAGATATATAATTATCTAATGTATAATTAACAATAAAATCGTAATCATTTGATTTTACATATCTACAGGAATAATATTCATATGGTTTTAATCCATATTCATAATTATTATTTTCAACATTTTTATATTTACTTTGAATAAAAAAGCCATCATATAAATTAAATAATATTGCAGGTGTATAGTCTTTTAAAGAATTACTATTATATCCGCTAGTAGAAAATTTATTTGCAAGTGTTTTATAAAAAATTTCTATTGCATATCCAACTTCCTGCTCTTTTTCCTTTATTGACATTTTTTTATTTTCTTTATTTGTATTCAATTCAAATGCTTTTATTCCATCATATGTTGCATCACTTATTCTTGAATTGTACTCTGTTTGCATATTTACTTCTTCTATTTTTGACCCCATATATCCTGAAAGCAAAAAAGAGATTGGTACTATAATAATTATGAATATAACTGCAAAATGTTGTAATTTCATATTTATCCACCTTTCTCTTTTTTATTTATATATTTCCATCTATTAATATTATACCACTATCAGATGCTGCAATCTCATATGTATCTTCAGATACTTTATAAAATATATTTCTTAAAACTTGACCTAATGTTTTATTAGTATTTTTTACATTTACACTAATAATATCTCCTTCTTTTAATACTATTTTTCCATCATTTCCAAGTCTTTCTTCTATTTGACTTGTATAGATATTATAATATAAATTTTCTCCTATTTTTGTTTTATCACTATTGTTTGCTTCAATATTTGGGTTTTCATCTAGTATTTGTATCTCTATTTCTATATCTAATGGTATAACTCCACCTAAACTTGCTGCTCCGTATATATCCATTATAATCATCTAATGTAAGAACTCCTTTTTTTCTAACTCTATCTACAAACTCAGATGTTTCGGCTTGAACAGATAACTGTGATATATCATCCAATCTATCAGAAACAGCCATCATTGGAAATATAAACATAAGTATTGCAGCTAAAAATATTGCTACTATTGTAATTACACTATCTTCCATGATAACCTCCTCTATTCTGGCCAAAGTGACGTTTCTCTTGTACACTTTTGTCCTCTCTAACTAATAATTGTATAATAAATAAAAGTCTTTTCTTTTCCATCTATCATAGACTTTCCTATTTCTTCTACAAATCTCAAATTATCATTAAAATCTGTATTAATTAAGCCCTCATAATTATTCCCATCATAAATTCCACCATAAAGTAATATACTAGTATGATTATTTATTTCTTCTTCCTTACTTGTCCAATTTTCGTTTCTTTTTATTTCAGCTTCTATGTTAAAACATTCTATTTTTTCTAAACTTTTGTTAGATGTATATAATAAGATATTCTGTATATTATATACATCTCCAGTATTTTGATTATAATTTCCTTTTCTTAAATATATAACTTCTTCTGAATCTTGATAATTAAATATGCTAGAAATAACAGTTTCTAATCCAACAATTCTTTTTTGTTTAATTATAGGATTTTCTTTTTCATAATCTTTAATTTCATAATATAAATTTTCATCTTTTGAATATAAAACAGCATTACCGCACATGTTTTATTCTTCCAAATAGCATAAAACTAATTGTAAGTGCTAAACAAAAAACTATTACTCCAAATGCAATTTTTATTGCATGTACTGCATTTTCCATTTATGAATCACTACCTTATAATTCTTTAAAATTAATTGCTGATACTATTCCTTTTTGTTTATCATAAATCAATATAATTTCATAAAACTTTCCTGTTTTTAATGAACTTTTAACATTATCGATTTGTGTATTAAGACTGCTATCAGCTATAACTGCTGTAAAATTAGAAGTATTTTCACTTTGAGAATTATAAAATGCAAATATTCCTGTTTCTTTATTAGTAGAATTTACAATGTTATGTTGCTTCATTACATCACATAATTCTCTTGCTTTAGTTCCACTTGCTTTTCCTTCAAAATTAATAAATTTTGAATTATATGCTTGTAATTCATATTCAGTCATATTTATATTTTTACCTATTCCTACCGCTTGGTTGTAAAAATACATTCCTAGAACTATAATTAGTACTGCTAATATTATTGAACCTGCAATTATTAATGCTTTTGATGCATTTTCCATTTTTTTATCCTCTTGCTTTTCATTATTTTAGGTTTTATTAAAGGTTTTCCTATTCCTTTTTATTACTTTTAATATATGACTTCATCGGTCTTAATATCCTGTTGTAGCTCGAATTCCTATGTTAGTTACCAATCCTGTAGATATATCATATCCAATAGTTACATCATATGTTAAACCTTCTTGGATATATGATTTTCTTGCTCTTCCTTGTCCTATTTTTGAGCTATCTGTTGCAGCTGCATCTTGTGAAACTTCTGCAACACCTACTTGTTTAGTTGGTTCATTAACATATGCTGCATTATGATTTTCTATTGCATCACATAATTGTTTTGCCTGCGAACCTGTTACTTTCCCTTCATACATAGTAAACTTAGAATTAAACTGTTGAATTTCATATTCCGTCATATTTATATTTTTTCCAGTTCCTGCCGCTAAGTTATAAAAATACATTCCCAATATTATAATTAATACTGCTAATATTATAGAACCTGCTATTATTAGTGCTTTTGACGCATTTTCCATATTTATTTCCTCCTTAGTTTTTATTTATATAATTTTAGATTTTTACTCTAAAATTTAATACTATAGCTTAAACTTCTTCAAATTTCAAATAACTTATATTTTTTGTTTTATCATGATATTTTATTTGATTACATTTGAATTTCTTATTCGAATAATGTTTTATAAACTCTTCGATTCCCAAATTATAAATCGATTCCATTGTTATAACTTCTTTTTTTTCTAAAAATTTTATTTCTATTTTTATAGAATTTGTATCATTTGTTATATATTTTAAATTTTCATCTTTATATATTCCATAAAATTCATTTTTATCTATTGCTTTATTTATTACTGTAATTAAATCTGTTCCTGTAATTATATCTTTAGTATATTTTTCAAATTCTTTATTATTTTTATTTGATTCTGCATTAATTATATTATGATGGTATATTCCCAAAATAAATATTAATGTTATAAATAAAAATATACATATAATTATAAAAAGTTTTTGTTTCATTATAATCCTTTCTATATTTGATTATACTTCTTCATATTTTACATATTCAACTCTTTTTGTTATTTTATTTATTCTAATTTCTGAACATTTAAAAGTTTTATTTTGCTCTAAAAAATTAGTATACTCATCTTGATTAATCTTTTCAAAATTATATATTTTTTCATTTTTTGTATATACATCTATTGTAACATAATAAGAATTTTGTGTAGCTTCTTTTACATCATATTTTAAATTATTTTCTTTTACAAAATTAGAAATAGATATAATATCGTGTGCTGTAACTTTTATCACATCTTTTCCATTTTCATAATATTTAAAAAACTCCTTATTAAAGCTAGCAGTTTCTGTTTCTTCTATTTTGACTATATTTTTTGAATTGTAGTTTTTTAACATTCCAAATACCAAACAAAGAAATGTGATTATCATTATTCCTAATATTATACTAACTGCCATTATTAGTGCTTTTGATGCGTTTTCCACGAAAGATTTTCCTCCTTAATCTTGAAACTGCATTTTATAAATTTTATTACCATCATATAGTACTTTTGTGCATTTAAATTTTTTTGTTTTGAACTTTAATAGCTCGTCTAATTTTTGATCTTGTAACTTTTTAGTATATTGTATAATATCATCTAAGTTATAGCTACCCTTTTTAAAGAATATTGCATTTTCTATTTCATTATTTATTGTAAGAAGTATTTCCATGTCTTTATATTGATTGTCATTTTTTGTGTTATAGTCTTTAATTAAATTAGCAATAGATATAATGTCAGTTCCATATAAATTTTCTCTATTAAAAGATTCGAATTTTTTGTTGTTTTGTGCTTGTTCCATAATGTATTCTGTATTTTGTTTTTCTTTTTGTGCTGATGATAAGTTACCTAATGTTAATGTTAATACAGTTAGTATTAGTATAGAAATAATTATACTTGATATTATAATAAGTGTTTTTGATATATTTTCTATTTTTATCACCAGCCTTTTTTGCCAAAGGGGACGGGGAATTTTGACAATTTTTAATATAAAGTTATACATATTCTTTTATTTAATTGAAAGATTGTCAAAATGCCCCGTCCCTTTTGACACTTCTTACATTTTACATAGATAATGATGAAAAAGAAACTGATAAACTTTTTATTCCTACATAGATTAATGGTATAATTAAATATCCTACGAATAATATAATCATCGGTGTGAACCCAACTGCCTTTCCTATTAATCCTTTTCTAGCAATTAATCTATCATTTGCTTCTTTTCTCTTTTCTTTATAAAACTCTCTTTCTGTTTCTAACTCATCAAAAGCTTCTTTAATTGAAATCTTTTCAACTGCTGCTTGTAGACCTTCTATTATTCTTATTAAATCTTTGTATGAAACATCTTCTTTTAACTTTTCTAAAGCCTCATATGCACCGCTTTCATAATTATTTAAGCATTTGTTAATTGGCTCTTTAAATATATTTGAATATCTTTCTAACCATTCTAACATTGTTTCAACACTAATTCTTTCAATATTCATTAGCATTAAAATAATAGTTTGAAATTGCATAACTTCATTTTCTTTTTCTAGCTCGCGCATTTTTATTTGGAATGTAAGAAACCATATTGGAATCATATATGATATTCCTGCTATGATTACACATATTAAAACTTCATACCAACCGTAAATATTCATTATTAATAATGTTTAATTTTTCATTAATTCTCTTTGCTGCTACATCTAATTTTTCGTCACTTGAATTTTTATAATATTCTGTTTGTTTTAGTATTTCTTTAATATGATTATTAGTTATATTTTTTCTTCCTTTAAAAATCTTTATGATTTCATTATCTTTTTTAGTTAATTCATCTGCTTTTATTTTATCTCTTTGTGATAAAGAACCAATAACATCATAATCTGTTGTTGGACTTGTATAAACATAATTAATACTTACTTTATGTAGGCTAATTACTAAAAAAATTGATATAACAAATGTTAATATTACAAAAGTGATTCTATTAACATATAGCCATTCTATTTTTGTTTTAGCAGCTGAATCTTTTAATTTATTTACTATTTTCCTGTAATTTTTAGTTCCTTTTTTTGGAATAAATTGTTGTACAAATTGTTTTATTATTGGAATATTAAATAATTTATTTTGCCATGGATTTTCTTCATTCTTTATGCGAATATTAGATATAGCCCCATTATCTTTTAGTTTTCTTATTAAAGTATAACAAATAAAAGTAATTACTAATACTAAAATTTGTATAATCATTCCTGGTTTACCATTATAAAATTCCTCAATTGCTGTCATTCCGAATTGATTAACGGCCCAATACTTAAGTGGTTCTAAAAATAACATTGGTAAAATACTAATTATAGATAAACTTTGAAACGTATAATCTAATTTATCTCTTTTTAATAATTCTAATTGCATCTCTTTAGTAATATGATTTAAATTTTTTAGATATACTGATGAGCCATCTTTATCTTTCATATCTCCATATTCTTTAGTTAAATATGAAATTCCTGCAAATTCCTTTAAATAACTATTTGGAGCTACATCATAATATTTTTCTAGTTCCGACTCTGGGTCATCAGAATTTAATATTTCATATATTCTTTCTCCTTGTCTTGCAATTTCTTTTTCTTCTTCATCTTGTATTACATCATATATCGCTTCTTCAACCATATTAACTTCATGGTAACTGTGTCTTACATCTGTAAAAAAATTAATCTGCTGCTTTAATAATTTATTATCTACTTTATCTACCCTAGAATCTATATATAAATCCAGAAAAAATATTTCAGATATTAATAATATTGTAAGCATTAAATAATTGTTTCTATTTAAATATATTATTAATAAAGTAGCAGGTATAATTAAAAGTAACATATTTGTTAATATTTTAGCCGTTTGTTTTCTGGTTAAATATTCATCTTGAACATTAATAATTTCTAGTCTTCTTCTTAGCTTTACTAAGTATCTTTTTATAAATGGTATTTTTAAATATATCAGATATAACTTTTGATAAAGTATCTCTGTAGAAAAACTTTTAGCTTTTGTTCCTTGGCGCAATTGTTTTATTATTTTTTGTTCTTCTTTATTAGTTAATTTTCTAACTATTAAATATGCAATTATTATACCAAGTAATATAACTATTAATATAATTATTGCTATCTTTAAAATTTGCGAATTATCACTCAAACTTTTGCGCCTCCTTTTTTATTTGAACATCGGGGACGGGGTTAAATGTTCGTTTTTTGTGAACATTGGTGACAATCATTAGATGTTTATTTTTAGCACATTCTATGTCAATTCTATTCCCATTCTCAAAGTGTAAAAAATTTAATATAAATATAATAAATTAATATATTTCTTACTCTTAAGTGCTAATTAATCCCTGTCACTGGTGTTTGCTGAAGTGAACATTTAACCACGTCCCCAATGTTCCAAAATGTTCACTTTAGTTCCAATTCTCTTTGCAAAATTTTTCAAATGCTTTTGCATCTTGTTCATCCATATTATTTTTCATTTCTTTTATGTTTTGTTCTGAAATTGGATTTGTTAGAACATAACATCCATCATGATATTCTAATATATTTACATATTTATAGTTTTTCAAATTTGTACTTTTAGAAAAGTATACTGTAGCGTTATCAAAAAATTTATCTAATTTTGCATCTCCAGTTTTGGCTTTTTTATAATCTAAATTATAATTATTTTCATTCTCTATAGGTATACATTCTGTAATTCTTTCTATATATCTTCTTCCTTTAAAATCTTTTACCAAATGTATATCAAAGTTTAATACACTAACAACTTGTTCTTCTGCTATTTTTTCATCATTAAAAACTCCTACTTTTAAAAGTGAATTTCTTAATGATTGTACAAGTAGTGGAAACGTTTTAGCATGATGAGTAAATAAAGTAAACTGGCTTGCAACTTGAGCTGCTTGTATCATCCATGCTGCAACAGCATCTGTTGCTACCTCTCCTATAATATTCACACTACCATCTGTTTTCTTTTGTACATCTAGTCCCATCTGACCAGATATACTTTCTGTTTCTCTAAAAGTTAATATATTTCTTGTTGGATAAATTTTTCTTAAATGTAATTCGAAAGCAGTTTCTTGCACTCTTATATTCATTGTTTCATAAATATTTTCTATCATCGCCATAAGCATTGTTGTTTTTCCTGATGCTTGTTCTCCTGTTATAGATACTATTCTGGCACCTTTTACAAGATATTTTATTAAATCAATTGCGTTTTTACTTCCTTCTTCAACAATTAAACTTTCTAAACTTGCTTTTTTTACATCGAATTTTCTTACGAAAAATGCCCAATTTTCGGCAAAGCTTGGTCTTACAACAACAACTCTAGATCCATCTTTCATTTCATTAATCTTAAATCCATTTGTATCTGATAATTGACCTGGATTATTGTATTTATATATGTTTTGGCATACTCTTTTTAATTCTGATTCAGTTCCAAAAGATAAAAATTCTAGACGAATTGATTTTCCTTGAAAAAATATCCAAACACTATCACAAGCTCTTGGTATTTTATATCCTTCTATATTATTTAAATATTCTCCTCCTGATTGTGACATCTGTGAAATAAAAGATTCTGGAAGTCCCGATACTCCGGCCTGATACTCCGATCTATATTCATTTCTCTTATTTCATCTATAACACTATATCCTTTGTATCCTTCGTAAATTCTTTGTACTAGTACTTTTAATTTATCTTCATATGTTAATACAAAATTCTCTTTTTCGAATATTTTATTAATATCTTCTTCTGTTATAACATAACAAGGTTTTGTATTTCCTTTTAAATATCTTAAATCTGCTAAATTATACTTTTTTATTATTTCAGTTAAGCTTTCTGTTCCAAATTCATTTTTATACATATATAATATAATATCAAATTTATCTTTTGCTGTTAAAAGTGATGGTACATCAAAAGGAATTGCTTTAGAAATATTAGTTTCATCAACACCATATTCCCTATATAATATGTCATAAATTAGCTCTTTTACATATTTTTTGTCATTTGCATCTCCATATGTACATCCTTTTAAAGCTTTTTTTAATTCATACTTTTTATTTTTTCTTCTTTTTAATTCTTCTTCTGAAAGACCTATATCATATAAATTTATTTTTGTAATTTCATCTAATCTCTTTTTTATAAAATTCGTCATTTTATCTAAAGTATAGGTTTTATCATCTACTTCTATTATTTCTTCTGTTTCTTCTTGCTTTATTTTTTGTATACCATATAGAATAAATATAATTACTAACGCAAAAATAAGTATAATTAAAATTGCATTAATCATATTTTTCTCCTTCCTCGGATTTTATACTTTTAATTCTAATTCTTTTAATTTATATATAATATTATTACACATATTATCAACTTCTTTTATAAAAAAATTATTTCTATCTGATTCATCTACATTTCTTAATTTTAGAAAAAAGTCTGGAAGTTTTGCTTCCGTGCATGCCTCAAAAAACAATGTATTATATGGAATAACTGATAATAAGCTTTTTTCCTTTAAAAATCTTGTTACATTCTTTTCATTATATTTTGAAAATCTATCATATTTCCCTATCGAAATCATAACATTTTCTTGTCTGTATATTTCTTCTTTTTCTCTTAAATCTATAAATTCTTCTATGGTTCTTAGTCCTTGATTTAAATTTATTATTATAATATCAGACATCTGCAAAATCTGTTTTCTTATATTTTCTGATACTCGTTTGCTTAAGTCTACAAATACCAAGTCATAATTCCTTTTACTCGCTTCTATTACAACTGGATAACTTTCACAAACATTCTTATATTCTGAATAAAACTTAGCTTGTGGTGAGCTTAATATCTCTAATCTATCTTTAAAAACTACTTTAGCGTAATCTGTTACTATATTCTCTGATGACCTATTAGATACTAAAACTTTAGTTAACCCCTCAATGCCAGAACCTACTCCTACTAAATTAGAATTTAATAATCTAGAACCCGTATTACTTTCATTTTCTTGTTTCCAGAAACAGTTTTCTAAACTTGAATCTCTAAAACTTGTTGCAATTGCTAGCATTTTATAATTATGTTTAATTGCCATATGTGTGATAACCGAAGCCATAGACACAGTTTGTCCTGTTTCTTTATAATCTGTACTATAAAATGTTATAATTGCCATATCTATACACCTCTTTCTAATTGTTTAAAAGCCTTTTTTAAAAGTCCTATCTCCTCACCATTTAATATTTCTTCTGCAATATACATTAATCCATCTTTATATTCTGGAGTTAATTTTTTTAATTTTATTTTTGACACTCTCTGATTTTCTGAAATAACTGTTTGATCTCCCATTTCAAACGGGAAATATATAATCTCTTCATTCCATTTAATGTTATAATCTTTTGCCAAGAATTCTAAGTATTCATCATCTTGCTTACTTACATCTTTTGCAAAATATACTTTAGTAAGTGTTAATTCCTTATTTGTACTTGCTAAAATTTCAATACCTTTTTTTAATGAATACAAATCAAATGATGTAACAAAATACTTACTTGTAGAATCCTCTATATTATAGTTCATATAACTTTCTAGTGAATCAATATCATAAAATATATAATCATATTTTAAATCTTCATTTTCATCAATTCCAATATAATTTTTTATATCAGAAATTTTATTAAAACCAACTGCAACATCAATCCCTTCAAATTCTGTTACATAGGTTTTGCTGGGATTAATAACTGGTACTACATACTTTGCTTTTTGATTTACTGTAGCATCTACTAATAATACATTTTTTTTCATAGCTACTAATAATCTTGCAATGTATATTATAAGATCGGTTTTATCATATGCACCTATAAAACTAATTTTTTTCATTTAATCCTCCTATTAGTTTCTTAAAAATTATTTCAAAGCATCTAAATATTTTTTTCTTTCCTGCATAGCCTTATTTACTTCATCTTCTATAGATTTTTCTATATTATCTTGTGCTTTATTATTATATACCCCTAATGAGGAATTAATATTATTTCTTGTATTTACTGATTCATTAAATCTTGTAATTAAAGCATTTCTTGCTTCGACTGTTATATTACTATTTTGGCGAATTGCTTCTTGTACTGTGATACTTGGAACATAAGTTGGTGTAGAAGAATTTTGAAGTCCTGGTTCTATATACTTAGATACATATAAAATAGAACCTTCCATAATATAATTCTCTACTATTGCGTTACTCATTGTTTGTATTTCACTTTCATTTAATTTAAGTAAAATTGTATTTTCTGAATCTATTCCTAAAACTTGTGGCAATTCTATTTTCTTTTTTGAAACCACTATATAATCTAATCCTGAAGGTAATCTTAATCGTATATCAACATATTCATTAGTATTAATTTGTGATGGTAACAAAATCATATTATATTCTTGAATTCTTGTATCATTAGTAGTTTTATCATCTGATTTTGTTATCATATCAGATGATAAAATTGTTCCTTGTTTTAAATCTATCTTTGCAATTGTATCTTCTTCAATTTGCATCAAAGTAATACTATTATTTGGTACTATTTCAGTAGTTACTTCTACTTTTTTTAGATTTTCTAATTTTATATTATCGCCTGATTTTATATCTGTTGTTAAAACATATGCGTCTTTTGACTCTTGCTGTTTTTCTTTATGTACATTATTTATATTTATTAATCTAAATATCAGAAATGCAATTATAACTCCTGTTATTACTAGTGTTACAAACATTCCTAATATAAATGAATTTCTTGCTTTTCTTTGCATTGGATTTTTTGCCATATGTTTACCACTCCCTACATTTTACTACATAATACTACTAATTCTATTTTACATCAACGCCCTATAAAAAACAATAAATCTGGGGTTTGTAATAAGGATTTAATATATTTGTAATATTGGTGTAATAAATTTAAATTGAAAGAGTTAGTGATTTATTTTTTTGTTTTCTACAATGTTACCGTCTGCCAATAATTAGCATATTTATAAATTTAAACCAATCTTGAAGCGTGTCAGCAAGTGCTAATAATGTGTTTTATACCACGCAGTCACTAAAGAAATTTTAGCTAAATTCGTACCGTCTGCGATTGGTTTAAATTTATAAATATGCTAATTATTGGCAGACTAATGTGTATTTTTACTTTTCTTCTTTTATTTACCTTCTAAATCTTCTAGTATAGTTTCGCGTTGGATAAAAATCGCCTCTAGAACATATTGGGCAAGAATTATTATCATCATCAGTATTGCTGTTTTCTCCACAAATGCAATTATTATTTGAATTACTGCTTAAGTTATTAATACAATCGCTGTTTTGATTGTTATTAGAACTATTATTTAAGCAATTTCTAATAAAATTGCATATCGCTTTAACAAGTGCAGCTGTTATAAATGCAAGTATTGTATAAACTATAGCAAATACTAAGAAACTTGAATCAAAAGCAGCAAATGTAACAATTAGAAATATAGCAAAAAATGTTGCTGCTACTAATATAGGACAATCTAATATTTTTTCTAATACTATTGCAAATATAATTGTTGCAACAGGTATAGCAAAAAATAGTAATAAAGTATTCATACAAAATTCCTCTCTTTCTATGTATCATTTTCATTTTGTATATATTATTCTTTATTACTATTTTTTGTTACTAATCTATTGTTTCATAAATTTTAATTTAGTTATTTTTAATTTAAAAAAGATTCTGGATTATTTTTTAACAATTCAATTTCCTTTCTAAATTCTTTTAATTCTTCCGCCGTAAAATACTTTAAAAAATATTCTGAATCTTTCTCTATTAAATGCTCTTTAATGTAAATATAATATTCCCTTAAAAAATCGAGATAAAAACATTTATTTTGTATTTCATCAATATTTTGAATTCTTAGAAATCTTTTAAATCTATCTTGATAAATGGAATCAATTAATTTGATAAAAGTATAATTGTTAAAATATCCAACTTCCACCCATAGTTTCATAACTCCTAATATTTTATCAACCAGTTCTGATATATATCCTTCTGCACCATATTTATACTTAGAAATTATTATATAGAGATTTCGTCCTATAAGTCCCTCTAACTCTTTTTCATCTTTTTCTTCAATCTCAGCAAACATTTTTTTAGTTACATCATTATAATTTTTAAAATGAGTTATTATTTCAGTTCCCTTATATTCTCCAAAATCATGGAATAAAGACTTTGTCATAATTGTATACTTGTCTAGTTTTTCTCCTAATTCTTTATTACAATATTCTGCAAGTAAAAAACTCATAATTGTAATCATGTATGAATGAAGAAGCACATTTTCAGGTAATTGGGATGGTATACTAGAATATCTATATACTTCTTTTAAATTCAAAGCTACATAAGTCAAATTTCCATATTGACTTTCATTAAAGGTATTGTCTATTATCGAATTTACAATTATTTCTTTTTCTTTATAAAAATACTCTTCTTTATTGCTATTTTTAAACTGCATTATAATTTTATCTTTTATATCATTAAAATGTGAAATAACTTCTTGATTTCCTCTTAATAAGATTTTTTGAAAAATTGCAAATTCTGCAATATCTTCTAAAAATGTTAAAAGTTTACTGTATGCATTTACCTCATTCTTTTTATAATTATACTTTAATTTTTGCATAATTCTATTTTTGTATTGAAATTTTTCTAAAATCAATTCATCTAATATAGTATAATATAATTTAAAATCAGATTCAGAAATTTCAAATGCTAAACTTCCAGTTTCTCCATATATGATTTGTTTTAATAAATAATTAGATATTGTATCTGTTATCACTTGATTTTGTTCATTTCTATCTTCAATAATTTTTATAAATAAATATATTGCAATCATAGATTTATCTATAATTGTATATTTATTATTTATTGTTTGATGTATTTTTGAATTATAACTATCAATACAAGATATGTATATCTTAAATAAATCTTCTATTATATCATTCATTATTTTACTCCTATCATTAAAAAGTATCGTTCTTGCTATATTATATAATTCCTTTTATTATATTTCTGTTGCTTTTAATGTACTTGACATTTTTCTTTTTAAAACTTGAATTATATCATCTAATATTGTACAAATTTATACACTTTATTCATATTCAACACTAAGTAAATACAATCCTTGTGGAGGAAGAGTTTTTCCTGCTCTAGTTCTACTTTTTGAGTCAATTATTTCTTTTATATCTTCTGCTTTTATTTTTCCAAGTCCAACATCTAATAATGTTCCAGCTATTATTCTAACCATATTATATAAAAATCCATTTCCTGTAAGTTCTATATATATTCTATCATTTTCTCTATAAAGATTTGTACTATAAATTGTTCTTACACTACTTTTACTACTTGTTCCACTTGCTTTAAATCCTTTAAAATCGTGCTCACCTTCAAACTCTTTTATAGCCTTTTTCATTTCTTCTATATTTAAACTAATTGGAAAATGATATTCTAAATTTCTATAAATCGCTGTACCATATTTTGAATTATTTATAATATATCTATATGTTTTTTTCTTACAAGAATACCTGCTATGAAACTTTTGGTCTACTTCTTCTGCTTTTTTTATAACAATTGATTTTTTTAGCCTTGAATTAATCGCTATAGCCATTTTCTCTATTGGAATTTTACTATTCGTTTTAAAATTTGCAACTTGACCGAATCGCATGTACACCTGCATCTGTTCTTCCAGATGCAATTAAATCTATATCATCTTCTCCTGTAATACTACTAATTACTTTTTCAATCTCACCTTGTATATTTAATTTATTAGGTTGCTTTTGCCATCCATTAAAGTCTTTTCCATCATATTCTATTACTAATCTTATATTTCTCATATTATATCACCTTTTTTATTTTTAAAAGCAGACGTGTATATAAGTATAACACGTCTGCATGAAGAATCTTAAAATTCAATACTTTATTAAAATTTCAAAGTGTTCATTTTGAGTTTTCCCCTCCGAACATCTTTATTCTTATTTAATCTATTTTTAAGTTTTAAAACATTTTTTCTAGTTTTTTTATCTTCTTTGTATCTATCAGAAACTATATTTTTTATTAATATCTTTTTAAGTGCATCTTCTTTTAAATCTGCGATTAAGTTACCATCCCTTGCAATAGATACTTTTCCAGTTTCTTCTGATACTACTATTGCAATAGCGTCAGATTCTTTAGAGATTCCAATTGCTGCTCTATGTCTTGTTCCTAGCTCCTTAGCAATATCTTGACTGCTAGCAAGTGGCAAAATGCATGCTGCTGAAACAATTTTATTTTCACTTATAATTACTGCTCCATCATGCAGTGGAGTGTTTGGTGTAAATAGATTTACAAGCAACTGTGGTGATACTTCCGCATCTAAAATAACACCTGTTTCTATTATATCTTTTATCTTAATTTCTCTTTCTATTACAATTAGTCCACCTGTTTTAGTTTTTGAAAGTTCCATTGCTGCAATTACAATTTTATATACATCTTCTTTTGTCTTTGTAATTACATCTTTATCTATTCCAAAAAATCTAGTGAATTTATTGCTTCCTAACTGTTCCAAAGTCCTACGTAATTCTGGCTGAAATATAATTATTAAAGCTATAACTCCATATGTCATAACTGATGTTAAAATGAAGTTTAGAATTTTCAAGTTTAATAAATCACTAATTGCTACAATTACTACAAAAAGTACTATTCCTTTAAGCAATTGTGCAACTCTGGATTTTTTTACTGATTTAACAAATTTATATCCTAAAAATATAACAATAACTAAATCTAATATTAAAGATATTAATTTTATTGGATATTGATATAGTTCATGTATGTATGCTATTACATTTAACTGAATAAACCCATTTACTGTATTTATCAAATTTTCTATCATATATATCTCCTATTTTTATATAGATACAATTATTTTATTACTGTATTTACCAAATAATATATAAAAGTTGTAGCTACACCTAATATCATTAATCCTGCTAAGATAGCAGCCATTACTTTTGTAAGAATTCTTCCTGTATCATAGTTTTTCTTTGCCATTTTACATTCCTCCTTTGTTTACATCTATACATAATGTTATCACACAAATTTTGCTTTTTCAACATTTTATCGTATATATTTATATAATAAATTATCTATAATATTTTTCTAAAATAGAAATAGCCCTTTCTAAATTTTGTGAAGTATGAATAATAGAGACTATTTGAATTTCACTTTCTTTAATATAATAAATAATTCTATGCTTTTTATAAAGTAACTGTCTAAATTTTATATCATTTAATTTAAACATAACTTTCCCCAATTCACTATTTGATAAAAGACTATTAGTAAAAACAACTAATGACTTTATATAATCTTTTATATTATGTAGTTCTGCTTTTGATGTCTCTTTAAAATTTTGTAATTGTTCTAATGCTAGAGGTGTCCATTTTATTACCATTTTGCAATCTCCTTTAATAATTGTTCTGTTGTAATACTTGCTCCATCCTCAGCTTGTTTATAACCTTTCATAATACTACCAATTAAAAGTAATGCTTCTGCAATCTCCTCATCCGAAACATCATCTGGTAGATTTTGAATAACTTGTAACGCTAATTCTTTCATTGATACATTCCTCCTATTTAAGAATATACTCTGTATACAGTATATCACAACAAAGCAGATTTGAAAACAGAAATTTAATTTTCCTTTTTTGGGGCAATTACAGATTGATTTAAATTCTTAGTTGTTATGTGATAATTTTATTCTCTAAAGTTTCATTTATTATGAATAGTAAAACATTTATTTATCTAACTTATAAAACTTTCTTACTATATATATCAAAGGACGCAAAACCTATATCTTCCTTTAGGATTTGCGTCCAATATTTACTGCACTAACATGCAGTCACAATCTGGCTTATGTATTCCATCATGCCAAATTAAGAAAATTTGCTTTGTGTCTTGGTTATATCCCCAAATAGAGTTTACACCCAATTCAACTATGTCGTATGCCTTTGTAACTCCATCAGTTGTCTCAACAATCGCTTCATCAATCATTCGATAAGTATTCCCGTCTTTAAAATAAACATCAACATCAAAGAATATCTTTGTAGTTTCAAAACCAGTAATGTCTACTTCAAACCGATTCTCTTCAGTTCCTTTCCAATAGCTATAAGATGCTACTCTTCCCCAGTCTATTGGTGATGATATTCTGCTATACTCACCTTTTTCTGAATAATATTTGGTAATACATTCGCAAATATTTTCATATATTTCCTGGTAATCAGTGTTAGCCTGATTATATGAACTATATTTTACGCCAACATCTACCTCCATTTCCATGACTTCATTTGTTGAGTCTGATTCTTTACTATTACATGCACAACATAAACATAATGTTCCTACTGTAACAGCAAAAAGTTTGTAAATCTTTCCGACCATCATTTTCCTCCAAATTCTGGTGCTACAATACAAGTTATATTTGCATTGTATAGGTTTATATTCAAATTTTGGGTGTAATACCCTTGAAGAATAATTATACATATTTTATATTACTTAGTCAACTGTTTAATTTCTTAATCTAGCATCACACTTTTTCTCCACATTTTCAATTATCTTTTTAAAACTTTCCATTACTTCTTCTTCAGTTAAAGTTCTCTTTGTATCATTAAAAGTTAAAGAATATGCTATTGACTTTTCATTTTCACCAACATTTTCACCTGTATAAACATCAAAAACTTCAATATTTGTAAGTGCTGAACCACTTGCCTTTTTTATTACCATTTCAATTTCTTTAGATGTTATATTTTTATCTACAATAAATGCAACATCTTTTTTTACATTTGGGAATTTAGAAATCTCTTTAAATTTCATTTTTCCAACTTTCTTAGAAAGTAATCTACTTAAATTAATTTCAAATACAAAAACTTTATCTTTAGATACATTTGGATGTAATCTTCCGAACATAGCCAACAACATCATTATTTACACTTATTGCAGCTGTTTGACCAGGGTGAAGTTCTTTTGGAAGTTCTTTATCTGTTATAAAACTATATCTACCACCAAATCCTAAATAATCTAATACTTCTTCTACTACACCTTTTATTACATAGAAATCTACTTCTGCTTTATTTAGTCCTAAGTAGTATTCCCCACACATTACTGAAGCAAGTTTTGCTTCTTCTTTATATTCTTCTTGTTTCTTATAGAATCCTTTTCCTATTTCGAATATACTAATATCTTTTATATTACGAGCTTTATTATATTCATAAACTTTTAATAAAGATGGTAAAATACTATTTCTTAATGTATTTCTTTCTTCAGTCATTGGATCTAATAGTTTTAAGCTTTCGAATTCATCTATCACATACTTGTTTACATCTTTATCATTAACTAAAATATATGTTAATGTTTCATTAAGTCCTAAAGAAATCATTTTATTTCTTATTTCTCTTGTGGTTTTATCAAAACTTCCAGCTTTCATAGGAAGACTTGGCAACTTTCCTTCAATATTATCTACACCATATATTCTACCTACTTCTTCTATTAAATCTTCTTTAATAGATATATCTAATCTTCTTGATGGCACAGACACTATAATTTCTTCATCCTTAGAAGTACACTCAAAATCTAATTTTCTAAATACATCTAAAATTTCTTCTTTTTTTAGTTTAGTTCCAAGTACATTATTAATATCTGAAACTTTTACAACTACATCTTTATTTTCTTTATTTGTAGTATCATATTTCACTAAACCTGTAACAATTTTTGCATCTGCATATTTTTCTAGTAAATGGCATGCTCTTTCTATAGCCATATAAGTTCTTTTGGGGTCTAATCCCTTTTCAAAACGATTACTTGCTTCACTTCTTAATATCTTCTTAGATGTCTTTCTAACTTTTACTGAATCGAAAATTGCAGATTCTATAATTACATTTTTTGTATCATTTTCTACTTCTGTTGTAAGTCCACCCATCACACCTGCAAGACCTATTGCCTTTTTTCCATCAGAAATAACTATATCATTTTCATCTAAAATTCTTTCTATATTATCTAAAGTTGTTAACTTTTCATTTTCACTTGCCATTCTAACTTCTAATTTATTTTCTAATCTATCTGCATCATAAAAGTGAAGTGGTTGACCTACTTCTAACATAACATAGTTGCTAATATCTACAACATTATTGATTGGTCTAATTCCAGATGCTATAAGTCTACTTTTTATAAAATCTGGGCTTTCTTTAATTACAACATTCTCGGCCTTTTTTGATAAAAATAGTGAACAATTATCTGTATTTATTTCTATAGAAAATTTATTATTTATATCTTCACCTTGTTCATTATATGATAAATCTATATCCTTTACTTTTTTATCATATATTGCACCTATTTCATATGCCATACCTAATATACTTAATAAATCTCCTCTATTAGCAGTTAGTTCAAAATCGATAACACTATCATCTAGTTTTAAATATTTTATTGGATCTTCACCAACTACAGCATCACCACCTAATTCATGTATTCCATCTTTATCAATGTCTGTTAAAAATTTATTTTCTATACCTAATTCTTGAAGTGAACAAAGCATTCCATTAGATTCTTCTCCACGTATATTACCTTTTTTTATCTTAACATCACCTGGAAGATGTGCACCATCTAATGCAACTATTACTTTTAATCCTTCTCTTACATTTGGTGCACCACATACAATATTTAAAGTTTCTTCTCCTATATTAACTTTGCAAACATGTAAATGGTCAGAATCTGGATGATCTTTGCAAGATACTACTTCTCCTATAACTAATTTACTTGCATCAATTAAATTTCCTGCGTAGTCATATTCATTTCCAACTCTAGTCATATCTTCTGCTAAAGTTTTTACAGGAACATCTATATCTATATAATCTTTTACGAAATTCAAACTTAATTTCATATTACTCCTCATCCTTTCTATCAAATTGTTTTAAAAATCTTGTATCATTTGTGTATAAATATCTCATATCTGTTATTCCATATCTAAACATTGCTAAGCGGTCTATTCCTGTACCAAAAGCAAATCCTCCATATAAATCTGGATCATATCCATTCATCTTTAATACATTCGGATGAACTATTCCTGCTCCTAATACTTCTATCCATCCTGTTTGTTTACACAAATTGCAACCTTTTCCACCACATTTAAAACATGTAACGTCAACTTCGTAAGAAGGCTCTGTAAATGGGAAATAACTTGGTCTAAATCTTAAATTTAAATTCTCTCCAATTAATTTCTTTACAAAAACTTCTAATGTTCCTTTTAAATCTGCAAGTGATACATTGTTTTCTTTTTTATCAATTACTAATCCTTCAACTTGATTAAATTGATGAGAATGTGTTGCATCATCTTCTCTTCTATATGTTTTTCCTGTACAAATCATTCTAATAGGTGATTTTTCTTTATTAGCAAGCATTGTTCTTGCTTGCACACTTGATGTTTGTGTTCTTAATAAATACTCATCTGTAATATAAAAACTATCTTGCATATCTCTTGCTGGATGACCTTTTGGTAAATTCAATCTTTCAAAGCAAAATTCATCTGTTTCAAGTTCTGGTCCATCAATAACATCATATCCCATAGATACAAATAAATCTTGTATTTCTTCTATTGTTCTATTAATTGGATGTTTGCTTCCTCTTTTAACTTTAGTACTTGGAAGTGTTACATCTATTTTCTCTTTTTCTAATTTTTCTTTCAATTCTTTTTCTTCAAATTCATTTTCTTTTTGTTTAATAAACTCTTCTAATTCCTGCTTTACACTATTTACCATGTTACCAATAACAGGTCTTTCCTCTGGACTAAGATTTGCCATTCCTCTTAATATAGTTGTAAGTTCACCTTTCTTTCCCAATATTTTCACTCTAATATCATTTAGAGTTTTTCTATCTTTTGCATCTTCGATTAATGTTTTTGCAACATCTCTAATTTTTGTTATTTCTTCTTTCAATTTAATTCCTCCTTTTTATTAAAAATACTATATTTTTAATATCAAATATTTAGGTTATAAAAAAAGATACCACGAAAAATCCATTAATAGGACGATTTTTTCGTGGTACCACCTAAATTCATATATTATATATATCTCATTTATAGTTATAACGTAAACAACCGCTTTTCCCTACTATTATTTCAAGAAAAGAACTAAAAAGTGAAATTTCAAGTAAATTTGCAGTAATAAGTTTTCAGCAAATACTTATTATCTCTGATTTCTGGCTATTTAATTACTCTACTTTGCTTTTTAACAGTTTTTATTTATTCACCTTTAAAATATGCTTTAGTTTCATTATATGCTCCAAAAGTAACAATATAATCTGAACATCCTATTGGTACTTGTGTTGCCAATCTTCCAGATGTATTTTTTGTTTTAACATAATCTCTTGGACCAATAAATATAGTACTTGTTATATATGTTACTCCATTATATTTTATTGAACTAGATGTTAATCCTTCTACTTTTCCTGATACATCTCCATTAGCTCCTACAGAAGACATTGTGTAATCTGCAAAGTCCACATCATAGTCTATTACTAACCATTCTAATCCTTCTTTTGGATCTTGATATTTATATATTGAAGAACCTGAAGTCATGTATTCTTGAACTGCTTTTTTAGCGTCTTCTCCTCTTGTAAAGTTTGTAACTTTAACATTTACATTTTCATATCCTTTAGTTTCAGTACTATATTTTGCAGCAGTTCCCCATTCACCTTTAGTAAGTGGAGCTTCTTTAGTTGACGTTTTTGCATCTCCTGTAACCACATTATTAGTTACATTATTTTCTACTGTATTATTTACAACTGTATTGTTTGCTATTGTATTATTTGCTAATGAATTTCTAATTGTATTAGATGTAGTATTGTTTATAGTATTGTTTTTAACTGTAGTATTTGAATTTCTTATATCATTAACAATTGAATCTATTTTATTTTCTGTAACTACATTTTTTATATTATCATTGTAAAATTTAACTCCAAAAAATACTATTCCTGAAATTAAACATCCAAATATTAATAGTACTAAAACAACTACTATAATAATTATTGGTGCTTTGCTCTTTTTCTTGTTTACTACATTATTATTTTGTGCATAATTATTGTATTGTTGCTGTCCATTATTGCTTTGACCTACTCTTGCATTATTTTGTTCTTGCATTGGCTGAGCTACATTATTATTTTGTTCATTTTGATTGTTTCCTTGAACTTGATTGGTATTTTCTTGATTTTGATTATCTCCTTGTACCTGATTATTATTTTGTTCGTCCATTTTTATCCCCCTTATTATTAATTTACCTAATTATTTTATCTTTATTTT
This sequence comes from uncultured Clostridium sp., assembly GCA_900557195.1. Lineage (GTDB taxonomy): Bacteria > Bacillota > Clostridia > TANB77 > CAG-508 > CAG-492. The sequence continues at coordinate 104,538 of USRT01000002.1, forward strand.
CATAAAAAGTCAATAATTCTCTTTCTTTTTTATATTATTTATAGTATAATTATATTGTATAATTTAATTTTTTAAGGAGGTACTAAAAATTTATGTGGCAGTTTTGGTTAATTGCTGCTGGTATCTTTTTTGTATTTGAAATGATAACAGTTGGTTTCTTAGTCTTTTGGCTTGGAATTGCTGCTTTAATTACTATGGTAGTAAGCTTCTTTACAGATAATATAGTAATTCAAACAGCTGTATTTGTTATCTCTTCAATATCATTAATTTTTCTAACCAAACCTTTTGTTAGAAAATTCATGAACAGTAAAGATAATCTAGCTACAAATGCAAATTCAATCATAGGAAAAAATGGAATAGTGACAGAAGATATTAATTCTACATTAAGTACTGGCCTAGTAAAAATAAATGGAGAAACTTGGTCAGCAAAAAGTTATGACGAAGATTTTATTCCTAAAGGTTCTACTATTACTGTAACAAAAATAGATGGCGTAAAAGCTGTTGTTACTACAAATTCCGAAGTAAAATCGCAAATTATTAATTAGTCATTATTATTACAAAATCTAAATATACATAAATAAACAAGATAATTTAAGGAGGAAAAAATATGTTATGGTTTTTTATTATAGTATTAATTATTGCTTTAATTATTGCATTTAAAACAATAAAAGTTGTTAAACAATCTGAAGTTTACATTATTGAAAGACTTGGTAAATTTCACAAAATTGCTGATGCTGGTCTTACTATAATCATCCCATTTTTTGATCATGTTAGATCAGTAGTTAGTTTAAAACAACAAACAATGGATATCCCACCACAGGGAGTTATTACAAAAGATAATGTTACAATTACAATTGATACAGTAGTGTTCTACAAAATTACTGACCCAGCAAAAGCTGTATACGAAATTCAATCTTTAAAGAAAGGTATTGAATATTTAGCTATTACAACAATTCGTGATATTGTTGGTAAAATGGACTTAGATGAAACATTCAGTTCTCGTGATGCTATAAACGACCGTTTAAGAGTTATATTAGATGAAGCAACAGATCAATGGGGATGTAAAATAGATAGAGTTGAAATAAAAGATATTACACCACCTGCTGATATTCGTGATGCAATGGAAAAACAAATGAATGCAGAAAGAAATAAAAGAGCTTTAATTCTTCAAGCTGAAGGTGAAAGACAATCTGCAATCACACTTGCTGAAGGTAAAAAACAAGCTGCAATCTTAGAAGCTGAAGCTGACCGCGAATCTGCAATTAGAAGAGCTGCCGGTGAAGCTGACGCAATAAAACAAGTTGCAGAAGCTAAAGCCCAAGAAATTGAAATGGTTTACAAAGCAATGATGAAAGCAAATCCAGATGAAAAATTAGTTCAATTAAAATCTTTAGAGGCTTTAAAAGAAGTTGCAAATGGAGATGCTAATAAAGTATTTATTCCATTTGATGCAACAAAGGCTCTTGGAAGTTTAGGAGCTATTAAAGAAGTTATGAAAGATGATGGGAAGAAAAAATAGATATTATAAAAAGAATCTTAAGTTTAAGATTCTTTTTTGTATTATGGCTTATTTGAATTGTGTTTGCAAACAGACTTTTTTAGCCAAAAGTCCGTATAATCACTTATTTATTTTTATATTCCTTAATCTTGAAGCATTTAATATAACTGTAATACTACTAAATACCATAGCAACACTTGCAATCATTGGATTAATCTCAATTCCAATAGGCTTTAGTAATCCCATTGCTACTGGTATCATTAAACAATTATAAAAAAATGCCCAAAATAGATTTTGCTTAATATTTCTAATTGTTTTTTTACTAATTTTAATTAAATTCATAATACTTTCTAAATCATTTTTAGTTAAAATTACATCAGAGGAATCCATGGCAATATCACTTCCACTGTTTACACTTACACCTATGTCTGAACAACTAAGGGCAGGGCTATCATTAATACCATCTCCACACATCATTACATATCTATCTTCTTTTTTTAGTTCTTTTATTATTTTTGCTTTTTCTGATGGTAGTACATTTGCAATTACCTTTGTTATTCCTATAGATTCAGCAATTTTTTCTGCTGTTTCTTTATTATCTCCTGTTAGCATAATTGTTTCTATTTTATTCTTATTTAATATGCCTATAGTATCTTTTGCATTTTCTCTTATAATATCATTCACTCCAATAATTGCAAGAATTTTATCTGAATTTGCCACATATACAATACTATTACCACTTTTAGCAAGTTTTTCTTCATCTTGATAATATACATTTTGGATATTATATTCCTTCAAAATTTTTGAATTTCCAAGTATTAGCTTTTGCCCATTTATCTTGCCTACAATTCCTAAACCTGTTATATTTTCAAATTCTTTAACTTCTAGTATTTCAAGTTTATTTTCTACTAAATATTCTTTAAAAGCTTTTCCTATTGGATGAGTACTCATACTTTCAATACTTCCCACTAATTGCAATAGTTCTTTTTCCTCTATGTCACTATAATTTATTATTTCTGCAATTTTTAATGTTCCATATGTTAATGTTCCTGTTTTATCAAAAACAATTGTGTTTACTTTTTGTGCATTTTCTAAAACTTCGCTTTTCTTCACTAAGATTCCATTACTTGCACATAAACCTTCACTTATAACAATGGCAAGTGGAGTAGCTAAGCCTAAACTACAAGGACAGGCTACAACTAATATAGTAACAAATGCAGAAATAGCAATACTAAAATCTTGTCCTAAACACAAATATACTAAAAATGTAATAATTGCTATAATTATAACTGTTGGTACAAAATACCCTGAAACAGTATCTGCAATTTTGGCAATCGGTGCTTTTGTATTACTTGCTTCTATAACTAATCTTACAATTTCTGATATTGTTGATTCTTTTCCTATCTTTTCTGCTTTATATTCTAAATATCCATCATAATTTATACTTCCTGCAATTACTTTGTCTTCTTGTTTTTTTGCTACTGGCTTACTTTCTCCTGTAATAAAAGATTCGTCTAAATGTGCTTTTCCGAATTATAATTTCTCCATCTACTGCAATTCTTTCTCCTGGTTTTGATATTACAATATCTCCTTTTTTTATTTCATCTAAAGTTACTTGTTTTTCTATTCCATCTACTTTTAATATTGCTGTTTCTGGAGTTATTTTAACTAATTTTTGTATTGCTTCTTTTGTTTTGTCTTTACTTATTCCATCAATATATCTACCTAATTTTATAAAGTAGATTACAATTGCTGCTGATTCAAAATATAAATTCATAGTATAACTATGGTTTCCTTTTATAATCATATACATACTATATAAGCTATATAGAAAACTACTAATTACTCCAATGCTTACTAATGTATCCATATTAGGTGTTTTATGGATTAAATTTTTATACCCATTTTTTAAAATGTCATATCCATATATAATAAATAATATTGTTAATAACAATAAACATACAGTATAATTAATTGCATTTGTATGTGGGTTTAAAATTTCTATTGTCGGTAAATTAATCATATGGCCCATTGAAATATACATTAGAATTACTGCTAAACCTGAAAAAATAATAAATTTGATTTTTTCTTTTTTATTTTTGCCTTCTAGCTTTATTTCTTTGAACTCTCCTAAACTCTTGAATCCTGCTTGTTTTACAAATTCTTCTATTCTTTCTTTATTTAATAATCTTTCATCATATTCTATAGTAGCATTTGCCATTACAAGATTAACTACTGCATTTGAAATTCCATTTTGTTTGTTTAAGTATTTTTCAAGACCATTAGAACAGGCACTGCAAGTCATTCCATCAATGGATAAAATTATTTTCTTCATACTTAATCTTCCTTTACTTTAAATCCAATATCCTCGATTTTTTCTTTCATAGTACTTATTGTTACTTCACTTTTTGAAGTAACAGTAACTGTTCCACTTACATGATTTGCAACTACATTTTCTATTCCTTCTATCGTTTTTAGAGCATTTTGAACTCTATTTTCGCATCCATTACAAACCATTCCCTCTACTTTAATTATAGTTTCTTTCATCATTATCTCTTCCTTCTATTATATATTTAGATTTTTTTAGGGATTTACCTATAAACCCATTATATATTTTACATTATTATAAATCACAGTGCAAAATTAATTAATATAGAGTAATCTGAAAATACTGATATGTTAAATTTTAAAATTTGTTTTGACCTACTGTTTTTATCCTTCCTCTACAGAACGGTCGCCGTGCCCTTGCACCTCGAAAATTCTCTTCCTGATTGCGTTTTTAAAAATAAATTTTAAAATTTAATATATCAGGATTTTTAACTGAGCCTTTTTTTTATCTGCAAACTGTAATTACCATTCTCATTCACTTTATTTTTCCAACAAATTCTCAAATTTATTACTAAACTCTGAATTATATTTTTTTAAGTTAATTGGTTTTAGATTTTTATCTGTAAAGCAATGTTTTGTTTCCCCTACAAGTATTGTTTTCCCTGTTTTCTTATCTTTTACATCATATCCAACTGTCATTCTTACACCTGAATATTCTTTTATAAAAGGTTTTATTATTATTGTATCTGCAAATGTAACATGGTATTTATAAGAACAATTTACTCCAAGTACTGGAATTGTTATACCATTTTCTTCTAAAGTAGCAAATGGCATTTCTATGCTCTCTAACCAAGAACATCTCGCTTCTTCCATAAATCTAATATAATTTGAATGATGTACTACTCCCATTTTGTCTGTTTCATAATAATTAATTTTTCTTTCAAAAATAAATTCCATAATAAAGTCTGTCCCTTTCCTTTCTTTTATAAAATATACATAGTTCAAAAAAATTATACATTTTATAAACTTAAATTTCTTTACTATCATTAAAAAAAACACAAAATAAATACTAATCTTCCACAGTATCATCTTTAATATAATACTTAGTACCAAGCATTTTATCTGGTAAATACTGTTGCTCTACAATATGTCCTGGATAATCGTGTGGATATTTATATCCTACTCCATATCCATCCTTTTCCATTCCTTCTACTGGGGCATTTCTTATATGCATTGGAATACTTCCAGTATCTTTAGTTTTCACATCTTCTAAAGCTCTGTTAATACCTAAATATGTAGCGTTGGATTTTTTTGATGTTGCTACATAAACTGCCGCTTCTGATAGTATAATTCTTGCCTCTGGCATTCCTATCATATTTACCGCTTGCATTGCTGATGTTGCAACAACTAATGCATTTGGATTTGCCATTCCTACATCTTCTGCTGCAGCTATTACTATTCTTCTTGCTAAAAATACAGGATCTTCTCCTCCATTTAAAGCTCTCGCCAAATAAAAGATAGCTGCATCTGGATCTGAACCTCTCATTGATTTTATAAATGCACTTATATTGTCATAATGGCTATCACCACTTTTATCAAAAATTGCTTTTCTTGTTTGTACACTTTCTGCTGCAATTTCATTTGTTATATGAATAAATCCATCTTCATCCATTTTTGTTGTTAATACAGCAACTTCTAAACCATTTAAAGCTGTTCTTACATCACCGTTTGAAACTTCAGCTATATTCATTATAGTTTCATCATCTATTTTTATTTTATAACTTCCTAATCCTTCACTACTAATAATAGACCTTTTTAACACTCTAAAAATTTGCTCTTTTGTTAAAGGTTCTAATCTAAATACCATAGATCTAGAAATTAAAGCTTTATTTACTTCAAAATATGGATTTTCTGTTGTTGCACCTATTAAAATTACTGTTCCTTTTTCTACATATGGAAGAAGTGCATCTTGTTGCAGTTTATTAAATCTATGAATCTCATCAATAAATAATATACATCTTCCAGTTGGATTAAGTAATACATTACTTGCCTCTTCTATAGCACGTTTTATATCTGCTACACCTGCTGTTACTGCATTTATCTTTGTAAATTTATATTTTGTTGTTTCACTAATTACTCTTGCAAGAGATGTTTTTCCGGCACCCTGGTGGTCCCCATAAAATTATACTTGATAATCTATCTGCTTTAATTGTTCTATATAAAATTTTGTCTTTTGATAAAATATGTTCTTGTCCTACATATTCGTCTAAATTTTTTGGTCTCATTCTATATGCTAATGGTTCATTAAAATTCATGTTTCCTCCTCCATCTGCGAAGATATTTTAATCTCTTTACTTAAGTAAAAGATTTATTTATGTAATTTCTTTTTTATTAATACATATTAAATATATTTTCTTTAATTCTAATTATCATGGTAACTATTATTTTATACTTTTTTAAATTTATTATTAATTAGCAATTTTGTTATTTCGATAGGTAAATTAATGCTTTTCTAATAATATCTTCTACACTTAAACTATCTTTATCTACATTTTTGATAGCATTTTCTATTTCTCTTTGACTATATCCTAATACTTGAAGAGCTGCTATAGCTTCCTGAACTTTATTATCATCTTTAATTGCACATTTTAACTCTAAAGTAGCATCTTCATCTATAGATTCTTCTGTTTTTAACTTATCCTTTAATTCCAAAATTATTCTTTGTGCAGTTTTAGGGCCTATTCCTGGTAACTTTTTTATTTCTCCTACATTATTTGTAATAACAGCTAGTGCAAAGCTCGATGGTGAAATATTTGATAATATTGTAATTGCAGATTTTGCACCAATTCCACTAACACTAAGTAATAATTCAAACATTCTTAATTCTTCATTAGTATTAAATCCATAAATACTAATATCATCTTCTCTCACTTTTACATATGTATGTACTTTTACAGTTTGTCCTATTTCACCTAATTTATTTATTGCTGTATCTGACATAAAAATTTTATAACCTAATCCATTTATATCTATTACTACATATCCTGTAGTTTTTACTTCCAAGCTTCCTTTTATATATGAAAACATATTTCCTCCTACTGATTTTATTTTAATAAACTACATTGTAACATATTTTAATTTTTTTTCAATAGTTTTTCGAATTTTTGTTTGTTTTTAAAAAACATACACATTAAAAGTTATAATTTATACATAATTTTATTAAGACTTTTCATTAAGATATTCTTATGTAAGTTATTATCTGAAAATGCTATCTAAATTATATATTCTAAACTTAAATAGAAAAAATACCTCTTTAGTAAACATATACGCTTTCTTCTATGTCTACTAAACAAGGTATATTTCATTAGTCTTATTTATCTTTTCTGGTCTTGTACCTGTTCTCTTTTATTTTGATTTCTTCTGTAATATACAATATTACTCTCATTATTATTTTATACATATACTTTTGTATTTATTACCTAAATTACAATCTTGCTTTTCGAAGTATTTTCTTGTGTGTTTGTTACATTCACTGTACTATTTGCTTTATTATTCTCTTCTTACTAATTCTTAGGATTATCTGTACCATGTATTATATCTTCCCATGTTGGTTTTAATCCTGCTCCTTGTTTTGCATAATATTCTAATATATATTTAGCATCTTCTACTGTTATCATATTGTCTCCATCTATATCTACATACTTTAGTTCATCTTCTGACAATTCTACATCATTTAGTAATACCGCAACTGTTTTTGTTAGAACATATGATGCATCTTCTATACCTATCTTTCCATCACCATTTACATCTCCTTTAGTTTTAGCAGATAAATCAAATACAACATCTTCTAAGTACACTATTTTTTTACCATCTTTTGTTGTCTTCTCATTTCTTTTTATTATAACTTTACCATGTTTTTCATTTTGTTGCTTTTCATTTTCTTGAACTAACTCTATAGCTCCATCTGATACTATATAATATTTATTACATATTTGTTTAAATTCTTTTGTTTCTAATATATCCTTAACTATATTCTCTTTAGTTGTACTTCCTAGTTTTTTCTTATATGTTTCTTTTTCTTCATTACTTGCTTCTCTATTTAAAATTGCTTTAAATAAGCATTGTATGTAATCTTCATCATTTAAATTTCTATTTTTAAAAGCATTAGATTCTATAAATGTTTGTAACATTTTTGTCACTGTTGTTTTTCCTATTGCTACTTCTTGTTTTATATTTCCTAAATTATCTGAACTCTTATTTATTAATTGTTCATATGCATTTTTAATATATTTATCCACTAATTGATTAGTAGATACTATTGGTGATGCAGTATATTCTCCTCTTGTAATTTCATATTTTTTACATTTTTCTGTAAATTTATTATTATTCATAAAAGCCTTTAATAATTCATTTCTATTTGTTCCAGATATTAATTGTTCTGCATATTTATTTATTTCTTCATTTGATAAATCCTCATCAAGGCAAATTTTACTTATAATTTTTATATATTCTTCATCTGATAATTCCAAATTTTTAAATTCATCACTCTCTATAATTGTTTTTACAATCTTACAACCAGATGATTTCGAATTAACTATATTATTAATTATTTTTTCTTTTTCTTCATCTTTTACAGGTATATTTGCAACATTATATATATCATTTATGAAAGAGGTAACCTTTTCTTTATTTATACTTCCACTTAGCTTTATTGGAATATATGTACCAATAATACTTTCATCTATTCCATATTCTTTACATAAATTTTTAAAATCGTCAGAAAGCAATATTGATTCAAGTACTTCTGAACGTGACATTCTTTCATCTTTTGTGCTTATTATTCTATTTACATATACATTTATCTCCTCTTCTGTTAGTTCTTTTAATGTAAATGTTTTATATAGTCTTTTTACAAATTCTGCATCACTAATACTATTATCAAATATTACATCTTCTGTAAATATTTTTGATATCGCATCACATATGGTTATTTTATTACTTTTTATATCTTCTACATATGTAGTAATCATTTCAGATTTCATTAATTCATTTAATTCTGCTTCTGTTTTATTAAAATAATTTAAATATATTCTTCTAAATAGCTTTTGTATTAACTCATTCGTTGTATTAGAATCTATAGTTCCAAGCATCTTACTATTTGAATCACCACTTCCAGCAGATATAGCAGATACTTTTTCAAAATAATTAACCGCATCTGTACCATAAACTATATAGTATTCTTGATTTGTATATTCACCACTTAACATTTTTATTTTAAAGTATTTACCATCTATATCTAATATTTCAAAAGTATTTCCATTAGTAATATATTTACCAATTGTTTTACGACTTGATATATCTCTTAGATTCCAAGCATATCCATTGAATTTTAGTATGTCTCCTTTTAATAAGCCCGTTACTTCTATAGTATTCTCAATTCTTTGATTTATATCTTCTTTAACATTATCATTATATTTATTTATTATTTCATTTGATTTATCTACCATTTCATTAGTTTCTTTAACATTTTCAATCATCTTTTCTACCAAAGATTTATAAGCTTTAGCAATTTCATTTACTTTAGCATTATTATTTTCTTTCGTATCATCATTTTCCTTTTGGTTATTATTATTAATTTTTTCTAACGTTTCCAAATCCATTGTAAGCTTTTTTGAACCATCTTCATTATAATATGTTATGTATCCCTGTTCTTGGTCTAATAGATTATTATAAGTTATAGCACTTTTCCAATATGTGCTTTCTGAATTATCTACCGTTCCCTTTTGCTTATATTTCCATAAATCTAGATTTAGTGCAGTTTTGCCGTTTTCCTCTATTTTATTTGCTCTATAAATAAATAATTCGCCATCCCTATCTACATATTTATTTCCCTTACGAACAACCATCTTACAAGCTTGTCCTTTTTTATAAGCATCAAAATCATCCACACCGTAAATTTCGTAGTCAGCCTCTCCTTTATCGACTCTGTATAATATCGTAAATTCTCCTTCTCCTGTATCAAACTTTTCTTGTCTCCAACCCAAAGATACGATTGGTGCTTCACCTTCTTGTTTAGATTCTGTTACAGTAAAAGTAACATTTTCCTGACCATTACTAACTTTAAAATCTAATAATCCATCTTCTCCCTTATTGATAATCCTAAAATATTCTTCATTTTTACTTTTTGCTGCTGTAGGCTCAATATAGAAAATTTTTTCATTCCACTTTCCATTATTATCATATACAACTTCTAATTTCTTAGTGGCTACATCCTCTGGGTACCTAAGATCATATGGATAATACTTAATTTCTCTTGTTTTTTTATTTTCATTTGCATATTCAATTTTTTCCTCTAACATCCCATCTTTATTATATCTTTTTATGTAATCAGTTTCCCCATTATCTTTTATGTAAGTTTTCTCTAAAATAGTTCCATCACCTAAACCTGAAGTTTTCCTATATTTATTTCCATTTTCATCTTTTAGGATTTCTTTAGACTCTTGTGTAGTAATTATTTCATAATAATACCTTGTATCAACTATCTCTCCACTTCTTTTTTCTGTTGTCCAATCTGAAACCGTACTCTGTTCTTCACTTACTTTGTATGTATAAGTTACTTTATATTGTTTATATTCGTTTGCTCCATAATTATATACTGATGGATTCATCTTTTTACTTACTATTGGATATCCATTATATGTTGTTCTCTCCAATAAACTTAGTGCACCAGAATAAGTATATCCTGAAATTGTACTAGTTTTATTTATTGATGTTTTTTTAGTTGTTTTATATTTATATTCTGTTTTTACTAATTTAATTGTTTTTACTGGTGCTCCTAAATATTTTCCTTTAAGATCATTTCCTACAGCCTGTACTGAATTGCTTTTTGAATAAAAATAATATTTAGTTTCTTTTGCATATACTTTATTTGGTATAATAATTATATATGAACTTAATATAATTATTAATAAAATAGTTATTTGCAATTTTTTTAATTTCTGTTTAATTTTCATTCTAAATTTCATCCCTTTCTTGCTTTTTTTAAAATAAATTCTGCAAATGGCTCAAATTATTTTTAATATTTAATTCTCTAATATGGTAATTCAAATTCCGTTACCTTCCAAGTTTTATTTATATTTTTCAATTTAAACTCTTGTATAATTTTACTATTTTGTTTATTACCTTGTTCATCATAGCTTATATAAAACGACTCTGCATCACATATTATTTCATCATTTGTTACACTTTTTAATATAATTTGTGTTGAACTATATGTAGAACCTCTTTTTGCATTTATTCTATTTATATTAATATAATAGTTTCCATCATTTTCTATAATTTGTGCTATACTTTTAAATTTCTCTATCTCTTCATCTGCAATATTAGCTTTAATTGTATCATTATAATTATCAATTTTTAAATAATATTCCCCATTAAAATCATAGCCTTCTGAATTACTATCATCTACAGATAAATCCATATTGTTAGCTTGCATATAATCTAGTAATAAGTTATATTTATCCTTTGCTATTATTAATGCAAAATCTTCATTAATAGTATCTACTTTATTTTTACTTGTTAGTACATAAAATACTATTCCAAGTGTTAATATTATGATACAAATTAATATTATGTACTTTATATTTTTCTTCATCTCATATCACCCTTTTTTTATCTTTCATTAAAATTATAATAATTACTATTAATATCACTACTCCAACTGCTATTAGTATATATTTTATAACTGTACTTTTTTCACTTTTCTCACAATGAATAGTAGCTGGAAAAAGTTTATATTTATTACCAAATACTTGTGTTGTTATTAATTTTGTCTCTTCTCCAAAAGATAATTTATAGTATTTTTCTTCTTTTATTGTTTGTGGTAATTTAAATTTTAAAGAACATATTCTAAGATCACCTGTTTGTCCTTCATTTGATGTAAAAGCAAGCACTAGTATACTTTCTTCTTTATTATTTACTGCTTCTATAGAATAATCTCCATTTTTATTTTCTATATTTACAAATTTTAAATCCGAATCATATTCTATTTGTATTGTTCCACTATTTACATAAATTGCATTATTTATATTTACATCAATCATTACTTCTTTATTTTCACAGTTCTTACCAGCTTCTACACCAGTAAGTTCTATTTCCATATTATTTCTATTAATACCTTCTTCTTGATTAACATCGTTATTTATTTCATTGTCTTGCACTGCATATGCTTGTTTATTAATACAAAATATTAAAAATATTATTAATACAATACATATTATCTTTTTACTTTTCATAAATTATTCTCCCCCTTTATGATACTTTCCTGATTCTACAATTTCATTTTTACTTGTTTATAATATTATTTATTTTAGAAAAATACTCTTTCTTTTTATTCTACTATAACACAAAAGAGCTAATATTTTTAAATTATTCTTTTTTTTCATACATTTTTAATATTTTTGTAATATTTTTGTAATATTGTATACGCTAACTCTATTTGATGTAACTTAATAAAATCATATGTTTATTTTTATTACTATTTAAAAACAGAAAAATTTTAATTTATAAAAAACTAAAATTTATAATTTATGCATAACTTAAAAAACTTTACACATACTATTTTTAACTATCAAAAAAATGGAGGTAAAACATGGAAAAACATTTAATAATCACAGGTACATCTAATGTATCTTGGAAAGATGCTATTAATAAAACTATAGAAGAAGCATCAAAAACTATAGATTATCTATCTACTGTAAAAGTTTTAGAACAAAGAGCTAAAATCAGCGGTAAAAAAATAGAAGAATACTATGTAGACCTTGACTTATCTTTTACTTTAGATAGAGATAGAAATTAAGGAGGTAAATAAATGAAACCTATAGAAACACAAAAAGAATATAGTGACTATGTTGATCAAAAATCACCAAACTCACCTATATTAAAAAATTGCTTTAATGCATTCTGGGTTGGCGGATTAATATGTGTAATTGGTCAATTAATAATGGATTTTTGTATGTATAAAGGAATGGACCAAACCGCTTCATCTACTGTAGTATCTATTGTACTAATTGGATTTGCTGCAATTTTAACTGGTTTAAACATTTTTAATAGAATAGGTAAATTTGCAGGAGCACGGTTCACTTATTCCTATTACAGGTTTTGCAAATTCAATTGTTTCTCCTGCCATCGAATATAAATCTGAAGGTTATGTTATGGGTGTTGGAGGAAAAATGTTTACTGTTGCAGGACCAGTATTAGTATTTGGTATTTCTACATCTGTAATTATAGGAATAATTGCTACATTTTTCGCTTAAAAAATTACATTATGACATTCTTTAAATTATTTATATACAAATTAAGAGTGCTCTTTTCTATTATTTAGCTCTCTTCATAAAACTTTACAAATTTAAATTATAAAATTTCTTAAATAAAGGAGGATTTATCTTGAAACGAATTGGTTCACAAACAATAAAATTTGATACTCCACCAACAATTCTAGAAACAGCATCCATTGTAGGTCCAAAAGAAGCCGAAGGACCTATGGCAAAATATTTCGACCAATGTTTAGAAGACGAGTTTTGGGGAGAAAAAACTTGGGAAAAAGCTGAAAGCAAAATTATAAAAGAAACAGTAAGCACTGTTATAACAAAATCAAATATTCCAGCAACTGAAATTGATTACTGTTTTGCAGGTGATTTATTAAATCAATGTATTTCTTCTAGCTTTGGACTTCGTGAATTAAGTATCCCTTTCTTTGGAGTATTTGGAGCTTGTTCTACATTTGTAGAAAGTATGTGTTTAGGTAGTGTGTTTATAGAAGGAGGCGGAGCTACTAATGTTTTATGTGCTACATCTAGTCATTTTTGTAGTGCAGAAAAGCAATTTAGATTTCCACTTGAACTTGGAAATCAAAGACCTCCTACATCTCAATGGACTGTTACAGGTTCTGGTGCAGCTATTTTAACATCATCTGGAGTAGGTCCATATATAACTCATATTACACCTCGGAAAGATTGTTGATATGGGAATAAAAGATGCTAATAATATGGGGGCAGCTATGGCACCTGCTGCACTTGACACTTTAATTACTCACTTTAAAGATACCGAAAGAAAACCAAGCTATTATGATGCAATTATTACAGGAGATTTGGGTCATATAGGTAAAGATATTCTAATAGAACTTGCTGAAACAAAAGGATATAATATCAGATCAAATTATAATGATTGTCGGTGTTTTAATGTTTGATAAAGAAAAACAAGATACTCATTCTGGTGGTAGTGGATGTGCTTGTATTGGAACAATTTTTTCTGGATACTTTTTTAAACAACTAAAAGAAAAAAAATTAAAGAAAATATTACTAATAGCAACAGGTGCTTTAATGAACTCTACAAGCACACAACAAGGGGAATCTATTCCTGGTATTGCTCATGCTATTAGTATAGAAATCTAGAAGAAGAGGTGATAAAATTTGGATTTTTTACAAAGTATTGATTGGATGCAATTATTAAGATGCTTTGCAGTTGGAGGTCTTATATGTATAATTGGACAAATATTAATAGATAAAACAAAATTAACTCCTGCAAGAATATTAGTAACTTTTGTTACTGCTGGCGCAATACTTCGGTGGACTTGGTATATATAAATATGTAATAGACTTTGCTGGGTGCCGGTGCTACTGTTCCTTTAACTGGATTTGGTGCAAATCTTGCTAAAGGTGCTATAGAAGAAGTTCAAAAATCTGGACTTTTAGGAGCATTTATTGGTGGTGTTAAAGCATCAAGTGGAGGAATTGCTGCTGCTGTATTTTTTGGATATATTGCCTCTTTAATTGCTAAACCTAAAATTAAAAAATAATATAAAAAAGTGCCAAAAGGGACGGAGCATTTTGGCACTCTTGACCCCTTTAACATTAGTTAGGGTTATATGGTTTCCAAAAAGTGTCAAAATGCTCCGTCCCTTTTGGCACTTTTTCATTAACACTAATTTCTTTTTTAAATTTGAAATTATATCATCCCTCATTTTAATAGTTGCTTCCCTTGTACATTTTTTATATTCTTCTGCACTACATACATCAGATTCAAATTGTTTTTTATATGCATATATAATTCCTCTAGATGAATTTATTAAAGCTCCAAGTCCATCTTCATTAAAACAATTCATTACATCTTTTGCCGTTCCTCCTTGTGCTCCATATCCAGGAACTAAAAAAATACTATTACTCATTATTTTTCTTAAATTTAATGCTTCTTCTGGGAAAGTAGCTCCAACTACTGCTCCTATAGGCGAATATCCTGTTTCTCCCACAAAACTATCTGCTTCCTTTTTTACAAAACTTGCTACACTTTCATATATTGTTTTTCCATTAGAATCTTGCTTATCTTGTATATCTGCACTTGATGGATTTGATGTTTTTACTAATACAAAAATTCCTTTATCATTCTTTTTACATTCTTCTATAAATGGAATTATACTGTCAAGTCCTAGGTATGGAGAAACAGTTAAAAAGTCAACTCCAAACGATTCTGTGAAGTTTCCATTTCCTATATCAACTTTGCCTAAATGTCCTGTAGCATATGCCTTAGCAGTATTTCCTATATCATTTCTTTTTGCATCTTCTATAACAAACAATCCTTTTGATTTTGCATATTTTACAGTTTCGTTAAAAGCTTTTATTCCATATTCTCCATACATTTCATAGAAAGCCATTTGAGGCTTTACTGCTGGAACCAAGTCTTTAATGCTATCTATTATATCTTTGTTAAAATTTACTATAATATTTGATATCTCTTGAAACTTATTTTCTGACTTTTCTAAATTTGCTTTATAGCACTCTGGTATTTCAGATAATACAGGGTCTAACCCTACTACTATCGGGCTTCCTAATTCAGTTATTTTTTCATTTAATCTATCTACTATATTTTTCATTCTCTATTCTCCTATCTCTATAAACTAAATATGATTACTCATAACCTTATACATTCATTTCATCAAAATCATTTTTATTTTGCTCATTAAACATTATTTGTTTTTTATCTTTACAAACTTTTGCAATATCTAGTAAAAACTTTTTATATGCACTTTTATCCTTTTTCTCTAAAATCTCTTGCATAATAGCTTCTTCTTCATTACTTTTATCTTCACTTCCATAATATGTAGCAATTATTTTTTTCTTATTAAATACACATATATCTTTATATACTATATTATATAGCCTCATAAAATCTACTACATAATTAAACAATTGTTTCTCTGTCATATTATCAAACATATTTTTTCCCATTTTTTGACTTAGTTTATGTTCTGAAAACATTTCATCAGCTATAAAATATTTTGTTTCTGGAATAGGAATGTCACTTTCTTCGAAACAACCTCCTAATTTCTTAGCTTGTCTTTTTATTCTCATAAGTTCTATTGTTTTTCTCTTTTCGGGAATATATGGTGGGTATAACATTTCCTCTTTTTTTATAAAAGCTTCAAAATCAATTGATATAGCATATTTTTCTTTTAGTAAGTTTATAATTCTACTAGAAATACTTTCAATTTCTTCTATATTACATGTATTTTTTACTATAACAGATACATCTAAATCGCTTTTGCCTGGTACATAATTGCCATCAGCTAAAGACCCTACTAAATAAACACCTGATATCCCCAAATGTTGATATTCCATTAATAAATCGTTATATTGTTTCATAATTTGTAATGCTTTTTCTTTACTAAGTAAATCTTTCAACATCACTTCAACTCCTCCATCTTTTTATACTTTTATTGTTAATTTTTAAATTATCCTTTGTCTATTTTAATTTCATTTCTTGCTAAAAAACTAATTAATCCAATAACATCACTCCTTTTACTTTTTATTAATTTATAAATGAAAAAAGACAAAATTACTGTCTGTAAGTAATCTTATCTTTTTTACAATACTTTAATATATGAATACAGTAGCTTATTAAAGCAATAAATGTTATTGCTTTTAAATAAAAATATATGTCTATATTATTTTGAATAATTAAATTTCTCATTCCTACCTCTTCTATTTAATACTACAATATAAATATATTTATATTGTATATTCGCATATTTAACTATTCAATATTTAACATCTTATTCTCTTTATTTTCCGCAGACATTTTACGACATATTTTTGTTTTTTATTTCATTTTTCTACTTTTGATTCTATTATCTATCTTCTTCAATTAAAAATAGACAAACTTTATATGTTTTATTATATTAATTTTATAATATATTTCTTAATACTCTTAACCAATTTTCTCCCATGACTTTATTAATTTCTTCCTCTGTAAATCCTTCGATTTTCATCTTTTCTTCTAATTTATTAATATCTTTAACTCCCCTAATATCTGATGGCATATCATCAAAATCCACTCCATCAAAATCACTACCTAACCCTATATAATCGATTCCAACTAATTCTTTTATATATTTTACGTGATTTATAATATCATCTGAATTACTCTTGCCAGATTGATTTAAGAAATTCGACGCAAAACATATACCTATTATTCCTTTTCTATTTGCAATTTCTATTATCTGTTCATCTTTCAAATTTCTAGGATGATTACATATAGAATATACACATGAATGTGTAGCAACAATTGATGCACTTGTACATTTAGTTATATCCCAAAAAGTCTTTTGAGATGAGTGCGATACATCTATAATTATTTTCTTCTCTTCTAATTTTTTTATATATTCTTCTCCAAGCTTTGTAAGTCCTTTATCATTTTTAGTTAATGCTCCACACCCTAAATCATTATCTTTATTCCATGTTACAGACATTACACGAATACCTTTTTCATATAGTTTATCTATATTTTTTATATTTCCAGATATAGCACTTCCATTTTCTATTGTTAGTAATATTCCTATCTTTTTTTCATTAATAACTATATTTAAATCTTCTTTATTTAAAACATTTATTATTTCTTTTTTATCTTTATCTTTTTTGAATTGTTCTAAAATGTTAATTGCTCTATTAAATCCTCCAAGCTCACTATCTACATATTTTGGAGCTATATATGAAGCCATCATTTGTATACATGGTGTTTTATTATTTGCATCCACTATATTAAAACAATATGCTTGATTTTCTAAGTTGCTTTTTTCATCTAATGCTTTTGATAAAGTGTCGCAATGTCCATCAACTAAAATTTTCATAAATAATTCAGTCCTTTCAAATTTATATTTATTCGTTTTTTTTATAAAAAAAAATAGTTGTAGAAGTATAATAATAAATTATATTATACTTCTACAACTTTAATTACCATTAACTCAAATTAATCTATTACTAAATTTTAGCAACTATTATCTATAACAATTAGAAATTCCCTTTTCTTCATGTAAATTCTGTTTTGGTTGTTTATTAATTATATCTTGTTCGCTAACTTGTACAAACCTTGCTTGTTCTTTATTATATAAAAAATATAAATTTCCATTTTCTTCTTGGTCAGTTCTAGCAATTAACGCATATTGTATACCTTCCATATACTTTTTATCTAGTGGATGTATTAGTATTTTATTATCTGGAAAAGCTGTTTTCAATAGATATTTATAATATTTGTGAAATTCTACATTTTTTAAATTTTCTCCTATTACAGTACTAATATATTCTCCTCTATCATCTAAAACTCTTTGTAACATAGCTTCAAAATTACTCTCACCACTTAAAATTGAAGATACATTATAGTTTTCATTATCTTTATATCCATTTTCGTCTATAAATCCTAGTTCTTTGTCAATCTGTTCTATTTCCTCTAATAAATATGGCTCAAATCCTTCTGGTCTTTCTTTCATCTTAACTCGATAAAGCTCTTTTACTATGTTTACACAAGTGTTCTTTCCATCTCTAACTTTAAAGAATACATCTCCTGCAAGTTGCTCTACATCTTGCAAACCTGCTTGTTTTAATAATCTAGCATAAATAACTGCCATACCAATACAAATTTGGTGTTCATCCTCAATCATCTTTTTTAATTCTTCTTCATTGCCTGAATAAATTATTTGTATTATTTTATTTAACACATCATCTTTAAAATCCTGATCTCCATAGTTAAATTCTGGATCATAAGAATACATTTCCTCACATAAATTATTACATATATATCTTGCTTTTTTTAAGTTTCCCCATGTAGGATCAATTTCTGACATAAACTTCTTTATTCTTTCTTCATTTTTCATTCTATCACCTATCTATATTAATATCATTTCAATTTAGAATTTACAATAATTAATTATAACATTTAAATATAAATTTTGTTATATAAAAAAACTGAATTAGTAAAACTCTAATTCAGTTTTAATATTTATGCATTTTTTGCAATTTCTACTATTTTTGTAAAAGCTTCAGCATCTGTTACAGCTAATTCTGCAAGCATTTTTCTATTTACAACAACATTTGCTTTTTTTAGTCCTGCTATCATTTTGCTGTATGTCATTCCATTTTGTCTTGCTGCAGCATTTATTCTTGCTATCCATAATTTTCTAAAATTACTTTTTTTATCTTTTCTTCCAGCATATGCATATGCTCCTGATTTCATAACAGCTTG
Organism: uncultured Clostridium sp.; assembly: GCA_900557195.1. Classification (GTDB taxonomy): domain Bacteria; phylum Bacillota; class Clostridia; order TANB77; family CAG-508; genus CAG-492. The sequence continues at coordinate 123,931 of USRT01000002.1, forward strand.
TTTAGCCATTCTAAATCTATAGTGTTTTGCACCATAATATCCCTTTGCTCTTTTTAATATTTTTTTATGTTTTTTACGAGTAATTACCGCTGTTTTAACTCTTGCCATTTATTTTTCACTCCTATCTTATTTCTATTTTTTAGTTACCATATGGTAATAATTTCTTGATTCCTGCTTCACATGTTTTATCTGCATAAGCATCTTGAACTTTTCCTCTTGATTTTGCTCTAGGTGTTTTATTTGCTAAAAGATGTCTTCTGTTTGACTTTGTTCTTTTAACCTTTCCTGTTGCAGTATACTTATATCTTTTTTTTGCTGCTTTATTTGTTTTTAATTTTGGCATAATACTTATCTCCTCTCTAATTCTATTGTGAGGATTATTTATTTTGGTCTTTTTTCCCCACTTTTGACCTTCTATATATTAAATATCATCTAAGATTATTTTTCACTTTTCTTAGCTAATATTATAAACATATTTTTTCCTTCTAATATTGGCTTCTTTTCTGGAGATGAAATATCTGATAAGTCTTCTATAAATTTATTTAGAGTTTCTTCTCCTAATTTTACATAGTTTAATTCTCTTCCTCTAAATTTAACAGTTATCTTTACTTTATTTCCATCTTCTATGAACTTTCTTGCATTTTTTGCTTTGAATTCAAAATCATGTTGTTCAATATTAGGTGTAATTCTTATTTCTTTTGTTTCTAATGTTTTCTGTTTTTTTCTTGCTTCTTTTTCTCTTTTAGCTTGCTCAAATTTATATTTACCATAGTTCATTATTTTACAAACTGGTGGCTCTGCATTTGGAGCAACTAATACTAAATCCAATTTTTTTTCATAAGCAATATCTAATGCTTCTTTTAATGAAATTGGTCCATTTTTCTTTCCTTCTTCATCTATTAGCTGAACCTCTTTCGCTCTTATTTGCTCATTAATAGGTAACTCTTGTTTTATATAAAACACCTCCAATAAAAATTAAAAAGATTGACTTTTGTTTTGCCAATCCTTCTCACACAATAAATATATATTCATAATAAATAGATAGTATTTAAAATATTAATCTATTAAAACATATTTATTAACCTTTTTCTATATGATAAGGTGAGAAGTGATTTAGCTTCTTCTTTTTTGACTATATAATAATACTATACTTTGGTAGCTTTTGTCAATACTTTTTCAAGTTTTATTTATCAATTTTTGATTTATTTTTATTCTGTTTAGTCTTATTTTTTAATAATATCATTTTAATTCCAGTAAACTATATAAAACTTGCCCCAGCTATACACCATCTACCAATCATTTAATTGGTTATTAAAAAAATAAAATAAGTAAATATCACAACTGATATTTACTTATTTTATTTTTATTAAAATTTTTTATTCTAATCTGAATTTTCTATTACTTATATTCCAACATTAGATAATCCATATTTTTTAGCTACTAACTTTCTATATTCTGGTGAATTTAAAAATCCTGCTAATACTTGGTCTCTTCCAACTCCTCTGTTTAATAAATTCATGTGAGTATTTTTTCCATTTGAATCACTTTTTCTTTGTAAACATCCTATATATAATCTTTCGACATAGTCACTATTATTATATTTTTTATTCTTAAATTCTACACTATTATAAAATCCCTTTATAGCTTGAGCTGGTGTTATTCTATTTGCAAGGATCTGTGCTGTCCAACCTTTTAATCCATTATAATCTGGATTTCTTCCTAATATGTTTTTATATAAGCTTGTTGCAAAATCCTTTGCATAATAATTTGTATATAAGTTATTGAATTCATTTGAATTTACAAATCTTCTTAAAATCTCCTCACGAGAGACACCACTATTTAAACATTTAATATAATGATCTTTTCCATTCGAATCACTATTTCTTTGTAAACAAGCTTTATATAGCATTTCTATATATTGACTATCATTATATTTCTTATTTTTAAATTCCTTACTATTAATAAAACCTTGTACTACTTGAGATTGAGTAAATTTTCCTGTCATTATTCTATCTATCCAATCTGCTTTTCCTTTAGCATCAGGTTCTCTTCCTAACGCATTTTTGTATAAGTCTGTAACAAAATCGTTTGCCATTTGATATGTATAAATATATTTTACAGGATTAATTGTCTCACTTGAATTACTTCCATAATCAAATTTTGTTGTTACTCTTGGATTACTTCTAGCAGCACTAGGGCTTGCTAACGCTGATGATATATTTCTTCTAATTTCAAAGTGTAAATGCATGTGCCCTGCATCTCCACTACTTCCCATAGTACCTATAACTTGTCCTAATTTTACTTTAGAACCTTTACTTACATTTATTGTATTTGGCGCTAAATGTGCATATAAAAATACTTTATCTGAATTGTTATCTTTTATAAGTACATAATTTCCATATCCACCACCATCTCCTGAATGAATTCCTCTTCTTTGATTATTATTTTGAAATGAAATTCCTATTGAGGTTGCCCTATTGTTACTTGTTCCAATTACTGTTCCATCTGAAACTGAAACTATTTTATATGTTGTATTTGGTGTACCTGTTATATCAACACCATAGTGATTTTCAGTTTTACAATAACTACCTTCTTGTTTCCATAGATTGTTATCTACAGTATATGTTCTTCTTCCATATCCATATTCTATATATGTAGATTTATAATCTACTTTTCCATTACTATCAGCTATAGGCCATGAATAACCATAACTTTTTAAGTTAAAAAATAAAACAAATGCAAAACTTATACCTAATAAAATAAGGATTTTTTTAGTTTTTGACATTTATAAATTCCCCCTTTTTAATTACAACTGATACCATTATACTACATTTTATGTAAATTAGCAATATATTCCAATATAAAAATAATACTTATATCTTAAATATTTAGATATAAGTATTATTTTATTAATTTACTTTAACGTCAACTATTATTTATATCTTTTTAATTAACTAATAGGTAATTAATTCTTCTAACAAATCAATCTCTTTCTTTAAATCCTCATCTTTAAGCTCATTTTTTTCGTTTTCTAAATAAGATTTAATTTTTTTAAAGTTCTCTTTATATTCCTCACTTACTGTAAGTTTTACAGATGTTCTTTCATTTTCTCCTAGAATTCTTCGTACATCTTCTTTTACATAATCACAATCAATTACTCCTACATCTTCATATATGTAGAACCTTTCATCTTTATTAGTTCTTTCATATAAAATCCAAGACTTTAATGTATTTGCATATCTAGTTAATGCAATCGCTTTCCTAATTCCTGTATTTTCATAAAATTCTTCATTTTTGTCAAATTCTATATCTTGTGAATTTGAATGTTTATTTCCATCTCTATCTGTATATGAAACCCTTAAATTAATTTTACTATCTGTACTATTATCTTTTTTCTTTAATTTTAATAATATTACTCCACCTTTGGATTCTGAATTTTCATTCGTACTTGCTGGAAATAAAGTATTTACCTTCATTATATTACCAGAAGATAAATCTTCGGAATCTGTTCCATATACTTTTTCAATATCATATCCTGCAGATTCAAAATTCAAATTTAAATCAAACACTAATGGAGTAACCATATATTCAAAATCTTCACTTAATATCTTTTTAAATTGTTCTTTACTACTAATTGAATAATAATTTGCACCTCTAACATTTGATAGACTTTCTATAACTTCTGTATTAAAATCTACCCCTACTCCTATAAAACTTGTATATATATCATTTTTTGAATTTGATTCTATATATTTTAGTAAATCACTTTTATTAGTTGAGCCTACATTCGGCATAGCATCAGTAATTACAATTATTCTATTATCATATTCTTTATCATTTAATATTTCCTTATCAAATAAATCTGTTCCTTTTTTATACCCAGCTTCAAAATTTGTTCCACCTCTAGCCTCTATATCTAGAATATGTTCTTTTATTTCTTTTATATCTGTATCGCCTATTAAACTTAATGGCTTTCCTAAATATGCTCCATCATCAAATAATACCATTCCAAATCTATCATCATCATTTAATTCATCAATCATTAGATTTACTGCTTCATTTGCAAGTTCCATTTTACTCTTGTTCTTTTTTAATTTTGAAAAAATACTATTTCCTTCATCATAATAATATGATTGTAGCGTAGATTCCATAGATCCTGAAATATCTAATACAACAACAATATTTTGTTTTTTACGTTTAAAATCACTTTGTTTAATATTAGAATTAAGTCCTACTGTCATATAATATTCATCTTTAGATGAAATTGGATCTTTAGATATTGCCATAGAGTATGATGGTGAAAATAAATCTTCACTTTCTTTTTGTTTTCCTGTTTCAAAATAATAATCATAAAATAGTCCATTATATGTAATATCTGTAGAAATCGGAAAATATCCATTTTTTATATTTTCTCTAAAATTGTCTATATTTTTTGAACCTCCTACTGATAATCCAACAGTACTTTCACTCTTAGATGAAAAGCTTGTTGTACTTTTAGATGATAGTGCTGATGATTGCCCCTGTGGAACCGAAAAAACTCCTGCAGAATCGTTGCTTTTTGTCACATATTCTTTATTACTTTCTTTATTCGAATATTTCCAATCGTCTATTTTTGCTTTTGTAATAGTATTATTTAAATTTTTTAAATAATAACCTACCACTATAATACTAATAATTAGTATTACAGCCAGTCCTCCTATTAATACTTTCACTTTTTTGTTCATACTAAATTCCCCCTAAATAATTTTAAAGAATTTCTTCTTTATATTATTTAGATGTTTTTTTATTTCTTTTTTGTTGGTGTTTACAGAAAAAAATTGCAAAAATTATAGAAATAATTAAAAATATTCCACTAATTCCTATTAATACTGGTTCTGCAACATCTGCTGACACTGATTTTACACTTAGAGTATTAGTAGTTCCTGTAGGTACATCAAATACTCCATTATGATTACTATCATATGTCTCTTGTGTTTCATCCTTTGTTGATTCTGATTTATCATCTCTTATAGCTGACTCTATATTTACTATATGTTCTGAATCTTGTTTTTTATTTTCTGAAGACTCAAAATCTGAATTTTGCTCTTTTTCTTCACTTTTATTATCTATACTTTTAAAATTTTCTTTTCTTACAATTAAGAATATAAATGTAATTATAGATAAAGCTAAATTTCCTAATGATATTTTTAATGAATTTACTGCTTTATAGTATTTCCATTGAACCGTTGCTGTTGGCATTTGTAACATTTGTCCAATTTTTTTAAATGTAAGATTAGATAATATTTTTAAAGAAACAATTTCTTTTTCTTTTTCTGTTAAGCCACTTATTATTTTATTATATGTGTGAATATCTATTATTTCTTCTATTTCACTTGACTCTTCTTGAAGTTCATAAATATCATCTATATTAACTTCTTGTTTCTTCCTTCTTAAATAATTCAAGGTTTCATTTCTACTAACTGTATAAATCCAGCTTAAAGTTCCTTTGTCTGGTAATTTTGTTTTATCTAAATTATATATTTTCATAAAAATCTCTTGTACAACATCTTCTGTGTTTTCTTTATTTTTTAATATTGAAAATACTATTCCATATATTAATGAATAATATTCTTTATAAAAAAAGTCATATAAATCCATATTGTCTGTTTTAAATTCATTAAATATCCCGAGTTAATTCTTTATTTTTATCTTTTAAATTTTCCATTATATATCTCCTATTTATATATGATATAAATTTATTTTAATATATTTGATATTTGTGTGTCAAATGTTACTGATCAGCATAAATTTCTAAATCACATATAAAATTAGTCCGTAGCCTGTGTATTTATATATAAAAATTCCGTTCTTTGC
>USRT01000003.1 GCA_900557195.1 uncultured Clostridium sp.
GTGTGAGAGGGGACGAAAATTTTAATTTAATTAAAATTTTCTACTCTACTCGATTATGATATGCAGTTTTAAAAAAGTATTTACTAATATTCTAAATCTTAAATAAGATTATATATTTGTTACTCATAACAAACAAGATAAGTCTAATATAACTTCTAGTTATAGCTAGAATACAAATATGTATTTTAGAAATTTATATTAAACTGTTATAATTATATTAAGCTATTATGCAAACTAAATTACAAAAAAACAGAAGAATTTCTTATAAAGGGCTTCTGCAAAACAAGAAAGGATGGTTTAAGCATGAAAAATCGGATAAACTATTTGGCGATTGCACTAACAACAAGGTGTAACTTCCAATGTTTTTACTGTAAACCTACAGGTGAGAGTATATTTTCTAATATGCAAGGAACCTTAGATTTTCAAGATTTGAAGAAAATAATTAAGGTGGCATACAAATTAGGAATTAACACTTTTCGCATTACTGGAGGAGAGCCAACAATGGTTGATTATTTACCAAATTTAATCAGATATATAATGAATATTGGTGATGATACAAAAATTCGCTTGAATACAAATGGCTATAAACTTGATGCTATCTTAGATAGTATAGAAGCTTTTAAAGATAGAATGGATATTGTAATTAGTGTAGACTCATTACATGAGTATATACAAGGAATTTATTATCCAAAATATTTATCTAAAAAGGTACAAGACTTAGCAAGAGAGTTAATAGCAAGAAAGATTACTACCAGATTCAACATTGTAGTAACAAAACACAATGTAAGTGAGGTTAAAGCATTAATCCACGAATCGCTTGCTTTAGGAGTGAATATAAAAATATTGGATCTGATTATTCGAAATGAGTATTTTGGTAACAATAAAAAACTCGAAGGCAAAGAGGCTATAAAGTTTGGGGAAAGCTCTTACACACAGTTAGATAGCATAATTGCATATTTGGAAGAAATTTCAGAGAGTAGCAGAGAAAACTATCACATGTGGAATTCATATGGAATTCCTAGAAGTGGTTACTTCATCGGAAGCCAGTGGATTCAGGTAAAAGACTCATCAAATGGTGCACAGTATTGCAAAGTATGTGTCCAAAAATGTCCATACTATAAATCGTGCAATGAGGGAGTATTTAGTCCGTTTATATCGGTAGGCGAAATTTTGCATCTTTCTGGATGTAAAAATAAAGATTTGTATTACAACTTAAAAGGTAAGTCTGAAGCTGAGATTGAAGAGGCTTTGGATAAAATCTTAACCTTATTTGAAGAAACGGAGTTAAGAAAACATAAATAACCATCAAACAGAGCAGGTGAGAAAATTCACCTGCTCTTGTATCAATTAAAAATCAATTTATTATAAAAATTAAATTAATTAAAAGGATTTGGAGGACTTATAAATAGTTTTGCAGGTATTAAAGTTTTTGTGATTAGATAAAATAAAAGAAACAAGTCAAATTCAAAATTAGTAATTTTGAATTTAACTTGTTCTTTTTTATGAATTATGTAACAAATCACTTATTAATATTTTAAAGTGGTAGAAATTTAATAAAACATATGATATAAATAAAAAAAATATAAAATTAGGAGGTAATATCAATATGGAAGAAGAATATTTACAGTTCGCAAAAGATGTTGCATATAAAGCAGGAGAAATAATGCTAAAGTATTTTAAAGAAGATAATAGAGCAAGTTATAAAGGAGATAAAACAATTGTTACATTAGCAGACAAAGAAATAAATACATATCTAATCGACCAAGTAAAACAAAAGTTCCCTACACATTCTGTAGATGGAGAAGAAGAACAATTTGGAAAAAGTAATTATGTATGGGTTTGTGACCCAGTTGATGGTACAGCAATGTATGCAAGACATATTCCAGTAGCAGTTTTTTCATTAGCACTAGTTATAGATGGTATTTCAACAGTAGGAGTTGTTTATGATCCATTTACAGATAATTTATATTCTGCAATAAAAGGAAAAGGGACATATAAAAATGGAAAGAAAATTATTGTAAATGATTATCAATTGGACGACATGAGAAGTGTATCAAATTTTGATATGTGGACAAGAGCAGATTATAATATTTACGATGTTATAAAGAAGTTAGGAGAAAAAACGTATTTTGTAAGTATAGGTAGTGTTATTAGAGGTGGTATGTGTGTTGCTGATGGTGAATTTAATATGGCAATTTTTCCAGGAACTAAAAGGAAAAATTGTGATATTGCAGCAGTAAAAGTAATTGTAGAAGAAGCAGGGGGAAAAGTAACAGATATATTTGGAAACGAGCAAAGATATAATCAATATATAAATGGTGCAATTATTAGTAATGGATTAGTACATGATGAAGTAGTTAAAATAATAAATGAATTTTTAAATAAAAAGCATTAATTAATGTCATGAAAAAAGAATATATTAATAATATATTTATAACTTAAGTTAAAGCTTTGAGGAGATAAAAATGAGAAATCTTAATTTTTTAAAAGAAACTATAATAGCACATAGAGGAGTACATAGTAAAGAAAAAAATATTATAGAAAATAGTATAGAATCATTTCAGAAAGCTATAGAGAAAAATTATATAATTGAACTAGATGTTCATTGTCTAAAAGATGGTGAAGTTGTTGTTTTTCATGATGATAATATAGAAAGAATAACAGGCATTAATAAGAACATAAAAGATTGTACATATGAAGAAATAAGAAATATAAAATTATATAACCAGAATACATATATACCTAAATTTTCTGATGTTTTAAAACTTGTAGATGGAAAAGTTCCAATACTAATTGAGCTAAAAAATGATAATAAAACAGGTTTACTAGAAGAAAAATTGATGGAGAATTTAAGAAATTATAATGGAAAGTTTGCAATACAAAGTTTTAATCCATTTAGTGTAAAATGGTTCAAAGATAATTATCCAGATATAATAAGAGGTCAGTTGGTATGCAAATTTAAAAATGGAAAAATGAATAAGATAAAAAAGTTGTTATTAAAAAATATGTTTTTTAACTTTATTACAAAACCAGATTTTATTTCCTACAATACAGAAGATTTAAGTTATGAAGAAGCAATAAAAATAAAGAGAGGAAAATTTCTTTTAGGTTGGACTGTAAGAAGTAAGGAAAAATATGATGAATTAATAAAATATTATGATAATTTAATTTGTGAAGAGTTTATATAATATAGAATAATTGAGAAAGTTTAAGGAGATAATTAAACATGGATATTTATGGCATAAAAAGTATAAAGGAAGAAGATTTAAATTTTGAGTTTGATAAATATTATAAACAGACAGCACTAAAATTAAAATCTGCTAAAACAGAGGAAGAAAGAAATGAAATAAGAAGAGAAGAACGAGAAGCCTTAAGTTCATCTAATAATATAGAAATTGACTTAAAAAAATTAAAAGAAGATTTTATTAAGCTTATATTAGATGAGAATTCTTCAAAATATTTGTGGATTTTATATAGTAAATATAACGGTGAAGAGAATTATATTGATAAAATAAGTGAAATATTAAAAAAAGAAAATGAAATCATTCGAGGAGGTACAAATACATATAAAATGAATGGCTGGATGGCACATACTTTATATGTTTATCAAATTGTAAATGATAATATTGTAAATAACAAAGAAATTTTAAACTTCAATGGTAAGGAAGAAAATAAAAATCAAGTAAAAGAATTAAACAAATTATATAACGAATTAGACAAAGAATCGAAGTTTATACTTAAGATTTTTGCTTTGATTCATGATATAGGTGTTATAGAAGATATAAAATATCACCCTGAATTGGGAAGTAAATATGTAGAAAAGGTTCTAGAGGAAATTGGCTTGACTTCACAAGAACTTGAAAAAAATAATATTAAAATTAATTTACAAGATTTAATTCGGGATATTAAAAGTAATTGTAAAATATCATATATTAATAACAAGTCTATCAACAGAAGGGAGCGATAAGTATGTAGAACTTGCATATAGAGATTTAATTAGTAATATACCAGATATTAAAGAGATAAAAAATAATATACCTAAAATATTGCTTATATTTGCTTATGGAGATATTATTGCTGTAGATGAAAGTTTAATGGATTTAGGAAAATATAATAGAATAAAAGAAGGATATTATTTTTTTGAAGCAGTAACACAAAATAAAATCCCAACAAGAGACAAAGAAAAAGTTGCAATAGAGAGAATCTGTGATATGGCAGGAAAAATTACATATGAAGAATTAAAAGAATTGTTAGACAATATTCTTAAAAAATATGAAATAGATAAAAATACTTTTATTCAAGATATGTATAATATTAAAATAATGAGATATACAGGACCTTTAATGAAAACATTAAATAATATTGAATTAACAATCAAAATATATTATGAGATTTTTGAATTGATAGGTAAAAGAGAAGGAAAAGATTCTCTTGAAGATTATACAATTATTTTTGTACCAGATAAACAAGAAAATGATTTTGTAGAACAATTTAAAAATGGAAACTTTTTTAAATGTGTAGAAAAAATGAAAGAAACAAAAGCAAATGAAACAACATATGAACATATAAAAATAGAAAATGGAGTAGATTCTGAAGGAAAATATCTACATATAAGAGTAATATAAAAATGGGAGGATTTAATATGGAAAAAATAATTATAGAAGTAGGTTCAACAAATACTAAAATAGACAAATATGATGGTAAAAACATAGAAAATATAGGAACAGAAACAATAGAATTTAAGAAAAATTATAAAAAAGAAAATAAACTAGATGAGAAAGATGTAGAAAAATTAATTAATATAGTAAACAAACAAAAAACAATTACTAATAATATATATGTATGTGGTACAAGCATATTTAGAAACTTAAGCGACAAACAAAAAGAAGAATTTTTAAATAAATTTAAACAAAATACAGGAGCAGAATTTGAAATAATATCATCAGAAGAAGAAAATAAATTAACAGTAGCAGGTGCTACCAAAAAAGTAAATGGAAAAGTAGCGATATTTGTTGGAGGAGGAGGTTCTAGCGAAATTGCTATATATGATAATGGAATAAAAGAAATGGTAAACACACCAATTGGTGTTATGGATGCAATGGCAAAATTTCCAGATTTAGCAGAAGATTTAGCAACAACAGATTTAGAAGAAGTAAAGAGCTTTGTAAAAGAAAAATTAAATCTTCCAAAAGAAAAAGCAGATATATTAATACTAGCAGGCGGAGGACATAAACATTTTGCAATTGATTCTGGAGTTCGTTATGAAAAAAATAATTTATATGAAGATGAATTACAACCAATACAAATGGATATAGAAACTAGAATAAAAGAAAGTAAAAGATATTATAAAGAAATATCTCTTGATGAAATTAGAAATAGAGTAAATGATCCAGATTGGTGGTATGCAACAAGAGCGATGTGTGCATTTGTATTAGTAGTAGCAGAGGAAATAGGCGCAAAATATGTTGTACCAACAGACATTTCTATGGTATATGGATTATTAGACAAATAAATTATATAAAAATGTGAAAGTAAATATTTAATATACTTTCACATTTTTACAATTTACATAGAATTAAGAAATATAAATAACATGAAATGTAATAAATCTGTAATTGTAATGATAAATCTTTTATGATACTATAAAAATTGAATAAATATACTAATATTGTAATTTATTTCAAATAAAAATAAAAAATAGGATAAAAGGTAATAAAATGAAAAATAATTTTTTAATTAAAACTTTAAAAGGAACAAAAATATATATAATAATTACATTGTTATTAAGTGCAATATATTCTAGACTAGTAGTTTTGGTACCAATGTTTATTCGGATATGCTTTAGATGGAATTATAATGGGAAATGAAGAAGTAATACCATCATTTATTACAAATTTATTTTATTTATCAAATAGTAAAATAGGAAAAATAATAATTCTTTCAATAGTTTTAATATTGGTAAATATAATAATTTTTATTGTTAGTTACATAAAAAATAAAATAAACACAAAGTTTAATTTAAAAATAAATAGAAATGTAAAACAGATTGTGTTAGAACATATTCCAAAATTAGAATATATGGAATTTTCCAATATAAACAAATCAGATGTCATTCAAAGAGTTAATAATGATGCTACAACATATTCTGAATTTTTCAATTCACAAATAAATCTATTTTTTGATACTATATTTATTATTATTTTTGCTGTAGCACAAACTTTAGAGTTAAATGTTACAGTAGGTATATTTATTGGTATTATATGTCTTTTTATTGTAATTTTATCAATATGGTTTTTCAAAAATTCTAAACCATTAGTTGAAGATATTGTTGAAAGGAATAAAGAAGTAATAGAAAAAACAACAATTAATGTAGAAAACTCTAAAATGGTAAAAATATATAACAGAGAAGAAAAAGAAATACAAGATTTTAAAAAGATAAATGATGAGTATAGAAAAAAAGATGTAAAATTAGCTAAACTAAAAGTTTGGTATAGAATAACAACACATTCATTAAGAAATTTTAAAGAGCCATTTATTTTATTATGGGGAGGAATTTTAGTTGTAAGAGGAGAGCTTACAATTGCAAGCCTTTCTATATTACTTGCATATGCTACCAAAATTATGTACTATGTATATGATACAGTTGCAAAATTGGAAAATATTAATGAATTTATTGTTGCATATAAAAAACTTTCTAAACTAATGAAATATAAAGAAGATGTAGAAAAAAATCCAGACATTAAATTATCAGGAGATATTATATTTAAAAATGTGAGTATAAAAATACAAGAAAATAAAGTGTTAGAAAATCTTAATTTTATAATTAAGCAAGGAGAAAATATTGCTATTATTGGAGATAATGGTTCAGGAAAAACAATTATAGCAAAAACATTAATTGGATTTTATGAATATACAGGTGATATTTATATTGGAGAATGGGATATAAAAAAAGTAAGCAAAAAGAGTTTAAGAAATTATATAGGAGTTGTTTTACAAGATACATATTTATTTACAGATACAGTTAAAAATAATATAAATATAAATCAAAATAAAATAAGTGATAAGCAAATTATAAATGTATGTAAAATGGCAGAATTATACGATGATATAAAAAGATTTGATAATAATATTAATTACTTGATAGGAAAAGGTGGAAACAATGTATCCGGAGGACAAAAACAAAGAATTGCAATTGCAAGAACGATTCTTTTAGATAATAAATTTATTATATTTGATGATTCACTTTCTAAGCTAGATAGTAAAACAAAAGTAAAAATATTAAATAATATTATCAAAATGCAAAAGGGAACTATAATTATTTCACATGATATAGAAGTTGTACAAAAATGTGACAAAGTTTTATTTATAAATAATAAAAGTGTAAAAGTTAGTACACATCAAGATTTATTAGAAAACGATGAACAATACAGACAAATTATAGAAATAAATCAAAACAAAATATTTGAAGATGAGGATTAGTCAAATGTTAGAAGAAATAAAAAATCAATATAAAAAAGAAACTATAAAAATAACAATAGGCTGGATAATAACTAGTATAATGGTTGTATTATTTATAGCTTTTACTATTGTAATGATAGAATATGCAATTCCAAGTAAAGATATAAACTTAATCATAAAATTAGGAGTTATATATTTTGGAGTAAATATATTAAGAGCAATTGCTACTTTTTTTGAAGATTTAAATCATGAAGCTTTTGATGTAAAAGTGCAGGCCGATTATAGAGAAAAAATATTTATAAAATTACAAAAAATGAATCAGAGTGAAATTGACAAAATAAGAGTTGGTGAAATCTTAGAAAATATGCTTAATGACACAAAAGAGTTTTCTAGATTTTATGGTACTGGAATATGCAGGTCATATTATGGAGGAATTATTAGACTACTTGGAACATTAATGGTTTTAGCATATTTAAATATTCCAATTGCTACAATTACATTTATTATTTATCTGTTTGGATTTTTCATAACATACATATTTAATAAAAAATCAATCAAATATACAAAAGCAAAAAGAATGATAAATGCAAAAATATTAAACTGGTCAAATGAACAAGTACAAGGTTATCAAACAATAAAATCTCTAGAAATAGAAAAAGAGAGAATGAAAGAAATAAAATCTTTATTAATAATATATGAAGATTCAGTAAATAAATTAGAAAAAAATATTAGGTTGTATACATGTATATATGATTTTATTGTATCATTTGTAGGAGTTACTAATATTTTATTAGGAAGTATTAGTGTAGAAAATGGAATTATATCATATGGGGCATTAGTTATACTTTCAAGATATATTTCGTCCCCAGAAACATATGCTAGATGGTTTATAGATGGATTTCAAATTAGGAACATTGGAAAAATTGCATATGGCAAAATAACGAATATTTTGCAAAAAACAGAAGAAGAGACTAATTATGGAGTAGAGTTGACAAAAGTAGATAAAATAGAATTTATAAATGTTAAATTTGGTTATAATGAAAATGAAAACACCTTAAATGATATAAGTTTTATTGCAAATAAAGACGAAAAAATTGCTTTGGTTGGAAGAACAGGAAGCGGAAAAACAAGTCTTGTAAATGTAATTTGTAAATTTTATGACATACAAAGTGGACAAATAAAGATAAATGATAAAGATTATAATGAATATAATATAAAAAGCTTAAGAAATAAAATCGGATACATCATGCAAAAAGTAGTTATATTTAATGGAACCATATTTGATAATATTAATTATGCAAATAAAGATATATCAAAAGAAGAGATGATTGATATATGTAAAAAATTAAACTTGCATGATAAAATTATGTCTTTAAAAGATGAATATGAAACCAAAATTGATGAAGATACAGATTTATTCTCTGCAGGAGAAAAGCAATTAATAAATTTTGCAAGAGTAATGGTAGAAGATCCAGAAATTATTATATTAGATGAAGCTACTGCTAGTTTAAGCTATAAATCAGAAATGCTAGTGAGACAAGCAATAGAAGAAATTACAAAAGGAAAAATTAGTTTCATAATAGCACATAGATTATCAACTATCAAAAATTGTGACAAAATATTTTTAATGGATAATGGAAAAATCATAGAGCAAGGAAATCATAACGAATTAATAGAAAAACAAGGTAAGTATTTTGAATTAGTGTTCAGTGGAGATGAGGAAAAATGAACACTTACAAATAATAATAGATTTTATACTTAGGAGAAAAGAATGGGAATTATAGAAGTAAAAAAATTAGTTAAAGAATATAAAGTAATACAAAAAGAAAAGGGTCTGTTAGGCTATTTTAAAAACTTAATTCATCCAAAATACAAAAAATTTACAGCGGTAAATAATATAAATATTAATATTGAAGAAGGAGAACTTGTAGGTTATATAGGCGAAAATGGAGCAGGAAAAAGTACAACAATTAAAATGTTAACAGGGTTATTAACTCCAACATCAGGTGAGGTAATAGTAAATGGTTTGGTTCCAAGTGAAAAAAGAATAGAAAATAATAAAAACATAGGAGCAGTTTTCGGACAGAAAACTCAACTTTGGTGGGACTTACCAGTTATAGAATCTTTTAGGTTAATTAAAAAAATGTATAAAATTCCAGAAAATGAATACAGAAAAAACTTAAAGAGATTTACAGAAATATTGGAACTAGAAGATTTATTAGAAAAACAAGTAAAAAACTTGAGTTTAGGACAAAAAATGAGATGTGAGATAGCAGCAACATTCATGCACAATCCTAAAATAGTTTACTTAGATGAGCCAACAATAGGTTTAGATGTTTTAGTAAAAGAAAATATTAGAAAATTTATAAAAGATGTAAATAAAGAAAAAAATACTACAGTTATTCTTACAACACATGATTTAAAAGATATAGAAGATGTGTGTAATCGAATTATTCTTTTAGATAAAGGTCAAATTATTTATGATGGTGGAAAACAAGAATTTAAAGATATTTATGGAAATTATGTAATAGCTGAATTTATTATAAAAGAAAAGAAACAAAGTATTAAAGAAAGTATGAATTTAGATATAATACACATATTAGAAGAAACAGAAAAAAGCTTGAAAATAAAATTTAAACATGATGAAACAACAATAATGAAAGTAATGGATGAAATATCTAAATATTGTACAATTGAAGATATACATATGAAAGAACCAGAATTAGAAGATATATTAAAAGACGTATATAAAGGAGTACATACAAATGATAAAAAGTATGATAGCACTAGCGAAAATGCAATTTAGTCAGTACAATATATATAAATCAAATTTTTATTTATTTACTCTAAATAGAATTGTTGAAGTAATAGTATATATATTTGTATGGCAAGCAATATATAATCAAACAGGAGAATTAGCAGGTGGATTTTCGATAAATCAAATGATTACTTATTATATTTTATCAGTAACTATTAGTCCACTTGTACATTGGGGAATAAATGAAGATATAGCATATTCTATAAGAAATGGACAAATTAATAAAGAATTGTTAAATCCAATTAGTTATTTTAAATATTATTTTGGTATAAATTTAGGAGAGATGGGATTTGCATTAGTAGTTGGAATTGCAACTTTTATAATATGTAGCATATTCTGGAGTGTAGTATTTCCATCAAGTTTAGGAAGGTTTATGATGTTTATAGTAGTAATATTACTTGGAATACCAATAACATTTTTCTTACAAATGATAGTTGGAATAACAGGTTTTTATACTAATTCAATTTGGGGAATGCAAATACTAAGAAAAGCAGTTATTTCTATATTTGCAGGTATGATAGCTCCAATAACATTATTTCCTAATTGGTTTCAGAAATTAGCCAATATATTACCATTTAAAGAATTAATATATACACCAATAAATATATGGTTAGGACAAGTTCCAATAAATGATATATATTTTATAATAATTAAGCAAGTAATATGGGCAATTATTTTATATAGTATAGCAAAGATATTTTTTAATCATGCTGTTAAAAAGGTAACAATAAACGGAGGATAAAATGACAAGAGTATTATATAATATAAAATTATATTTTTCATTTCTATTAGCATCATTAAAAGAAATACTTATTTATAGAGTAGATTGTATAGTTGGAGTAGTATCACAAATTATTAGCCAATTAGTTGAAATTATATTTATATGGATAGCGTTTCAAAATACAGAGAATTTAGCCGGATGGAATTTTAAACAAGTTTTCTTATTATATGGAATTACATTAATTGCAATAGGAATCGCAGATTTTTGTTTTGATGCATTATATGATTTAGGACCTAAATATATAAAACAAGGTGAATTTGATAAAATTATGTTAAGACCAGTACATCCATTATTATCAATAATAGGGAGTTCTAGAGCTTTTACAGCAATAGGATATTTAGGATTAGGATTTACAATTACTATTAGTATGTTTATAAAACTTAGTATACCAGTAACAATATTTTTAATACTAAAGATATTATTTTTTAGCGTAATAGGAGCTTTAATAGTAGGAGCGATTAATACAATTTGCAGTATTACATCTTTTTGGACATATAGATCAAATGAATTTATATGGTCATTTTTCAAGATGTATACATTTGCTCAATATCCAATAGACATATATAACAAATTTATTAAAATATTAATTACAGTAATTTTGCCATTTGCATTTGTATCATATTATCCTACTATGGATTATTTAGGAATAAATACATATATGACATATTTATCTCCAATTATAGCTATTATTTTATGGATCGTTGCAGTTAAACTATGGAATTTTGCTTTAAAGAAATATAGAAGTACAGGGAATTAATATTATAAATAAGTATATTTTATAATGGTAAGAATAATTATTTTGTTATGCAATATTTTAAAAATATAAATATACATTTATTATTAATAGAACTTACTAAATAATGTACTATAAAGAGAAAAAGCTAATCATATTGTAACATTGAAATTATAGAAAAGGATGTTGACATAATATATAATGAAAATATCAGAGGATTCTGAAATAATTAAATGAGGTAAAAGAAAATGACAAAGGAACAAATGATCCAAGAGATGGAGGAGTTGGAAACACGCCTTCGGAAACTGAGAAAAGAGGTTACCATGATGCCAACAGACGAAAAGCCAATTAGCATTGCAAGTAGAGTGGAGGATGTTAAAACTATGTCTTTAGGAATTGACAGAGTTGTAATTTACAATCTTCACGAATTGGGTATACCATCTAACTTGAGTGGTTATAAATACCTAAAGACAGCTATAAAGCTATTGGTTGATGGTAAAGTTTCGAGTAACTTTTCGGTTACTAAGGAATTGTACCCAGAAGTGGCAAAATTGCATGGTAAAACTTCACAACAAGTTGAACGTGCAATTAGACATGCTATCGAGGTTGCATATGACAGAGGTGATCTGAAGTTTTGGGAAGATCTTTTTGGATGTTCAGCATCGTACAAGAAGGGGAAACCAACAAATTCAGAGTTCATCGCAACTATTGTGGAGTACATAAGTAATTTTACCTAAGTAGAAGGCGTTACCGATTAATTGGTAACGCCTAATACTATTTTTAACTTTCTTCTTCAAGCACACTTATCTAAAAAGTGTAGTGTATTCATTAAGGTTAATAGTAAAGTGTGCAAGATTATTACTAACCGGTTTAATACCAAGCATTTTAGCCAGTGTGCGCATAAAGCCATTATGTGTTACAACGAGAATTGTCTCTTCACCCGTATATTTTTCCGCCATAGAGGCCAAAAAACTCAAAGCTCGTTTTTCGACACTTTCGTTACTTTCTGCTCTTTCTGGAGCATAGATACCTTTTTTGAATTTTGCCCTTAAGTCCTGATCTACGGAAGTTTTAGGAACACCTTCCCAAACACCAAGGCATATTTCAATAATTCTGTCATCAACTGTAAAGTGTGCATTTGGAAAGATTGCATGTAGTGTCTGATGAGTTCTCTTAAGTGGTGAACAGTAATAGGCGTCAAATTCAGGAAATTCATTCCTTAAATTTTTAGCAAGTTCTAAGCCTTTTTCTGAAATGTTACAATCAGAAAGTCCACAAAAAAGCCCATTTCTGTTAAACTCAGTTTCTGCATGACGTAAAAATGTAAGTGTTGCCATAAAATTTCATCCTTTCATATAGCTTGTTATAGCTTCTTAGAATACTTCAAATCCTCTTGCTGAAATAGAAGCAAGTTGCTTGAGTTCTGCCACTATTTTAGCGGGATTCTTTACGAGAATATTTTTTACACATGTTTCAAGAGATGTCCTTTCAGCTCTATTAAAAGCATCTACTCCAATTGAAAGACTGACATTAGAATAAAGAACCTTTTTGCCAATACATATTCCTTTGTCAGATGTGTAGTGAATGTCTCCATCATAGATTTCGACACCAAAGCCATGAGGGAAATACTTTGTAGTCTCAAGGGGCTTTACTAGATAAATGTTTTTACCAGGAGCTGTAAGTAAAGGGACAATTCCATCTGTTTCCCACTGTACTCCAATGCAAACTGTGTTTCTATCAGGCATCCCATAATGTTGAACATTAAGAATTTCCTTATCAGATACGCCTTCAAGAACAGATTCACAAAAGTCAGAATTTCTTTTCCGATTAAATGGAAGCAAATTCTCTGCAATCGAATAAAAATTCTCTGCACTAGAACCTGTAATGTAGTGTAAGCTTCTATTAGGGTCATTTGGAAGTACAACTTTTTTTATTTTGTCTTCATACCAAACCCCTTTATAAGGATAAAGCTCGCTTCGATATTCATTAGCGCTTGCATGTACGACAAGATACTGACCTTCTTCTAAATAGCCATCACCATTAGAGTACATTAATGAGACAAAATGATTGCCTCTATTAAAGTTATTCCATGTATAAGGCTTAGGACTTTTCTCCATTGCAGAGAAAACTCTTGTCTTAAAATCTTGTACTGAAATTTCGCATCGGAGTTTAAAAATTACAACTCCACACACATTTACAGTTGTGCCAACAGGTACAAATGGTTCTTTTGTGTCAGTTACTTTAGTTACTGTACCAGTAAAATGTCCATCAAGCATTCTTGTAACATTGTGAGCAGGACAAGCATCTGTCATAACTGTAATTTCTACATTATCAGAGCCTGATGCAATCCGAAGTAACTCTTCAGTTCCTTTCAAAGCTTCAAGTATCATTACCTGAGTTTTGTCATTCAAAGAAAGGTTTGTAATCATTAGTAGATATCTCCTTTTAATAAAATAAGATTTTTATGATGAACTATATAAGATATTTCATCATAGATTGTTGAAATTAAATTTACATAATTAAATTATAAAAAGTATAAAGACTAATATCAAAACCTAAAAAATATCAAATTGATAATTTTTTTATCAATTTAGAAAAATAATAAATTGATTTAAAATATAAAGGATAGTATAATTTAATATAAGAAAGTCAATATATTATATTTAGCAGAAAATAGAATTTTTGTATAATGTAATAAAAACTATTATCTGGAGGTATTATGAATAGTGATGAATTATTAAAACAAAAAAGATCAAATATATTATCCGAATTAGTAAATAAAATAAAGGAAGCAATTAATAAAAATAAAATTAAAGGTGAAAAATCTAGTAAGATATTTATTTATTCTAGACTTGCAGATTATACTTTTTATTCAGAAGTAAGTATAAGAAAATTTTTAACTGGTATATTACCAAAAGATATATCTAGTTTTATAGAAGGTATAATTGCATATTCTAAATATGTAGGAATAGAAGAGGAATATCTGCAAGAGTTTGCAAAAGCATATGTTAGTGCTGCAAATGCAATTATCATAAGGCAAGATAGTAAAATAAAAACAAGAAATAATTTAATTCCGCAAGATTTAACTTCCATCATAAGACCAAAAAAGTTAACAGAATTTTTAGATAACTTTTTAAAAGATGATGTAAATATTTCATATATATATGGATATAGTTTAACCGGAAAAACAAAATCTGTAATGGCATATATAAGTGATGTAATAAATAGAAATGTTTATGAAAATATTATGTGGCAAGAATTAAAAGAAGAAAATCAAAAAGAATCTATATATGATCTTATTCTTAATTTTACAACTAGCAATAAAGAGAATGTAGATAGAGAAATTAAGGAAGAGGTTTGTATAAACTTTCTTAAAAATTCAAAATCTATCATTGTATTAGATTTTGATCAATATGAAATAAAAAAAGATGTATTAAGTTTATTAAAAGAAATTGCTAAATATGCTAAAATAATAATAATATCATCAAATCCTTTTAATAAATATGAAAAAGAACTAGAATTTTATACAAGGACTTTTTCTACAAACAACTTTATAGAGAAACAGGAATTTGAAAAGATGCTAAGACTAAATAATCTTGGAAATATGGTTTTAGATAATAAACCAGAATTAATTGAAAAATTATATATTTTAAGTGGAGGATTTCCTTTTGTAGCAACATATATACTAAAACAGATTATTGAAGAAAATCAAATGGGAATTCCATTAGATGAAGCAATTGAAGAACATTCAAATTATGATACAAATGAGTATGGAGAATTGGCTTCTAAGATAATAGAAAAGAGCTGGAATGGGTTAAGTAATTTAGCAAAACAAATTATTATTACTTGTTCAAAATTTAAGTATTCTGTATCTAGTAAATTAGTTGCACACATTTGTAGTATAGAAGTAACAAATCCAAAATGGAGAGAAGCTTTAAAAGAATTATATGATAAAGATTTAATTACTTCGATAATATTAAATAATCCAAGATTTGATGTTAATAATATGATTAAAGTTTTAGTATTAACATATAGTAAAGAAGAATATGATGAAAAGAATTTTGTAAGTAAAATATCAGAGTATTATGTAAAATTATCTAGGAACATTGGAGAGTGTTATAATGATTTAGATAAACTAAAGATATTAGATGATATAGATGAATGGAATATAGTATTACAAGTATTAGATTACTTAGAAAGTTCTAAAAGGTATAAAGAATATATAAGTATAGTAAGAGAGTTAAAATATTATATCTATGTACGTGGTATGTGGAAATTAGGTGATGAATCTTTACATTTAAAAAGAGTTCTGTTAGCAAAGAAAATAAATAATAAAACAGAGGAACTAGAAGGATTATGTGATTATATAAACATATGTTCAAAATCCAAAAATAAGCAAGAAGCAGAAAAATATCTAGAAGTAGCTAAAAAAATTGTAGATGAAAATTATGGTAATATAGATAAAAGAGTTATTTGCTTATATTTTCATGTACAAGCATTATATCTAAATAATTGTTTAGGGGATTATAGACAGGCCTATGATATATGGGTAAACAATAGAGAAAAATATTTTGACTATGTAAATGAATATAGAAAATTAGTTAATAGGCTATGGGAAGATAGATGTTACCTAAAAATTGAAAAGAATATAGATAAGGTATGTGATAGATTAATAGAAAGCCTAAATAATGCCAAAGAGAAAAATTTTACTAGATGTATTGTTGATTATGAATTATTAATAGCGAGTAAAAAGGTTGAAAAATTTGAAGAAACAAAGGATATAAATTGCTTGAATGATGCTAAAATATGGCTAGAAGAGGCAAAAGAAATTTTAGAATCTAATAGTAAGGATATTAGAAATGAAGCTTTTTATTATAGACTAAAAGCTATAATAGGTAATTATGAAAATAATCTAGAAGAAAAAAATGAATTTATAGAAAAGGCAATAGAATTATATGGTTTAATGAATTGTAAACAGGATATAGAATTCTTACAAAATATATAAATAGAAAATGAAATAATAAGATAGTTATGTCTCGAGAAAGGAGAAAGTAAAATGGGGGGAATTAGTGTAGTATTATTGGCGATACTAGTAATGTTGGTTTTTGCAATAGTATTTATAATAGTGGGAATTTTGGCTATAATTATGTTTATAGTAGCTACTATATTAACAATATTGTTTATAGTAAAAAGAGAAGAAAGGAAAGCAAGTGGTAAACAGTTAGGCGGAAAAGTAGCGATACCAGTAATTTTATATTTAATTAGTATACCAATATTAATTCTAATGGGAATTTATATATTTTCATTTATTGTAACAGATAGCAATATAAGTGATAATATACAATACTATGATAGTGATAATCATAATAACAGTATATATTATGATTATGATGATACAGATTACATTTATGATACAATTTAAAAATGGACAATGTGGACATAGGAACAGTTTTCTCTTGTTCACATTTATCAACTAAACTGTATCATAAATAAATTTGTGGGCAAGAGAACCGTCCATATGTCCATTTTCGTAAATTTCATGTGAATTGTAATAATACCATCTTGAAAATTTATATATAAGATGGTATTATTTATTTTGATTTTAAATAAGAAGGAGAAAAGTAAATGTTAAAACTTAAAAATATAACAAAAGAGTATCAATCAGGAGATACTAAAGTTATGGCATTAAAAGGAATAGATATTGAATTTAGAGATAGTGAATTTGTATCTATTTTAGGTCAAAGTGGATGTGGTAAAACCACTCTTTTAAACATTATAGGAGGACTAGATAGATATACTAGTGGAGATTTAATAATAAATCGGAAAATCTACAAAACAATTTAAAGATAAGGATTGGGATGCATATCGTAATTATTCTGTTGGGTTTGTATTTCAAAATTATAATTTAATCCCACATCAAACAGTACTTTCTAATGTAGAACTTGCACTTACACTATCTGGTGTTTCAAAAGAAGAAAGAAGAAAAAGAGCAATAAAAGCATTAGAAGATGTAGGACTAAAAGAACAAATACATAAAAAACCAAACCAAATGTCTGGAGGACAAATGCAAAGAGTTGCAATAGCAAGAGCTTTAGTAAATGATCCAGATATTATTTTAGCAGATGAACCTACACGGTGCCTTAGATACAGCTACAAGTGTACAAATAATGGAAATATTAAAAAATATTTCGAAAGATAAATTAATAATAATGGTAACACATAATCCAGAACTTGCAGAAAAATATTCATCTAGAGTAATTAGAGTATTAGATGGAAAAGTAACATCAGATTCAAATCCATATAAAAGAGATGAAGAAAAAGAGCCAAAGAAAAAAGTTAAAACAGGTAAAACATCTATGAACTTTTTTACAGCATTATCTCTTAGTTTAAATAATTTAATGACTAAAAAAGGAAGAACTATTTTAACATCATTTGCAGGAAGTATAGGAATTATAGGTATAGCCCTTATTTTATCATTATCAAATGGAGTTCAAAACTATATTAATAAAGTACAAGAAGATACACTTTCATCATATCCAATTACAATAGAAGAATCTACAATAGATATGGCAAGTATGTTAGAAGTAATGATGGACGAAGGTACAGATAATTTAAATCATGAAGATGGAAAAATATATTCTAAAGATGTAATGAATGAAATGATCAGTACTTTATCTAACAAAATACAAACAAATAATTTAGAAGAATTTAAAAAATATATAGAAGAAGATGGAAATGAAATTAAGAAAAATTCAAGTGCAATTCAATATACTTATAATCTAAATATTAATTTATATAAAGAAGATACTACAAATGGAATAGTTAAAGTAAATCCAAGTACTGTAATGAATAGTATGGGAATGGGAAATACGATAGAAGAACAAAATTCATCACCAATGGCAAGTTCTTCTATGATGGTATCTCAAACTGATGTATGGGAAGAAATGTTAGATAATGAAGAGTTATTAAAATCACAATATGATATTGTAGCAGGAAATTGGCCAAAATCATATAATGAAGTTGCTTTAGTAGTAGATAAAGATAATCAAATAAGTGATTATACATTATACTCTTTAGGACTAAAAGACCAAAAAGAACTTGAAAAAAAATGGAATGCAGTAAAAAGAGGAGATAAAGTAGAAGCAGATGAGCAAACTGTTTATACTTATGAAGATTTATTAAATCTTTCGTTTAAACTAATATTAAACACAGATTATTATGAAAAAACAAATAATATGTGGGTAGATAAAAGTGAAGATGAAGAATATATGAAAAAGAAAATTGCAGACGCAGAAAACATAAAAATATCTTGTATAATAAAACCAAACGAAGAAAGTGTTGCTACATCTGTAAGTGGTGCGATAGGATATACCAAAGAATTAAAGGAGTATGTAATTAATAAAATTAATGAACAAGAAATTGTAAAAGAGCAAAAACAAAAACCAGAAGTAAATATATTTACAGGAATAAATTTCCCTAAAGAAGATGAAAATACCAAATTTGATTATTCAAATTTAACACAAGAACAAAAAGCATATATGAGCAGTTTATCAAGTGAAGAAATGGCAAAATTAATGCAGTCTTTTACTAAAAATCAAAAGGCTACATATGAGGATAACTTAGAAACTTTAGGTGTAGTTAATTTAAGTAAGCCATCAGGTATTAATATTTATGGAACAAATTTTGATGCAAAAGAAGTAATTGCAGATGAGATTGAAAAATACAATCAAAAACAAAGAGATGAAGGAAAGGAATCTAATGTAATTAATTATACTGATATGGTTGGTATGATGATGAAATCTGTAAGTGTAATTGTTAATATGATTAGTTATGTATTAATTGCATTTGTAGCAATATCATTAGTCGTATCATCAATTATGATTGGTATTATTACATATATTTCTGTTTTAGAAAGAACTAAAGAAATTGGTATATTAAGAGCAATAGGAGCTTCTAAAAAAGATATATCTAGAGTATTTAATGCAGAAACATTTATAATAGGCTTAGCAGCAGGACTTTTAGGAATTGGAGTTACAGTCCTTTTAACAATTCCAGTAAATGCTATTATAAAAGCGGTTGCAAATGTATCTGGAATAGCAAGTCTTCCAATAGGTGGTGCAGTTATATTAGTAATAATTAGTATGATTCTTACAATTATTGCAGGTTTAATACCATCAAAGATGGCAAGCAAAAAAGATCCTGTGGAAGCATTAAGAACAGAATAGTGTTAATGTAGGAAATAGTAGTATAAATTATCAAAAAAATAGTATTTAAGTAATCAGTTTCTTATAAGAAGATGATAAACAAAAAACAGTATAGTATTTAAGTAAAATACCATACTGTTTTTTTTATTATATAGAACTAACTATAGTAAGTTTTTATATAAAATAAAATTTTTATATTAATAAAATAATTGTTTATAACTTTTAAAAAAATTAGAAAGTAAATGATCAAAGTAGTATCAATAGAACATACGAATTATTAGATATATAGTATATATCAAAATAGATTTTATGAAATTAATTTTAGATACAATTTGTTAGATTTATTAAAGATAGAAGTTAAAAACATAATAAAAGCAGGAGGATTGATAGTTTCCCCCCCGCATGTGTGTTATTCTTCAGATTCTTCAGCTTCTTCAGATTTATTATCTTCAGAGCTGAAATCTTCGGACTCGTTCTCTCCTGAACTCTCTCCTGATAAAGGATGTGCTCTATCGGCGGCATAATCATAAATATCCACCGTAGCCCTTTTCTTTCGGATAGCTTCCTGTTCGAAGAACAACATAGAGCTTTCTGTTATAGAATTTAACTCTTCTTCTTGAGTTAAAACTTGTAACTTCAAAGACTCATTGCATTCTTCCACTTCCTTCACCTGATTATACATTGTCCCAAATAACAAAAGGCATAATAAACCAAATGAAATTAGGATGACTTGTAACATCTCATAGTCTTCATTTTTTTGTATAAGACTATCGATGGCAGAAGTGATATCGTGATCTGTACAGTATTGACCATTTACATAATATCTGCCGCTTTCACGCCATACTATTACATTTGAGGTCGGACTGTAGCCAGCTGAAACAAGAATTTCAGCTTTTGATTGTTTGAATGCACTCCTTTGTGCATGTATGCTATAGATAAATACAAATACATATAGCACAGAGAAAAGTACAAACAGTAGAGTTATCCGTCGGGATTTTTTCATATAAAGCACCTCCTATAAGAATTGTTTTTTGTCCCACACAGATACAAAGTACCTATTATCATAATAACATAAATTTGACATAAAATCAATATATAGGTATTTTTTTGACAACTATTATAATCTTATAATAGTTTATTTTATATTATAAAATAAAATGGAAGTTCTAAATGAGTATGAATAAAACTTTTAAGCATAGTAAAAAAATATATATTTAGTATCAGATTATATTTTATAAACATAAGATATATAAACACTTAAAATATTAAATACCAGAGGTGAATCTGATGTTAAAAACTATAAAAGAATTATATGAAGATGCAAAAAATATTAAAGAAAAAGACCCAGCAGCAAGAAATATATTAGAAATAATTATTCTATATCCTGGATTTCATGTTCTAGTATTTTATAGAATTGCGCATTTTTTCTATAAACATAAACGTTTCTTTATAGCAAGACTTATATCTCAATTTGCAAGATTTTTTACAGGGATAGAAATACATCCAGGAGCTATAATAGGGAGAAGACTTTTCATAGATCATGGAATGGGAATTGTAATTGGAGAAACTGCAACTATAGGAAATGATTGTACAATCTATCATCAGGTAACACTAGGAGGAACTGGAAAAGATAGATACAAGAGACATCCTGATGTTGGAAATAATGTAATGATTGGTGCAGGTTCTAAAATACTTCGGACCAATAAAGATAGGAAATAATGTAAAAGTGGGAGCAGGCTCAGTTGTTTTGAAATCTACAGAGAATAATGTAACAATTGTAGGTGTTCCTAAAAGTAGAGTAATTAAAAAAACAAACTAAATAATGTAAAGTGGCTCTATTTAGTTTGTTTTTTATAGCAATTAATATATAAACTATTAAAGGTTTGACTATAGGAAACATCAATTAGATATTAAATATAAATTTAGTATACTATTGTTTTGTTATAGAATATAGAAAAGTTACTATTCAAAAATATCATGAGAATTATTAAAATTTTTTTTAGGATATATACTCAAATTATTTTTACTATCACAAGTTGCTAAGAAGATATCATCTACACTATCGAAACCTTGAGAGACTAATTCTTTTTGAAGCCATAATTCATCATTACCAGTATATCCTAAATTTTCTTTTAAAACTTGACCATCTAGAACAATATTAGTAACAAGTTTTGTCTGTTCTGGATTTATATTTAAATCAGAAGGAGCTACAGGTCTTGTTTCAGATTTTGGAAGAAAACTTATTTTACCGATTAGATTCTAAAATTGCAGTTTGGATATCACTTAAATTGAAATATCCGATTAATTCTACATTGCATTAAAAATTCGTTTGAATCTAGTTTTGCCTTTTTCAAATTATCACGATAAATTTCTCCGTCATCCAATAAAATTAAAGAGTCCCCAGAAGATATCCTACGAAATTTAAGAGATTTATAAGATAATACAGATATAACAATAGAAACAACTGCATATACAGCCATAGCTACAAGCGGTTGCATAAAATCACTTTCCAGGGCTGTAGCCATTTCTGCTGCTATAGAACCAATTGTAATTCCAATAATATAGTCAAACATACTAAGCTGAGACATTTCTTTATTACCCATTAATTTAGTTAATATAAAAAGAAAGATTACAGAGCCAAGAGATAAAGCTACTATTTTAAGTAAATCCATAATATACCTCCAATATTAATAGTGTGTACATATAATAAAATTTTAAACAGCATTATCAAAAAATTGTCTATATATTGAACCTAAAGAGAATATATGATAATATTTAGCAAAAGGAGGTAATAATAATTTATGGAAGAGAATTTATTTAAAGTAGGAGATTTATGCAAGCATTTTAAAGGAAAAAGTTTATTAGAAAAGAATATATATAAAATTATTGCAACTAATGTTACATATTCAGGAGATAAATTAGAAGAATCATTAAATAATCTAGTTGTATATGAGAACATATTCCAAAATGGAAAAACTTTTACTAGAGAATATAAAGATTTAGTAGAAGAATTAAGTGAAGAAAAGAAAAATACATATAATCAAGTTTATAGAGTAGAAAAATTAACAGAAGAAGAAATTAAACTAGTAAACAGTGAAGAATTTAAAAAAGAGAAAATGAAATTAAAATAGAATAATAGTGTATTTATAAAAAATTAGTTATAAAATTATGTATTCATATAAAAATGTATTGACATAATAACGAAAAAGTATTATTATATAAAACAATATATGTTATCTAGAGTGGACGAGAGAATCGGCTTTATGACTCCACAGCAACCTATTTAGGAAATAAGGTGCTAATACCGACAAAGCATAATTTAGCTTTGGCTGATGATAAGAACATAAAGTTATTTTTATTATTAACCTTTGCTATAAAAAACTGCAAAGGTTTTGTTGTTTTTTATCAAAATAAAACGAAAGGTTTGCCAAAATACTAAAAGTTCTACTTGGCAATTAGCTAGCAAATAAAATAGATAACAGATAAAGAAAAGGAGGAATATATATGAAGAGATTATTTACATCAGAAAGTGTAACAGAAGGACATCCAGATAAATTATGTGATACAATATCAGATAAAATATTAGATGCATATTTAAAAGAGGATTCTTTAGCTAGAGTAGCATGTGAAACTGTTGCAGGAAAAGGACAAGTAGTAGTAACTGGAGAAATTACATCAAAGAAAGAAGTTAATATTGAAGAAATAGTAAGACAAACAATAAAAGAAATTGGATATGATAATGCAAATACAGATATTGATTATAAAACTTGTAAGGTATGGCTAAATATTTCTAAACAATCACCAGATATTGCAATTGGAGTAGATAAGTCATTAGAAGAAAAAGAAAATAAGGGAGTAGAATCAGAAGGTGCAGGAGACCAAGGAATGATGTTTGGTTTTGCAACTGATGAAACTAGATCTTTTTTGCCAATGCCAATATATTTAGCACATAAACTTGCTAAAAGATTAACAGAAGTAAGAAAGTTAAGGTTAATAAAAGGATTAAGACCAGATGGAAAAGTTCAAGTAACAGTTGAATATGAAGATGAAGTTCCTAAGAGAATAGATACAATTGTTATTTCTACTCAACACGAAGAAAGTGTTATTTTAGAAGATTTAAAAAAAGAAATTAAAGAAAAGATAATTAATGTAATTGTACCAAATGAACTATTAGATGATAATACAAAATATTTTATTAATCCAACAGGTAGATTTGTAATTGGAGGACCTTTAGGTGATACGGGTTTAACAGGTAGAAAGATTATAGTAGATACATATGGTGGATTTGCGAGACATGGTGGAGGAGCTTTTTCAGGAAAAGATCCTACTAAAGTAGACAGAAGTGGTGCATATATGGCAAGATATATTGCTAAAAATATTGTGGCAAATGGATATGCAAAAAAATGTGAAATTCAAATTGCCTATAGTATTGGTGTTGCAAAACCTGTTTCTATTTATGTAGATACTTTTGGTACAAATACTATTCCTGAAAGCGAAATAATAAAAAAGATTGAAGATAATTTTGACTTAACACCAGCTGGAATTATAAAAACATTAAATTTAAGAGCTCCAATTTATAGTAAAACAACAAATTATGGACATTTTGGAAAAGAAGATATGCCATGGGAGAAAATTATAAAAATTTAATAAAGATTTTAATTACTCTATATAAAAATATGGAGTAATTTGTTATTAGTGATAGCTTTTGATTTTAGAGAGATAATGTTACCGCATAGCAATTGGTTATATATGTATAATTTAAACCAATCTTGAAGCGTGGCAGGGGACTGCTGTGAATAAGTTTGATACCACGCATTTTATATTTTGTCAATGTCAAAATATGAGCAGTCGGCGATTGGTTTAAATTATACATATATAACCAATTGCTATGCTAGTATGTGCCTCAAAATAAGCTGTGAATTGTTACTGTATTTTTTGATTTATAAAATTAAGATGAATTTTATTGTATATAATATCTATATGTGATAGAATCTTTTTAAATTGAAATGGAGGTAAATGATATGAAAAAATCAAGTATTATTTTAATTAGCATAATTGCAATAATAGTAATTATAGCTATATTTTTAGTAGGAAGTTATAATGGATTAGTTTCAAAATCGGAAGCGGTAGATACAAGTTTTTCTAACTTAGATGTAATGTTAGAAAGAAGAGCAGATTTAATTCCTAATTTAGTAAGTACTGTAAAAGGATATACATCACATGAAACAGAAATAATAAATAGCATAACAGATGCAAGAACTAAATTAATGAACGCAAGTAGTGTAGAAGAAAAATCAAATGCAAACAATGAACTTTCATCATCTTTAAATGCATTAATGGTAGTGGTAGAAAATTATCCAGATTTAAAATCTTCTCAAAATTTTATACAATTATCTGATGAATTATCAGGAACAGAAAATAGAATAGCAGTAGCAAGAAAAGACTATAATGATGCTGTAAAAGACTATAATTTAAAAGTAAAAACATTCCCAGGAAATATTTTAGCTGGAATGTTTGGATTTGAACAAAAACAATACTTTGAAGCAAAAGAATCAAGCAGGGAGGTTCCAAGTGTTAACTTTGAATAAAAAAGTATTGAAAAAGATAATCTTTTTAATAATATGTTTTACCATTCTTTGTGGAAGCTATGTAAAAGCAGTAGTTAAACCTACAAGCGACTTCTATGTTAATGATTATGCAGGAATATTAAATGAAGAAACAAAAAGTTATATAATGAATGCAAATCAAAGTTTAAATAGTAAAACTCGGTGCTCAAATTGTTGTAGTTACTGTTCCTTCTTTGGAAGGGCAGTCTTTGGAAGAATATGCAACTCAAGTTTTTAGAGAGTTTGGAATTGGAGACAAAAATAAAAATAATGGACTACTTTTACTTCTGGCTTTAGAAGAAAGAAAGTTTAGAGTAGAAGTAGGATATGGTTTAGAAGGTGTTTTGCCAGATGCTAAAACAGGAAGAATTCAAGATGAATATATAATACCATATTTAAAAAACGACAATTGGAATGAAGGTATAAAAAATGGATTCAGTGCTTTTTTAAACATAATTGCAAATGAATATAATGTTGATATTGAACAAGAACAAGCTATAAAAATAGAAAATAATACAAGTAGTGAAAATATTAATTTTTCTGTATTGTATGTTAGCGTTATGTTTGGATATGTTATTTCTGCTATAAATAAACATAGAACTAAAAAATTTAAAACAACAATATTAATTATAATATATGCATTAGTGCTAGGTATAATAACATATATAATTACTAAATCAGTTTCCTTAATAGTTATTAATATAATAATGGGATTAATTGGAAACGCAGGAGGATACATTTTGTCATCGAACCGGATGGATATTCTTTCGGAGGCGGAGGAGGTTTCCATGGCGGATCAGGAGGATTTTCTGGAGGTTCTGGTGGTGGCTTTTCTGGTGGAGGAGGTTCATCAGGAGGTGGAGGAAGCTCAAGAGGATTTTAAAGAAGTATTAAAAAAGAAAATTATAGAGTAAATAAATATTAAAAAAATCAAATTTATTCCAAAATGTAAATAGTTCAAAAATATAAAAATAATAATGCGGTTTTAATTTGTAAATCATATAAAATTTACAAATTAAAACGGCAAAATTAGTTAGTAGCCTGTGTATTTTTATATAAATACACAGGCTACTACTCTACTATTTTAATATTGAAGGGTACATGGTCGCAATAGCCAATAGGATAGAAAGTTGAAGAATCGATATTTCTAGTTTTTGAAGAATAGTTCTAGAGAGTTATTCTTTTTTTTAGTAATGACTACTTATGTTTTACAACATTGAGATATTATGTGGATGCAGTAGGCAAAAAATAAAAAGGGTAAAATAAAAAAATATATAAAAATCAATTATTAAATAAGAAAAATGTGATTTGAAGTAATAAAATGTCTGGATTTTTGTGATAAAATACATTGAATAAACGAGAATTTTGTGACAAAATATATACAGAGGTGATAAATACATGAAAAGATTGAAAAGAAAAATTGACCAATATTTAATAGAGTGGAAAAAAGATAAATATAAAATGCCTTTGATAGTAAAAGGAGCTAGACAAATAGGAAAAACAGATGCTATAGAAAATTTTGCTAAAAATAATTATAAAAGTATAGTAGAAATTAATTTTGCTCTTCAAAAACAGTATCATGATATATTTGATAATGGATTTGAAGTAGATAGCATATTAAAAAATATTTCACTAAAAAACCCAAACTTTGAATTTATACCAGGAGAAACATTAATTTTTTTTGATGAACTTCAAGCATGTATTAATTGTGTAACATCATTAAAGTCATTCAATCAAGATGGAAGATTTGATGTAATTTGCTCGGGCTCATTAATGGGAATTAACTATAAAGAAATAGAGTCAAACAGTGTTGGAAATAAAATTGATTATAATATGTATTCAATGGATTTTGAAGAATTTTTATGGGCAAAAGGATATAAAGAAGAGCAAATTGAAGATTTGTACAAGTGCATGTTGGAGGTAAAACCATTAAGTAATATACAGTATGATGTTATGATGTCTAATTTTAAAGAATATATGATAATAGGTGGAATGCCAGCAATTGTAAACAAATTTGTTACTCAAAAAAATTATAGTGGAACTTTAGAAATGCAAAAACAAATATTATTAGATTATGAAGAAGATATTACAAAATATGCAAATGGATTAGATCAAGGAAAAATATTAAATGTATATAGAAAAATTCCTACATTTCTAGGAAACGAAAATAAGAAATTCCAAATATCAAAAGTTGAAGATGGAGCTAGAAGTAGAGAATATGTAGGTACTATAGAATGGCTAGATAATGCAGGAATAATAAATATTTCGCATTGCATGGACAGACCAGAGCTTCCTTTAGGAGGTAACTATAATCCAGATAATTTTAGATTATATTTTGGCGATACAGGAATATTAATAGGTTCACTAGATAATGAAGCACAAGAAGACTTAAGATATAATAAAAATTTTAACACTTACAAAGGTGCAATTTATGAAAATGTTGTTGGTGATATGTTAGTAAAACAAGGTTACAAATTGTATTTTTATAAAAATGAAAAAGGAACAATTGAAATGGATTTCTTTATAAGAGATAAGGATTCTCTGATTCCAATTGAAGTAAAAGCAAATGATAATGCAACAGTTTCTTTGAATAATTTAATAGATAATGAAAAATATAAAGATATTAAATATGGGATAAAATTATGTAATAAAAATATAGGATTTAACGGAAAATTTTATACATTTCCATATTTCTTAACATTTTTGTTAAAGAGATATTTAAAAGAAAAATAACAAATTAAAATAATATAAGATTAACTTAGATAGAGAGCATAAAGTAAATAAATACAATAAAATATTGAAATTTTTAATCATAAAATTTGAGTTAAAGTATGGTGTAAAAAATTTTGTTATAGTAAAAT
Source organism: uncultured Clostridium sp. (assembly GCA_900557195.1). Classification (GTDB taxonomy): domain Bacteria; phylum Bacillota; class Clostridia; order TANB77; family CAG-508; genus CAG-492. The sequence continues at coordinate 28,462 of USRT01000003.1, forward strand.
GTTAATAAAGTAATATTGTTTTGTAGAAAAGCTAAAGAAAATAGTAATTTTCTGCATTTTGTGTTATACTTATTAATAGTAAGATATCAAAGTTGATTGGAGGTAGATAGAATGTCTATAGAAAAACAAAAATTATATAATGAAATAGAAACATTGCCAGATGAGTTAATTGCTCAAGTCATTAATTTTATGGAATTTTTAAAATTCTCAAATATGAACATCGACGGTCCAGAGCGTGTTATAATAAAGAGCAAAACTGATTTAAAAGAAAAATTACAGAAAGGATTAGATGATATAAACGAAAATAAAGTTTATTCTTTAGATGAGGTTTTTGAAAAAATAGATAAAATATAACAAGAGATGGAGGCTTTATAGAATGAGAAGATACATTGTGGAAGTTTCAAAAACTGCTAAAGAAGATTTGGAAAATATTATTTTGTATATTAGAAATGAGTTGTCAGGGGAGATTGTTACAGATAAATATAAAATTATGTTCAAACAGGAATTACTGAATTTAGAAAGTGTTGCAGGAGCTATGACTGTTTTAGACGAAAAATTAACAGGATATACCAATATAAGAAAAGTAAATGTAAAGAATTATATTATATTTTATGTAATAAATGAAGTTGAGAATAAGGTTAGTGTTTTGCGAATTGGGCATGCATTTATGGATTGGGAAAAGTTTTTAAAAGATTAAATGTCATTCAGTTAAAGTTAATAGAAAATAGTAATATGGTGAAGTATGATATATTTTTGGGGGTAAAATATGAAAAAATATAAAATTGTATTAATTATAATTTGTATTATAGTGATAATATGTATTGTAGTAGGGCCGATAATAAAAAAAGATATAACTATACCTGATGATGCAGAGTATGTGGGGAAAATAGTTCAGTCTAAAATTCAAAGTAGTTATATGGATAGTTACTATGAGTATATTTTTTATAATGCTAATGGAAAAAATATATATCAAAAAGTGAAACAAACAGATGTAGGCATTACATGTCAGTATATTGAACCAGAAGTAATGACTATAGGTTATATACGTAATAAAAAAGATATGGAAAAAATAAAAAATGAAATAGAAAATAATAAACAAGAATATGAGAATGTAAAAATTTATTATAATTCTAGTAATGGAGTAACTTCTATTGATGATTTTATAAACTACCTACAGCTAAAATAAAGACATTTAAATTGCAATAATATGAAAGAAATTTTGTTCGAAAATTAAATAATTGTTAATATCAAAAAGAGAAGCATTTGAGTTCAGATGAAATCAAATACTTCTTTTTTGATATTAATCTAATTGTTGGAGATATTTATAAAAGTCCATAAAGGAAACTACAACTAATGAGATAAGATAATATCTAAAAATTACAAAGAGCAATGTTTAGCGCAATAAACGATTTTGAAAATATAGATAAAAAAACAATTATGAGCTTAATGGATAGAATAGAGATAATGGATTCAGAGAGTATAAAGATATATTATAAATTCTCTGAATAAGTATATTTTTTATTTTGGTCAAACATAATTCAAGATATTAATTATGTTTGTTCCAAATCTAAAAATCTATTCCAATAGCAATGGGGACTGATAACAATATAATGTTAAAAATAAAAAAACTGTAGCTTATATATGATTGCAATTTATTAGATTTTATGGTAGTATCACATCAGATTAAAAGAATGAAGTTTCAAATAAAATAGAAAATATTGATAAAAAAACTAAATGCGAAAGAAGTGATAAAGAGCATATATGGATTTACCAATAGAATTAAGAAATGAACTAGAAGCTAGAGTAAATAGTAGTCAAATAAAAGAATTAATTCAAAACACCAAAAATCTTTCAGAGAAATATAGAAATGAAAGTGGAAATAGTAAGAGGCTTTTAACAACAAGTAAAGAGGCCACAGCATATAGTTTATTTAGAATGCCGGCAACATATGGCGCTGTATATAAAGCTTTAGAACATACTTTTAATTTAATAGAAGATGAAATACATACTATGCTAGACGCCGGCGCAGGTACAGGAGCAGCATCTTGGGCAGCAAGCGAATTGTTAGATATTAACAATATAGTTTGTTTAGAAAGAGAAAAAGCTATGATTGAACTTGGAGAAGATTTAGTAAAGTCCTCTAATTTAGAAAGCTTAAAAAATTCAAAATGGTTACAAAGAGATTTAGCAAAAGATGATATAGAAGAAAAAGCAGAGCTTGTAATTGCATCATATGTATTAAATGAAATGAAAAAAGATCAAAGAATAAAAGTATTAGAAAAACTATGGAATTCTACAGAAAAAATATTGCTTATAATAGAACCAGGAACACCAATACGGATATAAATGTCTAATGGAAATAAGAAGAGAATTAATAAAAATAGGAGCTAAAGTAATTGCACCATGTACACATGAAAAAGAGTGCATGCTTCCAAAAGAAGATTGGTGTCACGCAACCTGTAGAATAGCAAGAAACAAAATACACAAACAATTAAAAGATGGGATAGTTCCATATGAAGACGAAAAATTTTCATATATAGCCTTTTCTAAAATACCATACAAAAAAGCAGAAATTAGAATATTAAGACATCCAAAAATAGAACCAGGGAAAATAACTTTAGACATCTGCACAAAAGATAACATTAAGAGAATAATTGTTACAAAAAAAGATAAACAATCATTCAAACTAGCAAGAAAAATAAAATGTCGGAGACAAATGCTCATATAATGAAATAAATAAAGATAAATAGTGCTAACCTATAAATAAAAGTAAAAAACACAGATCAATACATGTACAAGAGATAAGAAGCATACCATACATAAAGGTTTATAGGCAAAACCTACAAAAACCTAAATATATTTATAAAAAGTGTTCATCTGTAACTATCCAAAACGAACACTTAGCAAAGGAGAAATTTATGGATAACAAATATAATTGGGACTTAACACAAATTTTCAAAAACGAAGAAGATTTTAATAACAGTAAGAACGAGTTATATAAAATTCTAGATAAAATAAAAGAATTTCAAGGAAAGCTATGCGACTCAGCAGAAAATCTATACAACTTATATTCTTTATACGAAAAAGCAGAAGAACTATTCGAAAAAATATATCCATATGGAATGCTAAAATACCATTTAGATATGGCAAATCAAGATTCAATAAAACTATTTAAATTAGTAGAAAAAATAGAATCAGATTTTAGTATAGCAGTCTCATACATTACTCCAGAAATAATAAACCAAGATGAAGCAAAAATTCAGGGCTTTTTTAACGAAAAGAAGGAATTAAATAAATATAAAAGAGACATTGAAGAAATACTAGAAAAGAAAAAATATATATTAAGTAAAGAAGAAGAAAATTTATTATCAAACTATTCTGAGATTTTTGCAAACTCTGAAAATACATACGATATATTTACAAATGCAGAATTAAAATATGGAAAAATTAAAAATGAAAATGGAGAAGAAGTAGAACTTACAGATGCTACATATACAAATTTTCTAAAAAGCAAAAACAGAAATGTAAGAAAAGATGCTTTTAATTTAATGTACAATACCTATCAAAAATATATAAATACAATTACAGAATTATATATATCAAGAGTAAAATATTCTACTATAACAAGCAAAATAAGAAATTATAAATCATCATTAGAAAAAGCGGTAATACATGATGATGCAAGTATTAAAGTATATGATACTCTAATTAATACTGTAAGTAAGATGATGAATGTAAATCATGAATTTATAAGTTTAAAAAAGGAATTATTAAAATTAGATTCAATTAATATGTATGATATATATTGTAATCCATTAGAATTAAAGCCAGAAACAATAACATTTGAGCAGGCAAAAGAAGAAGTATTAAATGCTTTATCAATACTTGGAGAGGATTATATTAAATTACTAAATGAAGCTTTTGATAATAGATGGATAGATGTATACGAAAAAGAAAACAAAAGAGCTCGGAGCATATAGTATGGGAATATATGGTCTGCATCCATTTGTTTTAACTAATTTTATAGGAGATAAAAGAGATACAAGCACTATTGCCCACGAACTTGGTCATGCAATGCATTCATACTACTCAGATAATAATCAAAATATATTAGATGCAAGTTATACAATAATGGTAGCAGAAGTAGCATCAACTGTTAATGAAATATTATTAAGTAGTTATCAAATAAAAAATGAAAATGATAAGGTAAAAAAAGCAAGTCTAATATATGAAATGTTAGAAATGATAAGAGCAACACTATTTAGACAAGCAATGTTTGCAGAATTTGAAAAAATAGTACATGAAAAAATAGAAGAAGGACAAATGCTATCAGCAGAAGATTTAAATAATATTCATTATGATTTAAACAAAAAATATTTTGGAAGTTCTATAGAAGTAGATGAAAATATTAAATATGAATGGGCAAGAATACCACATTTCTATAGTTGTTTCTATGTATATAAATATGCAACTGGAATATCAGCTGCAATTGCTATAGCAAGTAAGATTTTAAGTAAAGAAGCAGGATATGTAGAAAAATATAAAGAAATGTTGAAACAAGGAAAAACAAAAAAATCAATAGATTTATTAAAAATGGTAGATGTAGACTTAGAAAGTAGCAAACCATATGAAGATGCAATAAATTTTTACAAAAAAAATATAGAAGAATTAAAAAGACTAATTAAATAATAATTATGTTTTATAAAAGAGTATCTTCGAAAAATACTTAAAAGGGACAATTCCAAATGAATAAATATTGTATTTGTATATTTGGAACTGTCTTTTTTTATATAAAAAACAATAAAATAAAAAATGCCAACAAAATTATTGCTCTAATGTGTCTAAATATTAGAAAGGAATGGTGGTACAAATGAAACAAAATAAAGCAAGAATAATAGGAGCTTTATCAATATTAATAGTAGTTATTTTAGTATTATTAATAGTAATAGGAGTTATGAAATATATTATAACTAACAATGAACCAAATAATAATATAGTTAGTAAAGTAAATAAAAATACCAATACTTTAAATGTGCAAGAAAAAAATTTAAATGATTTACCAAAAAACTATAATATGCAAGATGCAATCTCTGATGGATGTTTTACAATTGCAAATAATAATGTAATATACAATAAAAAAGTATTAGATAATTTTATAGACAGGTTAAATGTAAATAAAGGAGAAAGACAAGATACAAGATTAAGAATTGCGCAATTTACAACAGAAGGAGATATGATTATAACAGATATTGAATATAAAGTATCAGAATATATAGAATCTGGTAAAACAAAAAAGAAAGGTAGTTATATAGTAACCAAAGATAATACAAGAGATAAATGGTCTGCAGAGAATGATAGAAAAATTGAAACAAATGATGATATACCAGAAGAATATTATGATTTTGTAGTAGAAGAACAAGGAGATATAATAGATATAAAATTGAAGTTATTAGCAGAAATAAATTATATAGAAGGTGCCAAAATCTATGAAGATATCTATTTATGTTCATATTCAAAAGATGCAAATATAATAGAAGAAACAAAGTCATTTTTTGGAAAGATAATAGAATCCCAAAAAGATTATATAATTGTAGAGCCAAATGAAGATGAGGAAATAAGAAAATCATCAGACCAAGTAATAATTTCTCTTGTAGAAAATAATGATATAATTTACAAATCAGGAACTAATGTAAAAATAACATATTCAGGATTTATAATGGAAACATATCCTGCTAAAATAGATGCGATAAATATAGAAATAAAATCTGTAGATAATTTTGAAATTTTTTTCACTAAATCGCAAGAATCTTCAGAAAAAGACATAATATTAACAAAACAAGAAATGGAAGATTATAATTATAATATATACTCATATGGTGGAAGTGTAGAAATTAGCATAAATGATGAGAAAATGTCATTAAGAGAAGCGTTGTTAAACAATAAAATTACAATGGATGAAATTATACAAAAAGCTAACAATGATTTAGAAAATGAAATAATTAAAGGTGACATGTATAGAGATGGTGGCAGTATGATATACCAATATGATTCTTATACGATTATAAAATATCATGATTTAGAAGGAAATAGAGATGTATATATAGGAAGCCCAGAAATGCAGATGGGAGTGAAATAAATTATGTATGAGGAGAGCTTTTATATAAGGACAGAATTGTTCTTATTAATAGCTCCTCTCATTTTTTGTTTAAAAAGTAGCCAAAATATGATTAATATTTGGAAAAATTATAAATTTATATGAATTTGCAGTAAATCATAATTAATTGTTAGTATAATATATAAATATTAACTAATTAGAAAATGCGTTTAAAACAAATGTTAGACAATTTAAACTGAATATTATATAATACCCAAAAATAAATAAGTAATTAAAATTATATAAGGAGGAAAAAATGGAAAATATTGAATTTCTAGATTTAGTTGATGAAAATGATAATGTAATTGGTAAAGAAGACAGAAATATAATATACAAAAATAATTGGAGAAATTTTAGAGTAATAAATATAATGATATTTACTACTGATAATAAAATAGTAGTTCCAAAAAGAAGCGGAAACAGAAGAGTTTTTCCAAATTGCTATGATTGTTCAGTTGGAGGACATGTCTCAGCAGGAGAAACTTATGAAGATGCAGCATATAGAGAACTAGAAGAAGAATTAGGAATTACTAATGTTAAATTGGAAGAAATTGCATATTTTAGACCTTATGACATAAATACTAGTGCATTTTCAAAAATGTATAAATTAGTATATGATGGAGAATTAAATTATGACAAAGATGGAATTCAAGAAATTTTCTATATGGATAAAGAAGAAATAAAAGAACTAATAAAAGAAAATCCATTACAATTTAAAGAAGATTATCCTAAATTTTTTAAATGGTTAGATGAAAATAATATCTTATAGTCAAATAATTACGATTTCACACAGATAAAAAAATAAATTAATATTAATAAAAAATATAATCAAAAATAAAAATTTTAAATAAAAGGAGAAATTAAATAAATGAAAGAAGTAGTATTTCCATTATTAAATTTAAAATTAAATATAAATCCAATCATGTTTAATATATTTGGGATTAATATTTATTGGTATGCTTTTCTAATAGTATTTTCTATTATATTGGGAATAATAATTTGTAAAAAAAATGAGGGAAAGTTTGGAATAAAATTTGATAATATATTAGATTTATTAATATATGTTTTACCAATATCTATAATATGTGCAAGATTATATTATGTAATATTTAGTATAAATTTATATTGGCAAAATCCACTTGAGATATTTAATATTAGAGACGGAGGGCTTGCAATATATGGAGGAATAATTGGAGCAGTAATTACAATATTAATATATTGTAAAAATAAAAAAATATCTACTTTAGATGTGTTAGATTATGTAGCACCTTGTCTTGCTTTAGGGCAGTGTATAGGAAGATGGGGTAACTTTTTTAATGTAGAAGCACATGGAGAAGTTACTAAATGTATATTTAGAATGGGAATAATAGAAAATGGAAATTATATAGAAGTACATCCTACATTTTTTTATGAATCAATAGGAACATTAATAATATTTATAGTTTTAATGATATTACAAAGAAAAAGGAAATTTAAAGGGCAAATTACATATATATATTTAGTAATGTACTCATTTATTAGAACTCTAATAGAAAATCTTAGAACAGATAGTTTAATGTTTATGAATTTTAGAGTATCTCGGGGTACTTTCTATATGTATATTTATAATATTTAGTGTTTTATTAATATATAATTATAAAAAAGAAAGTGAGAATAATAAAATATGATATTTGCAAAACCAGGAACATATAAAGAATGTGGACTATTTAGTTTTGGTCACTTTTCACTAATAATATCAACTATAATTGGAATTTGTATAGCCATTAAATGTACAAAGATAAAAGAAAAAAATGATGTAAAAGTAATAATAATGAAAACAACTATATTAGTTTGGATATTAGAAATAATAAAAATAATCTTTAATTTGAAAATAGGAAATGGAAATAATATTAATACTTATGTACCATTATATTATTGTAGTATTTTGTTATATGCTGGTATATTTAGCTCTGTAAAAAATAAATTTATAAAAAGAGTGGGAGATGTATTTTTAGCAACTGGTGGAATAGTTGCTGGAATAGTTTTTATCATGTTTCCAACAACATCATTATTAACATATCCAATATTTCATTATATAAGCATGCAGAGTTTTGTATATCATGGAGTCATGATATATTTAGGTGTAATTATAAATAAATATAAATATATAAAAATCGAAAAAAAAGACATTTTATATTATGCAGGATTAATTTTGTTAATTTGTATAATTGCATATATTATAAATAGTATATTTGATAGCAATCTAATGTTTATATCAAAAGATTTTCCAGCAAGTCCTATTACTATTTTATATAAAATTACAGGAAGAGCATTTCCAATAGTTATGACTACTTGTCAGATGACTTTGCCATTTTATATAGTATATGGCATAAATAAAATTTTGACTCACAAGAAATTTGAGAATTTGAGTTGTCTAGGCAGTGAGTAATCATTCAAAAATGCTTTAAAATATAATAATGGTTAGTGAAAAATTTGTAATAAATAGTAATGTTTTGTGAAATATCATATAGGTTTCTATATTTGTGTTTACATAAATGTAGAAAATGTGTTATAATATATTTGATAACTTTTTTGTATACTCAAAATAAAGAGTTTTACTATATATTCATACGTATGATTTATATGTTTATTTTTTAGGCATATACATCATTAAACCATTATAGTACTAATTTTTAAGTGTCTCTGAATACTGCGAATTTAGAAGCTTAATTTTTGCTACTATGCACCATAAGAAAGGTTGAATTTTATGCAAAGAAAAATAATTGACAGAAATAGTGTGCCAAAGAATGCATACACTAGAAACCAAGCTGAATCTTACAGATGGTTTGCCGAACTACAAAATATGGTGATAAGGTATCATGGAATAAGATTTCCTTTTGAAGTTTGGAACAAATTGTTTAAAAAGACCGAGTGTAAGATAGTACTTTCCGAAGATGAGCTTGACTTAAAATCTTCTAAGCGGACTGCTATAATTCTTCTTGGACTTTCCTGTTGTGGAAAAACCTCATATGGAAGAGCTTTAAAAGAAAAGTATCCGTCATTTGAACTTTGTAGTTTTGATGAAGTGGAAATGAGCTGTGTTTTGGAATGTCTTGAAAAAGGAGCAATGCCTAGCGAGGAGGTTGCTGATGTAATGGCCGAAAGTAAGTTTGGTCATTTATTGGAGATGTATGCTAAATCTGCAAAAAACATAGTAATTGATGGTCAGTTTGTAACATCAAATTCACGAGGTGCACTTATTAAAACTTTGCGTCAGATAGGATACAAGGAGATTATAATATTTAATTTTCTTAATATGCCAAGAAAAGATGCGAAGATAAGAATTCAAAAGCGTGCTTTGGAGGAAGCAATGTATGATAGCTATTCGACTAAACTTTCTGCATTAGAATTAGTACGGCTCAGACACTCCATGATGGGAAAAGATACAACACAGATGCTTACTGACATAATGCCAATTGAAGTATGGAAAGAAACAGAAGCCTACAAGAAGAACTATAGTGATATCTATAGAAACTACTTCGAGTATGAGGTGATTAATTCAGGAGTTATGTTCCAGATGAAATATAACCTTTTTACATCAGGAGTTGATAAGTTTTTCTGCGTATATTGATTTATTTTGGGTAGAGACATTGTGTTTTTCACAATGTCTCTTTTGTCTTATAAATTGCAACAAATTAAAATAATAATGTTATATTAATGATATTAAAAAAGCTATTTAAATAGCTTTTTTTAATACCTAGCACCAGCATAATATATAATTTATTAAAATTAAAACTATTTTTAAATACACTATAATATAAGAATTTTATTTTCTTTTTTTCGTTTATATGATATAAAGTGTTTAGTAAAAAAGGAGGAGAGAATATGCTAGAGAATGTTGAAGTTCTATTTCACAGTGCTATTAAATTCTATTTTAATAATAAAATTGTATATGTTGATCCATATGGATTACAAGAATTTACAAAAGATGCAGATATAATATTTATAACACATGACCATTATGATCATTTTTCGATTGATGATATACAAAAGATTAAAAAGGAAGATACAGTATTTATATTACCAGAAAGTATGAATGAAAAAGCAATTGAAAGTGGAATTGAAACTGATAAAATTATAAAAGTAGTGCCAAATAAAGAGTATGAATATCAAGAATTAAAATTTGAAACAATACCATCATACAATATAAATAAAAAATTTCATCCAAAAGAAAATAATTGGATAGGATATATAATTGAAGTTAATAATATAAGATATTATATTGCAGGAGATACAGACTTTACACCAGAAAGTAAAAATGTGAAATGTGATATAGCATTAGTTCCAATTGGCGGAACATATACTATGAACTATGAAGAGGCAGCAAAGCTTGTGAATCAAATAAGTCCTAAAATTGTAATACCAATTCATTATGGAAAGGTTGTTGGAACAAAGCAGGATGCAGAAAAATTTAAAGGTATATTATATAAAGACATAGAATGTGTAATTATGATATAAAATAGTATTAGTGTAAGTAAAAAATATGCTAAAATTAATAAAAAATGTACAAAGACCCACAAATGAGTGGGTCTTTGTACATTTTATGATGCGTATTCGCAAAGCACTTTGTAGGCTTTCTCCGCCATCTCGGAAGAAAGTGTAGCCTCAAAAACTTTCTTGTATCCTGCAAGAATGCTAGGATAGCCGTATCCAGGCTGAAGTAATATCTCACGAGCGAAATTGTACTTTTTAATACAGCTTGTCATAAGAGTTGCTGCAAAGAGTACATACTCGCCATAGGTATGACAATACTTCATTTTATCGAACTTTTCGCCAGAAGCAAAATGATCAAAAACAAACTTGGATACATAAGTCTGGTCCGCATCAGGATTATCATGGCGATAACCTTTGGCATCAGTTTCAACCTCCCGAATAAGGTATGAAACGCATGCGGCGGCATTTTCGAGGTCATCTGCAGCTGTAATGATTGCTATATACAGATAACTAATCTGCGAAACGCAAAGTTGTAAACGGCCATGATATAACATTACATCGCGGAAAATCTGGATGCTTGCGTCAGTGGGATTTTCGAAGTCTTCATGAAGAAGATACTTGTCAAATCTTTCGAGACCAAGTACGTTATGGGAAATCTCACTATCCCAAAACTTTCCAAGAAGTCTGTACTGGTCAACACGACCGTCATCGTGATGTTCAGCACAAAGAAGGAGTAATTCCTTACTGATGGCTACACCACTCTTGTCATAGAGTTTTTCTACAAAACGTATTACGTTTTCTACGTGTAAACGCTTTGCATCAAGGGCATCAGAACCCTTGAAAATGTCGAAATAACGGTTGTCGAGGTGGTACTGGTTGATAAAACTGTTCATAAACATAAAATTTCCTTCTTTCTCCCAAGTTCTTAGCTTGGGTGTTGTTAAAATAGTAAATGCAAAAGCTGAAAAAGAAGTTGTAAACGTGAAATTCTCACGAAACAATTTTCAAAATCAACTAATTGATAAATATATTATACTATATTTACATAAAATTGTAAAGAAACAGTAATATTGTAATAATAATATTGTAACAATAATGTAAACTTCTATTATTTACTTTTTTTAACAATTTATATTGAAAAATAAAAATTTATGTTATAATAAAAGCAAATTTACGAAAGAATAATAACAAGGAGGAAAAACAAAATGGATAAAAAATACGTATACCTTTTTCAAGAAGGAAATGCAAATATGAGGGAACTGCTAGGAGGAAAAGGAGCAAATTTAGCAGAAATGACTAATCTTGGAATGCCAATTCCACGGAGGTTTTACAATAACAACAGAAAGTTGTAATGAATATTATGCAAATAATGAAAAGATTTCAGAAAAGATAATAAATCAAATATATGATGCACTTAGCAAATTAGAAAAAGAAACTGGAAAAGTTTTAGGAAGCATAGAAAATCCTTTACTTGTATCAGTAAGATCTGGGGCTAGAGCTTCTATGCCAGGAATGATGGATACTATATTAAACTTAGGAATTAATGACGAAGTAGTTAAAGCCATAGCCGAAAAAAACAGAAGATTTGCGTATGATAGTTATAGAAGATTTATTCAAATGTATAGTGATGTTGTAAAAGAAATACCAAAAAGTTTATTTGAGAAAGCAATAGATACTAAAAAAATGCAAAGAGGACTTACTCTAGATACAGATATGGATGCAAACGATTTAGAAGATTTGGTAAAAGTATTTAAAGCAATATATAAAGAGCAAACAGGAGAAGATTTCCCACAAGATTCTAAAGCACAATTAATAGATTCTGTAAAAGCAGTATTTCGTTCATGGAATAATCCAAGAGCTATAACATATAGAAAATTAAATGATATACCAGAATCTTGGGGTACAGCTGTTAATGTTCAAGAAATGGTTTTTGGGAATATGGGAGATGATTGTGGAACAGGTGTAGCATTTTCTCGTAATCCAGCTAACCGGAGAAAACAAAATATTTGGCGAGTTTTTAATGAATGCACAAGGAGAAGATGTTGTTGCAGGAATTAGAACACCTAAATCAATGGACACTTTAAAAGAAGTAAACGAAAAAGCATATAATGATTTTGTAAGATATGCACACAGATTAGAAAATCATTATAAGGATATGCAAGATATGGAGTTTACTATAGAACATGGAAAGTTATATATTCTTCAGACAAGAAATGGTAAACGTACAGCAAATGCAGCATTAAAGATTGCAGTAGATTTAGTTAAAGAAGGAATGATTTCTGAAAAAGAAGCAGTTTTAAGAATAGAACCAAAGCAATTAGAACAACTGCTACATCCAAATTTTAATGTAGAAAGCTTAAAATCTGCTAAAGTTATTGCTAAGGGTTTAGCCGCATCACCAGGTGCAGCAACAGGAAAAGTAGTATTTTCAGCAGAAAGAGCAGGGGAGCTTTCTAAAAATGGAGAAAAAGACTTAATATTAGTAAGACTTGAAACATCACCAGAAGATATAGAGGGAATGGTAGTATGTAATGGAGTTTTAACTATAAGAGGTGGAATGACATCACATGCAGCTGTTGTTGCTCGTGGTATGGGAACTTGTTGTGTAGCAGGTTGTGGAGATATTACAATAAATGAAGACGAAAAGGTATTTTTCGCGCCAGATGGAAAATGCTATCATGAAGGTGACTATATATCACTTGATGGTTCTACAGGAAAGGTATATGGCGAAAAAGTAGAAACAGAAGAAGCTTCATTATCTGGAGACTTTCGTGCATTAATGAGCTGGGCAGATTCTTACAGAAAACTTGGTGTTCGTACAAATGCAGATACTGAAAAAGATGCAAAACAGGCATATAAATTTGGAGCAGAAGGAATAGGTCTTTGTAGAACAGAGCATATGTTCTTTGATCAAGATAGAATTGCAGCAATTAGAGAAATGATAGTATCTAAAACTGCTACACAAAGAGAACAAGCTTTATCAAAGTTACTTCCTATGCAAAGAGGAGATTTTGAAAAGTTATATAGAGCAATGGAAGGTCATCCTGTAACAATAAGATTATTAGATCCACCATTACATGAGTTTTTACCACATGAAGACTCAGAAATAGACCAGCTTGCGAAAGATATGGGAATGACTTTTGATGAACTAAAAGCTATAGTTGTAGACTTACATGAATTTAATCCAATGATGGGGCATAGAGGATGTAGACTAGACGTAACTTATCCAGAAATAGCTAGTATGCAAACAAGAGCTATTATTGAAGCCGCGATAAATGTTAATAAAGAAGGAATGAATATTGTTCCAGAAATTATGATACCATTAATTGGTGACTCAAAAGAGTTAAAGTATGTAAAAAATATAATTACACAAACAGCTGATGAAATGATTATTAGTTCTGGCATGAGCTTAAAATATCATGTTGGAACAATGATAGAAATACCAAGAGCATGTTTAATTGCAGATGAAATTGCAGAAGATGCTGAATTTTTCTCATTTGGTACAAATGATTTGACACAACTATGTTTTGGATTTAGTCGTGATGATGCAGGAAAATTCTTAAATTCATATTATGATAAAGGAATATATGAATTTGATCCATTTGCTAAAATAGACACTGATGGAGTTGGAAAGTTAGTAAAAATGGCAGTAGAATTAGGGAAAAAAGCAAGACCAGATATTAAACTTGGTATTTGCCGGAGAACATGGAGGAAATCCACCTACAATAGAATTTTGTCATAAAGTGGGACTAAGTTATGTATCTTGTTCACCATATAGAGTTCCAATAGCAAGACTTGCAGCAGCACAAGCAGCAATTAAAAACGAGAGATAATTTTAAATATTTGGTTACAATTCAGACTTCATATTAATTTGGTGCCCGAGTTTTAGTGAAGTAGTATATTTATAAAAATTCTAATTTGTTTTATACAAAGTTAGCTATATATAAATAAACTATTTCACAAATTACATATAAGATTAAGTCAAAATGGACAATATTTATACAAAAACATCCAAATAAATTACATAGAGCTTGTATTATATAAAGAGAATAGTTATAATATAAAACAGAAAAAATAAATAAGAATCTGAACTTTGAAGTAATATAAAAAATGTAAACTTATACAAAAGTATATATATAAATATATTCTTGTATAAGTAATAATTTGAAATTAAAGTAGTAAGAAAGCGAAGGATAAATAATGGGATTAAAAGACTTTTTTAAGTATATAATAAATAAGATAACAGGTAAAGAGATTAAAAGATTACCACCACCGAAAGTAGTAATGCAAGAAGAATCTTTTGCGCCAGAAGTAGAAAAAAATGCATATGTAGAAGCATATACAAAAAGAATAAATAATGAAAAAAGTGAATTTAAGATAAATGAAGATGGAACAAGAATTAAATTTATAGACCAAAAAACAAATAAATTAGTAGAAGTTCAAAAAATAGCTAAAATAAAGACTGGACTTGAATATAATGAAAAAAGTATAGATTTATATAAAGCAATTTATGCATTTGGAAATAAAGAAGATAGAAAAATAAAGAAAATATATTTTGCACTTCCATCAGAAAAAGGAATATTAGATTTATATAAAGGTTTAACGAAAAAAGCATCACTAAAAAAGAAATTAAGAATAATGTTTTCTCCAAAAATATTAGAAAGTAAAAAGGTTTTTTTAGGAATAATAGTAGAAGATGAAATATATAATGATTATAGTTTAGTACAATCTGGTAAATTAGAAGAATATGCTATAGAATTAGAAAAGAAAAGACAGATGATAAAAATGAATAAACAAAAAAGTAAAAACCAAGTAAAACAAACAATTGGAAAAAAAGATAAATTAAAAATGTTAAAAAATGAAATTAAAAAAGATAAATTAAATATAGAACAATCAATAGTAACAAAAAACAATGTACAAACTGAAAATAAAACTAGAAAAACAAAAGATATAATAAGAAGTTTAAACAAGACAAGAGCTTTGAATGAACAAAATTAGTAGCAAATGAACAAAAGGTGGACAGTTCTCTTGTCCACTTTTAAAATTGTTTTGACATTAACATTTAAAATGAACATATTGACTTATCTAGCTAAATATATTAAATTATATAAAGAAATATTTTTTAGAGAACAAAATTAAAATAGACATAAGTGAGGAGAGATAAAACCATGAAGGAATGTGAAATAAAAAATTTATACAATTTGGATGAAACAATAGCAAAAGATATATTTGAAGGATGTTTGTACCCATGGGAAATACTACCTAAAATTAAAGATTTTATTATAAATCTTGGAGAAAGTTTGGATAAAGAAGAATATGAAAAAGTAGGTGAAAATGTATGGATTGCGAAATCTGCAAAAGTAGCAAAATCTGCATACATAAATGGTCCAGCAATAATTGGAAAAAATGCAGAAGTTAGACACTGTGCCTTTATTAGAGGAAATGCAATTGTAGGAGAAAATGCAGTTGTAGGAAATTCTACAGAGTTAAAAAATGTTATATTATTTAATAATGTTCAAGTTCCACATTATAATTATGTAGGAGATTCTATACTAGGATATAAATCACATATGGGAGCAGGTTCTATAACTTCTAATGTAAAATCTGATAAAAAGCTAGTTATAGTAAAAAGTGAAGATGAAAAGATAGAAACAGGTTTAAAGAAATTTGGTGCAATGCTTGGAGATAATGTAGAAGTTGGTTGTGGAAGTGTGCTAAATCCTGGAACTGTAATAGGAAAAAATACAAATATTTACCCGCTTTCTTCTGTAAGAGGTGTTGTTAAAGAAAATAGTATTTATAAAAAACAAGGAGAAGTTGCAGATAAATATTAATTTTATTATATAAAAAACCGCCATGCACATGCACGGCGGTTTTTCCATTTTTAACCCTGCGGTAAGCTAATGGGAAAGCTGTAATCATCACATCAGTTGGCTACCATATGGATAATTCCATCCAATCTATGGGTTCCACAAAACTCTTCAGAACCAATACGGTATCCAGTGGAATTCGTTTCATCAGTAATAATGAATGCATCACCAGTATACAATTTGGTAAGAGTAGAGTTAGGGTTGGTATCCCATTCGTCGCGGCAGTAAATGTATTCGCCATTTTCATCAGATCCGTCAGCACCGATTTTGGCGATGAGTTCCTGAGTGATGACAACTACCACACGACCAGACTCCGAAGGCGCAAGACTAGGTTTTACCTCAGATGCAGCTTCAAGCAACGGTGCCAAGTCACGGGACTGCTCATCTGTAAGTTTGAGATCAATGGGATTAGAGAGCAGCTTTGCGAGCTTGTTAGAAGGCGGGCAGTAGATGTCGTATAGGCCGTTAATCAAAACACGACCTCCGATAATGCGAACTACAGCTTCGCGGTCATCATCGTAGATGAAGCCATTAGGTGCTTCCTTGGTGGTGATTTTTACTCCATCGGGAGTGTGCTTAATCACACCTTCGACTTCGCCAAGATTTGAAGCAAGGCCAAGGCCGATAGTAAGCACGCTGAGCTTAGTAGCGCTGTGGTGAATGCCATTTGTGATGATTTGATTATTCTTTTCCATGAGTGTGTCCTCCTTAAGACGCTGCCGGAAGAATAGCCGGCTTTAAAATTTGTTATACTCATGCAGTCTCTCTGCAGAGCAGTAACCTTTTTCCTTTGTATTCATAATTACTGACCATGTCAAAATATTGATTTAAATCCCAAATGGGGATAACACTATGGTCTCGTTATGAAATATACAGTCGAAAACGGTTTGTAATAATATGATAACACATATTGTAACATTTTTCAAGCGTTATGTAAATTACGTGACGACTGAAATGTAAAAGTTTCATTTTTAATAGAGTTATAAAATATTAAATATTTACTGAAAAATATTATAAAAATTGATTGCAAAATGAAAACAAAGATGATAAAATACTTAAAGTTAAATATAAAAAATGTTGATTAGGACATGATTAAATAATCCCTTATTTAAAGTGAGATAAGAATAGTGAGAACTTATCAATAACATTATTTAATTCCTACCTATGAATGAAATAGCAAACTATTTCCGGTTAAATATCGTTAAAATGAAAGAAGTTAAAATTAGAGGATGGTACCGTGCAAAAAAGCACGCCTTATGGTACTATCCTTTTTTGTATTCATATATACAAAAATTTGTAATTGGACTAAAGAACCGTCCCTTTGTCCATAAAATATATAAATAAAAGGAGAATGATAATATGAGAGTATCAAAAATGGGAATGAAAAATGTAAAATTAAGTAATTTAGATGAAATGTATCCAGCACAAGATATATTAATCCAAACAAATCAAGTAAAACAATATGGAAGTCGGAGTATATGCATATGATAATATTCCATTAAAGGTGCAAGATAATATTGAAGAAATTATAAAGAAACATTTTAATAAAGCTGATTGCATAGAAGTACAAATGCCATTATTACAACAAGAAGAAATTTGGAAAAGATCTGGTAGATATGATGGATATGTTGAAGATGGCGTTATGATGACATCTGAAACAGATAAAGGAAATTATTGTTTAGCACCAACTGCAGAAGAAGCAATTACAACTTTTGTCGAGAATAGAGTTACATCACATAAGCAATTACCAGTAGTATTTTATCAAATAGGACCTAAATTTAGAAATGAAATTAGAAATAGAGGGTATCTATTAAGAGGAAAAGAATTCTTAATGTTTGATTTATATAGTTTTGATAAAGATGAAGAATCTATGATGAAAACTTATAAAAAGATAAAAGAAACGTACTTTAAAGCATTTGAGGAATTACAATTAGATATAGTAGCAGTTGCAGCAGATAATGGTTCTATGGGAGGAAAAAATTCAGAAGAGATAATGGCACTATCTAGAATTGGTGAAGATACAATACTTTTTGATGAAGAAACCAAACAAGGTTTAAATATTGAAGTATTAGAAAAAGAAAATGCGCAAAGCTATTTAAAAGAAGTATATAATATAAATGATATTAAAAAGTTAAAAGAACAAAAAGCAGTTGAATTAGGTCATATTTTTGCACTTGGAACAAAATATTCAGAATCTATGGGAATAGATTATATAGATAATGAAAACAATAGTAGACCATTTTATATGGGATGTTATGGAATCGGTGTTAGTAGAGTACTTGGATTAATGTATGAAAACAATGTAATAAAAGAGAATGATAAAGTAGTGGGATTTTCTTTGCCAATTTCTGTTACACCATATTATGTATATCTAATTAGTAATGATAAGAAAAGAGAACAATTAGAAGATCTATATGAAAAATTTAATAATAAAGATATAGAAGTTATTATAGATGATGTAAAAGGTTCAATTGGAGAAAAAATAAGAAATGCAAAGATACTTGGAATTCCATATGTTGCAATTATGGGAAATAATACAGAAGATGGATTTATAGAGTTAGAAAGAACAAAAGATGGAGAAAAGAAAACATTTGCAGTAGAAGATTTAGTAAAAGAAATAGAAAATATGAAATGGAGCAAAAAAGATATTACATTTTAATTAAAAAGCAAAAATCCTTTATAAAGTATGTTTTTTTTTAATATAAAATAAAGTGCTAAAGATAGGAGAGATGTAATGATATGTTTTGTAAATCAATTGTAAAAGATTATAAAGATAGTAAGAAAGATATTGTCATATTTTTATTTGAAGAGTCAATTTGTCCAAGAGAAATAGAAGATACATTAAACTATTCGATTAATGATTTAATTGATAAAAAAGAAGGAGAAGTTACTATAATTCATACACTTGGTAAATATGCATTTAAAAGATTTATTTTTGTAGGTTTAGGAAATATAAATGATTTTTCAATACATAAATTTAAGACACTAATAAAGAAGAATATTTCCTATTTTAAACTAAATTGTTTAGTAGATATTACTACTATAAGAAACAAGAATATAAAAGAAAATGATTTAGTTAATATATTTATAGAAACATATTTGTTAACTAATTATCATTTTCATGGTATGGAAGAAAAAGAAAATCTTATTCCAGAAATTGATTTAATTGTAAATGAAACTGATGAATCATTTATTTTAGATAAGGTTCAAGAAGCATGTTTTATTAATATGGCTAGAAATCTTATTAATATGCCATCAAATTACTTGAAACAAGAAGATTTTACAGAGTATGTAAAACAGATTGCAAAAAAAATAAATATACAATGTGAAATACTAGAAAGTAAACAATTAGAGTCAATTGGAGCAGGAGGAATTTTAGCTGTTAATAAAGGAAGTAACCAAGAAGCAAAGCTAATAATTCTTCGTTACAAAGGTATAGAAAATGAGCCTTTCAAAGCTATAATTGGAAAAGGCGTTATTTATGATAGTGGGGGATATTGTTTAAAACCATCAACTAGTCAAATAACAGAAAAAGCAGATATGTCAGGAGCAGCAAGTGTTCTAGCCACAATAGCTATATTAGCCAAGAAAAAAGCTAAATGTAATATTATGGCTATTATGCCAATAGTTGAAAATCTTATAGGTAAAGATGCATATAAATGTGATGATGTAATTACAATGTTATCAGGAAAAACAGTTGAAATTACAAATACAGATGCAGAGGGTAGATTAATTTTAGCAGATAGTATCACATATGCTTGTAATCAAAAAGAAGTTGAATCAATTATTGATATTGCAACACTAACAGGAGCATGTGCAAAAGCTCTTGGAAATGTTTATACAGGAATTTTTTCTAATTCTGATGAATTTTATGAGAAATTTAAAAAAGCATCTGAAGAAAGTTATGAAAATATATGGAGACTTCCAATAAATAAAGAATACACAAAAGAATTAAAAGATACAATAGTAGCAGATATAAAAAATTCTGGAGGAAATTCTTCAGTATCAAGTGCTGGAGCAAGTGTGGCAGCAGGATTTTTATCTGAATTTTTATCAAAAGATATGCCATGGATACATTTAGATATTGCAGGAACAGCATTGGAAAATAAAAGTGCTACAGGAGTTATGATAAAAACAATGGCAAAATTTTTAGAAACAAAGTAAATATTATAAGATATAATAAAGAGAAGATAATTATAGATTAAGCAAGAGAGATTCGGTTCTATTAAATATAAAAAGTCTTCTCTTTTTATATTAGGAAAGTTTTTTACTAATAGGATAGAGTATGCTTTTAAATCTATTAAATAAAGATTTAAAAGGATTTAATATACACAAAAAAATTGTTTTAAGCTATTTTTGTGTAACTTTTATAAACAATAAATAGGTATATTTTTATTTACTAAAATGGCAAAACAAGAACAAGAAATGGACACAAATTATAGATAAAATAACTAAAGTCTAGAAAGGAGGGAGGAAACTAAAAAAATAAAATATAATAACTGAGAATGTGTAATAATAAATATTAATATATAGGAAGGTAAGTTTATGGAGTTAGAAAATAGTCTGTTAAAACAAGATACATTACATTTAGAAGGCAAGGATGTAGAAATTAAAAGTGAAACTTTTGAAAAATTAATGTTTTTGTATTCAGCAGCTTTAAAAGAGGTGGAAACTAAAATAAATATTTTAAAAGATGAATTTAAATATTTATATAATTACACTTTAATTGATCATATAACAACCAGAATAAAGAAACCAGAAAGTATTTTAAATAAAATGAAAAAGAAACAATTGTATATAAACTATCAAAGCTTAATTGAGGAAATTAGTGATATTGCAGGAATAAGAATTATATGTCCATTAAAAGATGATATATTTTCTGTAATAAATTTAATAAAAAGCTATCCAGAATTTAAGGTTTTAAAAGAAAAAGATTATATAACAAGACCAAAGAAAAGTGGATATTCTAGTTATCATTTAATAATAGATGTTCCTGTTAATGTGGCAGGAAAGATGATATATGTAAAAGTTGAGATTCAAGTAAGAACTATGGCAATGGACTTTTGGGCAAGCTTAGAGCATGATATAAAATATAAAACAGATAAAAAAATTAGTAAAAAGATGTCTAAAGAATTAATAGAGTGTGCTAAATTGATTAATAAAATGGATGTGCAGATGTCTAATATGGTTTAGTATATGTATGAATGAATAAAGTTAATCTATTGAAAAATGCAAAAAGTAAACATAATTCATTGATTTTTGAATATATAATTGTTATAATAAGAATGATTCAAACTAAAGCAGTTATAATATAATGAATTCCGTATTATGATTTGCTACACTAAGTGAATTTAGAAAGGAATGTGATATGGGCAAGTTTTTTTTAATATGGCTTGGAATATCACTTGTTACTACCGTGTTAATATCAAGGATTCTCTCGGTTTGTAAAGAACCGGATGATCAAGAAGAGGAGTAACTAAAATAAAACCACTGTAAAAATTTACAGTGGTTTTATTTTAGTTGACTTTTCATATTCTAAAAGTTATGTCCATAATAAAATAAATCAGAAATATATTATTGCAATTTATATATATAATTTTTTACATGTATATAGGTTTAAAATAGATATGTCACAAGTAAATTGAAAATAAAATATTGAAAGAGAGTACCAGAAATGATATTGTTTAAATGACCAAAAATAAACGTATCAAGGAGGCACTCTCTTATGAGTAAAAGTATAACACAAAAAATGAAATATAAACAGTCTGTAGTGAAATATTCTTATAAATATGGAGTAAAAAATGCAGCGATAAAATATAATGAATGGCCGAAAACAATATATAGATGGAGAGAAAGATATGATGGAAGTATAGAAAGTTTAAGAGATAAATCAAGACGTCCGCATCATCATCCAAATGAACATACAGAGAAAGAAATAAAATTAATAAAGGATTAATAACAAAGAAACAGGCTTGGTAGTGTTATGGGTAAAATTAAGAGAAGTAGGATATAGAAGGACAGTACAAGGATTATACCATGTATTACAAAGATTAGGAATATATGAAAAAGCACCAAGAAAAGGAAAAGAGCAAGAAAATATAGAAATAATAAGAGTAACATATCCAGGAGAAAAAGTGCAAGTAGATGTGAAGTATGTGCCAACAAAGTGTTTAACAAAAGAATTGCAAGAAAAAGGGGAAAAATATTATCAATATACAGCAATAGATGAATTTACGAGAATAAGATATACATGGTTCACAAATGAGCATAGCACATATATGTCAAGTGAATTTGCAAAGAGGCTGGTAAAGTATTATCCATTTAAAATAAAGACAATACAAACAGATAATGGATTTGAATTTACGAACAGATTAAATTGGAATAGTGCAATAAGAAAAAAGAAGACATTATTTGAGAGAACATTAGAAGAATTAAGGATAGAACATAGAAAAATAAAGCCATATACACCAAAAGAGAATGGAAAAGTAGAAAGAAGTCATAGAAAAGATCAAGAAAGATTTTATTATAAAAAAGTATTTTATAGTTTAGAAGATTTAAGAAAACGAGGAGCAGAATGGAGAAAAGAATATAATAATTTTCCGATGAGACCGCTAGGATGGTTGAGCCCCAACGAGTTCTTAAAAAGATATAAAAGTCAAGAAGAATCGTTAATAACAATATAGGGTACTCAAAGTATATTGATTTCAAAAAAGTGTGACATATGATTGACTAACCTACATTATATATATAATTTTTTACATGTAATTATTGACAAATTTTCTGAGATATTATAAAATAAAAGTCTGTTAAAAAACACTATGATTTTTTTGTAATATTAGAAACGCACATTATTATATTTAGCATAATAATGAATAATAAACAACACTAAAAAGTAGTGTTGTTTTTTAAAGTTTATAATAATAATAAATATAATACAAAAGTTAATTTAGAGCAAATAAAAATTTTGTGAGTTATAAATATTACAAAAACAAACAATTAGAGGGAGGAAAAAAATGGAAAAATTAAATTTAGGAAAAGAAAAAATAAGTAAATTACTATTGTCATTTTCAATACCATGTATTATTTCTTTGGTTGTAAATGCTTTATATAACATTGTAGACCAGATATTTATTGGTTGGGGTGTAGGATATTTAGGTAATGGAGCAACAAATATAGTTTTTCCAATAACTATTATTTGTTTGGCTTTTGCATTAATGTTTGGTGATGGCGCATCATCATATTTGAGTTTAAAATTAGGAGAAAATAAAAAAGAAGAAGCAGAAAAAGGTGTGTGCAATAGCATATTATCTTCAATAGTTGTTTCATGTATATTGTGTGCAATCATTTTAGCATTTTTGCCACAACTATTAAATTTATTTGGATGTACAGATGCTTTAAGAGAATATGCTTTAAGCTATGGTTTTGTAATAGCTGTAGGACTTCCTTTTATGATGATAGGAACAACATTAAACTCTATTATTAGAGCAGATGGGTCACCAAAATTTGCTATGGCGTCAATGGTTACAGGAGCAATTATTAATATTATATTAGACCCAATTGCAATTTTTGTATTAAACTTAGGTGTTACAGGTGCAGCTATAGCAACAGTTATTAGTCAATTTGTTACATTTTTTATAAATATACTTTATATTAAAAGATTCAAATCTATAAAAGTAACTAAGAAGAGTTTTAAATTTGAATTTTCTAGAATAGTAAAGGTTGCAATGCTTGGAATTTCATCGGTCATTACACAACTTGCAGTTGTTATTGTAATTGCAGTTTTAAATACATTATTAAAGAATTTTGGTCAAAATAGTAAATTTGGTTCAGAAATACCAATTACAGTACTTGGAATTGTAATGAAGATTAATCAAATACTATCTAGCATTATTATTGGTATTGCAGCAGGTAGTCAACCAATTGTAGGATTTAACTATGGTGCTAAAAAATATAATCGTGTAAAAGAAACATTAAAAATAGTACTTATTTCAAGTGTTTGTGTTTCAATTATGGCATTTATTTTATTCCAAACAATACCAGAACAATTAATTAGTATTTTTGGTTCAGGGGATGAGCTATATAATGAATTTGCTTGCTTAGCATTTAGAATATTTTTAATGTTAACTATATTTAATGGAATTCAAATTTCATCAGGTATTTTCTTCCAAGCAATTGGAAAACCTGCTAAATCAGCATTTTTAACATTATCAAGACAAATATTATTTTTTACACCTTCAGCAATTATATTATCAAAAATGTTTGGTTTAATGGGTGTTTTATATGCAGGACCAGTAGCTGATGGATTAGCATTTTTAGTATCCGCTACATTACTTTTATTAGAAAGAAAAAGCTTAAATAAAAAGAGTAAAGAAGTTTCAAATGATATAAAAGAAGAATCTATAAATGATGATGTTAAAAATGAGGAGATTAATTTAAATTCAGATGCAAATAAGAATATTATTATAACAATAGCAAGAGAATATGGTTCTGGTGGTAGATACATTGGACAGTTACTTGCAGAACAATTAGGAATTAAGTTATACGATAAAAATCTAATTAAAATGGTTTCTAATGAAAGTGGTTTATCTGCATCATATATAGAAGAAAATGAACAAACAATAGGTGGGGGTATGCTCTTAGCTAATTTTAATTCACAATATTACAATAATATGACAAATGATGACAATTTATTTATTGCAGAAAGTAATGCAATAAAAGAAATTGCTACAAAAGGTTCTTGTATTATTATTGGTAGATGTGCGGATTACATATTAAAGAATAATGAAAACGTATTTAGTATCTTCTTATATAATAGTGATGAAGAAAAAGTAAAAAGAGCAGTAAAATATTATGGATTAGAAGAAAAATCTGCTTTAAAAGAAATTAATAAAATTAATAAAGCAAGAGAAAATCATTATAAATATTATACAAATAAAAACTGGAAAGATTTTAGCAATTATGATTTAGCTATTAATGTAGATAAATTTGGTGTAGAAGAAACTGCTAAGATGATTAAAGAAATAGTAGAAAATAGTAAATTAGAAAAAGTAATGTAAATTCAAGAATCTTATTATTATGTGAGTAATAGAAAAATAAAACATAAAAACTACATCTCAAATATTAGATAAATAATTTAATATTTGAGATGTTTTTTTATAAGATATTTTCACAAATGTGAAATTATGATATAATTATTATTAAGAAACTTTGGTTTCCAGATGCGGACAAACAAAAATGTATTTTTGGAGGAAATAATGATGAAAAAAATCGCAACGTTAGTAATGGCAATGGTTATGACCATTTTTGCTATGTCCACTATTTTTACTGTATCTGCTGCAGGCACTACAGATAATACTGAAACAGTAGCATATGATATGAATGGTGATGGTGTTATCAATGTAATGGACTTAACCATTATGAAAAACCTCATCATGAATGAAGATTCTGGATACAGAGTCGCGGATGCAGTAAAAATCAAAAAACTCATTTTAGGTATATCAAAAACTGAGAATGAAGTAGGTAAGGCAGCAAGAGGATACAATTTCAAAGAAATTAAAGTTTCCGATGAAAGTGTTAACTTTATTAGAAATAGTTTATCAAATTGTGAGCTTATTTCAATAAAGTATAATGCTGGAGACTTTATTCTTGAGGATGAACTAACAGTTACAACACTTATGTTTGAAGAAACAGCAGAAACACCTTCTAAAGAAGATGTTGTAATAACATTCACAGTAGAAGAAGAAACATATGTTATTTGGATTAAAAATGGAGAATTTAAGGTTTCTCATAGTTAAAATAGGTAAATAAAGTCAAAAGTTCGCATCGACGCTGCAGGAGTTCTTCCTGTGGTGCTTTTTTATAAAGTGAGTTAGAAGTTTAATATTTACAGAAAAGTTAGTACTACTAATTACTACACATTTTAATCTTGACAAACAAACAAGGGAGGATATATAATTATAACTAATTAAATTTGATTATGATTTTAAAAAGAATAAAGTAGTAGATTTATTGTTACAATAAAAAGAGAGGTAGTGTTATTTGGTGAAAACTATCAGTAAATAGATTTGCGAATTACAATTCTTATAGTAATTACGATAGCAACGAATAGCTATAAATAAGGCAATATAAAAAGTATATTGTGAATAAAGGTGGTACCACGAGTTAAATCGTCCTTTTATATAAGGATAATTTAACTCATTTTTCTTTTACAAATAAAAATAAAAGGAGGAAATAATATGACATTATTTGAAGAATTAAAATGGAGAGGAATAATAAAAGATATTTCTAGTCCAGAATTAGAAAAAAAGCTAAATGAAGGAGGAATGACCTTTTATATAGGAACAGACCCAACAGCGGACAGCTTACATGTTGGGCATTTATCTAGTTTTCTAATATCAAAAAGATTAAAAGATGCTCGGACATCATCCAATTTTATTAGTTGGTGGGGGAACAGGAATGATTGGAGACCCAAGACCAACAACTGAAAGAGCTATGATATCAAAAGAAGAAGTAAACAAAAATTTTGAAAGTTTAAAGAAACAAGTAGAAGATATCTTTGGATTTGAAGTTGTAAATAATAATGATTGGTATAAGGATATTAATGTAATTGATTTTTTAAGAGACTATGGTAAATATTTTAATGTAAATTATATGTTAGATAAAGATATTATTAGAAGAAGATTAGAAACAGGAATTACATATACAGAGTTTTCTTATATGATACTGCAAGCTTTAGATTTTAAATATCTACATGAAAATAAAGGCGTAGATATGCAGTGTGCAGGTTCAGATCAGTGGGGGAATATAACAGCAGGTATAGATTTAATTAGAAAATCTACAGGAGATGAGGTATTTGGCTTTACTATGCCTTTAGTTACAGATTCACAAGGTAAAAAATTTGGTAAAAGTGAAGGAAATGCTTTATGGCTTGATAAAAATAAAACTTCTAGTTATAAGTTATATCAATTCTTTGTAAATGTAGAAGATTGTATGGTAATTGATTATTTAAAAATATATACATTTTTATCAAAAGATGAAATAGAAGAATATGAAAAGAAAAATAATGAACATCCAGAATTAAGAGAGGCACATAAGTGTTTAGCAAGAGAAATAATTACATTTTTACATGGTAAAGAAGAATATGAAAAAGCAGTAAAATTAGCAGAAAGTCTATTTAATAATAAGTTTAAAGATTTATCAAAAGAAGATGTAGTAGAATTATTTGGAGATCAAGATATAAAACAAGTAGAGGAAAATATTAATATTGTCGATTTTATTACAAATATGGGAGTAGTTAAAAGTAAAAGAGAAGCAAGAGAATTTATTCAAAATGGAGCAATATCTATTAATGGGGATAAAATTGATAATATAGAAACTACTGTAACAAATGATATGTTTATAGATAATACATATATTGTAGTAAAAAGAGGAAAGAAAAATTATTATATAGGAAAGAAATAGATCCAGTTATTTACGTTAGAAAGAGTAATTAATTTACTCAATAATAAAAGTTACTTTTTACAGTTCTTTTGATTTAACAAATAATGTTACCGCCTAGTAATAGTTGATATATGTATAAATTTAAACTAATCTTGAAGCGTGTCAGTGACTACTACTAATAAGTTTTATACCACGCAAGTAATTGGAGAAGAAAAGGCTAAATGCGTACCATCGGCAATTAGTTTAAATTTATACATATATCAACTATTACTAGGCTAGTGTGTGCTTTTAAATAAGTTGTAAATCCTAAACAACCAAAACCGTACAAGCTTAAATTGTACGGTTTTGGTTATAAAATATAATGAGAATTTTAAAGAATATACTTAATTTCCAGACACATATTTTTGCTTTACAGTATTTATTTTTGTCTGTTCAACAGTTTCAGTCTTATACCAACCTTTTTCAGCCATTAAATTATAAATTTTATTTTGTATATCTAAACTTGTATTTAAAGCATCTTTAAAAGCTGCATGAACTTCAGCTGTTGATGATTCAATTGTTCCATGTAAATATAAATCACAAACACCTTTGATGATTAATAATTCTTTTTCCATTAAATCTTTATCTTCCATAACTCCTCCTATAATAAATTTAAAAATTTGTTAAATAATTCTGAATGTTTTGTTTCTAATTCTTTAATATAATTAGAAAGATTTACATCTGTTAATTGTGAAGAAGTTTTGTTTGAACATATCTTCATAAAATTTTCATGTCCTAAAGCATCTTCAACATATAAAAGTTCTTTATTAGTCATAATATCACCACCTAAAAATAATATTTCCAAAAATTGAAAAATATATACATAAGAATAAGGAAGTTAAAACACCAAAAGTAATCATAATAAGTTGACACACATGGAATTATTTTTGCCTTATGTTAAATTTGTGCTAATGTCATACATAAAGAAGTAAATAAGTAACGATAGATAGCATTTAGCAATGTTATATCATTATGAAACTTTTAATATTAGATAAAAAAATATAAAAATTTAGATATTAAAAAGCTTAATAAAGAATATTCTATTTTAAAAGCTGTTAAAACGAATAAATTTTACTAAAAAATGTTGACACAGCAATTATTCTATTATAGAATGCAAACAACAGTTCTGGGATGAAAATATGAGGTGATTAGTATTGAACAATATAGAAAATTTAAAAGATTTAATTATATATCAAAGTCAAAATAATGAAAATATATCTGTTGAAGTTTTATATAATGAAGAAGACTTTTGGTTAACGCAAAAGTCAATGTCAAAATTATTTAATGTGGCAGAAAATAATATAACATATCATTTACAAAATATATTTAAAACAGGAGAATTAGAGCAAGATTCAGTTACTCAAAAAATTAGAGTAACTGCTTTAGATGGGAAAAAATATAACACAAATTTTTACAGTTTAGACACAAGCAAAAAAATATCATAGAAATAAATTATATAAAATATTAAAAAATAGCTATTTTAGCTATTTTTTAATACAATTTTTTAAATCTTTAACAGATAATTTCTCATTTTTATATTGACTTAAATATTACTACAAAAAGTCTACTAAAAATATATCTATTCTTTACTTTTTTCTTCAATTTCTCTATTTTCAGTTATATTGCAACATTCATTAGGATTCTGAAAACTTAAATACCAATTCATTCCATTTCTATTTTGACTAATTTGCTCATTTCTTTCTTGCAATTCGCAAAATGTTTTAGGAATAGGGGATATTATTGGATTGCAAGGAACCCAGTTTGCAGGAGTGGATGCGTTATTTATATCTGCAACTTGAAGAGCTTGAACAGTTCTTAAAATTTCTGGAATACATCTTCCAACATTCATTGGATATACTAAAATTGCTCGAACTAATCCCTTATCATCAATAATAAATACATTTCTTACAGTTTCTGTATTACTTATATCATTTGAAATCATCCCATATTTTCTGGCAATCTGTCCATTTCTATCAGCTATGATAGGGAAGGGAACGCATATTCCTGTTTTGCAATATATATCATATAGCCATGCTAGGTGAGATGCGTTACTATCAACACTAAGTCCTATTAAACAAGTATTTAATTTTTCAAAATATGTATTTGACTTTGCAAAAGCAATTATTTCAGTAGTACAAACAGGAGTGAAGTCGCCTGGATGTGAGAAGAGAACAATCCATTTACCTCTATAATCATTAAGATTAATATTACCCATAGTGGTTTGAGCTTCGAAGTCTGGAGCATACATACCAATTTTTATATTTCCGTTCATCATTATTTCATAATCCATAAAAATAACCTCCAATCATTTTTTATATAATATGTGATTTATTATAATTTGTTTCCAAAAGATAGGGGATATTTGAAAATAAAATAATAAAAACAAACAGGTAACCATAAAGAGTTGACGCGCATGAAAATTATTTTTCGTTTATGTTAAGTTAGTGCCAATGTCCAAAGATGATTTAATTAAGCCTATAAGCCAGTTTTCAAAATTAAATATATAAAATTAGAAAATGGAAAAATATTTTAATCGAAACAAAAAAATATAAACGGAAAATTATGTAATTATTATAAAAAATGGCTTTATTACATTATTTTTAGTAGGATATATAAAAAGTGAAATTTCATTTATAATAAAAATTGAAGGAAGTCTTTAATCCACATAAAAAAGTAATATATGGACATACTAAACAAATGAAAGAAGGTGATAAAATGGATACAAATCAAAAAATTAATTGTACAGTGGAAAGCTGTAAATTTAACAATCAAGAGAAACAAAAATGTGAATTAAAACAAATTATAGTAACACCAACAAATAATTGTAATACTAAGAATTGTGATGAATCTATGTGTGGTAGTTATGAAAATGATAATTTATATTAATGTAGGTATGTTATATTAATGATAGATAGGTAAGTTGTTATGTAATGCTTACTATACAATAAATATTATTATGATAATCTTTATTGTAGTACAGTAATATATATTCAGAAAGAGAGTATGAAAATTTAAAATATATTATTAATAAAGATAGGATAATAAATTCCTATCTTTTATTAATAATCACATTTTAAATTAGATATAAATTTAGTTACCATTGAGATTAAAGTTTTAAGTTATTATATAAATAATATATTGACTTTATTAATAAATAGCAATAAAATATGCTTAGTTTAATAAAACTAACTATTCAAGGTAAAAGTTAAAGGAGGAAATTTTATGCCATTAGTAACAACTAAGGAAATGTTTGAAAAATCAATGAAAGAGAAATTTGCTATAGGAGCATTTAATGTAAATAATATGGAAATTATACAAGGAATTGTAGATGCAGCTGCAGAAGAAAATTCACCTGTAATACTTCAAGCATCACATGGAGCAATAAAATATGCTAGAGTTCCATACTTAAGAAAGATGATAGAAGCAGCATTAGAGGAACATGATATTCCGATTGCACTTCATTTAGATCATGGACCAGATTTTGAGACATGTAAAATGTGTATAGATAATGGTTTCACATCTGTTATGATAGATGGTTCTAAATATGATTTTGAAGAAAATGTAGCTTTAACTAAAAAAGTAGTAGATTATGCACATAGTAAGGGTGTTGTTGTAGAAGCAGAACTTGGAAAATTAGCAGGAATAGAAGATGATGTTAATGTATCTGAAGCAGACGCTATGTATACAGATCCTGAGCAAGCAAAAGAATTTGTAGAAAGAACAGGATGTGATTCTTTAGCAATTGCTATAGGAACAAGTCATGGTGCATATAAATTTAAAGGTGAAGCAAAACTAAGATTTGATATATTAGCCAAAATAAAAGAATTAATTCCAAACACTCCAATAGTATTACATGGTGCATCTACTGTTATACCAGAGTTAGTAGAGACATGTAATAAATATGGTGGAGATATCCCAGGAGCCAAAGGTGTTCCAGATGAAATGTTACATGAAGCAAGTTTATCAGGTGTATCTAAAATAAATGTGGATACAGATTTAAGACTTGCTATGACTTCAGAAATTAGAAAAGTATTTGCTGAAGAGCCAAGCGTATTTGATCCTAGAAAATATTTGACACCAGCAAGAGAATCTATAAAAAACACTGTTAAACATAAAATAAAAGATGTATTTGGTTCAAATAATAAAATTTAAGTATGAATTAATATTTTAAAAACGAAAAACGGACTTTAAATAGAAAGATTTTAATTAAAGTCTGTTTTTTATTAAAATATTAAATTATGATAATTAGAATGGAAGATGATTAATGCTATTAAGTAAAGAAGAATATATAACAAAATTAGCTATAATATGGGGAGCAAGTTTAGATAATATTGATCTTATTAAATCAATTCATAGAGAGAGTTTTGAAAACATGTATCAAGAATATTTAAAAATCAATGGAAATACACAAAAAATTACAGGAGTTGTAAATTTAGATGAGATTAAATATCTTAAATCAAACCAAAGATTTGATTCAAAAGACGCATCTTTTGCAAGTGATTGGCTAATATTACCAGATTTAAAAAGAATACTAATTAAAAATATATTAACAGATAAATATTCAAGTAAATCAAAATTTTATTGTTTATGTAATAATTTGGTTATTCCTAGAATATGTAAGAGTTTACACTTAGAAAGTGCTAATTATTTTTTAGCACAAAAAGATGATAAGCAAGGTATATATATTGTAACACCTGATTTTTTAGAAGAAGGAGAAGAATTAAAAACAGGGCAAGACATAAGTAGACAGATGCATATATTTGGCTTGTCAAATACTACTGAAGATAATATAGATATTTCTGAAAGATTTGTGAATTTTAATAGTGGTAGAGAAGAAGAATGTGAATCAATAAAGCAAGAACTTATAAAACAAACTGTGTTTTGGTATATAATAAAAAATCTAGATCAAAGTAAACGTAATTGGGCAATTAGAAATGGAAAGAAAGGTATAAGATTTGCACCAAATTATGATTATGATTTTTGTCTAGATGCAGTTGAGGATGGGGCAGAGTATACAAGAGTTAATGATGAAAATATAGAAAAAATTGTGAATAAATATAAAGAATTGCCATGGTTTAGAAAATGGCTTGAAGAATCTGTACTTAAATTAGATGTACAAGCTTGCTTTTCAGGTGGAAAGAAATTACTTCCTAGTAAATACGCATCAATGTATGATGAATATACAGAAAATTCAGCTAATATTATGAGGAATAGGATTAATAGAATACAAGAAATATATGTGGAAGTACCAATCGAACCAGATATATGAAATTATAAAAAAGACCCAAAATTATTTTGGGTCTTAAAAGTTTTTAATTATCTAAATAAAGATTGTTTCATAGCACTTCTAATCTTCATTTCAGCATCTTTTTTTGCAATGTCTTCACGTTTATCATATAATTTTTTTCCTTTTCCAATACCTAGTTCTAATTTAACTAAACTTCCTTTAAAATATAAACAAATAGGAACTAAGGTATAGCCTTTTTGATTAATAAGACCGAATTAGTTTGTTTATTTCTCTTCTATTTAAAAGTAATTTTCTTTCTCTTAAAGGGTCTTTATTAAAGATATTTCCATGTTCATATGGACTTATATGCATAGAATATACTAAAACTTCACCATCTTTAGTAATAGATGCATAACTATCTTTTAAATTTACTTTCCCAGCTCTAATAGATTTTATTTCAGTTCCTGTAAGTACAATACCCGCTTCTAATGTATCTATTATATTATAATTATGTTTGGCAGTAGGATTTTTTGCAATTAATTTATTCATAATATTAAACCTCTTAAAAAAATAATTGTTAATATTATATCATGGAAAGATAAATAATGAAATACTAATATTATTTTTTTATAAACATTCTTCTATCACTAGTTATATATTAATAAGTCTGAACAATAAAATATTGTAATTAAAAGTATGTATTAAAATCCAATATATAATATTTTTAATTTTATTTAACTTACAATTTATATTTAGAAATTATTAAAAAATATAAATTGTAGTTTTTACATTATTAGCTAAACAAATTAAAGATAGTATATATTGAATTTTTTAGATTTTCTATATTATGCTAAACAAAATGAATAATTTAACTATTCATCATCGTGATTATTATAACTACTTTGTCTTGTAGAATAATACCAGATTAAAGCAATTATAGCTAAAACAACGATACCTACAACTATCCAAGTCCAAGCATTATTTCCCATATTACCTAAAAAACCACCGAGTGGCAGCATCCGCAGATGTTCTAGTAGCTGTGTAACTATCATTTGTTCTAGTATTCATATTTCCAGCATTTTTATCTCTATTCATATCTTTATTCATATCATTTACAGTATTTTCTGTAGCATTTCCTACAGTGTTAATACCTGTTCTAACTGCACCAGTAGCATCTTTTGCAGCATCTTCCACAACATTTTCAGCACCACCAACAACATTTCTTACATCATTTGCTGCATTGTTCATTTGATTTGCAAATACAAAAGAAAATGAAAATAGAAAACAAATTGATAATATTAAAGTTAATGATATTACTAGTTTTTTCATAATAACCTCCTTATAAATTTACAACTTAAAAAAAATCAAGTTCAATATTAGTATTAATTTAAAAATGCAAAATATACATAAAAAAAAACTCTATTTTGTCAAAAAATAGAGTTTTTAGAAATATATAGAAAATTATCTTAAACGTATTAAAATTGCAATAGCTAAAAAAATAATAACAACACCAACTGTAATTAATAAAATATTTAAAATATTTGTAAGTCCAAGACCAGATTCTGGAATGCTATCTAAAGTAGTTACTGTTGTAGTTGATTGTGAACTAGAAGTTGTACTACTAGTAGTTGTATTTGATGAAGTATTAGTAGCCAAAACGCTATTTATACAAAAACATAATAATATAAAAATTATTAAAATTATTTTAAAAAATTTTGACATTTTTTTGCCCTCCTAAATCCATAAACTAATGAATAGTCTTTTATCTATAGTATGTTAATATAATATCATAATAAAATATAAAAAGTCTAGTAATTTATGAAAAAACATGAAAAAATGTAAAATAAATGTTATTATACTCTTATGAATAACATTTAAATAGATTAGAATATACATAAATAGAAAAATATGTTAAGATAATCATATCACAAAGTGATAATAAACTATAATATTTTAATAACAATTCTATAATTAATACAAAATATTAATAAAAAATTAAATAGCAGGAGGATTAATAAATTGAGATTTGCTGTATTTAGTGATATACATGGAAATATTTTTGCATTAGAGAAATGTATGGAATATATCGAGAAAAACAATATAGATGCCATTATATGGTGTGGAGATTATATTACAGATATTCCAAAGTCACATGAAGTAATTAATTATATAAAAAAAATAAATGAAAAATATATTAATTATATGATAAGAGGAAATAGAGAAAATTATATTATAGAATATCATAAATCTAAAAATAAAGATTGGAATATAGATAGTAGAAAAGGTGCTTTATTATGCACATATAATGAATTAAGTAATGATGATATAGAATTTATTGAAAGTCTTCCAGAAACATATATAATTAATATACCAGAATTACCAAAAATATTTATAAGTCATAAAAGAAATTATAATGATGGCAATGATTGTGAATATAAGATATTTGGACATTCACATAAACAATATTTATTTTCACGTGACAATATAAAGTATATAAATCCTGGTTCAATAGGATTAGCAACAGGAGGACAAGTAGGAGCAGAATTTACTATTTTAGATATAAATAAAAATCAAATTAAGATTGAAAATTGTTTAATAAAATATAATATTAATGAAGTAATAGAACTAATAAAGCAAAGTAAATTAAATTCTATAGCAGTAAAATGGGGGAATGCACTAATAAAATTAATTCAAACAGGAATGGATTATCCAGATATGTACATAAAAGAAGTTTTAAAAATTGCAAAAGAACATGGTATAAATGAAGATTTAGATACGATTCCAATAGAGATATGGAATGAAGCAAGAAAGAGTCTCAATATATAATATTTTATGAAGGTTATATTTTAGAACAATAAAAAATATAAGGTATTTTTAATAGATATAAGAAAGTTATAGGAGGGAAATACAATGAGAATATATGTAGCACATTCAAAAAAGATGGATTATATCAATAAAATATATAGGCCATTAAGAAAAGATGAAGAATTAAATAAACATACATTATTATTACCACATGAAAATAGTAGCAAAAGCAATAATGATAGAGAATTTTACAAAACAATAGATATATTCATTGCAGAAGTTACTTTTGCAGGAACAGGTTTGGGAATAGAATTAGGTTGGGTTTATGATGATAATATTCCAATTTATTGTTTATATAAGAGTGGTAGCAAAATCAGTTCATCTGTAAAATCAATAACTAATAATATTTTTGAATATAGTAATGAAGAGGAATTTGTAAAATTAGTTAAATCTATTGTAGAGAAATATGATTTAGATAATAGAAATTATAGATAAAAGGAACTAAAGAAAGTGATTGAAGAAAAAATGAGAGAAATTAAATAATCATTACTTAAGAAGAAGGCTACAAATGTTAGCAAATAAATTAAATTATGTAAAGGAAAGAGAATATGCGAAATATTTTAATTATGGGAATAGGTAGAACAGGAAAAACTACATTAAGTAATATGATAAAAGAGAAATATAAACAATACAATTTAATACATTCAGACAATATTAAATGGGCAATAATAAGAGCAACAGGAAAAGAAAAGTATTATAGAACTCATATAGAAGAACAAAAAGAATTTGAACATAGTGAATATTTTCAGAAAGTATTATTAGAATTATTTAATTCATGTATTAGAAATGATAAAAATAAATATGGGTACATATTAGAAAGTGGACAATTAGAACCTAAATATGTAAAAGAAATGATTAACTATGAAGAAACACTAGTAATATGTTTAGGACATGGTGATTTAAAAGAAAAAGACATTATAGAATTATGTAGGAAACACGATACAAATCAAGATTGGACTTATGATATATGTAATAAAGACTTAGAATCACATGTTAGAAAATGGACCGAAATGAACGAGTTATTAAAATTAGAATGTCCTAGATATGGAATAAAATATATAGATACTTCAGAGAATAGAGAACAAATATTACATAGTATTTTAGAAAGTATATAATAACATGGAGTAAAAACATGCAAAATAAAACTAAATTTAGCACAGAAAATAACTTAATAATAGAAATTTATATAAGTTAATAAGGAAAAAGAGAATTTGTTGAATAATTATAAATAAATGGAAGCGGAATTTGATGAATTATAAAAAATATAGTAGATATTAATTGACAAATAGAATATAAGATGATAAACTACGAACAATAGTTCACAGACATAACTAAATGTAGTAGTATCAAAACTAAAAGATTAGATAAGAACTAAATATAATAAAAAAGGAAGTGTTCTTATGAGAGATATGAAAAATGAGATTATTCTATTTGAAGATGGTGATGTTAAATTAGAAGTGAGTATGCAAGATGAGACAGTATGGTTAACACAAAAACAAATGGCAGAATTATTTGAAAAAGACAGAAAAACAATAACAAGACATATACAGAATATTTATAAAGACGAAGAATTGAATGAAAATTCAGTATGCTCATTTTTTAAGCATACTGCAGAAGATGGAAAAACATATAATGTTCAATATTATAATTTGGATATGATTATTTCAATTGGCTATAGAGTGAATAGCAAAAGAGGTATAGCTTTTAGAAAATGGGCAACTAACATATTAAAAGAGTATATGTTAAAAGGATATGCTATTAACCAAAAAAGACTAGATTATTTAGAAAAAACAATAAAATTAATCGACATAGCTAATCGTATTGATGAAAATTTAGAAAATAATGACGCAAAAGAAATACTAAGAGTAATTGGAGAATATTCTAAGGCATTAGACTTATTAGACGATTACGATCACAAAACATTAAAGAAAATAAATGGGAATATAGATGATAGAAAAATTAATTATAATGAATGTATAAATATAATTAATAAACTAAAGTTTAACGAAAGAAGTTCATTATTTGCTGTTGAAAGAGATAGGGGACTTGAATCAATTATAGGTAATATTTATCAAAGTTTTGGAGGACAAGACATTTATAAAAGTATTGAAGAAAAATCTGCAAACTTTTTATATTTGATAGTTAAAAATCATGTTTTTGCAGATGGTAATAAAAGAATTGCAGCAACACTATTTATATACTTTTTAAATTTCTATGATATCTTATATAAAGACAATAAACAAGTAATAGATAACAACACATTAACAGCTTTAACTCTACTAATTGCAGAGTCTAATCCAAAAGAAAAAGAAGTTATTATAGATTTAGTAATGAATTTTTTGAACGATTAAAAATTTTATTATTAATTTACTTTTATTATATTAGTGTTATAATAATTTTAGAAAGGTGATGATATAAATGAAAGAAAATATTAAAAATGTATTATTAATGGGGCTAGGAGCTATATCTCTTACAGGAGAAAAAGCAAATGAACTAAAAAAAGAATTATTAGAAAAAGGAGAAGCTTTATATAAAGAGGGTTCTATAAAAAATGAAGAGCTAAAAAGAGATTTTAAAGATAAAATAAAAGAAAATACAAATATTAAAATTACTACTGCAAGCAAAGAGGATATTGTAGAAATAATTAACAGTTTGAGTGATGAAGAAAAAGAAGAAATCTCAAAATTACTAAAAAATGATTCAGAAGCAGACAAAAGAGATGAAGAAGAAAAAAATGAAAATGATTAAAATCTAAAGAAAAGAGAATTATAGAAAAGGTAGATAGTATGAATGAGAAAATAAGGTTTAAAGAAATTGTTTCAATATTAAAAGACAGTGATTTGATTAGCGGAATTACTCCAGAAAAATTATGTAATACAATTTCTAAATTAGGTCCTATGTATATAAAATTGGGGCAAATAATGTCTAGTAGATATGATTTATTACCGAAAGAATATTGTGATGCTTTATCAAATTTAAGAGCAAAAGTAACACCTATGAGTTTTGAAGAAGTTTCAGAAATATTAAACGAAGAATATGGTGATACAAGCAACATTTTTCAAAGCATATCTAAAACTTGTATAGGTTCCGCTTCTATTGCACAAGTACATAAAGCCAAATTAAAATCTGGAGAAGATGTAGTAATTAAAGTTCAAAGAAAAAATGTTTATGAAACTATGTCTATGGATGTAAAATTATTAAAAAAAGCTATAAGATTATTACATTTAAACTTAATAATAAAAACAATTAATTTAGCTAATATAATAGATGAAATATATTATACAGCAAAAGAAGAGATGAATTTTCAAATAGAAGCAAATCATCTTGAAGAATTTAAAGATAATAATATTGATATAGCATATGTTGATGTACCAAAAGTATATAATAATTTAGTCACTAAAAAAGTTTTAGTTATGGAAAATATTGAAGGAATAAATTTAGATGATAAAGAAAAATTAATGAGCCAAGGATATGATATTGAAGAAATAGGATTAAAACTTGCTAATAATTATATTAAACAAGCTTTAGACGATGGCTTTTTCCATGCAGATCCACATCCAGATAATATTTTTATACGTAATGGAAAGATAGTATTTTTAGATTTAGGAATGATGGGAAGAATTAGTTCTAGAAATAAAATGTTATTAAAAAATGCAATGAAAGCTATAGTACAGAATAATGTAAGTGAACTTGAACATATATTACTTAGTATATCTACTACAAAAGAGCCT
The DNA here is from genome assembly GCA_900557195.1 of uncultured Clostridium sp. GTDB lineage: Bacteria > Bacillota > Clostridia > TANB77 > CAG-508 > CAG-492. Next base: position 68,260 of record USRT01000003.1, read on the forward strand.
GTAAATCATATTAAGTTAAGAACAGGGATTCAGAAAATATTAGATAGAAATGCAAATGAGGATATAAAAAATATCAATATAATAGAGTTTATGAATAGTGTAAATAGTCTTTTAAAAGAAAATAATATATTATTAGATAAAAATATTACTTTGCTAGTTAGAGGAATTTGTGTAATTGAAGGAACTCTAGAAGGTATTAGTCCAAATATTAATTTGTTAATGGTATTTAATAACAAAATAAAAGAAGATAGTTTTAATGAAGTGTTTTCTAAAGAAATGTTAATGAATACAGGTAAAAATTTTGTAACTGGTGCTAATAGTTTAAGTATGCTTCCAAATGAATTGCTAAATTTTATAAAAGATATAAATCGTGGCGAAACTAAGATTGATATAGAAATGGCAAATTCACAAAAGCAAGTAGATAAGTTAGAAAAAATGTTACATCAGTTAGTAATTGGTCTTTTAGATGCTGCTATTTTATTAGGAGCAAGTATGGTAAATAATCAAATTTTAAGATATGTTTACCTAGTATTTGCTGTTATATTTACAATATGGCTATTTGTACAAATGGCAAAAGACCATTTTCATAAAGGATATTAAAACAGACAAAATCTGACAAAGATACTAAATATTCCTAGCAATTATAAACTTGAAAATTTGCTTCAATTTGGATATCCCTCAGAAGAAGGAATTAAACCAAGCTCAAAACACTATGAAAGAGAAAATATAGAAAAATTAGTGTATTGGAATGATTTTAAATAATTAATAAAGATATTATATAAACAAAAACAGCACCACTAACAAGAAAAGTTAGTGGTGCTGTTTTGTTTGTTCGGTATTGAAACTTTTAAATTAGATTTACAACATAAAGAACATGGATTAAACCAAATCATTCATATTGTAAAAGCCAGATTCGAAGTTAAGCAAGTATCTTGCAGCCCTGACAGAACCTTCTGCAAAAACCATTCGAGAATACGCAGTATGGCTGATAGAAAAAGTCTCATTCTCGCTAAAAAAGGATACCGTGTGTTCGCCAACGATATTACCGCCACGAAGTGAAGCAAGTCCGATTTCGTCTTTTTCTCTTTTTCCAGTACGTCCATAAATCATCTTCTTTTCGTTGTTAAAAGCGCTATTTACAGCACTAAACAACATTTTTGCAGTACCACTAGGGTTATCTGCTTTTCTGCTGTGGTGTTTTTCTAAAATTTCGATATCGGCATTTTTGCCAAGAATAGTCGAATACTCTTTCAAGAGTTTTGTAAACACAACAACTTCCAAGGACATGTTTGCAGATTGGAATACAGGGATTTTGTCTGAGTACTCATGCAATTTGTGAATTTGTTCCTCAGACAGTCCTGTAGTTGCAACTACAATAGGAATGTCGTTTTCGTAGGCGTACTTTGAGATTATCTCGGTTGCAGTGGGGCTAGAAAAGTCGATAATGATATCAGGCTTTGCGTTAATTTGAGCAATCTCATGAAAAACAGGAAAATTGAACATTCCAGTCAAATCAATAGATTTGTCAAATCCACAAAGGACTGCCATATCAGAAGAAGCATTAACTGCCTCTACGACAAGTTGTCCCATGTGACCCAAACAACCACAGACCAAAACTTTCTTCTTCATAAAAAATACCTCCTAGGGTTAAAATTTTGTATAGGCATTATACAATACTATATGTAAAATTTCAACACAATTTGTCGCAAATTATTATTATACAATCAAATCATTCTTTTTGCATTTAAGTATTATGGTTGAAAAAAGAATGAATGTATAGTAATATTATAAAAGTAAAATGGAATGAGAGGATATTTTTTTCTCTAGTTAAAAAGGTGTGATAGTAAAATATGATGAATAAAAATAAAGAGATTATAACTTCTAATAATAAAATTAAGGTATGTAATAATATACAAGAAGTTAAAGATTTTATAAAGATGAATAAAGAAATAAATATTTGTTTATATTTGGCATATAAAGAACCTATAGAATGGGAGATATCAACAAGTAGAGTATATATGAATAAAATCTACAAAAATTTAGTGTATTTACCAATTAATATAAAAAAGAACGATTTTGAATCACTTAAAGAGATATATGATTTAAGTGAACAAAATAATCAAATTGTTGCAATTAATCAAACTCAACCACATAAAAGTAATCCAGTATTAAAGGAATGGTTTAGAAATAAAACAATACCTGATAATGTAGATTCACTAATAAAAGATCAAAACAATAAATTAACATGTTATGATTTAAATGGGCCATCTTTTACAGATTGGTTTAAAGAAGATGTGTCAACGCTAAAAAATAGATCAGTAATACTTTTTGGTGTAGGTGGTGTGGGTGAACCTATTGCTAGGAGAATTGCCAAGGAAGGGATTAATTCATTATATCTAATAGATATAAATTCAAAAGAGAATCTAGCAAAAGAGTTATCTAATGATACTAAAGTAACATATCTAGAAAAATTAAATGAAATATGTTTAGAAAATGATAGTTTTATATTTATTAATTGTACTGGAAAAGAAGGCGGAAACGATAATAGTGCGGTTGAATTTCTAAAAAAATATAAAAATATGAATAATATATTTGTAGATTTGAGACCACAAATAAATATAGAAATAGTAAACTTAGCTAAAAAACTGGGTTGGAACGCTTATACAGGGTTTGGAATGAATGCAAGAAATGATTATACGCTACTAAAAAAAATAAGTGAATTAATAAATATAAAAATACCATCTTTTGAGGAATTTAAAAAATTAGTGGAAGAGGCATCATAGAAAATATTTAAAATAAAAAATATGATTAAATAAAACAATATATTGAATCATATAGGATAGAAGAAAGGAATAAAAATGAATAAATTTAAAAATATAATGATAACTGGAACCATTACATCAGCTAAAGAAGATAGTTTAAAAATATATGAAACTTTAGTAGAAGAATTATCTCAATATACTGACAAGATATATTCTCCTATTGATACAATAAAATTCAAAGGAACTAATGAAGAGATGTATACAAGAGTAATGAAACTTTTACAAGAAACCGATCTAGTAATTGCAGAAATGAGTAGCCCTTCAACAGGACAAGGAATGGAATTACAAGAAGCTGTGAGATTAAATATTCCTATAATAATAGTTGCTAAAGTAGGAAGTAAAATATCTAGCACAGTTTTAGGTTCGGGAAAAATAAAAGCGACATTATTTTATAATGATAAAGATGACATTAAAAAGAACTTAAATGGAATTTTAAAAATATAAGTGAACATTTATATTATATATAATGGAAAATTACATGAATATTAGTGGAGGGTAATATGGAAATAGATTTTAATCTTATAGAAAAAATGATAGAAGTGATAAAAAATGCTTATGATGAAACAAAACAAATAAAGGATAAAAATATAAAGAATAAAGAACTAAATGATATAGTAACAGATATAGATGTTTTTATGGAAAACAAAATTGTTACATTTATAAAAGAATGTTTTCCGAATCATTCAATATATGCAGAAGAAAGTGGAGAACATAACAAAAACAGTGAATATGAATGGCTTATAGACCCAATAGATGGAACAATAAATTATTAGTTCAAGAAGCAGGAGGTAAAGTGACTAATCTGCAAGGGAATAAAAGAGATAATATAGATACTATGCTTGTTACAAATGGCAATATTCATGAAGAAATAGTAGCAGTTATTAATGATAAAAAATAAAGTTTGCAATTTTAATTCGTGTAAAATTCGTGTAATGAAAATATTGATTTTGAAAACTTACAAAAAAGTTTATTAAAAATGGTCGACAGTGTCGACCGAATTTATTTAAGTAATTTTTTTGATAAATATTTCAATATATATTTTAAACAAATAGTAATCTTAATATAATAAGTAAATAAAAGAAGGTGATTTTGATTGAATAATAAATTTCAAGAAGATGAGATAACAGAATTAAAAAAATCTACAAGTGAATTAAAAGAAGCAATAGTATCAATTGTTTCTATATTAAATAAACATAGACATGGAAAACTATATTTTGGAATAAAAGATGATGGAACAGTAGTTGGGCAAGAAGTTAGTGGAAAAACACTAAGATATATTTCAGAAGTTATTTCAAATAAAATAGAGCCAAAAATCTATCCAAAGATAAGCAATGTAAAAATAGAAGATAAAGATTGCATTCTAGTGGAATTTGATGGAGAAGATGTTCCATACTTTGCTGATGGAAGAGCATATATAAGAGTAAGCGATAGAGACCAAAAACTTTCCATTTCTGAAATGAGAAAAATATTTTTAAAAACAGAAAATGAAAGTGGAAGTTGGGATTCAAGAATTTCAGACAAAACAATATGCGATGTTAATGAAGAAATATTGAAGGATTATATAGAAAGAGCCAATAAAGCTAAGAGGATACCATTTCAATATACCAATAAAGAAGATGTTTTAAACAAGTTAGGATTATTAAAAGAGAATAAGTTATTAAATGCAGGAAAGGTTTTATTTTGCGATAATAATAATGTAGAACTTCAAATGGCGATTTTTGCAACAGATACCAAAACAACATTTATAGATATAGATAAAGTAGCAGGAAACATTTTCGATTTAATAAAAATAGGACAAGAATATATTAGAAAAAATATTATATGGAATGTAAAAATAACAGACAAAAGAGAAGAATATCCAGAAATCCCACTAGATTCTATAAGAGAGGCTATTATAAATAGTTATGCACATAGGCTATATCAAGACCCTAAAGGAACTGAGATTTCAATATTTAAAAATAAAGTAGAAATATATAATCCTGGAACATTTCCAGAACAATATACACCAGAAGATTATATACAAAATAGGGCACATTCAGTATTTAGAAATCCAATAATTGCTAATATTTTATACAAATCAAATGATACAGAAACATACTCTTCTGGAATAAGAAGAATATATGAGGAATGTACAGCAAATCAAGTAAAAGTGGAATTTAGAAAAGAAAAAATAGGTTTTACTATAATTTTTTATAGAAAAAATTACGAAGAAGAAAATAAGGTTACTAAAAATGTCGGTGTAAATGTCGGTGTAAATGTCGGTGTAAATTCAACACAAAGAAAAATTTTAGAGTTAATAGAACAAAATCAAAATATAACTCAAAAAGAAATAGCATCTAAGTTAAAAACTACTGTAAGAACAATAGAAAGAAATATTAATGTTCTAAAAGAAAAAGAAATATTACAAAGAGTAGGAACAGATAAAGTAGGATATTGGGAAATTAAAAGATAATCAGAAGAATTTAAATTATTATAGAGGTAACAGATATGAAAAATTTAGGTACAATAGAATTAGAAACTGAAAGATTAATTTTAAGAAGGTTTAAAGAAAAAGATGCAGAAGAATTATACTTTGGTTTTATTAATCAAAAAGAATTTTTATATTATGCCAATAAGGAAAGAAAAACTTTAGAAGAAGAAAAAATGTCTTTAATTAATATTAATAATAAATATGAAATAAAAAACTACTACAATTGGTTAATAACATTAAAAGAAACAAAAAAGATAGTAGGTTCAATAAATTTAAATGTAAATGAATATAATGATTCAGTTGAGTTTAACTATGCTATAGACAATAGATATACTAATAAAGGATATATGACAGAAGCATTAGAGATAGTAAAAAATTTTTGCCTAAATAAGTTAAAAGTACAAAGATTTCAAGGTGGATGTTGTATAGAAAATATAGCTTCTAAAAAAGTTATGGAAAAGTGTAAAATGGAATATGAAGGTACTTTAAGGAAATATATAAAATTAAAAGATGGGTACCATGATATGTGTATGTATTCAATAATAAATAATTAATATGGTGGAGGAAAAAATGTTTAAATTACACTCAGAATATAAGCCAACTGGCGACCAGCCACAGGCAATAGAATATTTATCAAAAGGAATAGAAGAGGACAAAAAATTCCAGACTCTTCTAGGTGTTACAGGCTCACGGAAAGACTTTTACAATGGCAAATATCATTGCAAAAGTACAAAAACCAACACTTGTTTTAGCACATAATAAAACACTTGCAGGACAATTGTATTCCGAATTCAAAGAGTTTTTCCCAGAGAATAATGTTGAATACTTCGTATCTTATTACGATTATTATCAACCAGAAAGCTATTTACCCGCTTCTGACACATATATAGAAAAAGATGCATCTATAAACGACGAAATAGACAAACTACGTCATTCAGCAACAGCTTCACTTTTCGAAACAAAAGATGTAATTATAGTAGCCTCTGTATCATGTATATATGGACTTCGGAGATCCTATTGATTACGAACATATGATTGTATCATTAAGACCAGGAATGAAAAAAGAAAGGAATGAAGTATTAAAAAAGCTAATTACTATGCAATATACAAGAAATGAATTAGATTTTAAACGTGGTACATTTAGAGCAAAAGGAGATATAGTAGAAATATATCCATCAGACCAAAATGAATCTGCAATTAGGGTAGAGTTCTGGGATGATGAAATAGAGAAGATTTCAGAAATAAATCCATTAACAGGAAAAGTTATAGCTACAAGAACTCATGTTATGATATTTCCAAATTCACACTATGTAACAACAAGTGATAAAATGGAAAGAGCAATAAACACAATAGAAGCGGAATTAGAGGAAAGAATAAAGTATTTTAAAGATAATAATAAACTAATAGAAGCACAAAGAATAGAAGAAAGAACAAATTTTGATATAGAAATGATGAAAGAGACAGGCTTTTGTCAAGGAATAGAAAATTATTCAAGACATATTAGTGGTAGGGAAAAGGGGAGTCCACCATTTACATTATTCGATTATTTTCCAGATGACTTTCTATTATTAATAGATGAATCTCATGCAACAATACCACAAGTAAGAGCTATGTATAATGGAGACAAAGCAAGAAAAGAATCATTAGTAAATTACGGATTTAGACTTCCATCTGCATTTGATAACAGACCTCTTAAATTCGATGAATTTGAACAAAGAATAAATCAAGTCATTTTTGTTAGTGCAACACCAGCAGATTACGAAAAAGAACATTCTAAAAGTAATGTAATAGAACAAATTATAAGACCAACTGGACTTCTAGATCCAAAGATAGAAGTAAAACCAGTTACAAATCAAGTAGATGATTTAATAGAACAAATAAGAGAAAGAGTAGAAAAGAAGGAAAGAGTATTAGTAACAACACTTACTAAAAAAATGGCAGAAGATTTAACTTCTTATCTTGCAAGTTTAGATATAAAGGTAAGATATATGCATTCTGAAATAAAGGCATTAGAAAGAATGGAAATTATAAGAGATTTAAGACTAGGTGAGTTTGATGTATTAGTAGGAATAAACCTTTTAAGAGAAGGGTTAGATATTCCGGAAGTGTCTTTAGTTGCAATACTAGATGCAGATAAAGAAGGTTTCTTACGTTCGGAAAGAAGTTTGATACAAACAATTGGTCGTGCTGCTAGAAATACAGAAGGTAAAGTTATAATGTATGCAGATGAATTAACAGATAGTATGGAAAAAGCAATAAGTGAAACAAATCGTAGACGTAAAATACAAATGGAATATAATAAAGAACATGGAATTACACCACAAACTATTAAAAAATCTGTAAGAGAAGTAATAAAAGCAAGTATGATAGAAGATATGAAAACAGAATATAATATTGAAAAAGACATAGATATTAAAGAATTAATTTCTAAATTAACAGATGAAATGTTAGCACATGCCGCTTCTATGGAATTTGAAAAAGCTGCAGAATTAAGGGACAAGATAAAAGAATTAGAGAAGACTTTGTAAAAGCCTAATGTAAGAAAACAATAACTGTGAAGAACGGTTTCGATTTGACTATATTTATATTTTATGTTATCATAATGTAATACTCTAAAAATTAGGAGGAAATATTTATGGTGAACACGCAACAACAAAGGGCAGAGCAATTTCAAGCTAAGCGGGAAGCTATCTTGAAACAGTGTGAAATCTGCCGAAGTCAAAACCGTCATTTTCCGCCAACAGCGGAAAGATGTTACCATTGTAACAATGGACAACGTATGAGATATCTGGAGAACGAATATTCGGATGTAACCAGATGGTCTCACAAACAGTGGCAGAACCAGAAACCATAAAGCCAAAAAAGAGATTTATCTCTAACCATGGGTGCATATATGATTTGCGTTGCAAAACATTCATGCACCCTTTTTATATTTATAAATATTAAAAATGAGTATGATAAAAAGTGGCAAAGATTTATTTTCTGTTTAACAAGAAAATAAATCTTTATAAAAGTAAATTAGTTCAAGCACGGTATAGATGTTTGCTATATTTTATAAAATACAATAAATATTATATATTAAAGCTATATCTAATAGAATATATAAAGTTAAAAGCTTGTTTTTATATTAATATTATGTTAATATATGATATGTAGTACGCCAATCCGCAAATGAGTATAAAAGGAGATTTAATATGAAACAACCTTTAGAGAGCTTACCTATCACCGTAATAATACCCGTTTACAAGGTTTCTATGTTTGATTTTTGGCAATGTCTGAATAGCATTACCAAACAAACTCGGAAACCACGCTTTGTCATAATCATAGATGATGGTAATGAAGATACTATTATGATTCAACGTGTTATTCGAATGTTTATGGAAGATATAGGAGATAGAATGATGACATTAAAATTTATTCAAAATCCAAATAATCTTGGCATTTCGTGTGCACGTAATATTGGGCTTACTCAAGTTACTACTCCATGGGTAAGTTTCTTAGATGCAGATGACTGTATAAAAGAAACTTATTTTCAGAGACTTTATGAAGAAGTTGAAAAAAATGATAATGTAGATATTGTTGCATGTTCATGTGATGCATATGATGAACATGAATATCGGCAGAATCATTTCTTTAAACAAAATAGAGTTTTTGAGGGAGCAACATTAAAAGAGCTTGAAAAGAGCTTTATCAATCAATCATATCTACGTGAAGGTACTTCAATTGATACAGCAATAGGAGTGCCTTGGGGAAAGCTTTATAGATTTTCATGTATTCGTGGTATTTACTTTAATCCTGAACTTAAGAGGATGGAAGATAATATTTGGAATCATGAAATACTGTTAGCTAATCCTAACATTGTTGTTAAGTATATAGATGAGCCACTATATATCTATAGAACAACACATATTACCAAGTATAATGCAGAGTTTGAGTCCGACGTTTCTACGTGGTTCAAAATAATTGAGCTAAGGAAAGAACTCATTAAAGAACATCTTGGAACAGGTGACCAAATTGAAAAGTTTTTCTATGAAGAGGTTGTTAGACTTTTAGTCTTAACTCTTCAAAAGAAATACTTTCATAAAGGAAACCAAAACAGAGCAATAGACCTTTTAGAGTTGAAAGTGTACCTTAATAATGAGACAATAAGAGAAGCTCTTAGAAGAACATGTGCAAATACACCGTTTTATCGTAATGTTATGAACAAGTTGCTTCTTAAAAGAAAGGTGGAGTTGGCATATTTAATAAATAGGTTACGGGGTAGGTAGGCTAAGAGCACGAAAGATTCTTTCGTGCTTTTATCAATTTTATAAATATTGATTTAATAAATAATCTGTAATTAGATATAATATATACTTAAATATAAAATATATAATTATTACTATGATTACTATTCAGCCTAAATAAACTTCTTATCTATAAGTTTAATTTTAAGAGATTTTCAAAAATTTCTATATAATTACTTTGTACTTAAAGATATTTTAATATTGCTGAGTAATAACTTGATATAAAGTAACAATAAAAAAAGAAATAAAACAAACTCTTGTTTTGTTTTAAAAAATATAGTATAATAAAAAGCAAAAAGCAAATTAGGGGGCATATATATGAATAATAAAATTATAATAAAAGGAGCAAAAGAGCATAACTTAAAAGATATAAATTTAGAAATACCAAAGAATAAACTAGTTGTTGTTACAGGTCTTTCAGGTTCTGGTAAATCATCACTTGCATTTGATACATTATATGCAGAAGGTCAAAGAAGATATGTAGAGAGCCTTTCTTCATATGCACGTCAATTTTTAGGATTAATGGAAAAACCAAATGTAGAATCTATAGATGGGCTATCACCAGCAATTTCAATAGATCAAAAAACAACTTCAAAAAATCCACGTTCTACAGTAGGAACAGTAACAGAAATATATGATTATATTCGTTTGTTATATGCGCGAATAGGTGTTCCGTATTGTCCTACTTGTGGTAAAAAAATAGAAAAACAATCAATAGACCAAATACTAGATAGCATAATGAGTGTAGAAGCGGGAAGTAAAATACAAATATTATCACCTGTTGTAAGAGGAAGAAAAGGAGAATACACGAAACTATTAGAAAAATATCAAAAAGAAGGTTTTGTACGTGCAATAATAGATGGAGACTTAGTAGAACTTTCTGATGATTTAGAAATAGATAGAAAGAAAAAGCATAACATAGACATAGTAGTAGATAGACTAGTTATAAAAGCAGGCATTAGAAGTAGACTTGCAGAATCTGTAGAAGTAGCACTAAAAAATGCAGATGGATTAGTAAAAATAGATGTTGTAGGGAAAGAAGAACTTTTGTTTAGCGAAAATTATGCATGTCCAGATTGCGGTTTTAGTTTTCCAGAATTAACACCTAGCATGTTCTCTTTTAATAATCCATTTGGAGCATGTCCTAGCTGTACAGGTATAGGATTTTTAATGAAGATAGATGAAGATTTAATAATTCCAGATAAAAATAAAACTTTGTATGATGGTGTTAAAGCTTTTGGTGCAAGTACCATGAAAAAAGGCGACACTATGGCAAAAATGTATTTTGAAAGCATAGCTAAACATTATAATGTAGATATCTCAAAACCTATAAATAAGCTTCCTCGTGAGTTTTTAGATAAAATATTATATGGTACAGGTGATGAGAAAATAGATTTTGAATATGCATCTCCAGCAGGTATAAGAAAATATACAGCTCCATTTGAGGGAGTTATTCCGACACTTACTAGACGTCATAATGAAACAAAATCTCAAGGTATGCGTGACTTTTATGAAATGTATATGAGTAATTCTGATTGTGACCATTGTCATGGAGCAAGACTAAAAGAAGAAGTATTAGCTGTTAAGGTAGGAGATAAAAACATTAATGAATTAACAAATATGCCTATTAACAAAATAAAAGATTATATTAACAATTTAAAATTAACTAAAACAGAAAGTATGATATCAGAACAAATACTAAAAGAAATGAATAAAAGACTTCAATTTTTAATGGATGTGGGCTTAGAATATTTAACACTATCTAGAAGTGCTGGAACATTATCTGGAGGAGAAGCACAACGTATTCGTTTAGCTACTCAAATTGGTTCTGGATTGTCTGGTGTACTTTATATATTAGATGAACCAAGTATAGGATTACATCAAAGAGACAATGATAAGTTACTAGCAACTTTAAAAAAATTAAGAGATTTAGGAAATACTCTTATAGTAGTTGAACATGATGAAGATACAATGTATGCTGCAGACCAGATTATAGATATAGGACCAGGTGCAGGTGTACATGGAGGAAATGTAATGGCACAAGGAACTGCTGAAGAGATCAAATTAATAGATGGTTCTATTACAGGTGAATACTTAAGTGGTAGAAAGCAAATAGAAGTTCCAAAGAAAAGAAGAAAACCTGTAAAAGGAAAATCTATAGAGGTAATAGGCGCAAAAGAAAATAATTTAAAAAATATTAATGTTAAATTTCCGCTAGGATTATTTACATGTGTTACAGGAGTATCTGGTTCAGGTAAGAGTACACTTGTAAATGAAATATTATATAAAACAATTGCAAAAGAAATAAATAAGTCAAATGAAAAACCAGGTAAATGTAAAGCTATAAAAGGTATAGAGAATATAGATAAAATTATTAATATAGATCAATCACCAATTGGCAGAACACCACGTTCTAATCCAGCTACTTATACAGGAGTATTTGATATTATTCGTGATATTTTTGCAGGAACCAATGAAGCCAAAATGAGAGGATATCAAAAAGGAAGATTTAGCTTTAATGTACCAGGAGGAAGATGTGAAAGTTGTTCTGGTGATGGACTTCTAAAAATAGAAATGCACTTTTTACCAGATATTTATGTACCTTGTGAAGTATGTAATGGTAAAAGATATAATCATGAAACATTAGAAGTAAAATATAAAGGTAAAACTATAGCAGATGTATTAGATATGACAGTAGAAGAAGCTTTAGTATTTTTTGAAAATATTCCTAAGATAAAACAAAAGATTCAAACTTTATATGATGTAGGCCTTGGATATATAAAACTAGGACAACCGTCTACAACATTATCTGGAGGAGAAGCACAACGTGTAAAACTTGCCACAGAACTTTCTAAAAGAGCAACTGGTAAAACATTATATATATTAGATGAACCAACAACAGGTCTTCATATTGCAGATGTTCACAAATTAGTAAACATATTACAAAGACTTGTAGATACTGGTAATAGCGTATTAGTAATAGAACACAATTTAGATTTAATAAAAACTTGTGACCATATTATAGATTTAGGACCAGAAGGAGGAGATAGGGGAGGAGAAGTAATAGGCATTGGAACTCCAGAACAAATTGTTAAAAATGAAAAAAGTTATACAGGTAAGTTCTTAAAGAAATATTTAGAAAAATAGAAGCGGAATTTTGGACAAGAGTGGACAGTTCCAATGTCCACCCTTGTCTAAAAAATTTCATTTAAAATTAATCACAGTTTTTATTATTTTTTTGGTTATTATTTTTATTATTGTTCTTATTGTTATTTCTGTTTTGGTTGTTTTGATTATTTTTTTCTGACATAATCTTACACCTCCATTCGTGATATTAATATTGTTAACTAATTTTAAAAAAATATTCAAAAAAATTTACAGTTGTTAAAATTAATATTTTAAGATATAATACCTTGAAATGTTAACTAATGAAAAATAATAGCATATTATACTAATGGCAAAGTTTTTTGCACTTTCTATTATGGTAAATACTTTGCACACAATTTTTTTTTGAAAATTGGCACTTGAACAAAAGTTTGACTTTTGCATTTTGAAGTGAAAAATAGTTAAATATTTGCTTTTGTTCTAAAAGAAAAAACTTTTGGAGGTAATCAAATTGAAAGAGATTAATACTAAATTAGAAGAATTTAATAAATATATTGTAAATAGAAAAGTGGCAATAATAGGTATTGGGGTTAGTAATATACCGCTTCTAGAATATTTTAACAAAAAAGGTGCAAAAGTTACAGTTTTTGATAGAAGAAATATAGATAATATAGACAAAAACATTATAGATACAATTTCAAATTACTGTATGGGTATGTCTTTTGGGGCAGACTATCTTTCAAAATTACATGGGTTTGACATCATATTTCGTTCACCAAGCTGTAGACCAGATACTAAAGAAATTGTAGAAGAAGTAAATCGTGGTGCAATATTAACATCAGAAATTGAAATGTTAATGAAAATCTGTCCAGGAACAATAATTGGAATTACAGGAAGTGATGGTAAAACAACAACAACAAGTTTAATTTATGAAATAATAAAACAAAAAGGATATAATTGTTATTTAGGTGGAAATATAGGAATTCCATTGTTTACAAAAGTTGATGAAATGAAAAAAGATGATATTATTGTCTTAGAATTAAGTAGTTTTCAATTAATAGATATGCAAATAAGTCCTAATATTTCTGTTATAACTAATATAACACCAAATCATTTAGATATACATAAATCTTATGAAGAATATATAGAAAGTAAGAAGAATATTTTTAAATATCAAAATAAAGATGGAATATTAATTTTAAATTATGATAATGATATAACTAGAGAATTTGAAAAAGAAGCAAATGGAAAAGTAATATTCTTTAGTAGTAAAACAAAATTAGAAAACGGAATTATATATGATGATGAAAAAATAAAATCTTGTGAAAATGGAATAAGAAGGCATATTTTGAATACAAAAAACATGTATATAAAAGGTATTCATAATTTCGAAAACATATGTGCAGCAATAGCAGCAACAGCACCATTCGTAGACATAGACACTCAAAACAAGACTATAACTGAATTTAAAGGTGTACATCATAGATTGGAATTTGTAAGAGATATACATGGCGTAAAATGGTATAATGATTCTGCAAGTTCTTCTCCTACAAGAGCTATAGCAGGAATAAATGCTTTTAGTGAAGAACTTATATTAATAGCAGGAGGATATGACAAGAATTTAGATTATACACCAATGGCAAAACCTATTGTAGATAAAGTAAAAACATTACTTCTAATAGGTCAGACTTCAGAAAAAATTTATAATGCAGTAAAAGAAGAAATGCAAAATCAAAATAAAGTTGTAGAAATATATAAATGTGATAGTTTAGAAGAATGTATAGAAACAGCAAATGAACTTGCAAGCCCAGAAGAAGTTGTATTATTTTCGCCAGGTAGTGCGAGTTTTGATATGTTTAAAAATGCATATCAAAGAGGAGATGCATTTAAAGAATTGGTAAATAAAGTAGAAGAATAAAGAAAAAAGAAATTGTTGTCAGATGTTTAGATAACAATTTCTTTTTATTAAAAAGCTAAATATAAATAAAATATATATTTTATAATCTAGATTTGTATCCTTTTTAGATAAGATTTTTTCAATAAATTTCTACAAATAACAAGTAATATAAGAGTAGATTGTTTCATTTAAATAATTATTTATCCCTAGAGAACTATATAATAAATAACTGAATATAAAATAAACAAACATAAACATTTCTTTTCATTAGATGTTTTATTATTTTATTTATTTTTCCTGGAATAATACTTAGTGCAATTATACTTAGTATAAAAACTATAATAAAAATTCATCTCCTTTTATACCTATTATAGCATAAATTGTAAATGAAATGTAACAAATGCATTACAAACTGCATAATATAAAGCATAATATAAAATCAGGAGGTAATAATATGTATTATAATGAATACGAAGATTATATGAGAAGTGTTCTTGGATATAATAATAGAAATAGTGTAAATCCATACAATGAAAATTACGAACAGAATTATTATTCTATGCCTACATACAACTCAAATCCTATAATGGTAAAAGACAACATAGAAGATTTGTTTCCAGATATCTATAAAATAATTAATCCAATGGTATGTAAAATTTGCCAAAATAATACAAGACCTATAACAAACGAGTTAGTAGAACAAATGACAATGGAAGTATATAGCAATATAGAAGCAGACGAGATAAATATAGTAAATGTAAATATAGAAACAAGAGAATCAAATAATGCAAAAACAATAAATCAAAAACAAACTGAAAATAGGGAAGTAAAGGATTCTAAAAAACAACAAGAAAATGTAGAAAATAGAAGTACCAATGAATCAAGAGCAACAAGAATTAATAATCCATTATTACGAGATTTAATTAAAATATTAATTTTAAATCAATTGCTGGGAGGAGGAAATTTCCCAGGTAGACCACCAATGAGACCACCATTTCCGGGACACGGAGGACCAGGAGTTCCGCCAAGACCACCTGTACGTCCACCATTCCCAGGTCAAAATCCAAGACCAGGTATGAGAGATATTGGATACGATGATTATTTAAATTTTTAAAAATAAAAAAATTTTACAAGATATGCAAAATATAACGTGCATATCTTATTATTTATTTGCAAAAAATAATAATATTATTTTCGAATTATTTAAATGTTATTTTTTATAATTTGAAAATGATTAGTGAGCCAAAAATACAAATATATTTTGGTTATAAATAAATAAAAAAGGTGGTTAAGTAATTATGAAAGTAAAAGATTGTATGTGTAATGATGTAAAATTTGTTACTCCTAATACTACAGTATGTGATTGTGCAAAGCTAATGTGTAATAGTCATATTGGATGTGTTCCTGTGTGTAACGAATCTAAAAATGTTGTTGGTCTTGTTACAGATAGAGATGTTATAATGCGTGCTATAGCATGTGATAAAGACTATAAAACAACTCCAGTTAGTGATATTATGACTTGCAAAGTATGTTGCTGTGACGCAAACAGCGATATTAAGGAAGCTGAAAAGTTAATGTCACAAAATGCAGTTAGAAGATTACCTGTAATAGAAAACAATCAAATTATAGGAATTTTAACAATAGGGGATTTAGCTAAAAATCAAAATGTAAATGCAGAAGGTGTTTGTGATACGTTAGAAAATATTTGTGATTGTAAAACTAAAAATGCAGAGTAATTTATTTGTTACTAGTATAACTTAATTTAGGAATCACAATTGAATTTAATATTATAAAGTAAAACAAGTAAATATAAAAAAACTATATTTACTTGTTTTATTAATTTTAACAAGAAATTCACTAATAATGTAAACATTAAAAATAGCAAATATTTTAAATCAAAAAACTATTGGAATAAAATTCTTAAAATAACATAAAATAAATAATAGAGGTATTACATATGGTTGTAGATATGAATTATTGGACTAAAGTCCTAAGAAAATTATTTGTTTTAATATTAATGATTGTGCGGTGTATACTTAGGTTTTAAATTAGCCATATTTTATATGCCTTTTTTAATTGCCTTTGTACTTTCTATGCTAATAGAACCAGTAATCCGTTTTTTTATGAGGAAAATCAAATTAAAAAGAAGGACAAGCGCCATAATCGTTTTTATAATAGTAATTGGCATAATAACTGGTCTAATATCGTGGGGAATAATTACATTAATTCAAGAAGCATCAAATATGTTAACAGGGCTTAATGAATATTTTGAAAAGACATATATACAAATTCAAAATATAATCTCAAAATCCGAATTTAGTAAACTACAAATACCAGAAGAGATACAATCAATAGTACAAAATGGAGCAGGAGATTTTTTAGATACAATATCCACATGGTTAAAAACAGGATTAACTAAAGTGTTAAATACATTAACTTCACTTCCAACTATAGGATTTTATATAGTGATTTGTATACTATCATTATATTTTATTTGTACAGATAAGATATATATGTTAGATCAATTAGATCATCATTTACCTGAAACATGGGTAAAAAGGCTTATAAAACATATAAAAGAAATTGCTAAAGCATTAGGGTGTTACTTAAAAGCACAATCAATTTTAATATTAATTTCGTTTATTATATCATTAATAGGGTTGTATATTTTTAATTTTATAGGATTGAATGTACAGTTTCCATTAATGGCTGCATTAGGAATAGGATTTGTAGATGCACTTCCTATATTCGGTTCTGGAACAGTAATGGTACCTTGGGCAATAATATCTGCTTGTAATGGCGACTTTACACTTGCTATAGCTTTACTTGGATTATGGGCTTTAATGAGTATTATAAGACAACTAATAGAACCTAAAATAGTTAGTAAGCAAATTGGAATTCATCCAATATTTACTTTAATTGCTATGTATACAGGATTTAAATTTATAGGGATTCTAGGAATGCTTATAGGACCAATTATTTTAATTGTATTAAAAAATATTTTTTCTACTATATTAGATAAGGGTATAATGAAATCAATATTTGAAAGAGAGTGAGCTAGATGAAGAAAACTTTAGCCAATCAATTAAATAGAGATAGATAATTAAGGAACATTTTTGACCAAAAGCATGAATATAAAATTTAGCTTACATTTGAGATTAGCTAAATTCTCTATTCATGCTTTGAATCAGTTTTGCTACCTTCGACTTGGTCAGTTTTTCATCACTCACTAGGTGAGATTTTGTTTTTTTATTTTTATAGTATACTGGAAGTTGGAATATATGAATCATCTGGAGGATAAACATATTCGTCATTTGGTTTATCTGTTTGTTTTATTTTTGTAACTTCAATAATTGGAATTTCTCCATGATAATTTCCTTTTGTAATTTTGCCTTCAATTTCTATCCAAGTATTATCTGCGAAATTTTTAGATAAATTACTATGACATAAAAAGCCAACAACTACAGTTTGGAAATCTGAACTAATAACCATATTTCTTCCTAAAACAAATTGCTCTTCTGAAAAGTCATAAACTCTATAAACAAATCCAGTAAATTTAATACGGTTACCTTCATATAAACTTAAATTATTATGAACTTCATTTAGTATATTGGTATAATTTCTACTATTTAATTCATTAACTTCACCAGAGTTTAACTCATCATTAATTCTGGATGTTCTTAAGTTTGAGCCGAAAATTTTATAAGCAATTATTCCACATATAATTAGTATTATTATAAGTAAAAAAATAAAAAAGTTTTTTATTAATTTGTTTCCATTTAATTTTAAATTATATATAAACATAAAATGACCTTCTTTCTTAGTTGTTATATTTTGGATTAATTATTTTAATAAATAGTATTCTTGAAAAAGAAATATATGCTTGTATTTTAGTAAAATATTATTGTGTTTTTTTGTTGTTAATTTATTATTTTAGAGAGAATAGTTACCGCATAAAGCCATAGTTATATATTTTTTTAAAGCCAAACGCAGATGGTACATACATAGCTAACTTCTCACAAATTTCCTGCGTGGTATAAAAATTATTATTGGCAGTCACTGACACGCTTCAAGTTTGGTTTAAAAAAAATATATAACTATGGCTTTATGCTAATATGAGCTTTTAAATAAAATGTAAATATTGGTAGATGATATATTTAAATTTATAATAATTTATACTTGCTAAAAATAATAAAGAGTGGTATATTACTATGGAAGTAATAAAACATATATACATAAGATAGAAAGGGAGAAAATAAATGGGTATATTTAGCAATGTATTTAAATCTTATAGTGAAAAAGAAGTTAAGAGAGTTATGCCAATAGTAGCAAGCATCAATGAATTAGAAGAATCTATAAGTAAATTATCTGATGATGAATTAAAAAATAAAACAGGAGAATTTAAAGCAAAGCTTGCAGAAGGTAAAACTTTAGATGATATATTACCTGAAAGCTTTGCTGTTGTAAGAGAAGCATCTAAAAGAGTTTTAGGATTAAGACATTTTGATGTTCAATTAATAGGTGGTATTATCTTACATCAAGGTAGAATTGCAGAAATGAAAACAGGTGAAGGAAAAACATTAGTTGCAACACTTCCAGCATATTTAAATGCATTAACAGGTGAAGGTGTTCATGTAATTACAGTAAACGATTACCTAGCTAAAAGAGATAGCGAATGGATGGGAAAATTATATAGATTTTTAGGACTAACAGTTGGTCTTATTATAAATGGAATGAATCCAAAAGAAAAACAAGAAGCATATAATTGTGATATTACATATGGAACAAATAATGAATTTGGATTTGATTATCTAAGAGATAATATGGTTATATATAAAAATCAATTAGTACAAAGAAAATTAGCATATGCTATTGTAGACGAAATTGATAGTATTTTAGTTGATGAGGCTCGTACACCACTTATTATTTCTGGTAGAGCAAGTGCATCATCAAATTTATATAAAAAAGCAGATAGTTTTGTTAGAAAATTAACTCCAAAAATTATCGTAGAAGAAGATGTTAAAGATTACGAACAAGCTGAAGACAATGAAAAATTTGATTATATAGTAGATTTAAAAGCAAAATCTGCAACCCTTACACAAAAAGGTATAGAAAAAGCTGAAAGAGAATTTGGAATATCTAATTTCAATGACTTAGATAACTCTGAATTAGTTCATAATGTAAACCAAGCATTAAGAGCATATGGAATAATGAAAAAAGATGTTGACTATATCGTAAAAGACGGAGAAGTTTTAATTGTAGATGAATTTACAGGAAGAATTATGTATGGAAGAAGATACAATAATGGATTACATCAAGCAATCGAAGCAAAAGAAAAAGTAAAAATTGCAGACGAATCTAAAACTTTAGCAACAATTACATTCCAAAATTACTTTAGAATGTATGGTAAGTTATCTGGTATGACTGGTACTGCTATGACAGAAGAAAATGAATTCCAAGAAATATATAAATTAGATGTTATAGAAATCCCAACAAATAAACCAATGATTAGAAAAGATAATTCAGATATTGTTTACAAAAATGAAGATGCTAAATTTAGAGCTGTAATAAAAGATATAAAGATAAGTCATGAAAAAGGACAACCAGTTCTAGTAGGTACTGTATCTATCAGTAAATCAGAAAAATTAAGTAACTTATTAAACAAAGAGGGAATACCTCATGTTGTTTTAAATGCAAAATATCATGAAAAAGAAGCAGAAATAGTAGCACAAGCTGGTAAGCTAGGAGCAGTAACAATTGCTACAAACATGGCAGGTCGTGGTACAGATATTATGCTTGGAGGAAATAGTGAATATTTAGCAAAACAAGAAATGAGAAAATTAAATTATTCTGCAGAACAAATAGAACAAGCTACAGCATTTAACGAAACAGACGATAAAGAGATCTTAGATGCAAGAGCTAAATTTAGAGAATTAGAAAAGAAATATGATGAACAAATAAAAGAAGAAAAACAAAAAGTAATTGAAGCTGGTGGATTAAAAATTATTGGTACAGAAAGACATGAATCAAGAAGAATTGATAATCAGCTTCGTGGACGTAGTGGTCGTCAAGGGGATCCAGGAGAATCTAGATTCTATATTGGATTAGATGATGATTTAATGAAAATATTTGGTGGAAATGCAATATCAAAAGTATATAACACTTTAGGTGCAGATGAAGATATGCCAATTGAATCAAAAATTATATCAAAATCTGTAGAATCTGCTCAAAAGAAAGTAGAAGATAGAAACTTTAGCATAAGAAAACATGTACTTCAATATGATGATGTTATGAACACACAAAGAGAAATTATATACAAACAAAGAAGAGATGTTCTAGATGGAGAAAACTTAAAAGAAAGCATTTTAAAAATGATGGATTCTTCTATAGAAAACTTAGTATCTGTATATACTGCTGATGTAGAGAATGTAAATAAAGAAGCATTTATGCAAGATGTTAAAATGTCATTTGATGTAGACGAATTAGATAGTTTAAAACAAGAAAAAATAAATCCAGAAGACATAATAAACGAATTAAAAGAAAAAGTTAATAATATATATGAAGCAAAAGAAAAAGAATTCGGAGAAGAAGATTTAAGGGAACTTGAAAGAGTTGTAATGTTAAAAGTCGTAGACCAAAAATGGATGGATCATATTGATAATATGGATGAATTAAAAAATGGTATTGGTCTTCGTGCATATGGACAAAAAGATCCTGTTGTTCAATACAGAATAGAAGGATTTGATATGTTTGATGAAATGGTTGAAGACATAAAAAATGAAGTATCAAAAATCTTACTACACATTCAAAAGAAAGAAGGAGTAACAAGAAAAGAAACATCTCAAATTACAAATGCAAGTTTAGAAGATACAGCAATTAATCTAGTAGATGGAAACCTTTCAGAAAAAGAAGGCGGAATGAATAAAACAGTAGTTAATCAAGGTCCAAAAATTGGAAGGAATGATTTATGTCCATGTGGTTCAGGAAAGAAGTATAAAAATTGTTGCGGAAAGAACGCATAAATAGTAGATTACACAGAGTTTATGAAAAACTACAAATCAGCAAGGTTAGTTCGTTTAGTTAACAAAAATATAAAAATGCGAACAAAAAGTAATAAAAGAAGAGGAATGTAGACATAGGATATATGTTGACATTCCTTTTCTGCTGTGTAAAAATATAAAGGGATAGAGGTAAAAGATGGTTAGATATCAGAAAATGTTGCAAAGCATATCAATATCAATTTGAAATAGCAAAAGTTAATGAAGAATCAAAAAGAAATTTTTATATCAAGAGAACTATAAATCAATCTAATTTCACATATTTAATAAAAATGCTATAATATTAAAACTTAAAATTAAGATATTCTTATGAAAATAAGTATTATCTTATTTTTTTTGCAAACTTGGTTTTATTCAATAATTCTTCAATATTTTTATATTATTATAAAAATAAATTTAAAGAAAGGAATTTGATATGTCTGAATTTTTTAGAAGAATTGAAAAGAAATATATTATAACAAAAGAGCAATATTTAATGTTAAAAGAAATTATAGAAAATAAGATGATAGAAGATGAACATGGTAAAAGTACAATTTGCAATATTTACTTTGACACAGGACAATTTGATTTAATAAGACATTCTATCACAAAACCAGTATACAAAGATAAAATAAGGCTCAGAAGTTATAATATACCAACTAATAATAGCATTGTTTATTTAGAAATAAAAAGAAAATATAAAGGAGAAGTAAGCAAAAGAAGAAGTGAAATGCAATTAAATGAATTTTATGAATATATGAAGGATAAAAATTCATTTGCTAAAGAAAATCAAGTAAGAAAAGAAATATTATATTACTTTCAATTTTATGATTTAAAGGAAGCAATGTTTGTATCATATTATAGAAGAGCTTATTATGATAGGAATAATAGAGATTTTAGAGTTACATTTGATAGTAATATAATAGCTAGAAATTATGATTTAAAGCTAGAAAAAGGAATCTATGGTGATAACATTTTAAAAAATGATAAGTACATTATGGAAATAAAAACATTAGGAGCAATACCAATTTGGTTTGTTAAAATATTAGATGAACTTAAAATATGTCCATGTGGTTTTTCAAAATATGGAGAAGCATATACACAATTGGTATTAAAAGCGAACAGTATGTTTAAATGTGTAGTTTAAGGAGGAAATAAATTATGTTAGAAAGTGTTTTTAGTGAAGGAACACAAGTTTCAATTAGCTTTGGAAGTTGTTTGATTTGCATATTGGTATCTATTATATTAGGAGTAGTAATAAGTTTTACTCATAAAATGACTACGAAAACAACACCGAATTTTTTATTGACATTAACTGTTTTACCAGTATTAGTACAAGTGGTCATATTTTTAGTAAATGGAAATTTAGGTACTGCATTTGCAGTTGCAGGAGCTTTTGGATTAGTAAGATTTAGAAGCATGCCGGGTAATTCAAAAGAAATTGTAAGTGTATTTTGGGCTATGGCCGTTCGGATTAGGACTTGGAATGGGTTTTGTAACATATACGATTTTTATTACAATCATAGTTGCGGTTTTAGTTATAGCTATAACTAAATTTGTAAATAAAACTCAAGATTTATCAGCAAGAAAATTAAAAATAGTAATACCAGAAGATTTAGATTATGATGAAGTTTTTAATGATATATTTAAAAAATATACAAATAAAGTAGAAATTTTAAAAGTAAAGACAACAAATATGGGAAGCATGTATGAATTGATTTATGCCGTTAGTATGAAGATAAATCTTAAGGAAAAGGATTTCCTAGATGAAATAAGATGCAGAAATGGAAATATGTTAGTTAGTTTAGAAAGACAAGAATTAAGTGAGGTAGAGCTATAATGAACAATAATGAAATAAAAAATAATAAAAAACTAAAGATTTTTATTAGTGCATTAGTACTAATTGTAGTCGTTGTTTTAATTTGCCTTTATAAGAAATCAAATAATCAAAATTTAGGAACTACGCAAATAGAACTAGAAAGTACAAATTTAGAAGTCGAGTATAGCAATTCAGAACTTACAGGAGAATGGTCAGATTATGTGGCAAAAATAAATTTATCTGATTCAAAAACTATTATAGAAGGCAAAGGTGTAACAACAATAGGTAACACAATAAAAATAAGTTCTGCTGGAACATATTATATAACAGGCAATATATCAGATGGCAATATTATAATAGATGGGTCAAAGAATGATGAAGTTCAATTGGTATTAGATAATGCATCAATTACAAGTAACACTACAGCACCAATAAATGGAATAGAATGTAAGAAATTAACAATCACTTTAGCTGACGATTCAGAAAATACTATAACTGATAGCGAAAATTATACAATATTTACAGATACAGAAAAGTCAGAACCAGATGGAGCAATATTTACAAAAACAGACTTAGTTATTAATGGAGCTGGAAAACTGACTGTAAATGCAAACTACTTAGATGGAATAGCAAGTAAAGATGAATTGAAAATAATAAATAGTAACATAATAATAAATTCTAAAGATGATGGAATTAGGGGAAAAGATTATGTTGCTATAAATAATGCAAACATACAAATAAAATCTAATGGAGATGGAATAAAATCTACTAATAATGAAGATAGTAAATTAGGCTATATTGCAATAGAAGGAGGAACTATTAATATTAACTCTGAATCTGATGGAATACAGGCTGAAACCATATTAAACATATCATCAAGTTCGACAATAAATATAACGACAACTGGAGAAATAACATCTTCAAGTAATAATAATAAGGAGTTTGGTCGTGGTGGCTATAAAGAAAGTTATTTAATTTCTGAAAGTGGAGCAAGTGCAGAAGACTCTAAAAGCAGTAAGGGATTAAAGGCTGGAACTGAAATAACGATTGAAAATGGAAATATAGAAGTTAAAAGTACAGATGATAGTATACACTCAAATGGAATAATTGTAATAAATAATGGAAATATAAAAGCATCTAGTGGAGACGATGGTATTCATGCAGATACTAATATTGTAATAAATGGAGGGAATATAGATATTATAAAAAGTTATGAAGGAATAGAAAGTGCATATATCGAAATAAATGGAGGTAACATATCTGTAGTTTCTTCAGATGATGGAATAAATGTTGGAGGAGGAAACGATAGTTCAGCTATAGGTGGAAGACAAGGTCAAAATAGTTTTAGTGAGATACAATCTTCAAATAGAAAAATGGTTATTAACAATGGAAAAGTGCTAGTAAATGCTAGTGGAGATGGACTTGATTCTAATGGATCAATATATATAAATGGAGGAGATATCACAGTTGCAGGTCCAACATCTTCTGGAGATGGAGCGCTAGACTATGATGGAGAATGTGTTATTATAGGAGGAAATTTAATATTATATGGAGCTTATGGGATGTGGCAAAATCCATCAAGTAATTCAACACAATGCACTTTAACATTTAAAACTTCAGGGAATTCAGGAGATGTAATATCTTTAAAAGATAATTCTGGCAATGAAATAACATCATTTAAAACAGAAAAAACATATGGAGGAATTACAATTTCAAATGCAAATATTAAACAAGGAAATACTTATACTTTATATATAAATGGCACAAGTATTGGAAGTTTGCAAGCAAATAATGTAATTACATCAAATTCTTCAACAAATGAAAATGGTATGCAAGGTGGGGGAAGAGGAATGCAACAAAATAATGACGGAAAACAAAAATTTAAATAAATTTTCAATAATACTATAAAATGCTATATATATTATTTATTTCAAAACAGCTCTTGTTCTTTATATAAATTTCTCAGGACAAAAAAATTTCATTTTTTTGTCCTGTAAATTTCTACTTTCATTTGACATAACAAAAATACAGTATATAATAATATTATTAAACTAAAAAAAGAAGGAAATAAAATGGCAAAAATATTAATAGTAGAAGATGAAAAGAATATATCTGATTTAATTAAAGACACTATAAGCCTAGCTCATTATGAATATTATTGTAGTTATGATGGTGAAGATGCATTAAGTAAAATAAAAGAAAATAAATATGATTTAATATTATTAGACATTATGCTGCCTAAAATAGATGGATTTGAGATAATCGAAAAAATAAAAACTATAGATACACCAATTATATTTTTATCAGCCAAAAATGATGTTAATTCAATAGTAAAAGGACTTAAAGGTGGAGGAATAGACTATATTACAAAGCCTTTTGAACCTTTAGAACTACTTGCACGAATTGAGCTAAGAATTAGTAAAACCAAAGAGAATATTCATAAATTTAAAAATATTACTGTTAATCTTGATACAAGAGAAGTAAGCAAAGATGAAGAAAAAATATGTTTAGCACCTAAAGAATATGATTTATTAATTTTAATATTAAACAACAAAAATAAAGTATTATCGAGAGATGAAATACTAGACAAAGTATGGAATATTGAAACTGATGTAGAAACTAGAACTGTTGATTATCATATACAACAATTAAGAAAGAAATTAGATTTAAAGGAAAATTTAATTACAATTCATGGTGTAGGATATATATTAAAATAATATGGGAGATAAGTTATGAAATTTAGTCAAAAGATATTTTTGATATCATTTATATTAATTATTATAGTAATTAATATAATAGGTATTGTGATGATAAATTTTACATATAAACTAAATATAGAAAAAGAAATAGAAAAAAGCATATCTCAAACTAATAATATAATGCATGAATTAACTGTATATTCTTCATATGATTTATCGACTGTTGCAAATAATTACTTAAAAAATGGAATAAATGTAGATGTTTATATAAATGGTCAAAGGTCATATACCAATTTAAAAAGTGAAGATTCGCAAATTGCAGAAGGACTACTTACTACTGAAGACAAAATTAAAGAGGAAGTATTAAGTACTGATACAGAAAAAATTAAAGCAGAAGCAAATTATATAAATACAAACATAACTGAGAATAATTCTTATGTCGAGTATATGGATTCTTATATCATAGATGATAAATTGTTCATGAAATTAAAAAGACAGAATTATATTCTTATAACTCTATCTAGTATTTCAGAAGCAAATAATATGAAACAAGAACAAACGAATTTTTTTATAGAGTTAAGTGTCATCAGTTCTTTTATAATTGCATTACTTCTTTCAATAACAGTAAGTTTTTTAACAAGAAAAATTAAGAAATTAGATAAAGCAGTAAGCAAAATAAAACAAGGAAATTATAATATAAAATTAACAAAGTTAGGAAATGATGAAATAGGTAACTTTGGAAATAGTTTTAATGAAATGACTATTGCAATACAAGAAAATGTAAATAAAATTCAAGAAGTTTCTGAAAACAGAAAACAATTTATAGGAAATTTAACACATGAAATAAGAACTCCTCTTACATCTATAATTGGATATTCTAGTCTAATTACTAATGATAAGGTTACAGATAGTAATATAATAAAAGAATATTCTAGCAAAATATATGAAGAAGGTAAATATATACAGCAAATGTCAGAAAGACTGATGGAAATGCTGTTAGTAGAAAATGGCACTACCCAAAAAGAACTAATAAATATTTCAAAAGAAATGAAAATTATTGTAGAAGAATTGGAGAATTTGTTTAATAATACAATATTTAATATTCAAATTGAAGAAAATGTATATAAAGAAGTAGACAAAGTTTTGTTAAAATCACTTATTTATAATTTAGTAAAAAATGCAATTAATGCTTATGATGCTAAGCCAACAGTAGATATAATTTTAAGTAAAAATGAAATCACAATAATAGACTATGGAAAAGGTATTCCAGAAGATAAGATAGAAAAAATAAAAGAGCCTTTTTATACTCTAAACAAAGATAGAAATAGAGAAATTTCTGGAATGGGACTAGGCCTTACATTATGTTTTAAAATTGCCAGTATACATAATTGGAAACTAAATATTAAAAGCAAAGTAGAAAAAGGAACAAAAATTACAATTATAATGTAGAAAGGAAAAAAATGAAGAATAAAGGATTTATAAAATTTATAGTATTATTTGGAATTATAATGTTAGTATTTATTATTGTTGTAATGAATTTTGATAAATTTACATTATCATATAATGAGAAAAAAGAAAAACATGAAAATCCATATTATATTCTAAATGATAGAATTGATATTATACAACAAATAAATTATTATGATTCAAATGCTAATATTATAACAGATAATAGTACTATTGATAATATAAAAAATAGTATTAGAAATAATGAAACTATTAGAAAAATAATAATAGAAATTGCTGGGATAAATGAAGAAAATTTATCTAATTATATAGATGGGTTATATAAAAGTAAAGAAATAAAAAAGATTACTAATTTAAATACAATTTATGGAGATATTATATATATAAACAGTATGGACTTTAGCTTAGCATTTACTTTAGACTTTAAAAATATAGCATATAAAATAGAAAGAGTATATTCAGAAAGTTATAATTGGCAATATAAAGAAATTGAGCTCGATACAAAAGAAAAAATTTATAGTAAAGTTAAAAATGATTTAAATTATATTAAAATAACAGATTTTGAACCAGATAGCATGTATATAAAATTTTTTGATGGAATTTATGCAAGTTGGGATGGAGAAGTATTTATAGTGGAAGATAATACTAATCAAATAATAGTTGAGTATGAAGGTGATTGGCAAAATAATACAGAAGTTAATGAAAATTATAGTACAAATAGTGAAGATACTATAGAAAATGATGTGCAAACTAAAATAGTTAGGTTACAAATTGGTTTTGATACATAAATTTTGAAATATATTTATTTTTTTATAAAGTCTTTTAACTCCTTTTTCTTTATTTTATATTAGAAAAAATGTATTCCTTACAAAAAACTTACATTTGTCTTACCAAATATAGGTTAAATAAATATTAAAAAGGTATATCCTCTAAGCTAGAAATAGTTAGGAGGATAAATTTATGGTTAAAACAAATGAAAATATAAAAACTAAAAATGAACAAGTATTAAATTTAAATACAGTAAAAGATATATTAATACAAAATGACTTATTAGTAGCATATAACATAATAGATGATTCAAATGTAAATTATATTTCATGTGATTCAAGAGAAATAGAAAACAATACTTTATTTTTTTGTAAAGGATTATATTTCAAAGAAGAATACTTAAAAATGGCTATAAAGAATGGAGCTACAGCTTATATATCAGAGAAAAAATACGAAACAAAAAACACTTCATATTTTATAGTTTCTAATATATTAAAGGCTATAGGTATACTTTCGCGTGAATTCTATAAATATCCTGACAAAAAAATAGAAAAAATTGGAGTTACAGGAACAAAGGGAAAAACAACAGTTACACATTTCTTAAATAACATTTTGCAAGAATATATAAATTCAAGAGTTGGTCTTATTAGTTCTATATGGACATATACTGGTTGTAGAGATAAACAGTCACGTATAACAACTCCAGAAGCAATAGATATACAAAAATATTTTAATGAAATGGTAAATTCAAAAATTAAAAATGTAATCATAGAAATATCTTCGCAAAGTTATAAAAGATTAAGGCTTGAAGGTGTAGAATTTGAATATGGTATATTTTTAAATATAGACAAAGACCACATTAGTGAATTAGAACATCCAAATTTTGAAGACTATTTTCGCTGTAAATTAGAGTTTTTAAGACACTGTAAAACTGTTCTAATAAATAGTAATACAGAACATTTAGATGAAGTTATTAATGCAGTTAAAGGCAAAAAGATAGTATTTTTTGGAAGTGATAATAAAGCCGACTATTATATAGATAGAATATCCAAAGAAGATATAGGCTTTTCTTTTGTAGTAAAAAACGATAAATTTAAATACTTAAAAAAGTTTAAAATAGAGATGCAGGGGAGATTCAATGTAGAAAATGCACTTGCAGCAATTACAATGAGTAAAGTTCTAAATATTGACGATGAAGTAATACAAAAAGGATTATTAAAAACAAAAGTGCCAGGAAGAATGAGTGTATATGAAAAAGATGGTATAACAATTGTTATTGATTATGCACATAATAGCCTTAGTTTTAAGAAGTTATACGAATCCTTAAAAACAGATTATCCAAATAGAAGAATTATATCTGTAGGGGGAACAGTAGGAGGAAAGGCATATAATAGAAGAGAAGAGTTTGGAAAAATTGTTGGACAAGCTTCAGATTATATATATTTAACTGCCGATGATCCACAATTTGAAGAGGTAGAAAACATATGTAAAGATATTGGAAGTTATATAGAAGATAAATCTAAATTTGAAATTATAGAAGATAGGAAAATGGCTATTAATAAAGCATTAGACAACTCTAGAAAAGGGGATGTTATTGTACTTTTATCAAAAGGTATAGACAAACATCAAAGAATAAAAAACAAAGAAGTTCCTTATGAATCTGATGTAACGATAGTAGAAAGAAGACTAAAAATTATGTAGGATTAAATAAATACACAAAGAATGAGAGAGTGAATAAATTTATTAGGGCTTACCAGAGATGGTGAGCTTTTAATACATTATAAGGAGAAAATTAATATGCAAATAGACGTTGGTTGTTTTTATTCTATAAAAGATTCATTTTCTATATTATAAATGATTCTGAAATAATGCAAAATAAAAGCTAATTTTATTTTCAAATGATTGAAAAAAATAAATCCTTGTGTTACACTTACTTTGTAAGAAAGGGGAGAGAAGAGTGATTGAATTAGAAGAAAATAAAAGATATTTACAATCTTTAAAATCTAAATTAGAAAGTATAGGTGAGTCTCTTTGACATCTCTAAAATAGAAGAAGAACTAAAAGTTTTAGAAACTCGGGACAATGAACCCAGAGTTTTGGAACGATAGCAAAAATTCAAAATTAGTTCTACAAAAAATTAAAAATTTAAAAAATAAAAAAGATACCTATGGAAAAATAGAAAAAGAACTAATAAATTTAGAGGAAATGAATGAATTATTATTACTAGAAGATGATGACGCTCTATCAAATGATTTATTAAATAGTAGTAAAAAAATTGATAAAGAAATTGAAAAATTAGAACTTGCAACACTTCTATCTGGTAAATATGATTCAAATAATGCAATTATAACATTACATCCAGGCGCTCGGAGGAACAGAATCTCAAGATTGGGCTGAAATGCTTTATAGAATGTACACAAGATGGGCAAATAGTAATGGATATACCGTAAAAGAACTTGACTATCTAGAAGGTGATGAAGCTGGTCTAAAAAGCGTAACTGTTTTAATAGAAGGTGAATATGCATATGGATATTTAAAAGCTGAAAAAGGTGTACATAGACTAGTTAGAATTTCACCATTTGACGCAGGAGGAAGAAGACATACATCATTTGCATCATTAGAAGTATTACCAGAAATAACAGATGATATTGAAATTGAAATAAACCCAGATGATTTAAGAGTAGACACATATAGAGCATCTGGTGCAGGTGGTCAACATGTAAATAAGACATCATCAGCTGTAAGAATAACACACATACCTACAAATACAGTAGTAGCATGTCAATCTGAACGTTCTCAAATACAAAATAGAGAAACAGCAATGAAAATGCTTAAATCCAAATTATTAGATTTAAAAGAAAGAGAGCATAAAGAAAAAATTGAAGATTTAAAAGGAGAACAAAGAGATATAGCATGGGGAAGTCAAATAAGATCATATGTATTTTGTCCATATACATTAGTAAAAGATCATAGAACAGGTTATGAAGTAGGAAATGTCCAAGACGTTATGGATGGAAATATAGATGGTTTTATAGAAGAATATCTAAAGAAAAATAATAAATAGTGAGGTTTATAATATGAAAACTAAAGAGATATATAAAGAGAATAAAAACAGAAAATATTGTCCAATAATCGACATAAAAAACGAAGATATAGGAATAGAATCTAGTCCAATTAAACTGATAAAAAAATATTGGGTAAAATTTTTAATAATAGCATTAATCATAGTAGTAATTTTATCCATAACATTTTATAAAGACTTAGTAGTATTAGCATCTGTATTAGCATTTTTAGCATTTATAGTAGGAGGATGTATATTCTCAGGTACATATAGTATGAAATGTAAAGAAGAAACATTATCCATGAAACTAAATCTTCAAAAATTCGAAGTGTCATATAGTAGAATTGCTAATATATACATATCTAGAGAATTTACTATTAGTGATTTAATACCAATGTTTACATATAGCTTAGTTATTAGATATGTAGACAATATGAATTTTTTAAAAGAGTTGTCTTTTCCAACATTATTTTTAAAAAAAGAAGATTTAGAAAAGTTTTTAGATAATTTCATAATACAAAAAGAGCAATCAAAAGAATGTATTAAATATGAAAAATATAAAATGAGTAAAAGAATATTCAAAGCTTTTGCATTTGTATTGTTCTTTATTGCAATAATATTAGTTGTATATTTTAGTTTAAAATAATATTCACATATTGGCATACAATTCAATATAATACAATATAATTAAAATTATAATTAATTTTAATTATGAATTTTAAAAAAAGAAGGTGCCACAATATTATGGACACAATAGTATTAAAATTTGGAGGAAGCTCAGTCGCAGATAATATAAAGTTAAATATAGTAGCAGATAAAATAATTGATTTATATAATAAAAATAATAATATAGTAGTTGTAGTTTCGGCACAAGGAAAAACAACAGATAACTTATTAAAAGAAGCTTATGAACTTTCTCATATACCGGACGATAGAGAATTGGATGTTCTTCTTAGCACAGGAGAACAAATATCAATATCAAAACTTAGTATATTACTAAATAGATTAGGATATAAAGCTATTTCATTAACAGGATGGCAAGCAGGTATCTATACAAACAATACAAATCAAAATGCAGTTATTGAAAATATAGATACCGAAAGAATTCTTCGGAGAATTAGACAAAAGAAAAATTGTTATTATTGCTGGTTTTCAAGGAATAAATGAAAATTTAGATATTACTACTTTTGGTAGAGGTGGATCTGATACAACAGCAGTAGCAGTTGCTGCAGCATTAAATGCAAAGCATTGCTACATTTTCTCAGATGTTGATGGTGTATATACAACAGATCCAAATAAAGTAACAATTGCAAAAAAGTTAGAAACTTTATCTTATGTAGAGATGTTAGATATTGCAAATGAAGGAGCAAAAGTTCTACATAATAGATGTGTAGAAGTAGGGCAAAAATTCAAAATACCAATAATTACAAAATCTACATTTAATAATAAACCTGGAACCATAATTCAGGAAAAAATAGAAGATACAAAAGTTAAAAGCATTGTAAAAAATGATGATATAATATTAGTAAATCTAAAATATGAAAATTACTCTGTAAAATTGTTTAATCAGGTTCATACATGTTTATTAGATAATGGAATAATTCCAATAAGCTTTAGTAACAGCAGTATGCACAGTTTGGATATAAGTTTTACAATGAAGTCTATATATTTAAATAAATTTCAAAATATATTAGAAACAGATTTTAAAATGTTTAATTCCACTTTTTCTAATATAACAAGAATGGCAATAGTAGGTCATGGAATAATGAATGATGATAAAATATTAAGAGAAACAATGAAAATATTAAGATTAAACGAATTAGAGCCTATAAACATAGAAACCAATGAATCCAAAATATTATTAACATTTAAAGAAAAGATAAGTAATTCTATTTTAGAACAATTGCATATACAATTAATAAAATAAAAATTTGCCAATAGGGACGGGGCATTTTGACAATTTCTTGAAAATTGTCAAAATGCCCC
>USRT01000004.1 GCA_900557195.1 uncultured Clostridium sp.
AAAATAATTTGTAATTTTTTTGCAAAAAGTGCGACACTTATTATTGCAATTTATAGAGAAAAATAAAGATATCAGTTTTGTTGCGAACATAGTCTACCTTATGTTATAATGTAACAAATTACTAAAAAAGGAAGAAAAGAAATGCCAAAGTTTTTTGTAAAAGCTAGTCAAATCAAGAATAATAAAATAGAAATAATAAATGAAGATGTAAATCATATAGCAAATGTACTTAGATGTAAAATAAACGACAAATTAAATATATGTAACATAGATGATGGTAAGAATTATGAAACAAAAATAGTACAAATAAATAAAGATACTGTATGCTTAGAAATTATAAAAAACATAGAATCAGAATCGGAGTCTAATATACATATAAATATTTTGCAAGGATTACCTAAAGCAGATAAAATGGAACTTATTATACAGAAAAGTACAGAACTAGGAGCAAAAGAGATAACACCTGTTAATATGGAAAGGTGTGTTGTAAAAATAAATAATAAAGATGAACAAAAGAAAATAGATAGATGGCAAAAAATTGCAGAAGTAGCATCAAAACAAAGTGGTAGAAATATAATCCCAAAGATAAATAGCGTAATAAAACTAAAAGATATAGAAAAAATATTAGCAGATTATGACTTAGTATTAGTAGCATATGAAAAAGAAGAAAATAATACTTTAAAACAAGAATTGTTAAGTTTAAAAGAGAAAATGAAAGAAAAAAGTAATCTAAACATTGCAATATTAATTGGACCAGAAGGTGGTATATCAGAAAGTGAAATTGAATATTTAAAACAAATAGGAACCAAAATTATTACTCTAGGGAAAAGAATATTAAGAACAGAAACTGTAGCACTTGCTATGACAAGTATAATATTATATGAACTTGAAAATAATTAAGGAGAAGATTATGAATAGTATAGATGAAAAGAAAGTTAATAGTGAAAAAAATAAAGTGACTAAAAATAAAAGCTCAACTAAAATACTAGATGAGATAAATAAAAATGGGAAACTAAAGGAAGTAAATGAAACAAAAAAAGATACAACATCTAAATTAGCTAAATCTGGAACTACTAAAAGTGTGAAAAGAGAGGAAAATACTAAGAAAAAAACAACTACTACAAGAAATACAAACGACTCAAAAAATAAAACATCTAGTAAAAAAACAAACAATAATAAAGAAGATATAGATAAGGATATTAAGACGAAAACTAAAAAAAATAGTAGCACTAAAAAAGAAGGTATTAGTAATACTAATAAAAGGGATACTAATGCTACTAAGAAGAAAAATGCCAGCAATAGTAAGAAAGAAAAGATTAGCAATGTGAATAAAGAAAAAGAATCAGAAGAGACAAAATTAAAAGAAACTGAAAGTAATGTTAATAAGAAAACTACAAATAAGAGTAAAGATGTAAAAATAAAAGAAGAAGTTAACAAAACTAAAAAGGAAACAGAAAAAGCTGTACCTGAAAAAAAATCAAAAAAAATAGAAGAGAGTGAAGGTATAAAAACAAATCCTAAAAAAGCTAAAATAGATTCTAATAAATCAAATAAAAATTCTAAAAATGAAGAAAAACAAAATGACAACAAAGTGCAATTACAAGAGAAAATAGAAATCATAAAAGATATAAAGAAAATAGGACAAGTATTAAAAGAAGAAAGAAAAAGAAAATTACCAGAAGATGTGCAAAAAAAGATTGTATCAAAAACAATAACTAATATAATAGTTGGAAGTATTATAACATTATATCTTATATTTATAATATTAGGATTTAAAAATATAGAAAAAGAAATATTTATAACAGATTTAAAAGTATTTAGTGTATCAATACTTGTTATTTCTATAATATTGTTTGAAAATTCATATAAAAGAGAAAATAAATCACTTGCAATTTTTGGAATAGAAATATTAATTTTAGCTATTATAAATATAGCCTTAATGTATGTAGATATAATGAATAATGAATTATTTATGATAACTACATTAACTATAACTATGGCATTTATTTTATATTATATAATTAAATCTATAATAGTATTTGTAAAAATGAGAAAATCATATTATAAACAAAATAGTGAGTTAAGTGAAATTATAGAAGAAGAGGTATAAAATTTTATGAAGAGTATGACGGGGTTTGGAAGAGCAAAGCAAATTATAAATGGAAGAGAATATAATATTGAAATTAAGTCTGTTAATCATAAATATAATGATATTAATATAAAATTGCCAAGAAATATTAGTTATATCGAAGAAATGATTAGAAAACAAGTTTCAAATAAAATAGTAAGAGGTAAAATAGATATATATATTACTTTTAATAATTTTAGTGTAGATGGAAAACTTGTTACAATTAATAAAGATTTAGCTAAATTATACATAAATCAGTTAAAAGAATTGGCAAGCGAGACAAAAATAAATGACAATATAGAAGTTATAGATGTTTGTAAATTTCCGGATATATTACAAATTCAAACAGACGAAGAAAATGAAGATTGTATAAAAGAAGAATTAAGTATGTGTCTGGAAGAAGCTATTCAGAATATGAATGATATGAAAATAAAAGAAGGAATAAAAATAAAAGAAGATTTAATCAAAAGAATGGATAGAGTAGAAACAATGGTTACTA
The DNA here is from genome assembly GCA_900557195.1 of uncultured Clostridium sp. Taxonomy (GTDB): domain Bacteria; phylum Bacillota; class Clostridia; order TANB77; family CAG-508; genus CAG-492. Next base: position 2,628 of record USRT01000004.1, read on the forward strand.
ACATTTTTGAGTTTTCTACTGGACTTATTGAGGAATATGTAGTAAAATTGAAAGAAAGAATACAAGATTTATTACATACTGACATAATAGATGAAACAAGAATTGCACAAGAAACTGTAATATATTCAGATAAATGTTCCATTGAAGAAGAATTAACAAGACTAAAAAGTCATATAAAGCAATTTAGAGATTTAATGGAATTAGACTTAGCTATAGGAAAAAAATTGGATTTTATTATTCAAGAAATGAACAGAGAGACAAATACAATAGGTTCTAAATCTGTAAAATTGGAAATAACTAATTTAGTAATTGATATTAAAACAGAATTAGAAAATATAAGGGAGCAAATACAAAATATTGAGTAATATATGAAGGGATGTGTATGTTATGCAATTAATTAATATTGGTTTTGGAAATATTGTTTCAGCAAATAGAATTATTTCTATTGTTAGCCCAGAGTCAGCACCAATAAAAAGAATTGTTCAAGATGCAAAAGATAGAGGTATGGCAGTAGATGCAACATATGGTAGAAGAACAAGAGCAGTTATCATTATGGATTCAGGTCATGTAATACTTTCTGCAGTTCAACCAGAAACTGTTGCGGGAAGACTTGATAAAGATGACATAGTAGAAGAATAAACAATTTTTACTTTTTAATAAATTAAATTTGCCTATAGATGTGTTAAAAAATTACAATCATTTTGGGCATTTGTATTTATATTTTTAAAGAAAAAATATAATAAAAGGAGGAATTTTAAAATGATGGTAAAACCAACTGTTGGAGAATTATTAACAAAAGTAGATAATCGTTTTAGATTAGTTATAGCAACATCTAAAAGAGCAAGACAAATAGCTACAGGAAGCGAAGTTTTAACAGATGCAGATGATGAATCACCAGTTACTTTAGCTGCAGATGAAATAGCAGAAGGAAAAATCGAAGTATCAAATGAATAAATTTATATATTATAAAAGAGGTAAAAAATGAAAAGAAATATAATATCATTAGGTGGAGAACTAGCCAGTCGGAAAAGGTACAACTTCTATAATATTAGCAGAAGATTTAAATTATGGAATCTATAGAAATGGAGAATATTTTAGGAAGCTTGCTAAAGAAATGAATATGGATGTAACAACATTTAATGAATATGTAAAAGAGCATCCAGAAATAGACATTGAAATAGAGAAAAGTGCATCAGAATATGCAAAAATACACGATAACTTTATTATTGATGCAAGACTTGGATTTTATGCGGTTCCAGAATCTTTCAAAGTATATTTAACCGTGGACATAAATGAAGCAGCAAAAAGAGCGTTTAATGATCCTAATAGAAAAAATACAGAAAATTTAGGATCTATAGAAGAACAAAAAGAAGATATAATGAGAAGATATAAAATAGAGAATGAAAGATATTGGAATTTATATCATGTAAGAAAAGAAGATTTATCAAATTATGATTTGGTTATAGATACAACAAACTTAACGCCAAAAGAAACAGCTGAAAAAATAAAAGAAGAATATATTAAATGGCAAAAAAAATAGCAAGAAACATTTATTCTTGCTATTTCTTTTGTTATATAGTAATATATGAAGCAGATATATAAACAGGAGAAGATTTATGATTGCAGAAATAATAATAAATAGTAATGTAAAAAATCTAAATAGAATTTTTGATTATAATATACCATATGAGTTACAGGAAAAAGTAAAAATAGGTTCAAGAGTATTTGTAAGATTTGGAAATATAAAAAAATTAGAAGAGGGATTTGTTATTGGTATTAAAGAAAGTTCAGAATATAAAGTAAAAGATATAGAAAAAGTAGAAGAAAATGACTATATAGGAGGAGAAGAAATAGAACTTGCAAAATGGATGGCAAATAGATATTTTTGCAATATTTCAGACTGTATAAAATTAATGCTGCCACCAGGGACAACAACTAAAATAGTTACTAATAGAGTAAAAGAAAAGACATCAAGCTATGTAAATTTAATAAAAGAAGATTACGAGATTGAGGAAGATATATCTTTAAAAAAGATAAAATCTGATAAGCAAATTAGAATTTTGAGATTTTTGATAGATAATGGTGAAACCCCTATAACAGAATTAGAATTATTTACAGATACAACAAGAAGTATAATAAAAACATTGGAAAAAAATGGTTATATAGAAATAACCCAAAAACATGTTGAAAGAAATCCATTCATTCATAAAGTGATAGAAACTACACAAAATCTTAATTTAATAGATGAACAAAAAAAAGCATATGAAGAAGTTTGTGAAAGTATAGATATGTATGTTCATACAGAATTTTTACTGTTTGGTGTAACAGGTTCACGGAAAAACAGAAGTATATTTGCAACTAATTGAGAAAGTACTAAATGAAGGTAAAAGCAGTATAATGCTTGTTCCAGAAATATCATTAACACCTCAAACTGTAGATAGATTTATAGCAAGATTTGGAGAAGATTTAATTGCAGTTTTACATAGCAAACTATCTGTTGGAGAAAGGTATGATCAGTGGCAAAAAATAAAAACTGGAAAAGCAAAAATTATAATAGGTGCTCGCTCTTGTATATTTGCACCTGTTAAAGAATTGGGATTAATAATTATAGATGAAGAACATGATTCATCATACAAATCCGAAATGACACCAAGATATAATGCAAAAGAAATAGCAAAGTTCTTAGCAAAAAGAAATAGAGTTCCTTTGTTATTAGGTAGTGCTACTCCAGATATTAATACATATTATAAAGCTATAAATAATCAAATAGTATTACTTGAATTAACTAAAAGAGCCAATAATTCTGAATTACCACGGAGTAGAAATAGTAGATTTAAGACAAGAACTCGCAAATGGTAATAGAAGTATGATAAGTACTAAATTATATACAGAAATAGAGAAAAATTTAAAAGAAAAGAAACAAACTATATTATTTCTTAATAGAAGGGGATTTTCAACATTTATAATGTGTAGAGATTGTGGATATACTGCTAAATGTAAAAATTGTAATGTGACATTAACATATCATTATAAAGAAAATAAATTAAAATGTCATTATTGTGGATATGAAACTAAGACTTTGGCTAAGTGCCCAGAATGTAATAGTAATAATATTAGATATTTTGGAACAGGAACTCAAAAATTAGAAATGGAAATAAAAAAACTATTTCCACAAGCAACAACAATAAGAATGGACGTAGATACAGTAACTAAGAAAAATTCACATGAGCAAATATTAAGTACTTTTAAAAATAATAATTTAGATATATTAATAGGAACTCAGATGGTTGTAAAGGGACATCATTTTCCTAATGTTACATTAGTTGGTGTTATAGCAGCAGATAGTAATTTGAATTTAGATGATTATAGAGCAAGCGAAAAAACATTTCAAATACTTACACAAGTGGCTCGGAAGAGCTGGAAGGGAACAAGAAGGAAGAGTTATTATTCAAACATATAATCCAGATAACTTTAGTATTGAATATTCAAAGAAACAAGATTATAAGTTGTTTTATAATACAGAAATTATGTTAAGGAAAAGTTTGAAATATCCACCATTTTGTGATATAATAATGATTGGTATCACAGGAGAAGAAGAACTAGAGGTTCAAAAAGTATCTAATATGTTATATGATTATTTAAAACAAAAGATATTAAAAGAAAATGTAAAAATATTATTATATAAACCTGTTCCATCACCAATTGAGAAAATAAAGAATAAGTATAGATGGAGAATAATAATTAAATGTAAATTTGGAGAGGATATAATAGTACTAATAAATGAGGCATTAAACGAATTTAGTAAAATGAAAAAAAAGGATTCTTGTAAGGTGATTATAGACCTTAATCCTAATAATATGTTGTAATAAGGAGGTAAGATGGATGGCAATTAGAAATATAAGAGAAGATGGAGATGAAATTTTAAGAAAAAAATCAAGAGAAGTTGAAAAAGTAGATGATAAAATACGAGAGATTTTAAATGATATGGTTGAGACTATGCATAAATATAATGGTGTAGGTTTAGCAGGACCACAAATAGGGATATTAAAAAGATTGGTAGTAATTGATTTATACGATGATAAAGGACCAATAAAATTAGTAAATCCTGAAATTATTAAAGAAAAGGGTGGCAAAGAAGTTGAAGAAGGCTGTTTAAGTTTTCCAAATAAATTTGCTAAAATTATTAGACCAGAAGAAGTTACTGTAAAAGCTTTAGATGAAAATGGAAAACAAATAAAAATATCTGCCAAAGGACTTTTAGCTCAAGCTTTATCACATGAGATTGATCACTTAAATGGAATTTTATTTGTAGATAAAATAATACCAGGTACATTAGAAGTGATTAAACAAGAATGATAGTAAAGGAGAAAAAGTATGCTAAATATTGTGTTTATGGGGACTCCAGATTTTGCAAAAGAATCTCTAAAATGTTTATATGAACAAAATTATAATATAGTAGGAGTTGTAACTAATCAGGATAAACCAAAAGGTAGAGGAATGAAAATGATGTTTTCACCTGTAAAAGAATATGCAATAGAGAAAAAACTAAAAATATACCAACCTTTAAAGGTAAGGAATAATGAAGAATTCTTGCAAGAAATAAAAAATTTAAAACCAGATATTATATGTGTAGTTGCATATGGAAAAATTTTACCAAAAGAAATACTAGAGATTCCTAAATATGGTTGTATAAATGTTCATGCATCACTTTTACCAAAATATAGGGGAGCAGCACCAATACAATGGGCAGTAATAAATGGAGAAGAAGTAACAGGTATTACAACAATGTATATGGATGAAGGTATGGATACAGGAGATATGCTTTTGAAACAGGAAGTTAATATAGATGAAGATGAAACAACAGGAGAACTATGGGATAGATTATCTGTTTTAGGAGGAAATCTATTAATAGATACTTTAAAACAAATAGAAGATGGTTCTATTGAAAGACAAAAGCAAGGAGAAGATTTTTCAGTAGCTCCAATGTTAAAAAAAGAAATTGCTAAAATTGATTGGGAAAATAAAACTGCAATACAAATAAAAAATCTTGTTAGAGGATTAAATCCAATAATGGGTGCATACACATATTTAGATGATAAAAAGCTAAAATTTTGGAAGGTACAAGTGATAACAGAAAAAGAATTATTAGAAGATTTTTCAGAACTAAAAGGATATATTTATAGATTAAGTAATATTACATATGGTACAGTAATATTATCAGATGCTAAAAAGGGATTAATTATAAGAGCAAAAGAAGGCTATATAAAAGTAATAGAAATACAGGGAGAAAATGCAAAAAAAATGACGATAGGAGACTTTTTAAGAGGAAATAAAATCGAAATAGGTACTGTGTTACAGTAATGTTACAAAAAAATTACAATTATGTTATATTTGCTATTTCATAATTGTTTTTTTTTGATAATATGATATTATATGTGTAATATATGAATATATGGGAGGTTTTTTTATGAAAACAAAAAACAAAAATCTATTATTAGTCATATTGTTAATTGCTGTTATAGGAATGGCAATAGGATATGCAGCATTATCTCAACAATTAGTTATAAATGGAACAGCAAATATTACAACTGAGTGGGATGTACATATTAAAGGAATAACAGCATCAGCAAGTAATTCTACTACAGGTGCAAATGATAAAACATTACCAACATTTACAGCAACATCTGCAACTTTTGATGTAAATTTAGCGTATCCAGGTGCTACAGCAAGTTATACAGTTACAGTAGAAAATAGTGGGACAATTGCAGCTAAATTAGAGGAAGTAACAGGTATAGAAACTGCAAATTCAGCAGAACCTACAGGAATTACATATAATATAGATGCTAAGGCAAATGATACATTAGCAGCAGGTAATACAAAAGATTATATAGTTACGGTAACATGGGATTCAAGTGCAACACAGATACCAGAAAATAAAACTAAAACAGCAACAATTACATTAAATTATGTACAAGCTGATTAATATAAATATGTATAAACAAATTAGCTAAGTATAACAACTTGGCTATTTTGTATGTGTTATACAATAAATGTGATTGCTTTATGAAACTATTATTGTAAAACAATTTTAATATTCTCACCAATATAAATAAAACCACTATTTTATATAAAGATATACTAAAAACGAAAATGGAACTTTTATTTTTAGGAGGTTAGGTATGAGAGGAAAAAGACGTTCAAGAAATACTAGAGAATATATGGTATTAAGAAATAGTTCTATTTTTATATTTGTTATAATCTTTATTTTAGTTGGAACAGGATATGCATTATTAAATACTAAAATAGAAATACAAGGTAAAGCAACATTAATAGCAGATGATCCAAGTAAACCTGTTGAGCCAGGATTTAGTGTTGCTAGTTTAAAAACAATAAATAATTGGGGACAAGGTGGAATAGTGATTATAACTGTTACTAATAATGATAATGACTACGATGAGTGGGAATTTTGCTTTGAAGTACCTAAAGGAACAACAGATGTCATAGTTCATAATAATTCATATATATATGGATGTATATATACATTTGCAGAAAATAAAGTAACAATTAAGATGAATAAAATAAATGAAGATGGAAGTACAAATTGGATGGCACCATGGGAAAAAGGTGCTAAAAAAGATATACAAATTCAATTTGCTTTTGACACAAGTATTGATAATATAAGTTTAAAAAATGTTATATTAAATAATAAACTTATTACATCTGAATTAACAGAGACAGTAGAACTAACGCCAGAAAATCAAGAGTTAGAAACAAATGTAACAGAAGATGTAGTTAATACAAATGTAGTAGAAGAAACTGATAATGTGATAAATAATGTACAAAATGATGATTTGACAAATGATGTAGTTGAAAATGTAGTACAAGAAGATAGTATTGAAGATATAGTAGAGCAAGATTCTACCAATTTAGTAAATCAAAATAATATAGAATAAAAATTAAGTATTATAGGAGAAATTATGAGTAAAGGAAATATAAATATTATTGTTTATTTAATTATAATATCTATTATATTAATAGGTTCTTCTATATTAACTATTTTTATAGTACCAAACTACTTTCGGGGAATATACAAGAATAATAAATTTAATGGTATGGATAGTTTTATTTATTTTATCTGTTCCGGTAGAAAACGAACATTCTAGATTTAAAGGAAAATCTGATAAAATAAAAACAACTTTAATAATTATCATATTATATTATATTATTTACTTTTCATTAGGATTGATTTTTGGATATCAAACTAGTCCATATTCTAGAACATTAGGAACAATAATAAAAAATATCATTTTTATAGTAGGAACATTAATTTTACAAGAATATGTAAGAAACAAATTAGTAAATAATTCTAATAATATTAAAAATTATATTGTTATTACAATTATATTTATTATAATTAATTTAGACTATAGCAATTTTTTAGCAAATTTCGAAAATGGAGAAACAATATTTAAATTTATTGCTGCTAAATTAGTTCCTCGGAATAGCTATGTCTACTATCTGTACTTATTTAGCTAAAACTGGTGGAGAGCTATTAATATATGCATATAGAGTGCCAATAGCTTTAGCAACAGTATTATTACCTATATTTCCAAATGTAGATTGGTTTTTCTCATCAATGTTAGAAGTTTTGGTATCACTTATATTATTTGTTTTTATAAATTATGAACATACAATAAAAGTAAATAGGTTAACAAGATGGCAAAAGAAAAAAATAAATCCAAAAAACTCGGTAATTACAATTATGATAGTAATACTATTTGTAGTATTTGTAGCAGGATTACTTCCATATAGACCAGTTGCAGTAATGTCAAATAGTATGGTGCCAGAATTTACAAGAGGATATGTAGTAATTACTAAAAAAATAAATGAAAGAGATATTCAAAATATAAAAGTAGGAGATATTTTAGAATACCAATTAGAACAAAGTGTTGTTATTCATAGAATAATTAATATAGAAGAAGAAAAAGGAAGTTTGATTTTTACAACACAAGGTGATAATAATAATTCACCAGATATAAAAAAAGTCGAACAAAATCAGATAATAGGAATTGTAAAATTTAAAATACCATATGTAGGTTATCCTTCAGTATGGTTTAGTGAATTTTTGTTTAAGAAAAAATCTATAATTCAAACATAAGAAAAGGTAGGTGTTTAAATGGATAAAAATAATAATGTAAGAAACAATTTAAAGTTTATATGTATATTTTTTGTTACATTATTCATTTCTTTTATTTGTATTGTAAAATCATTTACTACGCCTAAAGAAGATATGAAAATGCTATATGCATATAATATTAATAGAAATACAGATTATAAAGTATATTTAAAGAAAAATAGTTTTATAGATCAAGAATATATGGGAATGAATGCAACATATATAACAGATTTAGTAGAATATGTTGATGCTAATTTTAAATATAATTATAATGTATCACAGAAGGCCACATCAAAGTGTACATATAAAATTGTAGCTGTAATAAATGTAGAATACTATGTGACTGGCTCATCACAAGGAACTAAATTATGGTCAAAAGAATATACATTGTTAGAACCTAAGCAAATTACAACAGATACAAATCAAATTAATATAAATGAAAATGTTAAAATTGACTTTAATAAATATAATGCAGAAATAAGGAATTTTAAAGAACAATTTGGATTACCAATAAAATCATATTTGGATGTTAAATTGGTTGTTGATTCAGAGATTGGTGTAAGTGGAAGTAACAAGACAGAAAAAGATAATTCAGTTGTTAATTTAAAAATGGATTTAAATGGACAAGTATTTAATATATCACAAGATTATGAACCAGTGAATAAAGGGCAGATTTTCGATGAAAGTAAAATAGGAGGAAAATCTAATATAATATTACTAACAGTTGGAATAATATTATTTGCAATTTCTATAATAGGAATATTAAATATAATTAGAAAAATAATTTCTGCAGACAGAAGAACTGATTACGAAATAGCACTAAATAGAATATTAAAGAATTATGGAGATATTGTTGCTGAAATTGTAACTCCAACAGAAACAGAAGGAATGAAAGTTATTGATGTTAAGAACTTTGATCAGTTATTAGATATAGAAGAAGAAATAAGGATGCCAATATTATTCTATGAAACAGTAGAAGGAGAAGAAGGAGAATTTACTATTATATATGATAATATTGTGTATAGATATATATTAAGTGGCAGAAAACATGGTCATGAATAAAAACTTGCCAAAAGATGCCAAAAGGTGCCAAAAGGGACGGAGCATATTGACAATTTTTCTAAAATTGTCAATATGCTCCGTCCCTTTTGGCACCTTTTAGCAAGTAAGCGAACATTTTTATTTAAATTTTTTAAATATAGTTGTAAAATTTTAGAAAAATTGGTATACTTATAATATGTTAAATAATATGAAAATAAAAAAGAAGTAGGAGGTTTTATGTTATGGAAAATGAAGAAGTAAAAAATGTTGGAGAAGAGATAGCTTTAGAAAATAGTAATATAAAAATAGCTGATGATGTTGTAGCTGTAATTGCTGGAGTAGCAGTATCAGAGGTACAAGGTGTATATGAAATGTCTGGAGGATTTGCTGGAGGAATTTCTGAAGTACTAAGTGGAAAGAAAAATTTAGCAAAAGGAATAAAAGTAGAGATTAATGAAAAAACAACTAAAATAGATGTTAATATTATCGTTGAATATGGTACAAGAATTCCAGATGTTGCTTTTGAAATACAAAATAAAGTAAAAAAAGCTGTAGAAACAATGACAGGACTTAATGTAGTAGAAGTTAATGTTCACGTTCAAGGTGTTAATACAAATAATGCAGTACCAGATAAAAAAGAAGAAATACAAAAATAGTATTAATATAAGCAATAAGTAAAGAGGCTATTTAAAAAGTTAAATTAATAAAATAGTATGAAATAATATGAGGACAAGCATATAATTTCATAAGAAGCAGCTTTTTAAATAGCCTTGTAAAATATGATGATTACAATCAAATTTTAAAAATATAATGAGGTTGAATATGAAAATTATAGAAAAAATAGCTTTAATTATATATTCTATTATAATATTAATAATATCGGTTGTTTGCTTATTACTAATATTTAATTGGTTACAAATTGATAGTATTACAAATATACTACAATCAATGATAACATATCGTTATATTGGGACAACTATACTTATTATATCAGTAATTTTTATATTATTATCTTTAAAATGTATATTTTTTGGAACTAAAAAAAGTGATTTTTATAAAGATAATATATTATTAAAAAATGAAGAAGGCAAACTTGTGATAACAAAATCTTCTATAGAAAATCTTGTTAATAATACAATAAAAGGATTTGATAGTATACAGGAATTTACTGTCAAAGTAAGATTTAATAAAGAAAATAATATAATTATAAATATTAGTTTGTTAGTTAGAGAAAATGTTATAATTAGAGAATTAACAGAAAATATGCAAACAAAAATAAAGCAAGTAGTGAAGAAAACATCAGATTTAGAGATAAAAGAAATAAATGTAAAAATAAAAAACATAGAGTCAATAAATAATATAATAAAAGAATAAATTAAATAGAGAGGTAAATATATATATGAATAAGTCTGCTTCAAGAGAGCTAGTATTTAAATTGTTATATAGCTTAGAAATTCAAAAAGAATCTGATCTAGAACAATTTGAATTATTTTGTGAAACTAATGAAATAGAAGATAAAAATACTAAAGAATATATGAAAGAAATCATAACGCAAGTAAAAAGTCATAAGCAAGAGATTGAAGAATTAATTTCTAAAAATTTAAAATCTGGTTGGGATATAAAAAGAATATCAAAGATAAATATCACTTTACTAAAACTTGCAATATGTGAAATGTTATATAAAAATTTACCTTATAAAATAGTTATAAATGAAGTTGTTGAACTTGCAAAAAGATATGGAGATGATACATCTCCAATGTTTATTAATGGAGTGCTTGCAAGTATCATAAAACAAAATAACATGTAGATAAATTGCAAAAGGAGAAAATATAAAAATGCAATATAATCCAATTACAGTATCAGATTTAAATCAATATATAAAAAATAAAATAGATGATGATGAATATTTAAATAATGTTCTAATCAAAGGTGAAATTTCTAATTTTAAACATCATTATACAGGACATATGTATTTTACATTAAAAGATGAGAAATCTTTAATAAAATGTATTATGTTTAAATCATATACAGCAAACTTAAATTTTGTTCCTAAAGATGGAGCAAAAGTAATGATTTTAGGAACAGTTTCTGTTTTTGAAAGAGATGGTGTGTATCAAATATATGCAAAAGCAATGCAGCAAGATGGAATTGGTGATTTATATAAAGCATATGAAGAATTAAAAGAAAAGTTAGAAAAACAGGGTCTATTTGATAAAGTACATAAAAAAAAGATTCCATTAATGCCCAAATGTATAGGTATTTTAACATCCAATACTGGTTCTGTTATTAGAGATATCATAAATGTTTCAACAAGAAGAAATCCAAATGTATATTTAAAACTATTACCTGTTCCAGTTCAAGGGCAAGGTGCAGCAGAGAAAATTGCAAAAGGTATTGAAATTTTTAATGAAAAAAAATTAGCAGATGTAATAATAATTGCTAGAGGACGGAGGTTCTTTAGAAGATTTATGGCCATTTAATGAAGAAATAGTTGCAAGAGCGATATATAATTCAGAGATTCCAATTATTTCTGGAGTAGGACATGAAACTGATTTTACAATATCAGATTTTGTAGCAGATTTAAGAGCGCCTACACCATCTGCAGCAGCAGAATTATCTGTTGCAGATACACGGAGAATTAGAAAAGAAACTTATAGATTATAGTTTTAGATATAAACAAGCTTTAAAAAAGAAAATAGAAATAATGAAATTAAGATACGAAAAATGTATGTCATTAAGAGTTTTTAAAGAACCAATGCAAAATATTAATGAAAAATATATGCTTATAGATATTGGGGTTAGAAACATTAGAGAATATATGATGAATAAATTAAAATCAGAAAAATCAAGACAAATGGAACTTATTTCTAAATTAGATGCATTAAGTCCACTTAAAACTCTTGCAAGAGGTTATTCTATAGTCCAATCTGGAACAAATGTTATTAAGTCATCTAAAGATTTAAAACAAGGTGATGAGATAAGTATTAGGTTTTCTGATGGAAAAGCAAATGCTAAAATTTTATAATGGAGGAAACTTAAGATGAATAAAAATATAAAAACAATTCTATTAATATTATTAGTTATAATTGTCATTGCAGTAATAGCAATATTTGGGAGTAATATTGTAAATAAGAATGAAAATGTAAATGAAACACAAAACTCTATAAATGAGACTAATCAAAATATGAAAATAGAAGTTAATGAAACAGAAAATAATGTAGTAAATGAAACTCAAAATAATACTACTGAAAATGAAGTAGTAAACAAACAAGTAGAAAATGATATAGAGAAGAATAATAATACCACACAAAATGTTGTTACAAATGAAACTACAGAAGTTTTACAAAATGATGGAGCAAGTAATGAAGAAAAAGCAATAAATATAGTAAAAAGCGATTGGGGAACAACTGAAAGTGTGTATTTTGTAACAATGGGAATTGATGCATCTGGTAAGTACATAGTTACTGTTAATGATTCTTCTACAACAGCAACACTTGCATGGTATTTGGTAGATGTGGTTACAGGAAAATTTAATATACAACAATAAAGGAGGTTTTAGCTTATGTTTAAAATATTTAAAGAATAAAGACATAAGCTAAGTTTAAAGAATATGGAAGAAGAAAATATAAGTTTTGAAAGTGCAATGGAAGAGTTAGAATTAATTGCTAAAAGTTTAGAAAAAGGCGATTTAAATTTAGACGAATCTGTTAAACAATTTGAAAAAGGAATTAAGCTTTCTAAAAAATGTAATGAAATATTAGAAAGTGCAGAAAAGAGAATATCTATATTAATTCAAGATGGAGAAGATTTAAAAGAAGAAAATTTTACATCAGAAGAAGTATAAAATATTATCTAAAGACTTAAAAAGTTTAAAGGGGATAAACAAATGAATTTTTTTATGCAATATAAATATATTATTGTACCATTTTTTATATGGTTTTTTATACAATTATTTAAAGTATTTTATGATCTAGTTACAACTAAAAAATTTAATTTTAAAAGAATATTGGGAGCAGGGCGGAATGCCAAGTTCTCATTCTGCTGTTGTAACAAGCTTAGCTACAATGATAGGGAAAGCATATGGAATAGATAGTGCTGTTTTTGCTGTTTCTTTAATTTTTGCTTTTGTTGTTATGTATGATGCAGCAGGAATTAGAAGAGCTGCTGGAAAGCAAGCAAAAATATTAAATAAGATTGTAGAAACACCTGGACTTACAGGAGTAGAAGTTTCAGAAAAATTGGTAGAAGTATTAGGACATACTCCTATACAAGTATTAGTAGGTGCTATGATAGGTGTTGTTGTAGGTATGATAGTTTAGGGAGTTTGAGTTTGAAGAAGCGTGACTTTCGAAGAAAATTAGCATCAAACAAAGGCAAAGAAAGGAATATTAAATATTATGGAAGATGTTGAAATAGCAAGAAAAACTAAATTAAAAAAAATAAATGAAATTGCTAAAAACTTAGGCATTAATGAAGATGAAATAGAATGTTATGGTAGATATAAAGCTAAGATTCCACAAGAAGTATATGAAAAAAATAAAAATAGGAAAGATGGAAAGCTAATTTTAGTTACAGCAATTAACCCAACACCATTAGGAGAAGGTAAAACAACAATTTCTATAGGCCTAGCAGATGCTATTAGTAGAATAGGAAAAAAGGCAGTTGTTACATTAAGAGAGCCATCTTTAGGACCAGTTTTTGGAATAAAGGGAGGCGCTACAGGAGGAGGATATGCACAAGTAGCTCCTATGGAAGATATAAATCTACATTTTAATGGTGATATTCATGCTATAACTTCAGCAAATAACTTATTATCAGCCATGATAGATAATCATATATATCATGGAAACGAATTGGATATAAAAACTGTTAGCTGGAAAAGATGTGTAGATTTAAATGATAGACAATTAAGAGTTGTAGATACAGGTTTATCTAAAGAAAAGAAGATAGTACCAAGAACTGATGGATTTGATATTTCAGTTGCATCTGAAATAATGGCAATTTTTTGTTTAGCAGAAGATTTATCAGATTTAAAAAGAAGAATTAGTAATATTATAATTGGTTACAATAGTGAAAATGAACCTATTACAGTAAAAATGCTAAAAGCAGAAGAAGCTTTAACTATTCTTTTAAAAGATGCTTTTAATCCAAATTTAGTGCAAACTCTAGAACATACACCAGCGATAATTCATGGAGGACCTTTTGCAAACATTGCACATGGATGTAATAGTATTGCAGCTACTAAATTATCTTTAAAACTTTCAGATTATGTAGTTACAGAAGCAGGTTTTGGTGCAGATTTAGGAGCAGAGAAATTTCTAGATATAAAATGTAGAAAATTAGAAAAAGTGCCAGATGTAATAGTTTGTGTAGCTACAATCAAAGCATTAAAATATCATGGTGGAATGCCGAAAGAAGATATAGAAAAAGAGGATATGGAAAGCTTAAAAAGAGGAATGCATAATCTACTAAAACATATAGATAACTTAAAGAATAAGTTTGGTATACAGACAATAGTTGCTATTAATAGGTATAATCACGATACTGAAAAAGAAATTAATTATATGCAAGAAATTTTAAGTAAAGAAAATATAGAAATGAGCTTAGTTGAATCATGGGGAAAAGGATCTGATGGTGCAATAGACCTAGCAAACAAGGTGGTAGATTTAAGTAATAAACAAAGTAATTTTAAATATGCGTATGAATTAGATAACAGTATTAAAGCTAAAATTGAAAAAGTATGCCAAAATATTTATGGAGCACAAAGTATAGAATTTTCTGAAAAAGCAATCAAAGATATGGAAATGATTGATAGGCTAGGATATAATAATTTACCAATATGTATTGCAAAAACACAATATTCTTTTTCAGATGACCCAAAAAATTTAGAATGTAAAGAGCCTTTTTCAATAAATATAAAGGAATTAGTATTAAGAGCAGGAGCAGAGTTTATTGTGGTTATGGCAGGTAATATTCTAACTATGCCAGGACTTCCTAAAATTCCAGCTGCAGAAAATATGATGATTAATGAAAAAGGACAAATATCAGGAATTTTCTAAAAACTAAATTTAACATTTTTAATTTAATAAAGATTTATTTAGTTTTTATATAAAGTTAAATGAATATGTTAAACTAAAAATTTATAAAAGTACAAAAATTAAATTTACAGTATTAATTAAGTAATGACTAAAATTTAACAATAAACTATAAATAATTAGTATAAATTCACCTTATTTAGGAAAAAATAGTCTTAAATGAGGTGGATTTTTTATGAAAAGAAAAAATAAAATAAATATGCAATACAAAAGTAAAATAAAAATGGTATTAATTCTAACAATTGTTTTTTCACTTTTTATTAGCTATAATGTATTTTTCAGAAATAATGAAATATTTGCTTTATCTAAATATGGCTCTAGAGGTGATGAAGTAAGACAAATACAAACTAAACTAAAAAGATGGGGATATTATAATGGTAATGTAGATGGAATATATGGGAGCGGGACTTTGGCTGCAGTTAAATGGTTTCAATCAAAAAATGGATTAACAGTAGATGGAATTGCTGGAAAAAATACTCTTGAAGCTATGGGAATTTATACATCATCTTCTGGAGGAACATCTGGAGGGGGAAGTAGTGCAAGTAATACAAATGATGTAAATTTATTAAGCAGATTAATATATGGAGAAGCAAGAGGAGAACCTTATACTGGTCAAGTAGCTGTTCGGAGCTGTTGTTTTAAATAGAGTAAAAAGCAGTTCTTTTCCAAATACTATAGCAGGTGTAATTTATCAATCTGGAGCATTTAATGTTGTAGATGATGGACAGATTAATTTGACTCCAAATAGTACAGCTAAAAAAGCTGCACAAGATGCATTAAATGGATGGGACCCATCATATGGTGCAATATATTATTTTAATCCCAATACAGCTACTAATAAATGGATTTGGTCAAGACCACAAACAGTTACAATAGGGAAACATAGATTTTGTAAATAGAGAAATAAAATACACAAGATACTGACTAACTTTATATGTGTTTTATATATTAATGCTAAGTGGTAATAGTTACTAAAAATATTTGTAGTTTTGCAATGTAATATTATTGACATAATATTACAAATGCATTAAAATATATATGAAAATACAATATACATAGACATTAAAAACAATGTCTATGTATTTTTTTCCAAAAACAATAATAGGGGAGGTAATAATATTTGAAAAAGATAATATTAGAAGTATTAAAAAGAAGCAAATGTATAATTTTATTCGAAATCATTTTTATAATAATTAATATACTATTAACTACATATCCTGCTAAAATAATTGGTGAAATAATAGATTTAATGTATAACATGGATGAATTTAAAAACGTCATATTACAAAAAACAGGGATAATATTGGCTATTTGTATAGGAATTTTAATTGTTAGAACATTATGGAAATACTTAGAAATATCAATGTCTAATACATTTGTTACTACCCTAAGAAATAAATTATTTGAAAAACTTATGAAGATACATTTAGAAGAATTAAAAGATATAAAAAATGGTCAAATTATGTCATATTTTGTAAGTGATATAAAGACAATGAGAGCATTTGTATCAAGAGTTATTTCTACTATAACAAGAATTGTAATGACAGGAATAATTGTTATTGGTACTATGAGTACAGATGTTAATATAAATTTAACACTTGCAATACTCATACCAATTGTAATTACAACAATTATTGTAGTTATATTAAAAAGCTATGTAGAAAAAAATTATAAACAGGCACAAAAGGATTTTACAGATTTATCAGAATATGTACAAGAAAGCACAGATAGTATAAGAACTACAAAAGCATATGTTGGAGAAGAAAAACAAACTAAAGAATTTATAGTAAAAAATAAAAAGGTTAAAGACAGTAATAATAAATTAGAAGTTTATTCAAGTTTATTACATACAACAATTCAAAGTTGTGTAGGAATATGTTATGCGATTTCTATACTTTATGGTTCAAACCTAGTCTTACAAAATAAAATAACAGTAGGAGATTTAGTAGCATTTAATGGATATATTGCATTACTTGTAACACCTATGAATGCAATTCCTTGGATTGTTAATAAATACAAAAGAGCAGTAGTATCGTATAATAGATTAAATGACGTTTTTTCTTTAAAGGAAGAAGATGTTCAGATTAATGAAAAAAAGGTTGATAATGAGTTACAAGGTCATATTAAAATTGATAATTTAACATATATTTATCCAGGAACTAAAAAAGAAGTTTTAAAAGATATAAATTTAGAAATAAAACCTGGTAAAAATTTAGGAATTATTGGAGTACTCGGAAGTGGTAAAACTACTCTTGCAAACTTATTATTAAAATTATATAGAGTAAAAGAAAATAAAATTTATATAGATGGTAAAGATATAAATGATATAGACACTAAGAGTTTAAGGGAGAATATTTGTTATATTACTCAAGAAAATTTTCTTTTTTCTACTTCATTAAAAGAAAATATCAGTTTATTTAGAGAAGAATATAAAGATGAAGAAATAGAAAATAGTACAAAAAGTGCAATGATATATGATGACATTTTGCAAATGCCAGAAAATATAAATACAATAATTGGAGAAAAAGGAATAGATCTATCAGGTGGACAAAAACAAAGGGTAGTAATTTCAAGAGCCTTTTTAAAGAAAAGCAATATATTAATTTTTGACGATACTTTTTCAGCTTTAGATAATAGAACACAAGCAAGTTTATTAAAAAATATAAAAAAATTAACAAAAGATAAATCTTGTATCATTATTTCAAATAGAATATCAGATATAAAAGAATGTGATGAAATAATAGTATTAGAACAAGGTAAGATTGTAGAAAGAGGAAAGCATGAGGAATTAATAAATAATAAAAATAAGTATTACAAATTTTATAAAGACCAAATTAGTAAACCAGAAGACTCTATTTTAGCATAAACTTTGGGAAAAAGGGGTGAAGAAATGAAAAAAGAAACTACAATACAAAGAATAAAAAGGATGATAAGACCATATGCTAAATTAATTATTATTTTATCTATAATTGCAATAATAATTGATATAGGAGAAATTATAAAGCCATATTTAGTAAAAATAGTAATAGATGATTACTTAAGTTTAGGCATTTATCAAAAGGGAGCAATTACTGTTACACTCATTGGTACTATATATTTAGTAATTGTAATATTAGGTAATATTGCAGAATTAATAGTGAAAATTCTAACAAGTAGAATGGGAGAAGATGTAGTATATGAGTTAAGAAATAAAATTTACAAATATATAGAATATAGTAATATAAGTTTTCATGATAAAACACCATCAGGAAAGTTATTTGTACGTTTAACAAGTGATGTTGAAGATATATCTGCTTTATTTAAAGAAGTAATAACTACTTTCATAAAAGATGTTGTATTAATAATAGTGTTAGTAGTTATGATGATATATATTAGTTACAAACTTAGCCTAGTTAGTCTAATAATTATACCATTAATAATTATAGTATCATATATCATGACAAAAATGCTAAACAAAATATATTCTTATAGTAAGACTGTAAGAACAAGATTAAATACATTCTTTGCAGAATCTATTTATGGAATAAAACTTATAAAGATTTTTAATAGACAATATGAAAAGCAAAAAGAATGTAAAAACCTGAATGAAGAATTTATTACTGCAATAAAACCAGCAAGAATACTAGAATCTATGCTACCAGCAATAATGCTTATAATAGAAAATCTAGGAATATCTATAGTTATTATAGTTTTAGTAAATAAAATTTTAGGAATTTCTTTAGATATAGGAATTATATACATGTTTATTACATATATTAAGCAAATCTTTGAGCCAATAAATAGAATTATAGAAAATATAGAATTAGTTCAAGAAGCAGTAACTTCAATAGATAAAATATATGATCTTTTAGAACATGAAGAATACATAGAAAATATGGAAGATGGTAAGATATTAGAACAAATAAAAGGAAAAATAGAATTTAAACATGTATGGTTTGCATATGAAAAAGAAAATTGGATTTTAAAAGATGTTAATTTTGTAATTAATCCAGGTGAAAGTATTGCATTAGTTGGCAAAACAGGTTCTGGAAAAACCACAATTACAAATTTAATAAATCGTTTTTATGAGATACAAAAAGGTGAAATTTTAATAGATGGAATAAATCTAAAAGATATAAATATAAAGTCTTTAAGAAAGAGTATAGGAACAATTTTGCAAGATCCATTTATTTATGCAAGAACAATGAAAGATAATATAAAATTGTATTCTGAAATTGAAGATAAGGAAATTGAAGAAGCAATTGATTTATCATCAGCAAGAGAGCTTGTAAATTCACTTCCAAATGGATTAAATGAAATTGCAAAAGAAAGAGGGAATTCATTCTCATCTGGAGAAAAACAATTAATAGCATTTACAAGAATATTTGCACATAACCCTTCAATATTTATATTAGATGAAGCAACAGCAAATATTGATACAGAAACAGAAAAAAATATTCAAAAATCTGTAGATGAAATTTCTAAAAATAAGACATCAATATTTATAGCACATAGATTATCAACAATAGTAAATGTTGATAAAATTATAGTTTTAGATAATGGAAGCATAATAGAACAGGGAAATCACCAAGAGTTAATGAATAAAGGTGGATATTATAGTAATTTATATGAGGCATATTATAAAACCTTGACAAAAAATGAACATATTGGTAATATAATCTAGGAAGAGTAGGAGGATTATATGCTTTTTTATCCAAATCGGTTATTTTGATAGTGTAAGAGATATAAAAATAGAATATTTAAGAGAAAACAATATAAAAGGAATAATATTAGATGTAGATAATACATTAATAGATTATTATAGAGTTTTTCCAAAAGGAACTAAAGAATGGGTACAAAATTTAAAACAAGAAGGAATTAAATTTTGTATACTTTCTAATAGTAATAAATTAGATAAAGTAAGTAAAGTAGCAAGCGAAATTGATGTACCATATTTTTATTTTGGAAAAAAACCTTTAAAATTTGGATTTAATAAAGCAAGAAGAAAATTAGAACTTGATTCTAAAAATATTGCAGCAGTAGGAGATCAAATTATGACTGATGTAGTAGGAGCCAATAGATGTAAAATGTTTTCTATATTAGTAAAACCAATTAAAGAAAAGGATATATTTATTACAAAAATAAAAAGACCAATAGAAAATTTTATTATAAAAAGCTATCTAAAAAAAGTAGAAAAGGAAGAGAAAGGAAATTAAAAAATGTACATTAATGATATACATATACTGTATTATGTCCTATTTGGTTTTATAGGTATGATAATAGGACAATTTACTGATTGGTGTGTGATAAGACTTGGTGAGTATAAAAAAGTAATTTCGAAAGATTTTTTTAAGATTTATTTAAAAAAATTAACACCTAAATATATATTAATGTTTATAAATGCAGGTTTATTTATAGCTTTACTTTATATTTATGGTTTATCAGATATAAAAACATATACATATATGCTTTTAGCACCAATGTTAATAACAGTAATATTAATAGATTATAAGAAACAAATAATCCCTAATCGTTTAACCTTAACAATATTTGAACTTGGACTAATATTTAGCTTTGTTCAAGGTGTTTCAAATTTGAATATAGCAATAGATTCTTGCTTAGGAATGATTGTAGGAACAGGTATCTTTTTATTTATTACATTAGTAGGATCCTTAATATCTGGAAAAGAAGCAATAGGATTTGGAGATGTAAAATTAGTAGGAGCTTTAGGGCTATTTTTTGGATGGAGAAGTATAATTGCTATATCAATAATAGCATTTTTAGTAGGTTCTATATTTAGTATAATATTATTGATAGTAAAGAGAAAGAAAACAGATGAATATATTCCGTTTGGACCATTCATTGTACTAGCTTCTTTTATAATTATATTTGTTCCTTTTGAAATATTATTAGGTGTGGTTGCAAATGCAATATCACTAATAAAAAAATAAAGTATAGGGGATAGTTTATGAATACAAAAATTAAATGGTTGAGAGATACAATAAGAGTGTTAGATATGCAAGGAATGATAATTAGTAATCCTGTTAATATTAAATATTTAACTAATATAGATGCAGAAGGAGTATTATTAATAACAAGAAAAGAAAATCTATTTATAACAGATGGAAGATATATAGAACATGCTAATAGTACAGTTACTATAGATGATGAAATAATAGTTTGCAATTTTAAAGATATATCAAGAGATGATTATGAAAACTTCTTTAATTATTGTGAAAATGTGGGATTTGAAGAAAATTATTTGACATATGCAGAGTATAAAGAATATATTCATAAATATAAAATTAATAATTTTGAAGAAACAGAAGGAATAATAGAAAAGCAAAGAATGATAAAAGACGAAGAAGAAATAGATAATATTAAAATGGCTTGTAAGATAACAGATAATTGTTTTGATCATTTAAAAGAGTTTATAAAGATAGGAATGACAGAAAAAGAAGTAGCATTAGAGATAGAAAGATTTTTTAAATTAAATGGAGCAGATCGGAGTTTCATTTGATTCTATTGTAGCTTCTGGAAGAAATTCATCTATGCCACACGCAATACCAACAGATAAGAAAATAGAGGCAGGAGATCCAATCACTATAGATTTTGGATGTAAATATAAAGGATATTGTTCTGATATGACAAGAACTATATTTGCTGGATATGTTCCAGAATATGT
The DNA here is from genome assembly GCA_900557195.1 of uncultured Clostridium sp. Taxonomy (GTDB): domain Bacteria; phylum Bacillota; class Clostridia; order TANB77; family CAG-508; genus CAG-492. Next base: position 24,604 of record USRT01000004.1, read on the forward strand.
GAAAACTGTATACAATTTAGTGTTAAAAAATCAGTTACAAACAACTAAATGTTTAAAAGATGGTGCTAATATAAGAACACTTTCTAAAATAGTAGAAAATGACTTTAAATTAAATGGATATGATTTAGTTCATAGTTTAGGACATGGAGTTGGATTAGATATTCATGAAATACCATATATAAATAGTAGAGTTGATATGAACTTAAAAGAAAAAATGGTTATTACAAATGAGCCTGGTATATATATACCAAATAGATTTGGTGTTAGAATCGAAGATACAGTATTAATTACTAAATATGGATATGAAACTCTGACTAAATCGAATAGAGATTATATTGTAGTAGATAGAGTGTAAATGTGTTTAGAAACTATTGATTTTTAAGTAAAAATAGTGTATTATATAAAAATATGAGAAATATAAATAATTTTTTTGAAAGGGGAAATAATAATGGCAGAAGTATATATGGCAGGAGATTTTAGAAATGGAACAACATTTGAAATGGATGGAAATGTATATAAGGTAGTAGAATTTCAACATGTAAAACCAGGAAAGGGAGCAGCTTTTGTTAGAACAAAATTAAAAAATGTAATATCAGGAGCAGTTTTAGAAAAAACATTTAACCCATCTGAAAAATATCCAGGAGCAGAAATAGAAAAAAGAGAAATGCAATATTTATACAATGATGAAGAACTATACTACTTTATGGATAATGAAACTTATGAACAAATGCCTTTAAATAAAGAACAATTAGGAGACGCTTTAAAATACATAAAAGAAAATATGAATGTAAAAATATTATCTTTTAAAGGAAATGTTTTTGCAGTAGAACCTCCAATGTTTGTTGAATTACAAGTTACATATACAGAACCAGGATTTGCCGGAAATACAACAACTACATCTGGTAAACCAGCAACATTAGAAAACGGATATACAATAAATGTTCCATTATTTGTTAATATAGGTGATACTATAAAAATAGATACTAGAACTGGCGAATATATGGAAAGAGTATAATAGAAAGGATGTCTTTACATGTCTGAATTTATAAAAAAATATGATAAAATCATAGAAGAAATTGAAAAAAACATACAAAATGAAGAAGAATTAAATTTTATTAAAGAAAAAATAAATGAAATATCTACAATGTTTATGAGTATGTTTGACAATATGTCTAAGTATTCTGAATCCAAAATAAAAGCTTTAGAAGAAAACCAAAGTAAATTAGAACAAAAATTAAATAAAGTACAAAATATAGTAGAAGATATGAAAAATGATATTTATGATGATTATAATGAAGATGATTATGAATTTGAAATAGTTTGTCCTTATTGTAATAATGTATTTACATCAAATGTTGAAACAGATGTAAATCAAGAAATTGAATGTCCAGAGTGTCATAATACAATAGAATTAGATTGGAACGAAGAAGAATGTTGTACAGGTAGCTGTTCGTCTTGCTCAGGTTGCTTAGGTATTGAAGAGGAAGATGATTTAGAAGAAGATTTTGAATTAGATAAAGATGACGATGATGAAGATATGTAAAACTTAAAAATAGTTTAATGGATTGACGGCTGTGCCGTCTTTTTTTATTGCAAAATGTAAATGTGGTCCAGTCGTAGCACCATTTGTAGGATTTCCATTTGAATCTTTATATGGATTATTAGAAAAGTCATATACATTTTTAGGTCCAACTTGGGCAATTAACTCTCCTTTTTTTACATATTGATTTTGATAAACTAAAAAGCTAGGAGATACATGACAATAAATGAATTGATAAGATCCAGATGATACAATAACAGTACATCCACCAGAACCATTAAATTTGGCAAGTATAACTGTACCAGATTGAGCAGAAAATATATTAGTACCAGGTGGTGCTGGAATGTCAATTCCACTATGATAAGAGGAAGCTCCTTTAGTTGGAGAACTTCTTCTTCCAAAAGGGGAAGAAATAGTTCTATAACCGTGGAACAGGCCATGTAAATCCAGTAGTAGTAATCTCTATACTGTGGATTGTGTTAGTAGAAGCCGAATCATAAGATATAGAATTAAAATTACTTTGTTCTATATTACCTGAAATCGTTGGAATAAAAAAGAAATTAATTGAGAGTGTAATAATAAAAATTGAAATAATTATAAAATAAAAGCGTTTAAAAAAACTACTAGACATAAGATTACCTCCTTAAATTTTCTAGTAGCCCCCGAAATATTAAATTACTTTATAATATAAATAAAATATAAGTTTAAAAATAAATTAGAATTTATATAACTTATTTTTGCATTCATTTTTTAAAAGCAAAAAATTTACTAATAAAAAAGTTTAATATAATAACTATAATAGTTATAGATGTTTTACTTATTAATTCTTGAATATGTAAAATATTAAATAGTAAGAAGAATCCGAACAGACTCTATAATCATAGTGAATAATCTTCCTAAAATAAATTTGCCAAATTCAATTAGCTTTTCTTTAAAGTTAGATGCAGTTGAATTAAATACCAATTTTCTATTAGTAAAATATGCAAACAGAACAGCTACAACAATAGCAATATTATTCGAAAGATTTTCTTCAACATGCATAAATTTTGATAATAAATAAAATACACCAATATTAATTACAGTTGTAAGAATACCAAATATTCCATAAAATATTACTTCTTTAGTACAAATTTTCTTTATTAAACTAATTAATTTTTCCATATAAATACCTCTTTTATTAGAATGATTGTTTATCCAAATATATCTAAAAATAAATTTCTGCTTGGATAAAATTAAAAGATTAGAACCTTAAAGTTCTAATCTTTATTTGGCAGGGGTACTAAGATTCGAACTCAGACTTGTGGTTTTGGAGACCATCGTGCTAACCATTGACACTATACCCCTAAGTGCTACACACATTATAATAGCATAAAGAAAAATAAGATGCAAGTAAAATATAAAAAAATATTGTATATTTTATAAATTTCGTATATAATAGTAATGTATATGGGGGTGTAATTGGTTTCGACAGTAATTTAGAAGTATAAATAGCGAGTAGTGGATGGTTGCTTTGGCCACTATAAAAAAGCAAAAATAAATATAAACGCTGATAATAACGAATTAGCATACGCTGCTTAAGAATTGCGGCGACGTCTTATCATTAATGCCTACGTTTTTGAATAAGGCGACGAACTAGTGGGAAACGAAGCTATTTTTTTCTATAGAAAATAGGGGGTATTTATATAGATACCTAAAAGTAAGTATGTTTGTTTACGTACTTTTAGGGAATATAAATAACAAACTGCACTCGGAGAAATTTGTATGGAAGAGTTATTGGACAGGAGTTCGACTCTCCTCACCTCCACCAATTTATAACAACTTGCAAGCTATAAAGTTTGTGAGTTGTTTTTACATATAGAACTTTTTTGCTCTTTTGTTATTATTCACTGGTCAAGCAATAAAGATACAGCTTTGTATATAGGACTATGGGAAGAATTAAACAATGAAAATTTTAATTTCACGGAATATCGTAAAATTAGAATTAATGAAATTGGAACAGCTTTATATACAATGAGTCCTAGACAATGGATTCAAAGAACAAATGCAATAGGATTAATTTCAAAAGGTGGAAAATATAGTATTGGAACTTATGCTCATCCAGATTTAGCTTTCTAATTTGCTAGTTGGCTAAATGTGGAGTTTAAATTATATTTAATAAAAGAATTTGAAAGACTAAAACAAAATGAAAGTTATCAAAATAAAATAGAGTGGTCTGTAAGAAGGGAATTAGCAAAAACGAATTATAGAATACATACAGATAGTATAAAAGAAAATATAATTCCAACGTTAACTGAAATCCAAAAACAATATGCATATACAAATGAAGCAGATATATTAAATGTAGCCTTATTTGGAATGACTGCAAAAGAATGGAAAGACAAAAATCCTAACTTAGATGGAAATATGCGAGATTATGCAAATATATTACAATTGGTTATCTTAGTTAATTTGGAAAATCTAAATGCTGAAATGATAAGTCAAGGAATAGAACAAAGTAAAAGATTAGAGAGATTAAATCAAATTGCTAAAAAACAATTTGATATTTTGCAACATACTTCAGGAATAAAGAAAATTGAAAGTTTAGATAATAAGAAAATTTTGGACAAATAGTAGGTACCTTAATAGAATAAAAATGTTTATTATTGTAATAAAAAACGAGATGTGATATATATATTCTAAAATATAAAAATTTGACTTATAAAAATGAAATATTGATAAAAAAGAAAGACCGGGTATGAAAATGAATTTACAAAAAATATACTTTGAAACAGATGATGGTGTAGAATTATGTGGTTTATTACATCAACCTAAAAATAAAACAGAAGAAGTAGTAATTGCTGTACATGGAATGCAAAGTAATTGTATGAAGAAAAGAGATGATATATTAGCAGAGGAAATTACTAAAAGTAATATATCATATTTTTGTTTTAATAATAGAGGGCATGATTTGATTAATTCTATTACTAAAAAGCAAGATGGAAAATTAAATAAAATATTGTCAGGTTCTAGTCTAGAATGCATTGAGGATTGTTATTATGATATTAAAGCAGCAATTTTAAAAATGTTAGATAAAGGATATAACAAAATTCATCTACAAGGTCATAGTTTAGGATGTACAAAGATTGTATATACATACACAAAAATGAAAAATCAAAATGAAATAGAATTATTAAGTAAAATAAAATCGATAATTTTATTATCAATGGTAGATATACCAGTTGCAATTAACTTCTTTTTTCAAAATGATATAGATGAATTAATTTCAGATATGGAAAGAAAGCAAAGAGAAGGAAATGGAAAAAAAGTAATATCAGTAGAAGGTGCAATACTTCCAATGTGTCCAGATACATTTTTAAATTTTGTAAAAAATAATAAAGATATAGATTTTGCTAGATATAGTGACAAATTATATGATTTTAAAGAATTAAATAAAATAGAAATTCCTATATTTATGAGATGGGGAAATAAAAATGAATTAATTATGCAAGAAGCGAATAAATTAGTAGAAGTGATGAGAAACAAAATTAAAAATAAAGTATGTGATATTGGATATATTGATGGAGCAGGACATAATTATAGAGGAAAAGAAAATGAACTTGCAAGTCAAATTATTGATTTTTTAATGAAAAGTATGACATAATAATAAAGTAGAGATAGAACATAATAAAAAAGAAAATAAATTTATTAAAATGTAAAATAAAAATAGATATAAAGAAGCAAAGCTAGAATATGTTATTAATTATTATTAAACAGAAATAACAAAATATAGTTTTGCTTTTTTATTTAAGGTATAAGTCATTGTAAAAATTAAATTCATATGATATAAATGAAAATATACAGAAGAAGGAGGTTATATTTATGAAAATAACAGATGTAAAAGCTTTAGAGAAAATTGCAAATGATATTCGTATAGGAATTATAGAAGCTGTTTATAATGGTAAATCTGGTCATCCAGGAGGTTCTTTATCTTGCGCAGATATTTTAGCAGTTTTGTATTTTAACCAAATGAATATAGATCCTAAAAAGCCTTATGCAAAGGAAAGAGATAGATTTGTACTATCAAAAGGACATTGTTCTCCGGCGTTATATAGTACACTTGCTAGAAAAGGATACTTTGAAAAAGAAAAATTATTAAGTTTCAGAAATATAGAAAGTAATTTGCAAGGACATCCAGATATGAATAAAGTTCCTGGAGTTGATATGACAAGTGGTTCTTTAGGACAAGGATTGTCTGTAGCAAATGGAATGGCACTTTCGTCTAAATTAAATAAAGATGGATATAGAGTGTACTGTTTGCTCGGAGATGGAGAAATCGAAGAAGGTCAAATTTGGGAAGCTGCAATGAGCTCAGTTAAATATAAATTAGATAATTTATGTGTAATAGTAGATAATAATAATTTACAAATAGATGGGACAATTGAAGAAGTAAAAGGGTTAAAAAATATTAAAGAGAAGTTTAAAAGTTTTGGTTTTGAAGTTATAGAAATAGATGGAAATAATATAGAAGAAGTATTAAATGCTTTTAATGTTGCAAAACAGATAAAAGAAAGACCAACAGCAATAATAGCAAAAACAATAAAAGGAAAAGGTGTATCATATATGGAAAACCAAGCTTCATGGCATGGAAAAGCACCAAATGAAGAAGAGTATAAACAAGCTATAGAGGAACTTAAAAATAAAGAGGAGGAACATATATGAACTTAACTAAGAAAATTGCGACAAGACAAAGCTATGGTGAAGCTTTAAAAGAACTAGGAGAAGAAAATAAAGATATTGTTGTGTTAGATGCAGATTTATCATCAGCAACAAAAACAAATATTTTTGCAAGGGAATTTCCAGAAAGGTTTTTTGAAATGGGAATTTCAGAACAAGATATGATAGGAACAGCAGCTCGGTTTTGCTACATGTGGGAAAATACCATACGCAAGTACTTTTGCTATGTTTGCTGCAGGAAGGGCATATGATCAAATAAGAAATAGTATTTGTTATCCAAATTTGAATGTAAAAATATGTGCTACACATGCAGGGGTAACTGTGGGGGAAGATGGAGCAACACATCAGATGCTAGAAGATATTAGTTTGATGAGAAGTGTGCCTAATATGACAGTTATATCTACATCAGATGATATAGAGACGAAATGGGCTGTTAAAGAAATTTCTAAAATAGATGGACCAGTATACTTAAGATTATCAAGACTTGCTACACCTATAATATATGACGAAAGTGAGAATTTTGAAATAGGAAAAGGGGTTCAAATAGGAAAAGGAAAAGACGCTACTATTTTTGCAACAGGTATTACAGTAACAGAGGCATTAAAAGCACAAGATGAACTTAAGAAAAGTAATATAGATGTAAGAGTTGTAGATATTCATACAATAAAACCAATAGATAAAGAATTAATTGTAAAGTGTGCAAAGGAAACAGGTAGAATAATTATAGTAGAAGATCATAATATAATTGGAGGGCTAGGAACAGCTATTTGTGAAGTTTTGGCAGAAGAATACCCTTGTTTAGTAACAAGAATGGGAATAAAAGATACATTTGGAAAATCCGGTAAAGCAGAAGAATTAATAAAATATTTCAAGATTGATGCAGACTCAATTGTAGAAGAAGTGAAAAAAGGAAAATAGTGAAATTTAAGATAAGGTTGTTAAAGGGAATAGAATATTTTAATGATTTTTGTTCTTTAAGTGTGTCAAAAGTGTCAAAAGGGACGGAGCATATTGACACTTTTATATCTACTAATTAAATTTATTTAGTATTTTTTTTAGTGTCAATATGCTCCGTCCCTTTTGACACTTTTGACATTCCATCTCTTTTGACACCTTTTGATATGCTTTTTTTCAAAAAAAGAAATGTGAATTTTTTGTGAATTTTAAAAAATAAAGGAAATAGGAGAAAAATAGTATAAAAGCCAAATAAAGGTGATTTTTATACTATTTTTTTTAAAATAAGCTATTGCAAATAAAACGTTTTACTGATATCATAAATAAAAAAATTAATAAAAATGTCTTATTATATGTAAGGAGCTTAAAAATGATAGAATTTAGAAATGTTAACAAAACTTATGGAACAGGTACTGAAGCTGTTCATAATGCTAACTTTAAAATAGATAAAGGCGAATTTGCTTTCTTAGTAGGAAGTTCAGGTTCTGGAAAATCAACATTAATCAAATTAATTTTAAAAGAAGAAGAACCAACATCAGGAAATATAATTATAAATGGAAAAGATACTACTTTCTTAAAACCTAAAAGAGTACCTTTTTTAAGAAGAAGTATGGGAGTAGTGTTTCAAGACTTTAGATTGTTACCAGATAAAACTGTATATGAAAATGTTGCATTTGCTATGTATATAGTTAAAGCAACTCCAAGACATATCAGAAGACAAGTACCAATGGTATTATCATTAGTTGGATTAAGTGCAAAAGCTAAAGTATATCCAAATGAATTATCTGGAGGAGAGCAACAAAGAGTGGCTTTAGCAAGAGCACTAGTTAATAATCCATCAATGCTAATAGCAGACGAACCAACTCGGAAATCTTGATCCAGACACTGCATGGGATATTATGACACTTTTAAATGATATAAATTTAAGAGGAACAACAGTTGTTGTAGCAACACATGCAAAAGATATTGTAGACAAAATGAAAAAAAGAGTTATACAAATAGAAAAAGGTAATATCATAAGAGATGATAAAAAAGGTGGTTATAATAGTGAAATATAATGTACTTAGTTATTTAATAGGTGAAGGTTTTAAAAATGTTTTAAAAAATAAAAAGTCAACAGGTGCATCTTTAATGATTATGTGTGCAACAATGATAATTTTTGGCGTGTTTTTCATGATTGGAGAAAACATAAATCATATAATGAGTGAACTAGAAATGCAACAAGGTATGCAAGTATTTATTAAAGATGAAGTGACAGAAAAAGGCGTAACTGAATTAGGTGATAAAATAAGAGCTTTAAGTGATGTAAACAAAGTAGAATTTGTTTCTAAGGAAGATGCTTTAAATCAAATGAAGGAAAAGGTTGGAGATAAGCAATTCTTACTTTCTGGTTATGAAGAAAACAATCCCTTTCCAGCATCATATATAGTTACTTTAACAGATTTAAATAAAAGTGAGGATATTAAAAATATAATTGATGATTTTGAAGGCGTTAAAGATATTCAATTAAGAGGAAACACAATAAATGCATTAATTAAAATTGCAAATTTAGTTAGAATTGTTTCTGGTGCTATATTGTTACTACTTGTAGTAATATCAATATTTATTATTGCCAATACAATAAAGCTAACTGTTCATGCAAGAAGAAGAGAAATATCAATTATGAAATATGTAGGTGCTACAAATAATTTTATTAGATGGCCTTTTATAGTAGAAGGTATAATTATTGGTGTTATATCTGCTTTAATCTCTATAATGTTATTGGGAGTATCATATAACCTAATATCTGATAAAATAATAACAACATTAGGAGCAAATGTAATAAATATAGATTTATTAACTTTCTCAGATATGTTTACATTAATAATTATAGTATATTTGGCTTTAGGAATTGGTATAGGAACTTTAGGAAGTATAATTTCTATGAGAAAATATTTAGATGTATAAGGATAAGGAGAGTAAGATGCATATGAAAAAGAAAATAGTGGCAAGTATACTTGCAATATTGTTAATTAGTTTTAGTTTCACAAATGTTTTTGCAGCATCTAGTGATGAAAAAAGTAAAGTTCAAAGTCAAATTAATAATAAAAAAGAAGAATTACAAGATGTAAAAGATGAAAAATCAGGAGTCTTATCAGAAATAGATAAATTAAATACATCAATTTCTTCTACAGAAAAGGAAATATCAGATTTAAATGATAAGATTACAGAATTAACTAGTAGTATATCTGATAAAACAGAAGAAATAGAACAAAAAGAAGAAGAATTTGAAGAAAAAGATAAGCTTCTTCAAGATAGATTAGTGGCATTATATGAAGCAGGAGATACTACATATTTAGATATGTTATTAACATCAGGAAGTATTACAGATTTTATTTCTAGTTACTATTTAGTAGAACAACTTACAAAATGTGATACAGAAGTTTTAAATGCAATAGAAAATACTAAAAAAGAAATAGAAGATGATAAAAAAGAATTAGAAACTAAAAAACAAGAAATTGATAAAACAAAGAGTCAAATTGCAGAGAAAAATGAAAAATTAAAAAGTGATAAAAGCACAAAACAAGCTAAAGTTAATAGTCTTACAGAAGAAGAAAAAGAATTAGAAGGAGAACTTGCAGCATATAATGCCGAAATGGAAAAGATTGCTGCAGCAGAAAGAAAAGCAAAGGCAGAAGAAGAGGCTAGAAGAAAAAAAGCAGAAGAAGATGCAAAGAAAAACCAGAATAATACTGGAAACACAAATAATACAGGAAATACAGGTGCTACAGGTGGGTCTAACGGAACAGTAACTTCAAGTGGAAAAATGACTTGGCCAATACCTGGATATAGCTCAATTACTTCATATTTTGGATATAGAGTACATCCTATATATGGAACATGGAAATTACATTCAGGAATAGATGTAGGTGCTCCAACAGGTGCAAAATTTGTAGCTGCAGATGATGGAACAGTATTAATCGCAAGCTACGGTTATAATGGCGGATATGGAAATTATGTAGTTATAAATCATGGAAATGGAATAACTACAAGATATGCACATGGAACATCAATATTAGTAAGTGCAGGTCAAAAAGTTACAAAAGGAACTCCAGTTTTAACTGTAGGTTCAACAGGAGCTTCAACAGGACCTCATGCTCACTTTGAAGTAAGAGTTAATGGTACAGCAGTTAATCCGCTTAACTATTTATAAAGTTATTTAGAAAAAATATCCATTGAAAGAAAAAAATAAATATTATATAATAGTATTAGCAAAATAAATACATAAGCAAAAGAAAGGAGAAATTCTCATGAATAGAAAACTTGTTTCATTTCTAATTATTCTATTGATGATCTTTAACCTTTCTTTTTCTACATTTGCCGAAAGTTTAGATGATAAAAAAGATGAGATATCAGGTAAGATTGAAGAGCAAAGTCAGAAATTAGAATATGTACAAGGTGAAATATCAGATGCGGTTAAAGAAATACAAGAGTTAGATGATAAAATTACAGAATATGAAAATCAGATTAATAGCTTAAAAGATAAACTCGTTGATTCTCAAAAGAATATTAAAGAGATAAATGGAAAATATAGTGAGGTTAAAGAAGAATATGATAAAAACGAAAAACTTTTTCAAGATAGATTAGTAGCATTATATGAAGCTGGGGATACAACATATTTAGATGTATTACTTTCTTCTAGTAATATAACAGATTTTATCTCAAATTATTATTTGATAGAACAATTAGCATCTTATGATTCTGATTTGTTATCTAAAATAGAAGTACAGAAAAATGAATTAGAACAAACAAAGAATAAATTAGAAGAAGAAGAAAAAGAGTTACAAGATTTAAAAGATCAAGCAATAAGTATGGCAACTACATTAAAAAATTCTAAAACACTTCAAAAAAGTAAAATGGAGAAATTGACAGAAGAAGAAAAAACATTGCAAGATCAAATAAAAGAATACAAAATAGAAGAAGCAAAAATAGAAAATCAAATTAGACTAGCAAATGGAAATACGAGTTATGAGCTTCAATATACAGGCGGAGTAATGATGTGGCCAGTAGCTAAATCAGGTACATACATAACATCCCCATTTGGTATGAGAGAACATCCGATACAAGGTGTTGTAAAAGGACATACAGGAATAGATATAGGTAATGCAGGATTTGGAGCAAAAGTAATAGCTGCAAGTGATGGGGTAGTTAGTTTTGCAGGTGTTTTAGGTGGATATGGAAATTGTGTAATTATAAATCATGGAGGAGGAATATCTACACTTTATGGACATGGACAAGCGATACTAACAACAGTAGGTACAAATGTTAAACAAGGAGATGTAATAATGGAAGTTGGTTCAACAGGAAACTCAACACGGACCACATCTTCATTTTGAAGTAAGAGTAAATAATATTGCAGTTAATCCTGCTACATATTTGCAAGAATAAAATAAGAGCAATACATATTTGCTCTTATTTTAAGTAAAAGTACTATAAAAAATATTTTAGAGTATAATATATAAAGATTATTATAAATAGAAAAGAGGAAAAATATGAATTCAAAAAAAACAAATAATATATATAAATATACTATTATCATTATAATAACAGCTTTTATAACATTTATATTAACATCTACTTTTGTATATCGTTTTATTAATAATGATGAAAGATTCTATATAAAAAATTCTAAAACAGAAAATTCTAGTCTAGATCAAACACTTACATATTTTAAAGAAATATTAGACAAAAAGTATATAGGAGAAATTAATGAAGAAGAATTAAAAGAAAGTGCTATTAAAGGATATATTGCAGGTTTAAATGATCCATATACAGAATATTTTACTAAAGAAGAAATGAAAGAATTTACAGAAGAAACAGAAGGCGAATATGTAGGAATAGGTATATATACTACAACAGATACTAAACAAAATGCAATTGTTGTATTAAGAACAATAGGTGATTCTCCAGCAAGTAAAGCAGGATTACTTACAGGTGATATTATAACAAAAGTAGATGACGAAGAATTTACAGGTGAACAGTTAAATGAAGCTGTTAAAAAGATGAAGGGAATAGCTGGAACTAATGTTAAAATAACAGTTGTAAGAAATGATAAAGAAATGGAATTTAATATAAAAAGAGAAAATATAAAGATTAGCCATGTTAGTTCTAATGTACTAAATGATAATATAGGATATATAAAAATATCATCTTTTGAAGGTGGATGTTCAGAAGAGTTTTTAGAGAAATATAAAGAAATAGAAAAACAAAATATAGAATCATTAATTATAGATTTAAGATTTAATGGTGGAGGGATTGTAGATGAAGCATTAAATATAGCAGAATTAATGGTTCCAAAAGATAATATTTTATTAATAACAAAAGATAAAACAGAAGAAGAAGATGTGGTGATAGCAAAGAAAGATGCAAGTATAAATATGCCAATAGTTGTTTTAGTGAATGAATATTCAGCAAGTGCCTCTGAAATTTTAGCAGGAATTTTAAAAGAGGATATAAATGCAACATTAATTGGAAACACAACATATGGAAAAGGTGTAATTCAAACAGTGTATCCATTAAAAGATGGTAGTGGATTAAAAATAACAACAGATGAATATTATACTCCAAATCATAATAAAATTAATAAAGTTGGAATAGAGCCTACAATAAAAGTTGAAATTTCAGAAGAGTTAAGACAAATCACAAATTTACCATTAGAACAAGACATACAATTACAAAAAGCTATAGAAGAATTAAAATAGGATATATTATAAAAGAGCAAGTTTTGTATTAATGTTTCTAATATTAATAGGTTTAATAAGAGGTAGTGATAGTTCAAGAACTAAAGATATACATCGCCTAATGGAGAACATACAATTATAGTTGAATATGATCTTGTAAGTAGACTAGTAGTATATGAGAAAACAGGTTTAATAAAAAAGAGAGTTTTTTTCTGAAATAGGAGATGGGTATAATAAAAGTGTATTTTTTGAAATAGAATGGATAGATGAGGGTACATTTAGAATATGTAATAATTATTTTAATGAAGAATATACTATAGATTTATAAAAGACAAAGCTTAAAGTCAGCAAAATAACAGACTTTAAGCTTTGTGAAAAATATGTATAAAAAAATTAAAAAAATTTTAAAAAAGTATTGACATTTATAATGTAATTTAGTATACTTAACGAGTCGAAGGAAATGGTCGCTTAGCTCAGCTGGGAGAGCATCTGCCTTACAAGCAGGAGGTCATAGGTTCGAGCCCTATAGCGACCACCATTTTCTTACAAAGAGTATTTAGTTATCTAAATATTTTTTGTTTTACGGCCTGGTAGTTCAGTTGGTTAGAACGCTAGCCTGTCACGCTAGAGGTCGACGGTTCGAGCCCGTTCCAGGTCGCCATTTTTTTTTATATATGGCTTTATAGCTCAGTTGGTAGAGCAAGGGACTGAAAATCCCTGTGTCCCTGGTTCGATTCCAGGTGAAGCCACCAAAGTTTAGAATCAGCAGAAATGCTGATTCTTTCGCATGTTTATCAATATAAATATTTTGAAGAATTTTTGTTAATCGCTATTATGAAACATCTAAAAAGTAGAGTTTAATATTAAGAAAAACAATAATATATATTTTATAAAAATATGCTAAAATATAAATGCAGTTAATTAAAATATTAGTAAAAATAACTAAAGAGGTGAATTATATGAAAACAATTACACAATTAGCTGATGATTATGACAGTTCTAAAAGCAGAAGTGAAGAAATTAAGGCTAAATTAATACTAGATGAGATTGCTAAAAAAACAGAATATGATTATAGAGAAATAGAATATTTAAAGGGAAAAAGTAATTATGAAGTATTAAACTTTGCAAAATATATGGCGTTAGAAGATGAGAAATTATTAAAAATATTTACTGAAGTGGCAAGTATGAATGATTTTTCAATGTTATATTACATAGATGCTTTTGTTAGTTTATATACATCAGAAAGGACAAATTTTGAATATATAAAACAAAAATATATAGAAAGAGGATTAATAGAAAGTTTTGAAGTAGATGACAAAAACTGGGTTAGATTAATATCAAAATATGTAGGAACAATAATTTTTAAGAAAATATCAGATTTTCATAAAGATCCTGAAGTAAAGAAATCAATATTAGAAAACATTGGACAGGGATGTTGTTTTAAATATGCTGAAAGTGTGATAAGAAATAATCCAATGGCAAACCATGCTGTTACAGCTTTTTGTAATGGAATGTTTTCTAATTTACCATACCCACATGCATTTGCAGTTGATACAAATAATAATGTCATTGATCTGGCAAAGAATTTGACAATGTCTAAAAAAGATTATTACAAATTATATCGAGTAAGAGAAATGGCTGTTGTAAAAAAAGGTGAAATAGATACGATAAATGCAGAATCCATGAGATATGATGAAACAACAAGTGATTTGTTTCCACTTATACGAATTGGATGGTATAAATATAAAGGTTTAAATAATGATGAAAAGCCAATTTAAAGTTGAATTTTTATATATGTCTATATAGCTTAAGTATGTAAAATAAGTAACTGAAAATACCAGTATCATTGGTTCGATTCTAGGTTTGAGCTACCAAAGAAAAATGCTATTTCAATAGATTTTAGCATTTTTTGATTTAACAATTTCTTTAAAAATCTTCTAGAAATTTATTAGAAAGCTTTAAAGATTGCTAAAGTTTATAAAGAAATATGTTTTGAGAAAATTATAGAATAATAGTCTAAAATAAACGATTTTATATAACTTAATTTATTACAAAATGAATATACATCAAAAATAAAAACTAGTAAAATTTTGCGAATAATGTTATAATTTATTATATTAAGGATATTTTAATATAGTTAAATATAAAGGGTGAGATGTATGGAGAAAAAAATTAAAAATTTAATGATTATAATTTTATCAATGCTAATATTGTTGGGTATAATTTCAGTTGTTTATATAAATAATGATAATTCTGAATTGAAAAAGATAAAATCAGATAAAGAATTGTCAAAAATGTATGAAGGGGATAATTCAATTATAAAGAATACAGTTTTAAACATTTTTACTATGCCTTTTAGTATCGGAAATTGGAGACATAGATATTATAATTATGAGTATGATTATAATCCTAGATTTAATAATGTATATTCTACATCTGATTCAGAAGGGGTTTTTACTGTACCTACAGGTAACTACGGTCAATTATCTACCAAATCATCATCTTCTTCAATATTAAATTCTTTAAAAAGTTCTTCTCGAAACTATTCAACAACTAACATTCAGGTTGAAAATGTTGATGAGGCAGATGTTACTAAAACTGACGGAAATTATATTTATTCTATCTCAGGTGATAATGTAATAATAACTAATGTTATGAATCCAAAAGACATAAAAAAGATTGCAACAATTCAATCAACAGATAGTAGTATTCCTGAGGATTTGATATTATATAAAAATCAATTAATTGTTATAGCTACTACAAATAAAAAGAGTTCATATTCTAATTACAATAGTAACACTATTGTTAAAATTTATGATATAAAACAAAAAAATAAACCAATATTATTGAAAAAATATGAATTATGTGAACCATATTATACATCAAGATGTATAAATAATGAGCTGTATGTAATAGCTTCTGGAAATTTACGAAAAGAAAATGATGAAATTGTTACATATTATGAAGAGGATGATATAAAGAAAGAAATAGGACTTGATAATATCAAATATTTAAAAGATGTAAAAACAAACAAACAAACACTGATTTCAATTGTTGATTTAAATAATACAAAAAAAGATATAAATGTAAGTTCTTATTTAATAGATATTTCAAATGCATATGTATCAGAAAATAGTATTTATTTATTAGACGAAAAATACGACTATGGTGATTATGGAATTTCAATAAAATCTTTATTTGGAATTAAGGGAGCAATAGGACCTTTTTTATATGAAAATGATGAAGATTCAGGATACAAAACAGAAATATATAAATTTGATATTACAACTGATGGGCATGTGACTTATAATACAAAAACAAAAATAAGAGGAAAGACTATTAATCAATATTCTTTAGATGAATCTAATGGACATTTAAGAGTAGCTCTGTATGATTCTGATGGATCAAGGGTTGTTGTATTTAATGAGAAATTACAAAAAATAGGAATATCAAAATATGTTGCAAAAGGAGAAACAATGTATTCGTCAAGGTTTATGAATAATAAAGTTTATTTAGTAACATACAGAACAACTGATCCTTTATTTGTTATAGATTTGAGTAATGAAGAACAACCTAAAGTATTAGGCGAATTAAAAATACCTGGATATAGTACATACCTACATCCATATGATGAAAATCATTTAATAGGAATTGGAATGGAAACAGAGGAAGTAGTTAATAAAAATGCAAGTGGAAAAGTAATGTCTACCACTTCAAGAATTATAGGAATGAAAATGGCTTTATTTGATGTATCAGATGTGAACAAGCCTAAACAGATTTCAAGTACTGTAATAGGAGATAGCAGAACAACTTCTGCAATTTTAACTAATCCTAAGGCATTACTGTTTTCAAAAGAAAAGAATTTAATTGCTATTCCAGTAAATAATTATAGTGAAGATTTTAAAATAGATAGTTCTAGTGATTCGTATTCATCGATGGTAAGTTCATATACAAATTATAATAAGCAATATATTGCTGAAGGATATTTTGTATATAATATTGATATTAGAAATGGATTTGCTCTAAAGGGAGTTATAACACATGAAGCATCAACTCAAAATAAAAAATCATCTTATTATAAAAGTTCTAAATTATTAAGAGGATTATATATAGATAATAATTTATATACCATATCTGAAAATGCTATAAAGGTTAATGAATTAAAGAATTTACAATTAATAGATGAATTAAAAATAAAATAGGAGGACTTTATATATGGAAGAAAATAAAAATGTTATACATATTGTATCTCTTGTATTAGGTATTATTTCTATAGTAACAGCATTATTTTGGTATATAACAATACCTAGTGGGATTTTGGCAATTATTTTAGGAGTTAAGTCAGCACGAGCAACAGGAAGCAAAATGGGAAAGGCTGGAATGATAACAGGAATTATAGGTTTAGCTTTATTCGGATTTATCTATATCGGCTTAATCTTAATTATATTAGCAAACATATAACAATTGTGCTAAAATGAGTACTAAATTTATCATATAATAGTAAATTGTTAATCAAATACATATTGTATGTGAAATTGTTTTTTATAGGTAAACAAATAATTATTTTATCGGTACAGGAATAATTCTCTTGTATCGATTTTTTATTTAAATATCTATTGAAAAATCTAAAATATTTATGATAAAATACTAAACAATACAATATAATTATATTGTATCTATTATTAATACCTAAACTTAGAGGTGAAAGATTATGATTAAATTTACAAAAATGCATGGGCTAGGGAACGATTATGTCTATATTGACTGCATGAATGGTCAGGAAATAGAGGATATATCAACCTTAGCTCAATTTGTTAGTAACAGACATTTTGGAATTGGTTCAGATGGTTTAATATTAATTTGTAAAAGTGATGTAGCAGATTTCAAAATGCGCATGTTTAACTATGATGGAAGCGAAGCAGAAATGTGTGGGAATGGAATCAGATGTGTAGGAAAGTTTGTTTATGATAAAGGCTTAACTAATAAAGAAACCATTACTGTGGAAACTTTAGCTGGAATTAAAAAATTAAAGTTTAATATTAAAGAAGGAAAGGTACAAACTGTAGAAGTAGATATGGGGGAACCTATTTTGGAGGCAAAAAACATTCCAGTTATATCCGAAGAATTGCCTGTGAAAAATCTAAAAATAAAGATAGATGATAAAGAATTTATTTTCACATGTGTATCTATGGGAAATCCACATGCAATAACAATAGTAGATGATGTAAAAAACTTTGATATAGAAAAATATGGACCTATATTAGAAGTAGACAGACATTTTCCTAAAAGAGCAAATATTGAGTTTATTGAATTAGTAGATAAAAATAATATAAAAATGCGTGTATGGGAAAGAGGAGCAGGAGAAACTTTGGCATGTGGAACAGGTGCTTGTGCATCAGTTGTAGCATGCAATTTAAATGACTATATAGAAAATGAAGCAAATGTAGAGTTACTAGGAGGAACTTTAAATATAAAATGGGATAAAGAAAATAATCATATTTATATGACTGGAACAGCTACAACTGTATTTGAAGGAGAGTTGGAATTATAAATAGAAAGGATGATAAAATATGATTAATATAAATGAAAACTTTTTAAATTTACAAGATAGTTATCTTTTTTCTACTATTGCAAAAAAAGTAGCAGAATTTCAGAAAAATAATCCAAACAAAAAAGTTATAAAATTAGGTATAGGTGATGTAACTTTGCCACTTGCAAAAGAGTGTGTAGATGCAATGAAAAAAGCAGCAGATGATTTATCAAAAAAAGAAACTTTTATGGGATATGGACCAGAACAAGGATATGATTTTTTAAGAGAAAAAATAGTGGAAATGGATTTTAAGAAAAGAGGAATAGATATAGAAAAAGATGAAATTTTTATATCTGAT
This sequence comes from uncultured Clostridium sp., assembly GCA_900557195.1. Classification (GTDB taxonomy): domain Bacteria; phylum Bacillota; class Clostridia; order TANB77; family CAG-508; genus CAG-492. Next base: position 43,419 of record USRT01000004.1, read on the forward strand.
GGAGCAAAATGTGATACTGGAAATATAGTAGATATATTTGGGGAAGATAATAAAGTTGCAATAACAGATCCTGTATATCCAGTATATTTAGATACAAATATTATGTCTGGAAGAGCTGGAAAATATAATGAAAAAACAGGAATGTATGAAAATATAATATATATGCCATGTAACAAAGAAAACAATTTTGAACCAAGTTTTCCAAAAGAAGCACCTGATATGATATATTTATGTCTGCCAAATAATCCAACAGGAACAGTACTTACAAAAGAGCAATTGTCAAAATGGGTAGAATATGCTAAGAGAAATAAATCTATAATTTTATTTGACGCAGCATATGAAGCATTTATAACAGAATCTGATGTACCACATAGTATTTACGAAATAGAAGGAGCAAAAAAAGTAGCAGTAGAATTTAGAAGCTTTTCCAAAACAGCAGGATTTACAGGAGTAAGGTGTGGTTATGTAGTAGTTCCGAAAGAGTTGAAAGGATATACAAAATCAGGAGAAGAAGTATTTTTAAATAAATTATGGAATAGAAGACAGTGTACAAAATTTAACGGAGCATCTTATATAACTCAAAGAGGGGCAGAAGCTATTTATACAGAAGAAGGAAGAAGGCAAATAAACGAAAATATTATTTATTATCAGGAAAATGCTAAAATTATTAGAAGAGGCCTTGAAGAAGCAGGATTTACAGTTTATGGAGGTATTAATGCACCATACATATGGTTAAAGTTACCAGATGGAGTTAAATCTTGGGACTTTTTTGATAAACTATTAAATGAAGTAGCAGTTGTAGGAACTCCTGGTGTAGGATTTGGACCAAGTGGAGAAGGATATTTTAGATTAACTGCATTTGGAAGTAGAGAAAACACTAAAGAAGCAATGGAAAGAATAAAAAATACTTGCTTTTTTTAGGAAAACATGGTAAAATATACATGTTGCAAAAAAAATAAGCAACTTACCTTATACTTAGTTTTAGAGAAACACACCACTATAACTCAGTTTAAGGCAAAAAATATCAGGAGGTGCAAAAAATGACAAAGGAAAGAAAACAAGAAATTATTAATACTTATAAAAGAGATGAAAAAGATACTGGTTCTCCAGAAGTTCAAATAGCTCTTTTAACAGAAAGAATTAATGAATTAACAGAACACCTAAAAGTTCACAAAAAAGATAATCATTCTAGAAGAGGACTTTTAAAAATGGTTGGTTCAAGAAGAAATTTACTTAACTATTTAGGTAAAAAAGATGTCCAAAGATATAGAGACATTGTTGAAAAGTTAGGATTAAGAAAATAAGAAAAACAATAGGACGTTTTAGCTTCATGCAAAAGCGTCCATTTTTTCTAAAAAGTAATGTCATAATATTTAGAAAAAAAGTTATAAAGAATTTAAATTTTATAAAATAAACCAAATATATTGTTTAATAAAGTAACATAAACGAATATGAAAAAAGTAAAATTATAAAATTTAGAAAAAATTACTAAAATTAAATTAATAAAAAAAGTTAAAAATATTACTAATAATTAAAATTACTTGAATTAGTATGTAGCTTGGGTGAAGTTTTTTTTATTCCATAAATTTACATATATATTTTTTGCAAAACTGCTAAAATTTACTGCCTAAAAAAGTAAATTACATGAAAGAATTTCATCGAGGTTACCGCTAATTTCAAGTACAAAATATAAATAAAAAAGGAGAGATATTATGTTTAAAACTTATAGTACAAAATTAGCAGGAAGAGAATTAACAATTGAAACAGGTAAAATTGCAGGTTTAGCAAATGGAAGTGTAATGGTGAGATATGGAGATACTGTTGTTATGGTAAATGTAACAGCATCAAAAGAACCAAGAGATGGAATAGACTTTTTCCCACTTTCAGTAGATTACGAAGAAAAATTATATGCTGTCCGGAAAAATACCAGGAAGTTTTCAAAAAAGAGAAGGAAAGCCAGCAGATAAAGCAATATTAACATCAAGAGCAATAGATAGACCACTAAGACCTCTATTTCCAAAAGATTTTAGAAACGATGTATGCGTAGTAGCAACAGTATTATCTGTAGAACAAGATAATTCACCAGAAGTATGCGCAATGATTGGTGCATCTTGTGCACTTTCAATTTCAGATATTCCATTTGGTGGACCAACAGCAGCTGTAAATGTAGGATATGTAAATGACGAAATAGTAATTAATCCAACAGTAGAGCAAAGAGAAAATTCAAGATTAACATTAACTGTTGCAGCAACAAAAGAAAAAATAACAATGATAGAAGCAGGCGCTGATGAAATACCAAATGATATAATGTTAGAAGCAATAAAAAAAGCTCATGAAGAAATTAAAAATATATGTGAGTTTATTTCTAATATACAATCAGAAATTGGTAAACCAAAATTTGAGTATAAATCTTTTGTTGTAGATAAAGATGTATATGAAGAAATCGAAAGCAACTTTAAAGATAGAATGTACAAAGACGTACAAGCTATAGATAAAGAAGTAAGAGATGAAAATATTACAAAAATTACAGAAGATATATTAGCATACTTTGTAGAAAAATATGGAGAGGAAGAAACAGAAAATAAGAAACAAGATATAGCAGATAGCATACACGATTTAGAGAAAAAATGTGTAAGAGAAATGATTCTAGAAGAACATAAAAGACCAGATGGAAGAGGACTTAAAGACATAAGACCGCTTTCTTGTGAAGTTTCAGTTTTACCAAGAGTTCATGGTAGCGCTATATTTACAAGAGGACAAACACAAGTAATGTCTATTGCAACACTTGGAATGAAAAGTGAAGAACAAATGCTAGATGGTATAGATGAAGAAGATAGCAAAAGATATATGCACCACTATAACTTCCCATCATACAGTGTAGGGGAAGCAAGGCCCTCAAGAGGACCTGGAAGAAGAGAAATAGGACATGGAGCATTAGCTGAAAAAGCACTAGTTCCAGTACTTCCATCAGAAGAAGAATTTCCATATGCAATAAGAGTTGTATCAGAAGTTTTATCTTCAAATGGTTCAACATCACAAGCAAGTATTTGTGGTAGTACTTTAGCATTAATGGATGCAGGTGTTCCAATAAAGAAACCAGTAGCAGGTATTTCAACAGGACTTGTAACAGATAAACAAAATCCAGATAGATATGTTATGCTTACAGATATTCAAGGACTAGAAGATTTCTTTGGAGATATGGATTTCAAAGTAGGTGGGACAAAAGATGGAATTACAGCTATACAAGTAGACATTAAAATAGATGGCTTGACATATGATATAATAGAGGAAGCTTTCGAAAGAACAAAAATTGCAAGAGATTATATATTAGATGAAATTATGTTAAAACAAATTGCAAAACCAAGAGAAGAAATATCAAAATATGCACCAAGAATTTTAACTACAAAAATAAGTGTAGATAAAATAAGAGATGTAATAGGACCTGGTGGAAAAATGATTAATAAAATAATTGCAGAAACAGGTGTAAAAATAGACATAGAAGAAAATGGAGATGTATGTGTATATAGTACAGATACAGAAAGTGGAGAAAAAGCATTAAAAATGATAAAAGATATAGCAAGAGAAATAGAAGCAGGTGGAATATATGATGGAACAGTTACAAGAATTATGCCTTTTGGAGCTTTTGTAGATTTAGGTACAGGAAAAGAAGGATTACTTCATATATCAAAAATATCTAGTAAAAGAGTAGAAAAAGTAGAAGACGTATTAACAATAGGTGATGAAATCACAGTAAAAGTTACAGAGATAGATGCACAAGGAAGAATAAATTTAAGTATGAAAGATTTAGAAGCAAAAAATGAAGAAAATGCAAGTGCAGCAGAGTAGATAACTGGGGCAGTATGAAATAAAATGATGAAAAAACTAAAAATTAATCATAAAAAGTTGCAAAAATAAAATAAAATAGTATAATAATATATGAAGTATATTTTTAATAATATAAAAATATTATTAAAGAGGAGAGAAAAAATGGAATATTTATATATGTTACAACAAGCTTTAGTATGGATAGTTACTATATATTGGTTATATCAATTAATGGTAAGTGTATGTTCTTTAGTAAAGCTAAAAGATAAACCTATTATTGAAGAAAAAAACAACAGATTTATGGCTATTATACCAGCACATAATGAGGAAATAGTTGTAGGAAACCTAATTGCAAGTTTAAAGAAACAAAATTATCCTAAAGAATTATTTGATATTTATGTAATAGCAGATAATTGTACAGATAATACAGCAAAAGTTGCAAAAGAAGCTGGTGCTATAGTTTATGAAAGATTTGATGAAGAACATAAAACTAAGGGGTATGCATTAGATTGGTTTTTGAAACAGAAGATAGAAGAAAATGCTGAGTATGATGCATTTTGTATATTTGATGCAGATAATATAGTTGATGTTAACTTTATAAAAAATATGAACAAAAAATTATGCCAAGGTGAAGAAGTTGTTCAAGGATATAGAGATATAAAAAATCCAACAGACAGTTGGGTATCAGCAGGATATGCAATATTTTATTGGACAATGAATAGATTTTATCATTTAGCAAGATATAATTTGGGGTTATCACCACTAATTAATGGTACTGGATTTATGGTAAAATTTGATTTAGTAAAACCTACAAATGGTTTTGATACTGTAACGCTTACAGAAGATATTGAATTTTCATTAAAAACAATTATATCTGGTAAAAAATTAGGATGGGCAACAGATGCAATAGTATATGATGAACAACCAGTAGGATTTAAACAAAGCTGGTCACAAAGATCAAGATGGACAGTTGGACATATACAATGTTTAAAAGAATATACAAAACCATTAGCTGCTGCTGTAAAAGAACACAAAACATTAATGAATTTTGATGGTTTATTATATATGCTTGGTAGTATACCAATGTTTGTTTTAACAATAGTTTTATTAATACTAAATTTTGTTATGTATTTTGGAAATGGTATGTCAACTATGGATTTAGTTATTAACTGTTTAAGATATTTATTACCAACATTTTTATTACCAATATTTACTGCAATAATTATTATGATTTTAGATAAAAAACCAATAAAACCTATGATTAAAGGTTTGGTTTTATATCCACTATTTTTAGGTTCATGGTTACTAATTAATTTTAAATGCTTATTTAAAAGAGAAACTAAATGGGAAAAAATTAATCATGTTAGAGATATAAAAATAAATGAAGTTTCATAAATAAAAAATGGAATGTATTAGATTAATACATTCCATTTTTTGTTTTGTCAATAATTTAAAATTTTTAAATCATTTATTGCGTTTACTACCAGTAGGTATTTTTTTGGGAACTTTATCTTCCCGAAGTATTAGAGCTAATGCATCTAAGTAGCAACCACAATGATGAGTACATTTGATTTGAGATATACAATTAGTAGGATTGCCTTTACAATCATGTAAGCATTCACATGAACAACCACACTCATGACAGCAATTTTTAAAGCTTTTAAACCAAATACTCATTTAAGAAATCCTCCTAAAATATTTATTGAATTTCATTAGTATACTGACCTTATACTAATTTATACCATCATATTTTCATACAAAACACAAGATTAACATAAATATAATACAATTTTTGAGGATAAGTATGGAAAAATAATTTTTATAGTGTTATAATGCTAAAGAATGTGTAAATAAATAAAAAAATTACAAAATAAGGAGATAATATAATGCAAAAAATAGAAGATAATAATAAATTAATAAAAACAGGAAAAAATATGAAAATTATACATATAATAATTATAGCAATTGGTGCTATCTTTATGATTTTAGCTGGACTACATACAAATATATGGTTTGATGAAACATACACTTTAGGCCTAGTAAATCACAATTTTATAGATTTAGTTAAAATTGGAGCAGCAGATGTTCATCCTTTATTTTATTATGTTTTCGCGAAATTCTTTACACTATTTACAGGAAATAGTATAATTTCACTTAGAATTTTTTCAATACTTGGAATGATAGTATTAAGTATTTTAGGATACACACATATTAGAAAAGATTTCGGAGAAAAAACAGGTATTATATATTCTTTTTTATCAATGTTTTTACCAGTAATGTTATTATATAGTAGTGAAATTAGAATGTATTCATGGGCAGCAGTACTTGTAACATTAACAGGAATATATGCATATAGAATAGTTAGAAAAGAAAGCAATAAAAAGAATTGGACACTATTTGCTATATTTAGTTTATTAAGTGCATATACACACTATTTTGCAATGATGGCAATAGGAATTATTAATCTAATGTTATTTGCATACACAATAAAAAACAAAAAGTATATTAAGGAATTTTTAATTACAGGAATCAGTCAAATAGTATTATTTATACCACGGATTAATAGTATTTTTAAAACAAGCACTTAGAGTATCTGGAGGATTCTGGATACAAATAAAATATCCAGACATTCTATTCGAGATACTAACATTTAATTATACAGGAATGATAGAATTAAAAGTATTAAAAACAATCATTTTTATATTTGCAAGTATAGTTTTAATTTATGTAGCTCTAAAAATAGCTAAAAAGAGAAAAGAAGATTCAAATATAAAAGTATGTATATGGGCATTAATTGTGTACTTTGGAGTAATACTTGCTGCATTAATACTATCAATAAAAACAGATATATTTACAACTAGATACACAATTCCTATGATTCGGACTACTTATATTTGCTATTAGTTACATATTTTCATTAGAAGATAAAAAATGGATAACTATAATATTTGCAAGTTGTATAATTATATTATTTGGGATAAATGCTTATAAATTTTATTTAGAAAACTATGATGCAAGTAATCAAAAAATAACACAAGTTATTGATAATAATATACAAGAAGACGACATATTTATATATAGAGAAATAGGAGCAGGTTCAATAATTGCTATAAAATATCCAGAAAATAAGCACATATATTATAATGCATATCATTGGACTGTAGAAGATGCATATAAAGCATATGCACCACAAATGGAAACAATAGAAGATTTATCTATTCTAGATAACATCAAAGGAAGAATTATAGTAATAGATGATGGAAGCACAGCGCTTTATGATGAACTAAAAGAAAAACAAAATATAGAAATTATAAAAGAACCCGAAAAAATAAATTCATCATACAAAAATCTTAATTTCACTATTTCTATATTAAATAAAACAAATTAATAAAAACCTACAATCACTATTCCAATATAACATAAAGGGATTTTGAGAATAACTCAATAAAATCAATAAAAAAGCTATGATTACTATTTAAACTATATAACTAAAAATTATAAAAATTATAAAATTTATAAAAATTATAAAAATTGTGAAAATCGTGAAAATTGTAGAGTAGTCCATGTGTATTTATATATAAAAATGCAGTGATGCGCAGTTTGGGAGGACACATACTCATACAGATTAGCCAGATTAACTGTTCAAACAATGAAATTTGTACATATCCACTCATATGACTAGTCCGACCAGCAAAGAACGGAATTTTTATATATAAATACACATGGACGGACTAAACCCACACACAATCTAAAACCATAGTATTAAATACTAATGTATTATAATACTAACTATATTTTATGTAAGGGAGAAAAACAATGATTTATAATATGAACAATATGAAAGTATACGCTTTTGTCGGTCCATCCGGAACAGGAAAAAGCTACCGAGCCCAAATGGTTGCAAACGAAAACAATATAAATTATATTATAGACGACGGCCTACTAATTAAAGACAACGCCGTAATCGCAGGAAACTCCGCCAAAAAAGCTCCAACAAAAATAGAAACTGTCAAACACGCTTTATTTATTAAAGAAAAAGAAAAAGAAGAAATAAGAAAAGCAATAAAAAAATATAAACCAGACGGAATACTAATCTTGGGAACTTCAGACGGAATGGTAGAAAAAATAGCAGAAAATTTAGGCTTGCCAAAAATATCAAAAACCATATATATTAACGATGTCGCAACAGAAGAAGAAATGGAAAAAGCAAGAAGAATCCGCATAACAGAAGGAAAACACGTAATACCAGTACCAACTTTCGAAATAAAAAAAGACTTTTCAGGATATATGCTAGACCCACTTCAAATATTTAAATCAAAAGGAAAAGGAAATGACCCATATATAGCAGAAAAATCTATAATAAGACCTACGTTTAGTTATTTAGGCAACTTTACAATATCAGATAATGTATTTAGACAAATAATTGAATATTTAGCAATAAGAAATGATGCAATTTATAAAATATCTAAAATAAGAGTTCAAAAAACAGAAGCAGGACCTTATATTTATATGGAAGTAGTAATAAATTATGGAGTTAATATCATAAAAGAACTAAGAGAATTTAAAATAAAATGCAAAAAGGAAATAGAAAGATTAACAACAATGAATACTCAAAGAATAGATGTTTTAGCAAAAGGAATTAATGTTCAAAGAAATAAAGAATAAAAATTTTAGTTGTAACATTTTATTCTAAAAATGTTAAATAATAATAGGAAAAATATTAAAGTAAGAAATAGGGAGGATTTTATGGCTTTTATAGTAGCTTTAGATGGACCAGCAGGAAGTGGAAAAGGAACAGTAACTAAAATTTTAGCACAAAAACTTGGACTTGTTAATATCGATACAGGAGCAATGTATAGATGTGTTGCATTAGAAATGCTTAATAAAAATATCAAAATAGATGAATTAGATAAGATAAAAGAATTACTTAATAATATTGATATAAACTTAAAAGAAACAAAAGATAAACAAACAGTTTTATTAAATGGACAAGATGTAACTGATGAAATAAGAACAAACAGAGTTACTAAAATAGTATCTCCGGTATCCAGTATAAAAGAAATAAGAGATAAATTAGTAGAATTGCAACGTAACATGGCAAAATCACAAGATGTAATCATGGAAGGAAGGGATATAACAACAGTTGTATTTCCAAATGCAGATGTAAAAATATATTTAGATGCAGATGTAGAAGAAAGAGCAAAAAGGAGATATGAACAAAATATTCAAAAAAATATAGAATCAACATATGAGCAAGTTTTAGAAGATATGAAAGCTAGAGACGAAAATGACAAAAATAAAAAATATGGTGCTTTAAAGATAGCAAAAGATGCGCATATTATAGATTCTAGTAAAATGAATATAAATCAAGTAGTTTCAGAAATAAAAAAGATTGTAAACAAAAAAAAGAAAGAGATAATTTTAGAGGAAAAGGCATATATAGAGATGCCAGATTCTAGAAGAAAAACATTTTGGAGAAGTTTTTTGATTCATGTGGTACACTTTTTATATAGAATTATTTTTAGAATAGAAAATATAGGAGAAAGAGGTATTCCAGAGGATGAAAAAAGTTATATTGTATGTGCAAATCATTTAAATTATTTAGATGCAATTGCTGTAATAACATCATCTAATAGATTTATTAGATTTATGTGTAAAAGTAGTATGTTTAAAAATTCTTTGTTTTCATGGGTATTACATGTAGGTGATGTAATACCTGTAAATAGAGAAAAAAATGATATTGAAGCAATGAAGAGGTCTATAAAAGCTTTAAAAAATGGTGAAATATTAGGTATATTTCCTGAAGGAACACGAAAAGGAATGGAGAAAAATGTAGATGCAAAAAATGGAGCTGCTTTTATGGCTTTAAGAACTAAAACAAAGGTAATACCTGTAGGAATACAAGGTACATTTAAACCATTTACTAAAGTTTATTTAAATTATGGAGAACCTTTAGATTTTAGTGAGTATTATGGTAAAGAAAAAGATAAAGATGTTTTAAATAAGGTAACAAAACAAATAATGGACAACATAATTATGTTGACAAATGAAAAAAAGTAATATATAATAATGAACCATTAAGGTAGTATTGCTGTAAAACAAGTTTTCGCAGTAATAAAAAATCTAATTATCCTCAAATTCTAAACATCTCATCAAACTAGAGATTTAAAAAATTTGAGAAGAAAAATTGCTCGAATGGAGTTTTTATGTATGGAAAAATATGAAGATAATATAAGTTTTGAAGAATTTATTAATCAGTCTTTAAAAGATATAAAAGAAGGAAAGACTGTTACAGGAAAAATTATTAATATAAGTTCAAATGGAGAAATTTTTGTTGATATTGGATATAAAGCAGATGGAATAATTTCAAAAGATGAATATTCATATGATGAAAATGCAAATCCATTAGAAGAGTTTAAACCAGGTGATAGAATAACAGCAGAAGTATTAAAATTAAATGATGGTTTAGGAAATGTTGTTCTATCATATAAAAAATCTAAATTTAAGCTTGCTAAAAAGGAATTTGAAAGTAAAGTAAATCATAAATGTATATTTAAAGAAAAAATAACAGAAGTAAATGAGAATGGATTTATTGCAAGTTATGAAGGTATTCGTATATTTATTCCATTATCATTATCTGGAATTACAAGGTCTGAAAATATTAATGATTATTTAAATAAAGAAGTAAGATTTAGAGTAATTGAATATAATGAAAAAAATAGAAAAATAATTGGATCAATTAAAGATGTAATAGAAGAAGAAAAAGAAGCTAGATTAAAGGAATTCTGGGATAATGTAGAAGAAGGAAAAGTATATAAAGGAACTGTTACAAGTATAAGTACTTATGGAGCTTTTGTTGATGTTTCTGGAGTTCAAGGACTTTTACATATTTCAGAAATGGCATGGGGAAGAAACCAAAAGCCTGAAGATATCTTAAAGGTAAATCAGCAGATAGAAGTAAGAATAAAACAGGCAGATAAAGAAAATAGAAGACTTATGCTAATATACGAGAAAAAAGGACCAAATCCTTGGAACAAAATAGATGAAAAATATCATATTGGTGATATTGTTTGTGTAAAGGTAATAAAGATAATGCCATTTGGAGCATTTGTTCAATTAGAAAAGGGAATTGAAGGATTAGTACATATCTCACAAATATGTGAGAAAAAAATAGCAAGACCAGATGATGAACTAAAAATTGGAGATAAGGTTAATGCTAAAATAATAGAGCTTGATAAAGAAACTAGAAAAATAGAATTATCAATAAGAGAACTAGAAGGAACTAGTAATGAATATAAAGAATCTATATAGTTAATATTTTAAATCAAAGTAGGAATAAAAAAGATATCAAGGTTTTTATTCTTAGGTGTATTTTTAAAGCGAAGAAAGGAATGTATTTTAAAATGAATAATAAGAATATAAGAAATATAGCAATTATTGCCCATGTTGACCATGGTAAGACTACATTAGTAGATGCTTTGTTAAGACAAAGCCATATATTTAGAGAGAATGAACAAGTAGCAGAAAGAGTAATGGATTCAGGAGATATTGAAAAAGAAAGAGGAATCACAATTCTTTCTAAAAATACATCAGTTATTTATAATGATGTAAAAATTAATATAGTAGATACACCGGGACATGCTGATTTTGGTGGAGAAGTTGAACGTGTACTTAAAACTGTTGATGGTGTTTTATTACTAGTAGATGCTTTTGAAGGACCAATGCCACAAACAAGAGAGGTTCTAAAAAAATCTTTAGCATTAAATTTAAAACCAATAGTAGTTATAAATAAAATAGATAGACCAGGAGCAAATCCATTAAAAGTTGTAGACCAAGTATTAGAATTATTTATAGAGTTAGATGCAAATGATGAACAATTAGATTTCCCAGTTATATATGCATCAGCTAAAAATGGTATTGCAAAAATGCATTTAGAAGATGAAACAGATAATGTTCATTGTATATTTGATACAATTATTGAGCAAATCGATCCTCCAGCATGTGATATGGATGGAGATATGCAAATGCTTGTATCTAATATAGATTATGATGAATATTTAGGAAGAATAGCAGTTGGTAGAGTTGAAAGAGGAACTATAAAAGCAGGAATGTCAATTGCAATTTGTAAACAAGATAAAAATATTCGGAGGAAAAGTTGCAAAATTATTTACATATATGGGATTAAAAAGAATAGAAGCCCAAGAAGCTAAAGCTGGAGATATTGTTGCATTATCTGGTATTGCAGATATAAATATTGGTGATACAATTTGTGATGTAAATAACCCAGAAAAAATTCCTTTTGTAGATATAGATGAACCAACAGTATCTATGACATTTAGTGTTAATAACGGACCTTTAGCTGGTAAAGAAGGAGAATTTGTTACATCAAGACATATTCGTGATAGATTAATGAAAGAATTAGAAAGAAATGTAAGCTTAAGAGTTAAAGAAACAGATTCAGCAGATAGTTTTGAAGTATGTGGACGTGGAGAACTACATTTATCTGTATTAATTGAAACAATGAGAAGAGAAGGATTTGAACTATTAGTATCTAGACCAAAAGTTATATTTAAAGAAATTGATGGTGTAAAATGTGAACCAATGGAAAGATTAGTTGTTAATGTACCAGATGAAGCAATTGGAACTGTTATAGAAAAATTAGGAAGACGTAAAGCAGAAATGGTTAACATGGAACCAGCAGAGGTGGGTCATACAAAAGTAGAATTCAAAATTCCAGCAAGAGGATTAATAGGGTATAGAACAGAATTCTTAACAGATACAAAAGGTAGCGGAACAATGAATAGTATTTTTGAATGTTATGAACCATATAAAGGTGAAATATCATCAAGAACAAGAGGAGTATTAGTTGCTTTTGAAGCAGGAACATCAGTTACTTATGGATTATACAATGCACAAGAAAGAGGAGAATTAATGATAGGTGCAGGTGTAGAAGTTTATGAAGGAATGATAGTTGGTATTAATTCAAGAAATGAAGATATTGCAATAAATGTATGTAAGGAAAAACATTTAACAAATACGAGAGCTTCAGGCTCAGATGATGCACTTCGTTTAGTGCCACCACTTCAAATGTCATTAGAAAAAGCTATTGAATTTATAGCAGAAGATGAACTTGTAGAGATTACTCCTAAAAATATTAGATTAAGGAAGAAAACTTTAGATACAAAAACAAGAGAAAGAGAAGCAAGAAGAGGGTAAAATGAAACAAAAAGAGCTTTTTTCCAAAAGCTCTTTTTGTTGTTATCAGATATTTATTAGTTAGAAACGAAGAATTTAACTCATTAGGAATGAAGAAATTGAAATAATTACATATTGTAATATAAATATGTATAAATTCTTAATATTTTGTGGAGCAAAAAAGTAAGATCAATAGAGGAGAAATAATAAATGAATAAGCAAGAATTAGAGAAGATAAAAAAAGAAGCATTAGAAGATCATGTTCCAATAATTATGGATGATACATTAGAAGTGATTAGTAAGATACTAATAGAGAAAAAGCCTACTAGAATATTAGAAATTGGTGCAGCAGTGGGCTATTCAGCTATATGTTTTTCTGAATATTTAGATGAAGATGGAAAAATAGATACAATAGAAAGAGATATAGAAAGAATAGAAAAAGCAAAAGAAAATATAAAAAAAGCAGAAGTAGAAGAAAAGATAAATTTGTATGAAGGTGATGCAGTAGAAATATTACCTACACTAGATGAAAAATATGATGTAGTATTTATAGATGCAGCTAAAGGAAAATATCCATTCTTTTTAAGTGAAGCTATGAGAATGCTTAATAAAAATGGTATCATTATAGCTGATAATGTATTATATAAAGGATATGTAATGAGTGACTATAATAAACACAAACAAAGAACAGCTGTAAGAAATTTAAGAGAATATATAAAAGAGGTAGCAGAAAATCCGATGCTTGATACAAAAATATTAGAGGTTGGAGATGGACTAGCAATTAGTATACTTAAATAGTTGTTACAATGAAAGTTATAAGTGTGAATATTTTTATCTAACCTAATATATTAAAAGTGCTTATTGGTAACTATACCCTAATAAGCACTTTTAATCAATTTATATATTTTATATTAATATATTTGCATTTCTTGTTTTATATAATATAACGTACACAAGATAGAAAAGTATCAACAACAAATATACAAATAATTAATCTTAATATCGTTATTTGAAAAGAATAAGGAATTTTATTTAAAACAATATCAATTTTTTTTTGCAGAAAAGGGAAAATATGATTAATAAATAAAATTGCAATTATTCCCCATGCAAAAGAATAAAAAATACTAATTCTTCCATTTAAATTAAAAAAATCATTTGTATAATCCCACCAATGTGCTGCAAATAGTGCATCTAGTATAAAACTAACAAGATATTCAAATGCTGAAAAAGTAACAATAGAGTAAAAAAATAATTTAAATGAATTATTCTTATATTTATTTAAAAAAGTAATTAACATTATTGCTCCATACCCATATATAGGGCAAATAGGACCATATAGAAAACCTCTTTTAGTAAAGTGTCCTAATTCATATACACTATACAAACTTTCTAATACCCATCCTAAAAATGCAAAAATAAAAAAATATAAAATAAGATAGTATATTTTAGATAGTTTATGTGTATCTTTATAATCTTTTAATTGTGTCTCCATAACATCCTCCTATAGATTAAACAATATAATACCAAATAAATGTAAAAATGTAAATAATTTGTAGAAATAAAATAAGACATATGATATAATGCATGTTACAAGTCAGACTAAAGTATAAATATACTAGCGTACTTATTATAGATGAATAAGGGAGACTTGTAATTAACGTATTTAATTATTTTACATGTAGTCAGAGTAGAATAATTAATGAAAACATATAAAAAGGAGGTATTTTATGAATAAATATGTTTGTACAGTATGTGGTCATATATATGATGAAGAAGTAGAAGGAGTTAAATTTGAAGATTTACCAGATACTTGGGTTTGTCCACTTTGTGGAGTTGGAAAAGATTGCTTCCAGAAGATGTAATTTATAATGTTTATAAAAAGTGAAGTAAAATAAAAGTACTAATAATAAGATATAGGTTACCACTCAGCATTAATTTTTAAAATGCATATAAAATTAGTCCGTAGCCTGTGTATTTATATATAAAAATTCCGTTCATTTAGCTGGTCAGACTAATCATATAAGCAAGTTAGAAAAGACTTCATGATTATAATAGTTAATCTGGCTAATCTGTATGATTGGAGTCCTCTCAATACTTTAGCATCACTGCATTTTTATATATAAATACACAGGCTACTACTCTACTATTTTAATTGCTTAGAATGAGTAATAACAGAGATATATGGGAGACTCTTTTTAGGAAAGGAGAGTTTCCTTATTTGCAATTAGCATAAGTTTATGGTAAAATTCTGGAGGACATAAAATATTAAATATTATATTTTATATGTATAGAATGGAGGAAATTATGAAAGATACAAGTATTTCAGAAGATATAATTTATATAGGTGTAGATGACAAGACAATAGATTTATTTGAAAGCCAATACATTGTTCCAAATGGCATATCATATAATTCATATTTAATAAAAGATGATAAAAATGTAGTTTTAGATACTGTGGATAGAAGAGCTACAGAGGAATGGATGCAAAATTTAAAACAGGCTATAGATGGAGAAAAAGTAGATTATTTAATAGTATCACATATGGAACCAGACCATGCATATAATATAGGTTTATTATGTGATGAATATCCAGACATGAAAGTAGTTGGAAATGAAAAAACATTTAATTTTATTAAACAGTTTTTTGATATAGAAGATTTAGATTCTAGAAAAGTTGTAGTAAAGGAAGGCGATATTTTAAATTTTGGAAAACATAGTTTACAATTTTTTATGGCACCAATGGTACATTGGCCAGAGGTAATGGTATCATATGAAATTAAAGAAAAAATATTATTTCCAGCTGACGGATTTGGTAAATTTGGAACATTAGATACAGATGAAGATTGGACATGCGAAGCTCGTAGATACTATTTTAATATAGTTGGAAAATATGGAATGCAAGTACAAGCTTTATTAAAAAAATTATCAGGATTAGAAGTGAAAATGATATGTCCTTTACATGGACCAATTCTAAAAGAAAATTTAGAATATTATATAAACAAATATGATATATGGAGTAGCTATAAACCAGAAGATGATGGTGTGTTTGTAGCATGCGCATCAATACATGGAAATACATTAGAAGCGGCAAAAGAAATGGTAAAAATATTAGAAGAAAAAGGCGCAAAAAAAGTAGCTTTTGCAGATTTAGCGCGAGATGATTTTGCCGAAAGTATAGAAGATGCATTTAGGTATGATAAATTAATTGTAGCAGCATCAAGCTATAATGCAGAAGTATTTCCTCCTATGGAACATTTCTTAAATCATTTAAAAAGTAAAAATTATCAAAAGAGAAAAATAGGAATAATAGAAAATGGAACTTGGGCTCCTTCTGCTGCAAAAACAATGAAAAGTATAATAGATGGAATGAAAGAAATAGATTTCTGCGACAATATAGTTACTATAAAATCAAGAATGAATGTAGATAGTAAAAAAGAAATGGAAAAATTAGCAGATGAAATATTAAACAAATAAAATATTTTAACAGATAGTAAGTTTAAAAAAATAATTTCAAAAATAATAATTTTATCAAATTTTGTACCTTAAAGGAAAGGATTGTTAGTAAATTATGAAAAAACCAGAATTATTAGCGCCTGCAGGCTCTTTTCAAAAAGCAAAAACAGCTTTTTTATATGGAGCTGATGCAGTATATGCAGGAACATCATCATTATCATTAAGAACTAGAGCAGAAATGACAGATGAAGATTTGGCAAAAACAATAGAATATGCACATAATATTGGAAAAAAAGTGTATACAGCAATAAATATTTATGCATGGGATGAAAATTACGAAGAAATAAAAAAACAATTAAAAATGTTAGAAAAGTTAAATGTAGATGGAATAATTGTTGCTGATGGAGGAATAGTAGAGCAAGTTAAAGAAATAGCTCCAAGTATTCCTATACATATTAGTACACAGGCAAATACTGTAAGTTCCCATTCTGCGAATTTCTGGCATAAAAATGGAGCTAAAAGAGTAATTTTAGGAAGAGAATTAAATAAAAAACAAATAAAAGAAATTATTAATAATACACCTATTGGATTAGAAACAGAAATATTTGTTCATGGGGCAATTTGCTTTGGGTATTCTGGTAGATGCTTTTTAAGTGATTTTCTAGCAGGAAGAAGTGCAAACTTGGGAGATTGTGCACAAAGCTGTAGATGGGCATATAATT
Source organism: uncultured Clostridium sp. (assembly GCA_900557195.1). GTDB lineage: Bacteria > Bacillota > Clostridia > TANB77 > CAG-508 > CAG-492. Next base: position 60,614 of record USRT01000004.1, read on the forward strand.
TATATGTAGAAGAAAAAAATAATCCTGGAAATTTAATGCCAGTAGATGATGATGACAAAGGAACATATATTTTTTCTTCAAAAGATATGTGCTTAATTAAAGAAATTCCAGAAATTATAGATATGGGAGTAGATAGCTTAAAAATAGAAGGTAGATTAAAAACAGAGTACTATTTAGCAGTTGTGATAAATACTTATAGAAAAGCTATTGATGATTATATTAAAGATCCTAAAAGCTATGATTATACTAAATATTTAAATGAGTTAGAAAAAACAAAAACAAGAGGATTAACAACATTTTATTTTAATGATAGAAATAATAGAGATTTCCAAGAATATGAAGGAAAACAATATAATGCAAATTATGAATTTGGTGGAAAAGTATTAGAATTTGACAAAGAAAAATCATTAATAGAGATAAAAAATAGATTGCAAGTAGGAGACTATTTAGAAATTATTATTCCAAATGAAATAAATGCTATTGATTTTAGAATTAACGATTTATGGGATAGTGATACAGGAGAAAGAATTGAATATGTAAATCCAGGAAAACTTGGACAAACTGTTAGAATGAAACTTCCAATAGATGTAGAACCAGGATGGATTTTAAGAAGAAAAAAATAAATGTTTATTTTGTATGTGTAAAGAAGTAGATTGGCTTAAATGAAAATTTAAAAAACAGAAAATAAAGAGTAATAAATATTAAAAGGATTGATGTTTTTATAAAAAATAATACTTCAATCCTTTTTGTATTTATTACTCTAGTATTTTATAACAATGTGGTAATATTTTTACTTTGATATTTTCTCTAAATTAAAAGAAATACAAAAACAAACTATAAACAAAACTATAGATATAATGCTAGATAATTCAAAACTAAATCCTGGGTATAAGATTAATGTAGAGCTAATAACAAAACCAATTATGGTGAAAAATGTTTGCGTATAATATTTTGAAAGAAGCCATTTTATTATCATTATCCAAAGAAGTCCACCTAATACTAAACCGATTCCCATAGGAAAAAGAACTTCAAAATTTAGACAAGCTACAGCATTTAAATAATTCGAATAAACACCTAAACACATTAATATAACTGTACTGCTAACACCTGGAACTACTATTCCTGTTGACATTATAAATCCACATAAAATAAGATAAGAAAAAGAGACCGTATCTGTTATTGTATTTTGAAATTCAAAACCTTTTTCTAAATTTATCAAAAGCAAAGTAATCAAAAAAGAAACTATAGTATATATTAAATAATGTAATTTAAAAGAATTATTTTTACAACTATTTTTAAATAAAATAGGAACACTTCCCAATATTAATCCCATAAAAGCAAAATTTGTTTGTGAAGGATAAGTAGAAAATAAGTATTTTAATGCATTTCCAAAAAGTAATATACCGGACAAAACCACCTATACAAATTGGAAGTAAAAATTTAATAGAATTTTTAAAGTCTTTAAAAATTCCAAGTATACTATTTATTAATTTTTCATAAAATCCAAAAATAACACATAAAACACCACTACTAATTCCTGGTAAAATTGCACCTGCACCTAAAGCTACACCTTTTAAACAACTAATAAGAAATTTCATAACTTCACCTCCATATTATTATGTACAATATATATAATATGCAATAATAAAAAATAAATTAATAAGCCATGCACTTTTAAAAAATAAAAACATATATTTAATTGTATAGTAAAAAAGTGGAGGTACGTTTATGTTTGTACTATCAATATCAGGTTTATTAACATTTTTAAAAACTGCAATTTTTCTTGTTGGATATATTTCAAGCAATAGTTTGTTCCCAGAACCATTAGATGCTGAGGAAGAAAGAGTTTGCTTAGAAAGATTTAAGTCAGGAGACGAAGAAGCTCGTAATATATTAATAGAAAGAAATTTAAGATTAGTCGCACATGTATGCAAAAAATATAGTACGTCAAATGTAGATTTAGATGATTTGATATCAATAGGGACTATAGGACTAATTAAAGGAATTAATAGTTTTGATAATTCTAAAGGAGTAAAACTTGCTACATATGTGTCTAGATGTATTGATAATGAAATATTAATGCATTTAAGAAGTATAAAGAAATTAGGTGCAGAGGTTTTTTTAGATGAACCAATAGGTAAAGATAAAGATGATAATACTGTAACTCTGCAAGAAGTTTTAGAAAATAATGATAAAAATATAGAAGAAGAAGTTGATTTAAAAATGAAATTAAAGAAAATGTATACGAAAATGAAAGAAGTTTTAAAAGATAGAGAAAAATTAATACTAGAGCTTAGGTTCCGGATTAAATGGAGATAAACCAAAAACACAAAATCAAATAGCTGAAATGATGGGGATTTCTCGTTCATATGTGTCTAGAATTGAGACAAAGGCAATTGGAAAATTATCTAAAGAGTTTGAAGACGAAATATCTACTAATAGCTAGTAGATATTTTTATATAATAGGAAAGCTTTGGCGTAAGAGTAATTTAAGTAATGAGGCTTTTCTATTATATAAATAGATTAAATACGAACAATTAAATATGGAATGTAGGAGCATTAATCAAATATGAAATATAATTTATGTCTGCTATTGTTCTATAATGGAAATGTATAGCATAAAAGTAAAGATTTACTAATAAAGTTTTCTGTTACAGCTTAAAAATTAAATAATTAATCTAAATTTGCATAAAAAATAAAATATGTATAAAGATAAAAATATAAAAGTAAACAGTATGGAATAATTTACTAAAATTTTCAAAAAAATCTTATTATTTTGTTGCTATTTTAGTTTTTGTATTGTATGATATTGTAAGTAAAGATATAATTAATATATGTAATATATAAACAGTAGAAAGGAGTCTAATATATGAAGAAGGTAGTAACTTGTTTGCTTACTGTATTTTTTATTTTTGCTATATGTAGTACAGTAGTAACTGCAAATAATACATCTACAAATAGTGTATTGCAAAGTGAAAGTACTACAGGTGAATTAATTGAATTAAAAGAAAGAGAAATGCAAACAATAGAAGATTATAAAGTAGCTTATGGATCAGATACATATGGATTAGCAGCATATATATTAAATAGAATAAGAATATATAGTATACCATTATGTTTTGTAGGAATAGCTATTGCAGCTATATATCAATATGTTTTAGGTATAAGAAAATTAGATGTAAGAGACAAAGGTTTTAATATTATGATTGCAATTATAACTGTAGCTGTAATATGTCAAGTATTGCCACTAATTTTTGCAATAGTAGTTAAAGGTTGGAGGGGTTAAACAAATGAAGGTTTTATTTGCGGTAAATAATGAAAAGATTTCTGAGTCGATAATAAAAAGATATCAGAGAGAGTATAAGGAGATAATATCAAGTAAAAATGTATATTATTTTAACGCAATATTAAAAGAATTACAAAAGGATAAATCATATGATAGAATAATTATTAGTGAGGATTTAGAGCCATTTTCTAATAATAATTATGAAGCAATTGATAAATTTATATTTGATAAACTAGATAAAATAAGTGATGAAGCATTTAATCAAGAAGGAGCAAATATACCAATTATTCTAATTGGTACAGATAGACGTACAAGACCAGAACCATTATTAATAAAGTTATTTGGTATTGGGGTATATGATGTATTAGTAGGACAGGACAGAAGTGTAGAAAAAGTTTGCGAACTATTAAATAAACCAAGGAGTAAAAAAGAAGCAAAGGTATATTATAAAATTGATTCAGATGACGTTGATTATAAACCAGAAAATGAGAATGATGTAAGTGAGGTAGAAATACAAAATATACTAGCACATTATAAGAAACTAGGAAAAAATGAAGAAAAATATATTGAAAGTTTTGACAGTATAGCTGTACAATATACAGATGAGCAGTTAAAATTAATAGTTACATTTTTACCGAAGAATGTAACTTCTGTATTAGAATCTGGATCATCTAAATATAGACAAGTAATGGGATTAAATCCAAAAAATTTTAATTCAAAAGACAAGAGAATAAAAGCTAAAAATGAAGATAGTCAAAAAATTGAATTTATAGAAAAAGAATTAAATAAACAAAAATTAAGTAAACCAGTAATAATTCCAACTTCTGTAGATACAAATAAAGTAAAGAAAATAGTAGATAAAAAAAGTGAAAAAGCATTAAAAGAAGAAATGCAAAGAAAACAAGAAATATTAAAAAAGAAAAAAATGCAAAGAAAACAAGAAATGTTAAGTAGAGAGCAAATGCTAAAAGAACAGGAAAGAAAAAAAGAGAAGAGAACTATAGAAAAAATGCAAGAGAAAGAAGAAAAGTTACCTTCAATGAACAAAATAAATAATAGTGAAGAGCCTAAGAGAAGAGGAAGACCACCTAAAAATATAAAAGAAAATCTTCCAAATGTAGAAGATATTATAGAAGAACCAGCAAAAAGAAAAAGAGGAAGGCCACCTAAAAATAAAAAAGAAGATATTAAAGATATAGAAGTAAATGTAGAAGAGCCAGTAAAAAGAAAAAGAGGAAGACCACCTAAAAATAAAAATATTGAAGAAGAACTACAAAAAGAGGAAATTAAAGAGAAAAAGATACCTACTATTGATGATGAGTTTGAAACATTATCAGAATTCGATGATTACAAAGATGATGAAAAAGATGATGATGGAATATTACCAGGCTTTGATGATGATTACGAAGATGAAGAAGATGACGATGAAGTACTGCCAGGCTTTGATGATTACGAAGACGAAGAAGATGATGATGAAGTACTGCCAGGCTTTGATGATTACGAAGACGACGAAGATGATGATGAAGTACTACCAGGATTTGACGATTACGAAGACGAAGAAGATGATGATGATGTATTACCGGGCTCTGATGATTACGAAGATGACGAAGAAGATGATAATGAAGTACTACCAGGATTTGACGATTACGAAGACGAAGAAGAAGATGATGATGAACTACCAGGATTTGATGGTTATGAAGACGATGAAGAAGATGATGATGAACTAACAGGCTTTGATGATTATGAAGACGATGAAGAAGATGATGATGAACTACTAGGCTTTGATGATTACGAAGATGACGAAGAAGGTGATGATGATACATTACCGGTGGTTGATGGTGACGAGGAAGATGATGATAAAAGTAACAATTATAGTGAACCAATTAGTAATCCAAATTTCAGAAGGATGGAACCAATTAGTAAGCAAAATTCAAGAGAAATAGAAAATACTAATAAATTTAATTCTTCAGTTAATTTTAATATAGATAATTTAATAAGTAGTGACCAGAAAATTGTATCGTTTATAGGTACATCAAAAAATGGAACATCATTTTTAGTAAATAATTTAGCTCAAATGTTTTCAGAAAAAGGAATAAAAACAGCAATATTAGATCTTACACAAAATAGAAACGCATATTATATATATACAGATAATAGAGAAGAATTAAGAAATATAGCATATAATTGTATTGAAAATCTAAGAAGAGGAGTAGCAGAAGGAATTCAGGTTAATAAAAATTTAACTGTATATACATCATTACCAGATGAAATAGAAGGACTAAAAGATTATGAAAATATCTTAGAAACTTTACTAAACAATTATTCTCTTGTATTATTAGACTGCGATTTTGAGACAGAAGTACAATATTTTAACGCAGTACAAGAAATATATTTAGTACAAAGTCTAGATGTATTAACTATTCAACCACTGACAGCTTTTTTAAGAGAATTAAAAGCAAAAGATATATTAGATCAAAATAAATTGAGAATAGTAATTAATAAACATATAAGAATAAGTAATATGAGTGATAAATTACTAATTGGTGGAATGAGTTCATATAATGATCCTAGTATGTCTTTTATGACAGAATTGTTTGATAAAAATAATGTTAAATATACGACTATTCCTTTTGACCAACAAGCATATAGCAAATATTTAGATGGACTTGTAGATTGCAAGATTTCTTTAAGAGGCTATTCAAAGAATATGATACAAAGTTTTAATAAATTAGGAAATATGGTATTTCCTCTAATTAGTAATACTAAGTCATCAAAAGAAAAAAGTAACAATAAATACAATAACTATAATAGTAATTTTTCAAATAGTACAAGTAATACTTTAAATAAAATGAAGAAAAAATATTAAAATAGAATAGAGAGGGGATTATTTTGTTAGTAGCAGTTATAATCATAATAATATTGTTAGTATTTACAATAGTAGGATTAATTTTATATAACATATCAATACACAAAAAATTAGAACAATTTAATAATACAAATCAAAAAATAACAAGTTTAAATGTATTACAAGACTTTATGGACACTGTTAGTGAAGTAAGTACTGTAGACCAGAAAATAAAAAAAATTAATGATATATTAATAGAAAGATATGATATAAAATATTCCACTATAGTTATTTATAATGGAGCAGAATATAAAGTAAAAGCATCTAATGTTGAACAAAAACATTGGGACACTTTAAGAACGCTTCAAAATGAGCCAGTTTTTAGAGATAGTATAGAAACTGCTACTCCAAAATATATAACGATAGATAATGAAGGAGAAAAGTTGCCATATCAAAGAATGGAATTTGGACGAGCTAAATCTGCTATGTTTTTCCCTCTATATGTAGATAATATATATATAGGATATTGGATAATAGAAGGAAGTAAGCCACATGAGTTTGACAATATAGATACAACTATTTTGGAAGTAGTAAAAAATAATATTGTTTCAGTATTAAGAACAGTAGAAAACCAAAAGATAATAGAAAACATTGTAAGAGAAGATAAGTTCTCAGGACTTAAATCAGTAGAATATCTTTTTGGTACAGCAAGAAATGTAATAGATAAGTATCCAACATCAACAGTATGTCTTTTCAAAATAGTTAATCTACAAAAGATTAATGAAGTGATAAGTAGAAAAACTGGTAATACAGTTATTACAGAAGTAAGTGAAGTTTTAAAAGATAACTTAGCAGAAGAATATTTCTTTGTAAGATATATGGGACCAAAATTTGCAATTGTTTTTTCAGGTATAGATACTGCAGGAGTAGTAAACTTTATGAAAGATATGAAAAGAGAAATAGAAAAGTTACAAATAGAACCAGAAGAAGATTATAGAGGAAAAAAACATAGATTTGTTAGCCCTAAAATTAATATTGCAATAACAACATATTACAAAGGTACAGCTTTAGAGGGGGTAACAGCAAAACTAGAAGAATATCTAGATAATGCTGAGCCTACAGAAAATAATATAAATTGTTTATAGGAGGTATTTTATTATGGCTATGGATGAAACAATGAGTTTTACAGTCGAAAAAGATAAAAATATTAAGGCTAGAGAGATACTAAAAGAAGTACATCAAGCACTTGTAGAAAAAGGATATAATCCAATTAATCAAATTGTTGGATATATATTATCAGGTGACCCAACATATATCACTAGTCATAATAATGCTAGAAATCTGATAAGACAAATCGAAAGAGATGAATTATTAGAAAAAATGGTAAAAAGTTATATAGGATTGGATGACTAATATATGAGAAAATTAGGAATTGATTATGGTGATTCTAGAGTTGGAATATCAATTACAGACGCTCTTGGTATAACAGTTCAAGGATTAGAAACAATACATCATAATGGAAATGATAAAGTTGTTTTAAAAAGATTAGAAGAATTATTTGAAAGATATGATGTAGATACAATTGTAATTGGTCTTCCAATTAATATGAATGGAACAAAAACAGAAAGGGTAGAAGTTACAGAAAAGTTTATTCATAAATTGCAATGTAAATTTAACAAAATAAAAATAGAAAAAATAGATGAAAGACTTACTACTGTTGCTGCTCATAAAACTATGAATTACTTAAATATTAATAAGCATAAAAAGAAAGATATTGTAGATACAATATCAGCAGTATATATATTAGAAACATATATGAAAAAGATTACTTCTTAAATGCAAAGATATGTATTAGATTTTTAAAGAGTACTTTAAAAAAGCATATTAAAGTATATCATAAATAAAAATGTAAATAATATTTATTAGTTATTATTGTTGTAGAAATACAATTTAAATATAAAAAATTGAAAGGAGAATTAACCATGAATGAAGATGTAAATAATATTCCAGATGCAGAGGAAATAGATAACATAGTAGTTCTTAATGATGAAGATGGAAATGAGGTTGAATTTGAATTTTTAGATTTAATTCAATATGAAAATGAGGATTATGTTGTACTATTACCAACAGAAGATGAAGGAGAAGAAGCAGGAGAAGTTGTTATTCTAAAACTAGAAGATACAGAAGATGAAGAACAAGAATCTTATGTAAGTGTTGAAGATGAAGAAACATTAAATGCTGTATTTGAAATGTTTAAAGAGAAATTTAAAGATGAATTTAATTTTGTTGAAGAATAAAAATAAAAGCTATTAACTATTTTTTTTAGTTAGTAGCTTTTTGATATTTTATTAATTTGTTACTTTAATAAAATTGTTAATATTAATACTTTTTTGCTACTACTTGATGTTTATGTAAATTGGTAGTATAATACATTCATATATTTATCTATATAAATTTGCATTAGAGGTAATCAAAAAAAGTTGATAATCACTTTACAATCCTACTCTGTTGCAAATCCGCCGAATGGATTGTATTTCCTTAAGGAGGACAATATGTACAAGACAATGAAAGTTTCTGGTTCAGAACCAGGAAAGTATACTGAAGAGTTGTCTTACTCGGGTCAACTAAAAAAAGCAATTGAAAAGATTAATTCTGAAAATGGGAAGATTGTATTTTTAAATCCAATCAGTGTTCCAGAGTATGAACCAATTGCTACAGGTTCTAGAATCAAATTCATAAATGTTACTGCTGTAATTATTTATGAAGTTGAAGAACCTACGGGTCTTTTAGGTTGATTCTATGATTAAAAATGGAGGTGTGTCTTGTAATGACATGCCTCCATAGTTTTTTTATATTAAGCTTTTTTTACTTTTAAAAGTTTACATATTGCTTTTAAGAAAAATGTATAATATAATCTAAATATATCTTTTAATAGATATATGATCCGAAAAAAGGGGATGAATGTAATATGAATAAAAGAACTATTACTCGAAAGATAATGGTAAGAGATATTCAAATTGGAGGTCAAAATAGAGTTATAATTCAATCTATGACTAATACAAAAACAAAAGATGTAGAATCTACAGTAAAGCAGATATTAGAATTGGAAGATGCAGGATGCGAGATTGTAAGAGTTGCTTGTTTAGATATAGAAGATGCAAAAGCGATAAAAGAAATAAAAGAAAATATTCATATTCCAATAGTTGCAGATATACACTTTGATTATAGAATAGCTTTGCAAGCAATTGAGAGTGGAGTAGATAAAATTAGAATTAATCCTGGAAATATAGGAAGTGAAGATAGAGTAAAAAAAGTAGTGGAAGCTTGCAAAGAACATAAGATACCAATTCGTATAGGTGTTAATGCAGGATCTTTAGAAAAAGATTTATTAGTGGATGGAAAACCAACAGCTAAAGCAATGGTAGAAAGTGCAAAAAGACATGTAGAAATATTAGAAAAATTAGATTTTTATGATATTTGTATTTCATTAAAAGCTTCAGATTTAGACTTATGTATAGAAGCATATGAAGAAGCAGCTAAAACCTTTAATTATCCATTACATTTAGGTATTACAGAAGCAGGAACAGCATTTAGTGGAACCATAAAATCAAGTATCGGATTAGGAGTGCTTCTAAGACAAGGAATAGGAGATACGATGAGAGTATCTTTATCAGATAATCCAGTAGAAGAAATAAAAGTAGCAAAAGAAATTTTAAAAGATTGTAGTTTATATAATAAATCAGCAAAATTGGTTTCTTGTCCTACTTGTGGTAGAACACAAATAGATTTAATACCAATAGCAAAAGAGGTAGAAGAGTTTTTACAAAAGATAGAAGCAGATATTACTGTAGCTGTAATGGGGTGTGCAGTAAATGGTCCTGGAGAAGCAAGAAATGCAGATATAGGAATTGCAGGAGGAATAAAAGAAGGTTTATTATTTAAAAAAGGTGAAATTATAAAAAAAGTAAAACAAGAAGATATAGTAGATGTTTTAAAACAAGAAATATTAAAAATGATATAAAACAGATTTTATTACAATTCATAGCTTATTTAAGAGATAATGTTATCGCCTAGCTAATTGTTTAATATATATTTTTTTAAACAAATCTTGAAGCGTGGCGGACGAGTAGTAGGAATTACTTTTATGCCACGCAGTATATTGCAGAGGAGGGCTAAAGTGTGTACCATCGGCGATTGGTTTAAAAAAATATATATTAAACAATTAGCTAGGCTAGTATGTGCTTTTAAATAAGCTGTACATAGTAACAATTTTAGAACAAATCTTAGCTTGTTTAAGAAGGGAATGTATTATATATGGAAATTGTACTAGGTAAGACTGCAGGTTTTTGCTATGGAGTAAGAAATGCAGTTCAAAAGGCAGAAGAAAAACTAAAGAAACATAAGAATGTATCTTGTTTAGGAGAATTAGTTCATAATGGGCAAGTGATAAAAAAATTAGAAAAATTAGGATTAAAAATAGTAGAAAGAGTAGAAGATTCAAATAATAAAGTAATAATAAGAGCACATGGAATTGCAAAAGAAATTTATCATAAAGCCAAAAAACTAAATATAGAAATTTTTGATTTTACATGTCCAAATGTTTTAAAAATACATAAGATTGCAGATGAATATGCAAGTAAAGGATATTACATTTTCTTAATAGGAGGAAAAAATCATCCAGAGAGTTTAGGAACAATTAGCTTTTGTGGAAAAGATTCATATTTAATAGAGACAAAAGAAGAAATTGATGAAGCAATTAAATCATTTAAAAATTCTAATATTAAAAAATTATTAATAATTGTACAAACTACATTTAGCTTAGAAAAATTTAATAGTTATGTTAGGCAAATAAAGCAAAAAATAGATGAAGATGTAGAGTTACAAGTAAAAAATACTATTTGTAATGCAACAAAAATAAGACAAGAAGAAACTTGTGAAATTTCAAAAAAAGTACAATGTATGATTATTATAGGAGGAAAAAATAGTTCAAACACAAAAAAATTATATGACATAGCAAAAGAAAATTGTGAAAATACAATGATAGTAGAAACAAAAGATGAATTAGATGCAGAAGCTATAAAACAGTTTGAAAAAATAGGCATTATGGCAGGTGCTTCAACACCAGACGATAGTATAGAGGGTGTAATTAAAGCAATTGAAAAATAATATTAAATTAAAAAAGAAGTTTAGAGGATAACTGATTAAATAGATAATAATAAATGGCACAGTGTCACTTATGATAATGACATTGTGCCATTACTTTATAGAAAATATATAATATTTAAAAATAAATATACACAAATATAGAAGCATATCATTATTAGAGATCCTCTTTGTATATACTTGACAAAAAAAACAAGCGTTTATATAATTGGAAGAAATAATAAAACAAAGGAGAGAAAAAATGCCTGCTTGGGGAGTTCATTTAGCAACTGCTAGAAATATTTTAGAAAAAGTAAATATCAAGAATCAAAATGATTTTATATTTGGTAATATTTTACCAGATATATTAAATGGATATTTAATAAAAAATGTATCAAATATAGTAATACATAGAGATGCTCATTATGATACATATCAAAAAGAAAGATTTTGTAGTTATCAAATTTTTTATGAACAATATAATCAGAAACTTGACAATAAGGTAGTATTAGGATATTTAGTTCACTTAATGACAGATAATTTATGGAATAAAGAATTCTATAATAAAAAAGTAGTATTTGATAATGATAAAATAGTTCGGACTAAAAGTATTAGATGGAAGTGTAAAAAATGGTGATCATGAAATAGTAAGAAAAATTAAGCAAAGAGATTTTAAAATATTTGCAGATTATTTATTTTATAAAGGAGAGATTATAGAGCCAACATATGATGAATCTTTAATAAATAAATCTAATAGCATTAATATTATTAATATTAATATAGAAGATATACAAAGATCCATAGAATATATAAATAAAGAAAAAGAAAGAACAAAGACATTAGATAATAATTTGAGCTATGAAGTGTTTACGCAAAAAGAGTTAGAAGAGTTTTTTGAAGAAGTAACAGACAAGATTATCAACTTTATTAATGATTTAGATTTAGAAAAATAGTAAAAATTTTTAAGACATATTTAATAATAATTACCATTCAGAGATGCGATATTAATTTAGTGCCAACTTTCTAGAAAATAGTATATTTATAAAATCTTAGTCTCCGAAATAACAATAGTTAATATATTCATAAATTTAACCAATCGCCTACTGCTCCATTTTAACATTACCTAAATATTGAATGTGTGGTATTGAACCTATTCTATGAAATCTCTCACCATACTTCAAGATTAGTTTGAATTTATAAATATATTAACCACTGTTATGCTAATATGTACTTTTTTACGAAATATGAATCGTAAATAAACATTAACAATAGTAGTGAATTTTAAAATTTCTTTCTTGATATATAAAATAATCTATGTATAATAATATTTATTAATATGTGTACTAGTGCTAATTTATTTCAAGAATCGCTCTGATTTTATAACAGTTCCTAAAACTTTTAAATTTTTTAAATCTTTTTCTAAACAAACTATTGGTTCATAATTTGTATTTATAGGTTTTAATATAAGACCAATATCTGTTTTAGTTATTTTTCTTATTAATATTTCATTTTTATAATCAATTGCACAAATATTTTCTATATCATAATTAGACTGACATCTAATTAATAATTTATCACCTTTTAAAATTTCAGGACTTAAACTATCATCTTTTTGAGTTAAGGCGATATAATCATTAGAATTTGCAAGTAAACTAGAAATGATAATACTATCATTTGATTCATCATTTAATATTTTTATTTTTACATATTCATCAGAATTCATATTGGAATATTTATTATCAGATAGACCACTAAGCCAAGCTGGTGAAACATTATATAATTTAGCAATTTTCTCAATAGTACTAATATTTGGATTTTTAATTTGACCATTTGCATATTTAGCGATAGTTCCCTTTGATTTTATTCCTAATTTTTTTGATAATTCTTCATAAGTATAAAGTTTTTTAGATAATAGTTCATTTAATCTTTCTTGAAATAATTTATTCATATGTTAGCCCCCTAAATTATAAATCAGCACAATTATAACATTTTGTTTCTAATTTGTAAACAAAACGGTGCAATAATATCTAAAAAAGTTTCTTACAATTATTGACAATAAGGTTTAAATATTATATCATGTTTCTTAACAAGAAACCAAATAAAAGGAGTAGTTATATGAATCCTAAAATCATTGGAAATAGGTTAAAAGCATTAATGACAATAAGGAATATAAAAAGGAGTTATTTAGCAAAAGAGTTAGGGATAAGTTATAACACTTTAACTAAGAAGTTAAATGGGCAAAGAGAGTTTGATCTTAATGAAATATGGAAGATAAAAGAAGTATTAGAATTAGATCAAAAACTATGTGCAGATGTATTTTTTAATCCTAAGTTTTTAATAGAAGAAAAAATAATCTAATATAATAGGAATATTTTAAATTTTGTGATAAATTATAAAAAAATATATTATAAGGATGGAATATATGGATGAGTCTAAAATATTAGAGATATTACAATTATATATAAAAGGAGAGATGTCGAAAAAAGACAGTTCGCATGATTGGTGGCATGTAAAGAGAGTATATAATAATGCCATATTAATTAATGAGGAAGAAAAGTCTAACCCTTTTATTGTTAAGGCAATTGCATTATTACATGATATATATGATCATAAATTTTGTAATGGAAACATAAAAGCTAATCTTACCAATCTTTTAATGGGACTAGACTTATATAGATTTATGAAATATGAAGATATACAAAATATTTTAAATAGTTGTCAAAATTTAGGGTTTAGTAGTAATTTTGATGGGGTAAAAGAATTGTCAAGAGAAGGAAAGATTGTTCAAGATGCAGATAGGTTAGATGCAATTGGTGCAATAGGTATAGCAAGAGTATTTACATATGGAGGAAAGAACGGAAAAGCAATATATAATCCAGATGAAGAAAATAATATTATAACAAGTGAAGAATATTATAAAAAAGGCTCAAATACATCGATTAGTCATTTTTATGATAAATTGTTAAGACTTAAAGAAATGATGAATACAGAAACCGCAAAAAGATTGGCAGAACATAGACAAATATATATGGAGCAATTTTTGGAAGAATTTTATGCAGAATGGAATGGAAGAAAGTAAAAATATATTTAAATATAAATAAATAGATTCTTCTAATTAAAGTATATATATATTAGAGATTTTTAATTAAAATTATTATAAAACAGAGAATATAGTACATGGTTAATAGTACTATACTCTCTATTTTATTTTGAATTAGGTATCACCTTTTTTAATTAATTATAGAATACCTTTTTTTATTATAACGATTATAGAATTAATTTTTTCTTTTTCCAAATATAGATAAAACTCTTAAGAATATATTAATAAAATCAAGATATAGTTGCATTGCACCATAAATGTATAATTTTTCTTGGTTTAAACTAGAATCTTGTTTTAACTGTTTAATAATATTTACATCATATGCAGTTACTCCAAAGAATACGAAAAGAATAATCCAATCTAATATTAAGTCTAACATAGAATTTCCGAAAAATAGGTTAATTAAACTTAATATTATTCCTGCTATTAAAATTCCAAATAATAATGTACGCCATGAGCTTAAGTCTTTTTTGGTAATAAATCCTATAAGAGCAAATCCACCAAACAAAAGAGCAGATACAATAAATAATTGGATAATAGAGCCAAGTTCAAAAGCAATGAAAATTGTTGATAATGAAACACCATTAAGCATTGAGTATATGAAATATAATATGGTTACAAGCATAGGTGATAATTTTTTAAATAGAAATGAGAATAATAAAACAACAACTACTTCTAGTATAAGTAAAATGCTAAAATAACCACCTGTAATAATATCAACAAATAAACCAGATGAATAAGTATACCATGATACAATTGCAGTACCTAAAAGACCTATAAACATCCAGAAAAATGTTTTTGACATTAATTTGTTATCTTCTAATTCCATAAATTCACCTCCGATAATTATAGTATACTATAATTACTACTAATAATGCAATAGATGATAAGAGAACGATGTTTTAATTATTTTAGACTGGCTGGTAACAACAAGATTAAATAAAGTTATAAAAAACTGCAAAAGTGCTTGACAAATACAAAAAAATAGTGTAAAGTATATTAGCATTACAAAAAGAAAGGGATGCCTATAATGGAAAAAAATGTCCAAATAAGTATGTTATGCCAAATATATGGAAAGTTATTAACAGATAAACAATTTGAGCTACTAGATGATTATTATAATAATGACTTATCTTTATCTGAAATTGCAGAAAATAATGAAATAACTAGGCAAGCAGTTAGGGATATTATAAAAAAGGGCGAGAAGAAACTTTTTGAATATGAAAAAGAACTTAAGATTATGGAAAAAATGTTAAATCAAGAAAAAAAGCTTAAAAATATAATCCAGGATTTAGAAAATTTAAAGCAAAACTTAAGTTTTAATGATAATAAAAAAATAGACGAAATAAAGATTAAACTAGAAAGTTTAGTCTAAAGTTAAAATGTAATTAGGTTTTAGTTAAGGAGGATGAAATATGGCTTTTGAAGGAATATCCTCAAAATTTCAAGAAATAACAAGAAAGCTGAAAGGAAAAGCAAGAATTACAGAATCTGATTTAAAAGAAATGCTAAGAGAAGTAAAACTTGCATTACTAGAAGCAGATGTTAATTATAAAATTGTAAAAGAATTTATAAGTCAAATTCAAGAAAAAGCTCTAGGTCAAGATGTATTAAAATCACTAACACCAGGTCAACAGGTTATAAAAATAGTAAAAGATGAATTAGTAGAATTACTAGGTGGTACAGAAAGCAAGATTAATTTTACACCAAATCCACCAACAATAATTATGATGGTTGGTCTTCAAGGTAGTGGTAAAACAACAACATCTGGTAAACTTGCAAATATATTAAGAAAACAAGGTAAAAAGCCACTTTTGGTAGCTTGTGATGTATATAGGCCAGCAGCTATTAAACAATTACAAGTAGTTGGATCTCAGCTTAACATACCAGTATACGCAAATGAAAATACTAAAGATGTTGTGCAAATTGCAAAACAAGCAGTAAATGTAGCAATTAGCAAATTAAATGATGTTATTATTTTAGATACAGCTCGGAAGATTACATATAGATGAAGAACTGATGGAAGAGCTGAAAAACTTAAAATCAAGTGTTAAACCACATGAAATATTATTAGTTGTAGATAGCATGACAGGTCAAGATGCACTAAATGTAGCAGGAAGCTTTAATGAAAGTTTAGGGATAGATGGTATAGTTCTTACAAAACTAGATGGTGATACTCGTGGTGGTGCAGCAATTTCTGCAAAAAAAGTAACAGGTAGACCAATAAAATATGCAGCTACAGGAGAAAAACTAAGTGATATAGAAGAATTCCATCCAGAAAGAATGGCTTCAAGAATTCTAGGAATGGGTGATGTTCTTTCAATAATAGAAAAAGCAGAAGAGACTTTTGATGAAGAAGAAGCTTTAAAATTAGAAAAACAGCTTAGAAAAAAGGAATTAGACTTAGATGATTATTTAATGCAATTAAGACAAGTTAAGAAAATGGGGTCATTTTCATCAATATTAAAAATGATACCAGGTATGAATCAAATTAAAGATTTAAAGGTTGATGATAATGAATTTAATAGAATTGAAGCAATAATATGTTCAATGACAGCTAAAGAAAGAAAAAATCCAAAACTACTAAATGCAAGTAGAAGAAAAAGAATAGCAATGCGGTAGTGGAACAACAGTTCAAGCAATAAATAAATTTATGGAGTCATTTGAGATGACACAAAAAATGATGAAAAAAATGCAAGGTCGGTAAAGGTATGAAAAATATGATGAAGAACTTTAAAGGCATGAATCCAAATGATTTAAAAAATTTAAAATTCTAATAGTAAATAAATATATATTAGAAAGTAGATTTATTACAGAAAATAGTGTATGAACAAAGACTAAATAATTAAAAATGTTATAAATCCAATAAAATAAAACATGTAAGTTTTTGTTCCAAAAAATTGTTATTAATATTTAAAATATATAAAACTTAATTAAGGAGGTGAAAAAAGATGGTAAAAATTAGATTACAAAGACAAGGTGCAAAAAAAGCTCCATTCTATCATATAGTTGTAGCAGATTCAAAATCTCCAAGAGATGGTAAAATAATAGAAAAAATAGGAACATATAATCCTATGACAGAACCAGCTACAATCGTTTTAGATAATGAAAAAGTAGCTACATGGATAAAAAATGGTGCAAAACCTACAGATACTGTAAAAGCTTTAATAGAAAAAGCAAAATAAAACTTTAAATTTTAAGCCTTTAAGAAAGAAGGTAAATACATGAAAGATGTTTTAGAATTAATTGTTAAAAATCTTGTAAACAATCCAGATTCTGTACAAATTACTGAAAATACTACAGATTATTCTATAGAATTAAAAGTAAAAGTAGCAAAAGAAGATATGGGAAAAGTTATTGGCAAGCAAGGTCGTATAGCAAAAGCAATTAGAACAGTTATTAAATCTTTAGCAGTAGCTGAAAAGAAAAAAGTTGATATAGAATTTTTAGATTAAGAGGAATTATATATGCAAGAATATCTTGAAATAGGTCAAATTGTAAATACTTTTGGTGTAAAAGGAATGGTAAAGGTAAATCCTTTTACAGATGATATAACAAGATTCGAAAAATTAAAAACAGTATATATTTGTAAAAAATCTTCTATGGAAGAAGTGGAAATAGAAGAAGTAAAATATCATAAAAATATGGTTTTACTAAAACTAAAAGGCGTAGATGATATGAATTTGGCAGAAAAGTACAAAGGTATGTATTTAAAGATACATAGAAAAGATGCAATTAAACTTCCAAAAGATACATATTTTATTGCAGATCTAATTGGTTTAAAAGTATATACAGATGAAGGTGTCTTACTTGGAAAAGTAGATGACATATATAATACAGGAAGTAATGATATATATGTTGTAAAAGATGAACTTGGCAAACAATTATTACTTCCAGGAATTAAAGAAGTTCTAAAAGATATTAACGTAGTAGAAGAAAAAATAATTGTTCATCTTATAAAAGGTTTAATATAATTAGTTGAAAATGGAGGAATTTATGAAGTTTGATGTGCTAACACTCTTTCCTGAAAGTTTTGAGCCAATAAAACAAAGTATATTAGGAAGAGCTTTAGAAAAAAATCTAATTAGTTTAAATTTAATAAATATTAGAGATTTTTCAAAAGATAAGCATAAAAAAGTTGATGATACTCCATATGGTGGTGGAGCAGGAATGGTTATAAAACCAGATGTTGTATATGATGCATATAAATCTGTAGAAGATAAAGATGCAAAAGTAATATATTTATCACCACAAGGGAACGTATTAAATCAGAAAAAAGTTGAATCTCTTAGTAAAGAGAAACATCTAATTCTATTATGCGGACATTATGAAGGAATAGACCAAAGAGTAATTGATGAAATTGTAGATGAAGAAATTTCAATAGGTGATTATGTGTTAACAGGAGGAGAAATACCAGCAATGGTATTAATTGATTCTGTTAGTAGATATGTAGAAGGAGTACTTACAAAAGAATCTATAAAAGAAGAATCTTTTTCTAATAATCTTCTAGAATATCCACAATACACAAGACCAGAAGTTTTTTTAGATAAAAAAGTTCCAGAAGTATTACTATCTGGTCATCATGAAAATATTCGCAAATGGAGAGAAGAGCAATCTCTAAAAAATACGTATCATAAAAGGCCAGATCTTTTAAAAAATAAATAATATGGTTAAAAATTAGTTGATACAAAAATAAAAGGTATTAGGAGCCTAAAAATAAATCCTAAAATAAGAAAGGGAGGAGAATATCGATGGATATCATAAAATCAATAGAACATGAACAATTGAAAAATAAGATACCTGTCCTTAAAGTTGGTGATACAGTAAAAGTACATCAAAGAATAAAGGAAGGAAACAGAGAAAGAATCCAAGTATTCGAAGGAATTATAATTAAAAAACAAGGTGGCGGAATTAACGCTACATTTACAGTAAGAAAATTTGCATATGGTGTAGGAGTAGAAAAAACATTTTTAGTTCACTCACCTATGATGGAAAAAGTAGAACTAGTAAGAGTTGGTAAAGCAAGAAGAGCAAAACTATACTATTTAAGAGATAGAGTAGGAAAAGCTGCTAAGACTAAAGAAAATATTGGTGCAAGAATTGAAAACAAAGAAATTACTTTAAAAGAAGAATTTGCTCCAGTAGAAGAAGCAACAGAAGAAGTTCCAGCAGTAGAAACAGAAGCTGTAGCTACAGAAGAAGTTAAAGATGCTGAATAATAATTAATAAAAATGTTCATTTAGGATTAATTTCTAAATGAACATTTTTGATTTTCTATTATTTTTTGCTAATCTCCGCATATTTTTTTAATTTTTCATAAGCCAAATAATTAATTGAACCAGCAGGAAAATGACCTTTACTATCTTTCTTTCCAGCAGGAACTCCTGTTAAAATTTCAATACCTTCTTCTATTGTAGAAATTGCATAAATATGGAATTTTTTATCTTTAACAGCATTAATTACTTCATCAGAAAGATTCAAATTTCTTACATTTTGTATTGGAATCATAACACCATGAGATCCATTTAATCCACGTAATTTACATATTTGGAAGAATCCTTCTATTTTATCATTTACACCACCAATTGGTTGAATTTCACCCTTTTGATTTACTGAACCAGTAACTGCAATTGATTGATTAATAGGGACACCTGACAAGCTAGATAGAATGGCATAAAGTTCTGTACTAGAAGCACTATCTCCATCAACACCATTATATAATTGTTCAAAACAAATACTTGCAGTAAGGGAAAGAGGAATATCTTGAGCAAACATTTCTCCTAAATATCCACTAAGTATAAATACACCTTTAGAATGTGTAGAACCAGATAATTCAACTTCACGTTCTACATTTATTACACCTGTTTTTCCTGTATAAGTATTAGCTGTGATTTTAGCTGGTTTTCCAAATGTATAATCACCAATACTCATTATAGTAAGACCATTAATTTGACCAACAACAAAACCAGAAGTATCAATTAAAAGTGTGTTTTCTTTAATCATTTCTACATATTTAGTATCATATTTTTTTACTCTTTCAATTCTTTCCTTTAATGCTTTATCAACGTATTCTGCAGTTACAACTTTTTCTTTAGCCATCTTAGCCCAAGTAGCAGATTCACCAACGATTTGAGCTAAGTCATTAAATCTTGTAGATAATTTATTTTGGTCATCTGCAAGTTTAGAAGCATATTCTATAACTTTAGCAACAGCACCTTTATCTAAAGGAAGTAGTTCTTCTTGTTCACAATATCCATGAATAAATCTTGCAAGTTTATTCATATTTTCTACATTCATAGGTGAAGAGTCTTCAAATTCAACCTTTATTTTAAATAATTTTCTAAAATCAGTATCAAATGATAATAATGTTTGATAAATATTTTCGTTACCAATTAAAATTACTTTAATATCTAAAGGAATTGGTTCAGGTTTAAGTGAAACCATAACCATAGAAGAACGTTGGTCTGCAGTATTTTCTATTAATAATTCTTTCATTCTTAATGCTTTTTTTAATGATTCGTAACATAAACTGTTATTAATTAAATCACTTGCCTGAAATATAATATAACCACCATTTGCTTTATGAAGTAAACCAGATTTTAACATTGTATAATCTGTTTTTAAAGCACCATAATAGTTTTCATACTCTAACTTTCCAAATATATTGTGGTATGAGTAGTTAGAGTCCATAATAACAGGTGCACCTTCTTGTTCACTGTTATCAACAAATAGATTTACACGATAATTAAGCCATGGTTTAGGAAGTTCCATTCTAGGAGATGGTGATTGTGTCTTATTATCATTTTTATCTTCTACTAAAAAGTAATCGATATTTTTTAATATATCTTTTTTTATACTTTCTAAGAATGTATTAATTTTTTTGTTTCTTTTATATTTAGATTTTATCAAATTAATATGACCATTAATTGTAAGTAATGCAACATTAGATTGCCAATCATTTAGTTTTTTGTCAGCTTCACGTTCAATCGATTTTATTTCACTAATGACATCCATTATATGTTGTTGAACGATTGTAGATTTATCTTCAAATTCTTTTTTTGTTTTATCATCTAATTTTTCAAACTCAGATTCTTCAATAGTTTTTCCGTTAATAACTGGCATCATATATATACCATTTTTAGCAGACTTAACTTGAAAACCATATTTAGCTGATTTCTCATTTAATTTTTCCATAAGAACATTTCTTTTTTCTTCATATTCTTGTTTTATTAATTTTTTTTCTTTTTCAAAATCATCATTATTAAATGTATTTTTAATATCTAATTTAATCTCTTTTATAAACTGATCCATAGTATCTCTAAATTCTCTACCTTGACCTGCGGAAAGAGATACTGCAATTGGTTCATTAGGATTATCAAAATTATATATATAACACCAATCAGAAGGTGTTTTTTTCTTTTTGGAAATTTTATCTAAGTAGTGTTTTGTATACATTGTTTTACCAACGCCACTTGGTCCCTCTAAGTATAAGTTATATCCTTTAATATCTACATTTATACCAAATTCTAGAGCTTTAATACCACGGTCTTGACCAATTCCAGTAGAAATAGAATCAAGGTCTGCAGTTGTATTAAATTTAAAAACATTTGGGTCACAAGTAACCTTTAAATCTTTATAAGATAATTCATTGTTTTTTTTCATTTGTATCCTCCTTAAATTTTATCTTTTTAAATATAAAGTCATTATAATAGCATCATATTTGTTATCGTAATATCTTTTTCTTAATCCCACTTTTTCAAAATGAAATTTTTTATATAAATTGATTGCTGGTAAATTATTTTCATTAACTTCTAATGTTATATTAGAACATTTTTCACATTTTGCAAGATTTATTAGGTGTTCTAACATTTTAGAAGCAATTCCAAAACCTCGTTTATCTTTTTTTGTTACAATATTCATTATGTCAGCTGTATCATCAATTACTAAGATTCCAGCAAAACCAACAATTTCTTCAAATTGTTTAGAAACTATGTATCTAGAATTAATATTATCAATTTCTGATTTTAATATTCCATAAGTCCAAAAATTATCAAAGTTTTTTTCTAGATTTTCTTTTATATTATCTAAATCTTGTATAGTCATTTTAGAAATTTGAATAGAGTTCATGATTTTAAATTTTTGCTTAGAGATTAATCTAGCATATACCTTTCATAATATAAGTTTTTTATAATTTTAAAATTATTTTTCGCCATCTAAAGCGCGTTCTGCTTGAGATTTTCTTAAATATAGGGGAGATAGTGTATTAGAATTTTGTATAAACCCTTTTTTAAATTTATCAAAAGCAGCTAAAGCTATACTAATACTTGATTGCATATTTTGTTCATCTGAAGCAAAAATCACATTTTCAAAATTTGGTGTTATAGTCTCTTTATGAACAACACTACCATCACCAACAAAAGTTATATATTCATTTTTATATTTTTTTAATATATTTATAATAGAAGATATACTGTTTGCACATGGATCTTCTATTAATGTATATACATTATTTTCTAAATTGTATAAAGCAAAATATATATTATCATTTTTTGCATCAATCATACAAGCAATTAATCCATCTTTTTTTATATTATAAGCTAAGCTTTCTAAAGAACTAATACCTATAATAGGGATGTTTGTTACATCAGAAAAAGCCTTTACTGTTGAAATGCCAATTCTAAGACCTGTAAATGAACCGTGGACCAATAGAGCAACTAAGCAAGTTTATATCTTGCAAATTTATATTAGATTCTTTTAAAAGGCTATCTACTAGTGGCATTAATTTTTGTGAATGTGTTTTTTCATCATTATTATATTTTTCCATAATTAAATTTCTATCTTCTAAAAGACAAACACTACAAATTTTAGAAGAAGTATCTAGTGCTAGTATTTTCAATTTAAAGCTAACCTCTTTTCATTTAATTTAAAATTTTACTAAAATCAAAATTAGAAAAACGTTCTCCATGTGGAATGATATTTAGATGTCTTGATTCAAAATCATTTTCATCTTTTGAAAAAATTATATGAAGATAATCTTTTGGAAGAGCATCTTTTATTAGTTCACCCCATTCTATTATGCAAATACCATTATTAAAATATTCATCTCCACCAATTGCATAAAATTCATCTGCATCTGATAATCGATACACATCAAAGTGATAAATATTTATAGAATCTTTATGATATTCATTAACAATAGTAAAAGTAGGACTAGATATTTCATTGTCTAATCCGAAATGTTTTAATATACCTTGTGTAAATTTTGTTTTGCCAGAGCCAAGTTCACCTGTTAAGACAATAACATCTCCATTTTTTAAATATGAGGCAAATGAGCTTGCAAACAAAATTGTATCATCTTCTTTTTTACTAATAAAATTATACATAATTCCACCTTTTTATTTAGTATTATTTCTTTTGATATTTTATATTAGTTTTAGGCATTTGTAAACAATTTAAGACAAAAAAGTAAGGGGAATTTGGGAGAGATAAAATTGTATGTTTTTTATATAAAGTTTTTATAAATGTATTGAAAACAGATGAACCTTATGATAGCATAAGCACAATTAAAATATAATATTTAAAGTAAGTTGTAGGTGAAAATATGGAAAATAAATATGAATTTTTTATAGCAGGAAGGGCGAGAAATAAAGAAAATATTTTAAAAATATGTGATATATTTGATAAATATAATGTATCTTATTATTGTTTTGTTAAAAATGAAGATGATTGGGGATATGGAAATAAAAATCAAACTCCAGAAGAAAAACAAAAAGAATTTGAATCATTAGGATTAAAGAATGATATTGTTTTAAGTTTATTTCACAATGATTTAGATGGAGAAAAAAATTCTAAAAATTTATTACTTGTTTTGCCAGCTGGAAAGGCGGCACATATAGAGTCTGGAATTGCATATGGATTAGGAAAAAAATGCTATGCAATTGGTGAATATGATGCAACAGATACTTTATATAACATCTTTGATGAAATTTTTAAAAATGAAAATGAATTAGAGGAATTTTTAAAAAGTTACAGTATATAGATAAATTAATATGAATAAGTTAATTAATTTTACTAAAGAATGTAATGCACAAGTGAATCTACAATATATTGAAAATTATTAATATAAAGAACAATTGGGCTTGAGTAAAATAGTTAAATAAAATTTATAGATGAAATAGTAAAATGTTAAAACTTGCAGATTGACATAATATATGTTATAATTATATTGTATCAGCAAAAGCTGTACGCTGTACAAATTTATATTTACAAAGGAGAATTCTTATGAACAACTTGGCGAAAATGATTGCAACCGGTGAAATCTCAATTGAGGAACTTGCAGGAGCAACTGAACTCATTGAAAGAGCAAAGTTGGTTACTGAAGGAATCGAAGCATGCAAGAAGACAATTAGTTTTCCTCTTGGATGTATTGAGGTCAACTGCTATCACTATATGGACTCTGCTGGGGAGTATGAGTCTTGGGGAACATGCACAACAGACGGGATATTTACATGCTCTTGTAACTGGGGAGGTAACCATGTAACAGGTAGCTGTAATCTTACCGACTATGCTGATGTATTCAAGGCCTTTGAAAATTGTGAATTCGAGCATGATCTTAGAAGATTCCTGAAGTGGCAGATTGAAAAGGCTGCAAAATAATCACATTGATTGTAAATTAAGTTTAGGAAAAGCACTGTATTATGCGGTGCTTTTCCTTTTGATAAATTGTTACCAACAAAATTTGATAATTAGATCATCTTTATCTTTTTTATCCTATTGCTAAAAAAAATACTCTATGTTATGATACAATAGAAATAATCAGGAGGAAATTTAATGAAAGACAGAAAAAAATATATAAGAAATTTTAGTATTATTGCACATATAGACCATGGTAAATCTACACTTGCAGATAGATTAATTGAAATGACAGGAGTACTTTCTAAAAGAGAAATGGAAAGTCAAATTCTAGATAACATGGATATAGAACGTGAAAGAGGAATAACAATAAAATCTCAAGCAGTTAGAATGTTATATAAAGCAAAAGATGGACAAGAATACGAGTTTAATTTAATAGATACACCAGGACATGTGGATTTTAATTATGAAGTTTCAAGAAGTTTAGCTGCCTGTGATGGTGCAATATTAGTTGTAGATTCCAGCCAAGGTGTTGAAGCACAAACACTCGCAAATGTATATCTTGCAATAGATAATAACTTAGAAATATTACCAGTAATTAATAAAATAGACCTACCAAATGCAAGACCAGAGGAAGTAAAAAAAGAGATAGAAGATATAATTGGAATTCCAGCAATGGACGCACCATGTATTTCAGCGAAATCGGGATTAAATGTAGAAGAAGTTTTAGAAAGGATAGTAACAGATATACCTAGTCCTGTAGGTGATGAAAATGCTGAGTTACAATGTCTAATATTTGACTCTTTATATGATAATTACAAAGGCGCAATAGCATATGTTAGAGTAAAAAATGGAAAAGTAAAACCAGGAGACGAAATACTACTTATGGCAGCTAAAAAGGTATTTACAGTTACAGAAGTAGGTTACTTTGAACCAGGTACATATATACCATCAAAAGAACTTGAAGCAGGAGAAGTTCGGATATATTGCAGCAAGTATTAAAAATTTATCAGATATTCGTGTTGGTGATACAATTACATTAAAAGAAAATCCGGCAAAAGAACCACTTCCAGGATACAAAAAAGTAAATCCAATGGTATATTGTGGATTATATCCTGTGGACGGAAGTGATTATGAAAATTTAAAAGTAGCATTAGAAAAATTAAAATTAAATGATGCAGCTTTAGAATATGAGCAAGAAACATCAGCTGCATTAGGATTTGGATTTAGGTGTGGATTTCTAGGACTTTTACATTTGGAAATAATAGAAGAAAGACTAGATAGAGAATTTGATTTAAGTTTAATAACAACATCACCATCAGTTATATATAAAGTATATAAAACAGATGGTGAAGTAATAGAATTATATAATCCATCAGATTTACCAGTTCCAAATGAAATATCATATATAGAAGAACCTTTTGTTACGGCAGAAATTTTAACACCAAAAGAATTTGTTGGAAATATAATGGAAATTTGTCAGAATAGACGTGGAATATATATTGATATGAAGTATCTAGATGAACAAAGAGTAACTTTAATTTATGAATTACCATTAAATGAAATTATTTATGACTTTTTTGATAATCTAAAATCTAAAACTAAGGGATATGCATCATTTGATTATGATTTTAAAGAATATAGAAGATCAGAACTTGTAAAATTAGATATATGGGTAAATGGAGAAGGTGTAGATGCCTTATCATTTATAGTTCATAAAGATAGTAGTTATGATAGGGGTAAGAAAATGGTAGAGAAATTAAAAGAAGTAATACCAAGACAATTATTTAGTATTCCTATTCAAGCAGTTATCGGAGGAAAGATAATAGCAAGAGAAACAATATCTGCAATGAGAAAAGACGTTTTAGCTAAATGTTATGGTGGAGATATAACAAGAAAGAAAAAATTACTAGAAAAGCAGAAAAAAGGAAAGAAAAAAATGAGACAAATAGGTAATGTTGATATTCCACAAGAAGCTTTTCTTTCTGTACTTAAATTAAATGATGAATAAATAACTAAAAAAATATATATCAAACAATTAGCTAGGCTAGTATGAGCTTTTTAGTAAGCTGTGATTAGTAACATTAATAGTGATTAAGTATTACATTTTTATAATACCAAATAAGACATGTAGAAAAATAATAAAAAACAAGTCTGTTAATCAACATATTGTTATATAAAAGAGTAAATATTAAAAGTGTTATTAAAGAATAATAAAGGTAATTTGAATCAAGGTTAAGAAATGGAGATATAAAATGGAAAAAGAATTTCATGATCAAGTAGAAGGCAGAAATGCAGTTATAGAATTATTAGAATCGGGAAGAGATATTAATAAAATATTTATTTCAAATGGAGAGAAACATGGTTCTATAAATAAAATAATTAACATGGCAAAACAAAGAAAAATATTAATTACAGAAATTAACAAATCTAAATTAAAAGAAATGGCAAAGACAGAAAATTTTCAAGGTGTAATTGCAATCGTACCACCATTTGAGTATTGTGATGTAGATGATATCTTAGAAGAAGCAAAAAAAAGAAATGAACCTCCATTTATTGTTATTTTAGATGGAATAGAAGATCCCCATAATTTAGGTTCAATAATAAGAACAGCAGAAACAGCAGGAGTTCATGGTATAATCATTCCAAAAAGAAGAGCAGCATCTGTTAATAGTACAGTAGCAAAGGTATCTGCAGGAGCTGTAGAACATATGAAAATTGCAAGAGTTAATAATCTTAATGAAACTATAAAATCTTTAAAAGAAAATGATATTTGGATATGTGGAACAGATATTAGCACAGATACTTATTATGATGAACAAGATTTTACAGGATCTATTGCTATTATAATTGGAAGCGAAGGCTTTGGAATGAGCAGACTTGTAAAGGAAAATTGCGATTTTTTAGTAAAAATACCAATGAAAGGAAAGATAACATCATTAAATGCTGCGGTATCTGCAGGAATAGTAATATATGAAGCGGTTAAACAAAAGAAAAATAAGGGGGAATAAATGTGGGAAAAAATCAAAAGAAGAAAATGTCATTAATGATTATAATTATAGTTTTAGTTATATTGGTTTTAGTAGGTGGAGCAGTATACTTATTTACAGATTTATTTAAATCTGACAAGCAACTTTTTTATAAATATCTTTTAGATAAAAATGAAATGCTTAGTATTTTAGATGGATTTGAACTTAAGCAAAATACAAATTCGTATACAGCAAATACAAGTGCTGTAAGTATTTATGAATATGATAATAAAATAGAAGAACTAGAAAATGATCAAATAATTAAAAATTTGCAAGAAAATATAAAGTCATTTGAATATTTAGATGGCTTAAAAGCTTTGGCAGAATCTAGAGTGGATAAGCAAAATAAAAAACAATATCATAATATAAAATTAAATAAAAATGATAGCCAAATTATGCAATTAGACATTGTGAGAAATGAAGATAAATATGCGATAAGAGCTGAAGAAATATTGAAAGCATATATTGGTATAGAAAATAACAATATTAAAGAATTAGCTTCAAAGCTTGAACTTACAAATGCGCGGAAGTTTTCCAGATAAGATAGATTATGAAAACAAAAAATACAAAGATTTATTTACAATAAGCAATGAAGATATAGAGCATATAAAAACAATGTATAAAGATTTATTATATAAAGAAATTGACAAAGCAAGTTATAGTAGAGAAAAGAAATCTGTAATAGAAATACAAGATAATAAATATGAAACAAATAAGAATGTTCTTATTTTAAACAAAGAGCAGAGTGTAAATATTGCTATTAAGATATTACAAAATTTAAAAGAAGACAGTATTACATTGAACCTTATTGCTAATAAAATAAAAACTGTTAGGCCAGACAGTGAGTATGTAAATATAGATAAAATAAATGAAGAAATACAAAAATATATAGATGAATTAGAAAAACAAGAAAGAAATAATGAAGAATATATAAAAATAGAAGTGTATGATTATAAAGGAAAGACAATAAGATTTGATCTATATGTAAAACAAGAACTGAAATTGAGAT
Organism: uncultured Clostridium sp.; assembly: GCA_900557195.1. Taxonomy (GTDB): domain Bacteria; phylum Bacillota; class Clostridia; order TANB77; family CAG-508; genus CAG-492. Next base: position 89,657 of record USRT01000004.1, read on the forward strand.
TAGATTATATAGAAGAAAACGGAGAAGAAAAAATATATATTAATCAATTGTTTACCAAAAACGAGTCTGGAGCAATTATATATGATATAGAAACCTCATTACTAGGCGCAAATAATATAACAATAACTAAAAATAGCAATAGTTTGAAACTTAATGTGTGCTTATATAATATTAAGGATATATATAAGACTATATTAGATGAAATGAATACTAAATTTGAAGAACAAAAAAATAGTATACAATTAAATGAAAATGATATTAGTAATGTTACACAAGAAGATATAAATGAAATTAAAAATATTTATAATCAGTATGAACACACAAATAAAGAGTTATTAGAAATAGGATTTTGCATAGAGATAAAACAAAACTCTGAAGATAATGAAGAAATATCTATATATACTAATATATGTAATTCGAAAATAGGAGCAAAGTTAAACATAGAAAAAAAATATACAGAGGATATAGGAGATATACCTACTATAGATGATAAAAATACTGTAATTTTAAACAAACATTCTAAAGAACAAATAGAAGGTGTGGTAAAGATCATATCTACTAAAATTATAAATACAATAAAACAAAGAATAGAATAATAATGATAGAAGGTCCCGTATTCGTATGGGACTTTTTCTATACTCTATATAATATAAATAAGTAGAAAAAATTTTACTTCTCGTGTAGTTCCAAAATATAGTTTTGAACTGTTTCATTTCGGGATTACTTTTTTATAAGAAGATATTAATAAATTTAGAAAAATTATACTAAGGATAATACATACAATATAAATAACATAATAAAAATAGTTTTATAAAATAATAGACAATATGATAGATACAAAATATTAAAAATAATATATAATCATATATAATAAAATATCAGATATACTATATTTAATACATTTAATATATAGTATACCTAATATTTAGAGAAGTGTTATATAGGAAAGGAAAAAGTAAGATTATTGAAGTGTGGCTTATAGTCCTAATATCAGAATAAAAAAATAAAAAAAGTATTGACTTAAGACTATAACCATGTTAACATATGTAACAGTTGTTTGAAAAACGACAAAAATGGTTGGAAAAATTTTTGATAAAAAATAAAAAAAGTATTGACTTAAGATTATAACCATGTTAATATATGTAACAGTCGTTTGAAAAACAGTAAAAACGGTTAAAAAATTTTGAAAAAATTTTGAAAAAGTATTGACTTAAAATTATAACCGTGTTAATATATGTAACAGTCGTTCAGAAAACGACAAAAAGCAACTTAAAAATACAATGATTTTCAATCAAAAAAATATTTAAAAATATTTTAAAAAAGTGTTGACATTGAACAATGAGTTGTGCTAAAATAAATATCGTTCTCACAGAGAACAATATGAAAAGTACATTGAAAAGTAAACAATAAACCTTTAGAGAAACCAAAAGCGGTAGTACTATTACTACCATAAAAATAATAGAAAATAATGAGCTTAAACTCTAAAAAAAGATTTATAATAAGTTTCGAAAGAAACGAAAAATAAATACAATAACAAGAGAGTTTGATCCTGGCTCAGGATAAACGCTGGCGGCGCACATAAGACATGCAAGTCGAACGGACTTAATCTTAATATTTATATTGAGAAGCGGTTAGTGGCGGACTGGTGAGTAACGCGTAAGCAATCTGCCTATTAGAGGGGAATAACAGTGAGAAATCATTGCTAATACCGCATATGCCATAAGAACCACATGGTTCTAGTGGGAAAGGAGCAATCCACTAATAGATGAGCTTGCGTCTGATTAGCTAGTTGGTGTGGTAACGGCACACCAAGGCAACGATCAGTAGCCGGACTGAGAGGTTGAACGGCCACATTGGGACTGAGATACGGCCCAGACTCCTACGGGAGGCAGCAGTGGGGAATATTGGGCAATGGGCGCAAGCCTGACCCAGCAACGCCGCGTGAAGGAAGAAGGCTTTCGGGTTGTAAACTTCTTTTGTCAGGGACGAGTAGAAGACGGTACCTGACGAATAAGCCACGGCTAACTACGTGCCAGCAGCCGCGGTAATACGTAGGTGGCAAGCGTTGTCCGGATTTACTGGGTGTAAAGGGCGTGCAGCCGGGCATGCAAGTCAGATGTGAAATCTCAGGGCTTAACCCTGAAACTGCATTTGAAACTGTAAACGAAGAAGCCAATGAACGTGTTGCTTTCTTAAAATTAGGAACTCTTGTCATAGAAACTTATGAAAATAAATCAGCTAAATTAGAATCCGGTGCGATTGACCACGTAGCTATCGATGTCAAAAATATCGAAGAAATTTATGACTATATTAACGAAAACGGACTGAATACAACTTCCGATACGATTCATTTTCTTCCATTCTGGGAAAATGGAGTACGCTTCTTCACAATCGAAGGACCAAATAAAGAAAAAGTAGAATTCAGCCAGTTTTTGTAAAACTCCTACTGGTAAAAAAATAATTTAAGAATGAGGGTGTCCCAAAACTATGATTTATAAAGTCAGACATAGAGAGGGGCATCCTTCTTCTCTTTCTTTAAAATAACGATTTCCATTAAAAATGGCACTGGTTTCTTATCCTTCCAGTGCCATTTTTGCGATATTATGGGCAATTGCCAACAGTCCCCATTCAATTTTAACTTTGTCTGCTCCACGTAAATGAAATCGTCGGAATGACCAACAACCTTTGATCCTGCCGAAGACCTGTTCCACTTCCACAACTCTTTGTGAACGAAGCTTATGTCCTCTTTTGGAGCAAAGGTTTGCATTTGCTTTCCTTTTTAGTTCATTTAGCCGGTGGGATACCATGATTGTACGATTTTTATCTGTGTTCTTGCATTCCGTTGCATATGGACAACCAGTACAATCCTCGCATCGGTAATAATCCCTTCTGGTTTCATACCCGGCTTCCGTCACATATTTCCGGTTTCCAATATGTAACAACTGCTTTCCGTTGCGGCAGACAAAGCGATCTGTTTCCGCTATATAGGGTAAGTTATCTGTCAGATACGGATTCTCTCTGTTTTTCTTTTTCTTTTCCCAATGAAACTTGTTATATTTCACATAGCTGCCCAGATTCTTTTCTTCCAGATATTCATAATTCTCTTCGCTGCCATAGCCTGCATCTGCAACGATGTTTTCCGGTAATCGCCCTAATCTTTTTTCTAAATGTTTTAAGTGGGGGATCATGGTTTTGGTGTCCGTTGGATTTGGATGGATGGTAAAGCCTACAATATATCTGTTTTCAGTGCCGATTTGTACGTTATAGCCCGGTTTTAGCTGCCCGTTAAGCATGGCGTCCTCTTTCATACGCATGAAGGTGGCATCATGGTCTGTTTTGGAATAACTGTTGCGTCCTTCAAATATAGCAAAGG
>USRT01000005.1 GCA_900557195.1 uncultured Clostridium sp.
GAAGATGCTAATGTTTTAGTAGATAGAGTTAATATTTATGATACTGTGCCAGGAAAAATAGCAAACACTAAAGCCTTTGAAGATGTGGATATAGTGTTATTTACAAGTCCAAGTACAGTTAAAAATATGATTCAAATGGTAGGAATTGATAAAATAAAAAAGAAAAAATGTATAGCAATAGGTCCTCAAACAAGTAATGCACTAGTTGATAATGGAATAAATGCCTTAGTATGCAATGAACATTCAGAAGAGGGATTTTTAAAAGAAATTGTTGAAATGAGAAAAAGGGAAGTGTAATAATAAATGCTTAATAGAAGTAGAAGATTAAGATTTAATGAAAGTATTAGAGATTTAGTAAGGGAAACAGAACTTTCTCCAAAGGACTTTATTTATCCTATTTTTGTGGTTGAAGGAAAAAACATAAAAAAAGAAATAAGCTCCCTTCCAGATTGTTATCATTATTCTGTAGATATGCTTGAAGAAATTATTAATGAAGTTAAAGAAGCAGGAGTAAGAGGAGTTCTTTTATTTGGAATACCAAATCATAAAGATTGTTGTGGTTCAGAAAGCTATAATGATAATGGAATTGTTCAAAGGGCTATAAGAAAAATAAAAGAAATAATAACAGAAATAACAATATGGATGAAGATTTTAATCCTAAATTTAGAAAAGTTAGAAAAAAAGTTTGTCCATTATGTGCTGATAAAAATTTAGCATTAGATTATAAAAATGTAGACCAGTTGAAAAAATTTATCAATGATAAAGGAAAAATACTTCCAAGAAGAGCAACTGGAGCATGTGCAAAACACCAAAGAGATATAACTTTGGCTATTAAAAGAGCAAGACAAATTGCAGTATTACCATATACTCAAGAATAATAATAGAACGATAATAAAGTGGGGACATATAACTATGTTCCCATATTTTAAATTTTGGTAAATGGGGACGTTCCTTTTTGTGACATTTTGTCACTTGAGGGACAGACCTTCTAAAGAATAGGAAAAAGGGATATTTCCTTAGTAGCTATAGTAATTAGAAAGTAGGACTGCCCCCAGATTGACAAAATGTCACAAAAAGGAACGTCCCCAAAGTGACAAAGAGAGGTGAAAAAGAGTTGAGAAGAGTAATTGCAATATTAATAATTTTAGTAATTAGTTTGTTTATGCTTGTAGGATGTACTGCTACACAAACACAAAAAGAAAATTATAAAATAGTAACATCTTTTTATCCAATATATATAATGGCAAAAAATATAACAGAAGGTGCTCAAAATATAGAATTAGTGAATATGGCAGAACAAAATGTGGGATGTATACATGATTATACTATTACAACTAATGATATGAAAAAAATAGAAAATGCAGATATATTTGTACAAAATGGATTGGGGTTAGAGATATTTATGGATAAAATATTATCTATATATCCAAATTTAAAAATATTAAATTCAAGTGAAGATATAACAAATTTGATTAAAGAGGATGAAATAAATCCACATATTTGGACGAGTATAGATAACTATATAATGCAAGTGGAAAAAATATCGCAGGTATTAATTCAAGAAAATGCAGAAAATAGAGAAATATATGTAAAAAACACAGAGGAATATATAAAATCTCTTAAAAAATTGAAAGAAATGTATAATGCAGAGTTAAAAGGATTAAGTGGAGAAAGAGCAGTATGCTTAAATGAAGCGTTGGAGTATTTAGCAAAAGATATAAATTTAAAAGTGACTTCATTGCATACAGATCATGATGAGGGTTCAGTATCAGCTGAAAATTTAAGAATGCTTATTGATGAGATGAAAAATGAAGATATTAAAATAATTTTAGTAGGTAAAGAAAATAACATTAAAAATGCAGAAATTATTGCAAATGAAACAGGAGCGAAAATATATAAATTAAATACAAGTCTAAATGGAGAAATTAATAATACTTCATATATAAATGAAATGAAAGAAAATATTAGGATATTAAAAGATGTAGAGGGGAATGAAGATTAATATGAGTCAAAAAAAAGCTTGTGGATTACATTGCACTAAAATTAATAATATAAGTGTTAAATTTGGCAAAGATGTAATAATAAAAAATATTAATATTCACATACATTGTGGAGAGTTAACAATTATTATTGGAAAAAATGGAGCAGGTAAAACTACATTGCTAAAAGCCATATTAGGAGAAATAGAGCATACAGGAAATATTACTTTTATAGACCAAAAAGATAATTTAACTAAAAGAATAAAAATAGGATATGTTCCACAAAAGCTTAATATAGAGAAACATATGCCTACAACTGTTTTTGATATGTTTGCAGCTTGTATTTCATACATACCTGTGTTTATGAAAAAGGACAAAAAAGTATACAAAGAGATTAAAGATCATCTTAAAATATTTGGAGTAGAACATTTAATAGATAAAAGCATAGGTGATTTGTCAGGCGGAGAACTTCAAAGAGTATTAATAGCAATGGCAACAAAGCCAATCCCTAATTTGCTAATATTAGATGAGCCTGTATCAGGAATAGACAACAATGGAATAAAAGATTTTTATCAAATAGTAAATAAACTGAAAACAGAGTATGATATGTCAATTATATTAGTATCACATGATTTGGATTTAGCTAAGCAATATGCAGATAAAATCATATTGTTAGATAAAGAAGTAATAAAAGAGGGAACACCAGACGAGGTATTTAATAGCTTAGAATTTAAAAATAGATTTGGAGAATTATAATATGGAAGTAATATATAGTATTTTAGAAACAATATTACCATTTGAATTTATTAATTATACATTTATGAAAAATGCTTTAATAGCAATAATATTAGTATCACCAATATTTGCTATTTTGGGTACAATGATAGTAAACAATAAAATGGCATTTTTCTCAGATGCACTTGGACATTCTGCAATTTGTGGAATTGCAATTGGCACAATACTAGGAATATCAAATGTAAATATATCTATGATATTTTTTGCAATAGTATTTGCTCTTTTATTAAATTGGGTAAAAAATAAAACTACATATGGGGCAGATACAATAATAAGTGTGTTTTCATCAATAGCGATAGCTTTAGGACTAGCAATACTTGCACAAAGTGGGAACTTTAATAAATATTCAAGTTATCTAGTCGGAGATATTTTAAGTATAACAAATGTAGAAATATTATATGTATTTTTAACATTTATAACAGTAATGATATTTTGGTATTTTACATTCAACAAACTAAATGTAATAAGTATAAATACATCACTAGCAAAAAGCAGAGGAATAAATATAAAATTAATAGATAACATTTTTGTAATACTAATAGCAATAATAGTAATGATATCTATAAGATGGATAGGAATATTATTAATAAATTCACTATTGATATTGCCAGCGGCTTCAAGCAGAAATATAGCTAAAAATATGAGAACATATCATTTATATTCAGTAATATTTTCAATATTCTCGGGAATGTTAGGATTAATATTGTCTTATTATTATAACATTCCTACAGGGCCAATGATTGTAATGATTTCTGGAATAATATATTTTGCAACATTTGGACTAAAGAAAATAAAAACATAATAAAACAAAAATTCGCAAAAACTATTGCTTAATATAAAAATTAATGCTACAATATTATTGTATAGATGTTAAAATTTTAATTTTTAGGAAAGGAATGAGAGCTAATGGAAAAACAACAAAAAAAATTAGAATTATTAATTGAAGAAATACAAGGACTTTTAAATGAAATAAAAGATGAGCAAATATACGCAAAAGAAGATGTCAAAAAAAGGCATAAAGTTTATATGCATAGTTTCTCAAAATTACGAGAATTTAATCAAATAGCAGACATGACAAATCAAGTATTTGAAAAAAGAATTTCAAATATTGAGCGAACATTACAAATTATGATTCAAAGAAAAAGCGAAACAAAATAGTTTCGCTTTAAATTGTTTTAAAAGTATTGTAAAAAATAAGGATGTATATTAAAATATTAGTATCTATTTAAGTACAAGGAGACATAAGAATGAAAAAAAATTTTAAATTTTATATAACATTATGGATTACAAAACTAGTTTCAATAGGACTTAAAATTTTAGGAAGAAATGCTACATATTATCCGGGAAAATTAGCATTAAAATTATGTCCGGATTTTATGGGAATGTTAGACAAGCCTAAAACTATAATAGGAGTAACAGGTACTAATGGCAAAACAACCGTGTCTAATATGATTAATGATATATTAATAGATAATGGATATAAAATTGTAAACAATAAATACGGATCTAATATAGATGCAGGTATTGCTACTACATTAATCCAAGGAGCAACATTATTAGGAAAAACAAAAAAGGATATTGCTGTTCTAGAAATTGATGAAAGAAGTTCACCCAAAGTTTTTCCATATATAACACCTACATATTTAATTTGTACAAATATTTTTAGAGATTCATTAATGAGAAATGCACATACAGAGTTTATCTCGGAAATTGTATCTAAAAATGTGCCAAAAGATACTATAATGATAGAAAATGCAGATGATTTAATATGTAGTGGAATTGCTCCAAATAATAAGAAAATATTTTTTAGTATTGATAAATTGGATTCAGATACAAAAGAATCACATAATATTGTAAGAGACATTATAACATGCCCAAAATGCAATGCAAAATTGGAATACGAATATTATCGTTATCATCATATAGGAAAAGCACATTGCCCTAAATGTGACTTTTGTACGCCAGAAGCAGATTTTGTAGTAAAAAATATAGATATACAAAATAAAAGCATGAAATTACAAACTCCAACAGGCGAACAAAACTTTAATCTTATTACAGATAATATTATAAATATATATAATATGCTTGCAGCAATAACTGTTTTAGAACAACTAGGATTATCTGAAGAACAATTGAATATATCTTTTGCAAAATTAAAAATAGTAGGTACAAGATTTAGTGAAGAAATAGTTAATGGAGTTAGAATAGTAACACATTTGGCTAAAGGAATAAATCCAATTGCTTGTTCAAGAGCATTTGAATATGTAAAAAATGCGACAGGAAATAAAGTTGCAATAGTAATAGTTGATGATTTACATGAAGAAGCAAAAGGTTCAGAAAATACATCATGGCAATATGATACAGATTATGAGTTTTTAAATGATGACACAATAAAACAAATAATAATAGCAGGCCCAAGGTATTTAGATGGAAAAGTTAGAATGCTGATGGCAGGAATACCACAAGAAAAAATATTTTGTAAAAGAGATATGATAGAAGCAACAGATAAAATAAAATTAGAAGGAATTGATGGAGTATATATTTTGCATGATTTATACTCTATACAAGAAACCAACTTAATCAAACAGAGAGTAGAGGACATGATAAGAGAAAGGAATAAAAATCATGAAAATTGAGGTATTGTTTCCAGAGTTTTGTAATTTATATGGAGATATGAGCAATATAGAATATCTGCATAAATGTATTCCAGAAGCAGAAATAATATATACTTCTATAGATGAAGAACCAGCATTTTTAACACAAAATGTTAATTTAATATATTTAGGACCATTAACAGAAAGAAAACAAGAAATAGTAATAAATAAATTAAAACCATATAAAGAAAAAATTGAAGAACTAATAAATAATAAAACACCATTTCTTTTTACAGGGAATGCAGTAGAGGTTTTAGGAAAATATATTGAAAATGAAGATGGAACAAATATAGAAGGACTAGGAATTTTTGAAGTATATGCAAAAAGAAATATGCTACAAAGATTTAACTGCTTATATTTAGGAAAATATGAAGATATAGAAATACTAGGATTTAAAAGCCAATTTACAATGTTGTATGGAGATAATAGTAAAAACTATTTTGCTGATACTGAAATGGGAATAGGAATAAATAATACAACTAAGCTAGAAGGAATAAGAGAAAATAATTTTTTCGGTACATATGTAATAGGGCCATTATTAATTTTAAATCCACTATTTACAGAAAAATTATTAAAAATAATGGGAATAGAAGAACCTAAAATAGCATTTAGAGAAGATGTAATGGTAGCATATGAAGAAAGGTTAAGAAAGTATAAAGAATTGACAAAAAAATAAGTATTGTGATATAACTGTGTCAGAAAAGATAGATAAAGGAATAAGATTAAAATGAAAAATATAAAAGAATATAATCTAGAAGAACTAAAAGAAGAGCTTATTTCTTTAGGTGAAAAGAGCTATAGAGCAGAGCAAATTTTTAAATGGATATATAAAGATAGAGTAAAAGATTTTGAAGAGATGACTAACCTATCTATTGAATTAAGGGAAAAGTTAAAACAAAATTATACAATTTGCAATTTCAAAATACTAAAAAAACAAGAATCTTCTGATGGTACGAAAAAATATTTATTTGATGTTTTAGATGGTAATGCAATAGAAACAGTTCTAATGCAGTATCATCATGGAAAGACTATATGTGTTTCATCACAGATAGGATGTAAAATGGGATGCAAATTTTGTGCTTCTACAGGTATAAATTTTATAAGAAATTTAACTGCGGGCGAAATTGTAGAACAAATTATAGCAGTAGAGCAAGATATAGGAGAAGAAATTTCAAATATTGTATTTATGGGCATAGGTGAACCATTAGACAATTATGATAATGTAATTAAAGCAATAAAAATTATGAATAATCCAAAAGGCTTGAATATAGGTGGAAGGCATATAAGTATTTCAACCTGCGGACTTGTTCCGAAAATATATGACTTGGCTAATGAAAAATTACAGTGTACATTATCTATATCACTACATGCAACTAATAATGAAAAAAGAAGCGCAATGATGCCAATAAACAATAGGTATCCGATAGAAGAGTTAATAAAAGCTTGTAAAGATTATATAAGAGTAACAAATAAAAGAATATCTTTTGAATATGCACTTGCAAAAGATAATAATGACAATTTGGATGATGCAAAAGAATTAGTAAAATTACTAAAAGGAATGATATGTCACGTTAATTTAATACCAATAAATAAAATTGAGAATGGTGTGTTTTCAAAAAGCACAAATGAAAACATAATAAAGTTTAGAGATTATTTAAATGAACATGGTATAGTAGCAACAATAAGAAGGGAGTTAGGCTCAGACATAGATGCAGCATGTGGTCAGCTTAGGAGAAAAGAAATGAAAAGGAGTGAATAATGAAAGCATTCGCAAAAACAGATATAGGAAAAGCCAGAGAAAATAATCAAGATTATTATTATATTCCAAATCAAACAGAAAAACTAAATTTATGTATACTTGCAGATGGCATGGGAGGTTACAATGGCGGAGAGGTTGCAAGTAAATTAGCAACAGAGACAGTAAAAAAATATATAAAAACTAATTTCCCAAAAGAAGAATGTTCAAAAGAAGCTATATTAAGTTTAATAAAAAATGCTATGGAATATGCTAATATGGTAGTATATGAAAAATCTAAAGAAAATAAAGAATTAGAAGGAATGGGTACTACTTTAGATGTTTGTTTAATATATAATAATAGAGTATATATTGGACATGTCGGAGATAGTAGAGTGTACAGAATAAGAAAAGAATTTATTAGAAAATTAACAGTTGATCATAGCTATGTACAAGAGTTAGTAAAAGATGGAACTATAACAAAAGAAGAAGCATATAATCATCCAAAGAAAAATATGCTTATGAAAGCACTAGGGTGTACAGCATATGTTGAACCAGATGTTATGGTAAAAGGATTTATAAAAGATGATATTTTACTAATGTCATCAGATGGATTAACAAATATGCTAAATGATGAAGAAATATATAATATTATAAAAGATAATCCAGAGTTAGCTTCAGAAAAACTAGTACAAAGAGCAAATGAGCTTGGAGGATATGACAATATTACAGTTGTAATAATATTATAAGGGAGAGTTTTATATGATTTTAGAGGGTAAAATAATAGGTAATCGATATGAAATAATAGAAAAAATAGGAAATGGACGGTATGGCTACAGTTTATAAAGCAAAATGTCATGTCCTTAATAGATATGTAGCTATAAAAGTGTTAAGAGATGAATTTACAACAGACGAGGAGTTTATTAAAAGATTTAATTCAGAGGCACAAGCAGCTGCAAGTTTAACACATCCTAATATTGTATCTATTTATGATGTAGGTAATGAAGGAAATTTATATTATATAGTAATGGAACTAATACAAGGAAAGACATTAAAACAGATTATTTCAGAAGATGGCACTTTGCCATGGAAATGGTCTGTTAATATTGCAATACAAATAGCTTCAGCTCTAGAAGTTGCACACAAAAATAATATAGTACATAGAGATATAAAACCTCATAATATTATTATAACTGAAGATGGAATAGCAAAGGTTACAGATTTTGGAATAGCAAAAGCAGTTTCAAATTCTACAATTACAGCATTTGGAACAACTATTGGTTCTGTACATTATTTTTCGCCAGAACATGCAAGAGGAGGATTTACAGATGCTAAGTCTGATTTATATTCTCTAGGGGTTGTTATGTATGAAATGCTAACAGGAAGAGTACCTTTTGATGCAGATACACCAGTATCTATTGCTTTAAAACATATGCAAGAAAAAGCGGTTGAACCAATAAAGCTAAATCCTGCAATTCCTTTTGCAGTAAATCAAATAATAATAAAAGCTATGCAAAAAGAATTAAACTTGAGATATCAATCTGCAACCGAAATGTTAAGAGACTTAAGTTTAGCATTGAAAAATCCAGATGGTAATTTTGTGATAGAGCATAATTTTGATGCAACACTTACACAGAGAATACCAACAATAAATAGTGAAGTATTACATGGTGAACAAAAAAATAGTGATAGTAAAAATAAGGATAAGGATGAAAGTTACTTTAAGAAACATCCTAAAACTAAAATTGCTGTGTTTGTTTTGATCTTTATATTAGTTTGTGCATTATGTTTTGGTATACCATATCTTTTAATGGTTGGACTAAATAAAGCACCTGAAAATGTAGATATGCCAGATATTACAGGATTAACAATACAAGAAGCAGAAAGCAAATTAAAAGATATAAAAGTTACATACAATATAGCATCTGAAGAATATAATAATGAAGTAGAAAAAGGAAAAATTATTTCTCAAGATCCACCAGCAGGTTATAAAGTTTTAGAAAAAAGTACTGTATCAATAGTTATAAGTAAAGGAACAGAACTTGTTAAAGTTCCAAAATTAGCAGGAAGTACATTTGAAGAAGCAGAAAGTAGCCTAAGTGATGTTAATTTAAATGTAGAAAGAATTGAAGAAACCAGTCAAAAAATACAAGAAGGGATTGTAATAAGACAAGATCCAAAAGAAAATACAGAAGCTAAAGCAGGTGACACTGTAAAGGTTTATGTAAGTAAAGGTACAGGAATTAAACAAATAGCAGTTCCTTCGGCTATAGGAGAAACAGAAGAAAATGCTAAAAAGAGTTTAACAGATGCACGGATTTGAAGTTTCTGTTACATATGAAGAAGATACTAAAAAATCTAATGGTGTTGTTTTAAAACAAAGTTTAGAAGTAGGAAAAACTGTAGATGAAGGAAGCAAAATAGTAATTACAGTAAATAAATTAGCAGAAATAAAAAAAGGAACAGTTAATGTAAATGTAAAATCAATTACAAAATATAAACCAGAAGTTGATGAAGATGGAGAAGAAATTCCAGCAGACGATGTAGAAGTTATGGTAAAAGTAACATCTGCTGGAACAGAAGATACTGTATATAAAAAGAAAATTGGAAAAGATACAGAAAATATAAATTTAACAGTTCAAGGAGTAGGAACAATTACAGTTAAAGTATATGTTTCAGGAATTTTAGAAAGACAAACTCAAATGAACTTAAATGATGCAAATACAGTTTGGACAGCAGAATAGAATAAACATTGCCCATTAGGTTGCCATTAGGGACGGGGAATTTTGGCACATCTATGATTGGGAACATTGGGGACGGGGTTAAATGTTCACTTAAATTGAACACTAGGGAATGAAGATAAATGTTCATAATATACAAGTTAATACATAATATTACTTAGTATATTAACAAGTCATACTCTTGTAGGTACTTTTTAGTGAATATTTGACTTTGTCTCTAATGTTTTTTATAAGTGAATATTCAGGGGTAACCCTGTCCTAAATGTTTCATTACATCGAACATTTAACCAAGTCCAAAATGTTCGTCCCCGATGTTTCAAGAAAAGGAGTAAATAAATAGTGGCAAAAGGAATAATTATTAACAATATTTCTAATATGTATCAAGTTGAAATCGATAATAAAATAATTAATTGTAATGCAAGAGGAAAATTAAAAAAAGAAGCTATGATTCCAGTTGTAGGAGATATAGTAGAAATAGAAGTTATAGATGAAGAAAAATTATTAGGAATTATAAATAATATAGAAAATAGAAAAAATTATATTAAAAGACCTAAAATGGCAAATTTATCACAGATTATTTTTGTAGTTTCTATAAAAATGCCAAAAACAGATTTATTATTATTAGATAAACAAATTGCATATGTAGAATATAAAGGGCTAAAGCCAATAATTTGTATTAATAAAGTCGATTTAGATGACGAAGAAATCGCAGATAAAATAGAATATATGTATAAAAATATTGGCTATACAGTTATTAGAACAGTTGCAAACCAAGGAATTGGTGTAAATGATTTAAAGACTATTTTGAAAGATAATATTACAGCTTTTTCAGGAAATTCGGGAGTTGGAAAGTCTAGTTTAATTAATTCTTTATTTAGTGATAATTTAACTAGGGAAGGACTAATTAGCAATAAAAATAAAAGAGGAAAAAATACTACAACTTCTGTAAGATTATATAAATTAGATAATAATTCTTATATTGCAGATACACCAGGATTTTCTAGTTTTGAAATTAATGAAATAGAAAGTAAAGATTTATATAAATATTTTAAAGACTTAAAAGAATATGATAAAACCTGTGAATTTATAGGTTGTAGTCATATAAAAGAGGAAAAGTGCGGAATAAAACAGGCTTTAGAAGAAGGAAAGATAAGTAAAGATAGATATGAAAGATATTGCAAAATATATAATGAATTAAAGATTAAGGAGGCACGTAAATGGTAGAAGTTTCAACATCAATATTATCTGTAAAAAAAGAAGATATAATAACTACTATATACGATTTAGAAACAGCTCATACAGACTATTTTCATATAGATGTTATGGATGGGAAGTTTGTAGAAAATAATACAGCAAGTTTAATGCTTGAATATAGTGAATATATAAAACAAATATCTAATATACCATTAGATGTTCATTTAATGGTTAAAGATGTAAAATCTTATGTAACAAGTTATTTAGGTTTAAATCCAAATATAATTACATTTCATTTAGAAGCATGTAAAGATAAAAATGAAGTAATGGAATTAATAAAATATATAAAGGAAAATAATTGTAAAGTAGGTATTGCTATTAAACCACATACAAGTTTAGAAGAGATATACGAACTTTTACCATATATACATATGTGTTTAGTTATGACTGTAGAGCCAGGAAAGGGTGGACAAAAATTGATTCCTTCTACTATAGAGAAGATAAAAGGGTTAAATATGTATGTAACAGAAAATAATATAGAGTTAGATATTGAGGCAGATGGCGGAATAAATGTAGACAATATAGAAGAAATAGCAGGTGCAGGTATCAATATTGCTGTAGTAGGTAGTGGAATTTTGAATTCTGACAATTATAGTGAATATATAAAGAAACTAAAGCAATAATTATGTGATAAATTTGTTAATAATATTTTTATAAGAAAAAGAAGAATAAATATTTATTCTTCTTTTTTTCTTTCAGTCAAAGCTTTTAATATCTTAGGATAAATAGATTCTGCATTAGATTTCCAATTATCTACGATTTCTTTTGCTTGCTGTCTTGAACCAGCAAATGTTTTTACTTCAAAAACAGTCTCACTATTTTCAACTATTTTACAAAAAACAATATAATTATTTTCACTACGAGGTGTATATTCAGCTACAACAGAGTACTCTTCTTCAGAACTTTCTAATTCTTTCTTTAAATTTGTATCTGCTTTTAATTTGATAATACCTGGAAGGATATCCATAGTAAGTGCAAGTGTATTTTTTCCACTTTCGGTGATTTCGTAAACACTTCCGGCTTTCTTTATGATAGTTTATTACAAATTTTGTTTCTATTAAATCTAAAAGAAATTGTTGAAAATAGAAATAATTCATATCAAGTGCAGATAGCACTAATTTGTAAAGGCTATCGTTTGTTATTGGTTTATTTACTTTGTCTAATATATATAAAATTAATACTTTATTTTCAGCTAAAGCTTCGCTATCAGATGTTAACATCAATTTTATTCAACTCCTATGTTCATAAATTATAAAAATCTAAAAGAATTATATCATAAAAAAAAATAAAATACTATTGTTTTATGAAGAAAAATGATATACTTTATATAAATATGTTGCAAAACACAGACTACTTTTTGTTTTAGAGAATATATAAGATGTTTGTAGAATATAAGGAGGATGAGATATGAAAGATTTATATAAAGTTTTGGAAGTTGATAGGAAAGCTTCGATAGATGTAATTGAAAAGGCATATAAAGTTCTTGCAAAGAAAAATCATCCTGATTTACAAAGTACTCAAGAAGCAAAAAAGCAAGCAGAAGAAAATATAAAAAAGATAAATGAGGCATATGAGATTCTAAAAGATGAAGAAAAAAGAAGAAAATATGATTTGGAATTAGAACAAGAAGAAAAAAGAAATACAATAAATAATACAAAATATAATTCAAATTATAGAAATACAAATTATAATAATTCAGGTGTTAATGGTGTTACGTACAATAACGTGAATTACAATCGAAATGTAGGAACTACAAATAATACAAAATGTAATAATAGAACTAATTATCAGTCAAATTATGACCAAAATAGTGAGCAAAATAATCAGAGTTCAGACACAGAATTAACAGATAAACAAAGAAAAAAGTTAAATAAAAAATTACAAAGAAAAATGGAAGATGAATATTTAAGGGCATATGGAGATTATCTTACTAAAAATGGGTATAAAGTTGCTTTTAGAGTAAATTGGAGAAAGTTGCCATATTTATTAATTATAATCTTAGGTGTTATTGTAATAGGAGCCTTTTTATGGTACTTTCCAATAACTAATAAATATATAGTTTCTGTATATGAAGATAATATAATAATAAAAAAGATAGTTGATGTAATAATTAGTTTGTTTAAGTAATTTGTATATAAAATTATATTTTGGATATAATTTATATAAAAAATTTAAGGTAAAGGAGATGTTACAAAAGATGGAAAGGAAAGTAAGAGTTGTTCAATTTGGTACAGGAAAGATGTCAGTTTATACTATGAGATATGTAGAGGAAAAGGGTGGAGAGATTGTTGGTGCAATTGATGTAAATCCATCAGTTATAGGAAAAGATATAGGAGAAATAATTGGAGGAGAAAATAAAAATATAAAAGTAATAAGTTTAGAAAATGCTGAAAAAATGCTAAAAGATGTTAAGCCAGATATATGTATTGTTACAACAATGAGTTTATTAAAAGATGTGGAAGATGCACTTATGTTATGTGCAAAATTAGGAATAAATGCAATCACCACATGTGAGGAAGCATTTTATCCATGGAATTCTAATCCAAATGTTACACAAAAAATAGATGAACTTGCTAAACAAAATGGATGTACTATAACAGGTAGTGGATATCAAGATATATATTGGGGGCAATTAATTAGTTCGATAGCAGGTTCAACACATAAGATTACTAAAATAAAAGGTAGTTCAAGTTATAATGTAGAAGATTATGGTATAGCATTAGCTAAGGCACATGGTGCAGGACTTACATTAGAAGCTTTTGAAAAAGAAGTTGCTTCAGCAGATAATATTGAAGATGAAGAAAGACAAAGGTTAATTAATCAAGGAGAGTTTATGCCATCATATATGTGGAATGTAAATCGGATGGCTTTGTTCCAAATTAGGACTAACGCCTATATCTCAAACTCAGAAGTGTGTACCACAAACATATAAAGAAGATATATATTCTTCTACATTAGATATGACAGTTAAAACAGGTGACGCTACAGGAATGAGTGCTGTTGTTACAACAACTACAAAAGAAGGTATTATAATCGAAAGTGAATGTATAGGTAAAGTCTATTCTAAAGAAGACTATGATAAAAATGAATGGACTATATATGGTGAGCCAAATACATCAATAGTGGTTGCAAGACCTTCTACAGTAGAATTAACTTGTGCAAGTGTGGTTAATAGAATACCCGATGTAATAAATTCTGCTTCAGGATATGTTACAACTGAAAAATTTGGAGAATTAAATTATAGAGTGAAACCTTTAAATGAGTATGTAAGATAGATGTATTAATACATTCAGAAAATTAATATTATAAAAAATCAAAGACGACTACAAATAAATTGCAGTCGTCTTCTTTCGGATTTGCGTGCAGTAAGTTATTTAACGATACGCTTTAAAATCTCTTCATAACCCTTACTAACATCACCTAAATCCTGACGAAAACGGTCTTTGTCCAGTTTTTCGCCAGTCTCAATATCGACTAAACGACAAGTGTCTGGGGAGATTTCGTCACACAGAATAATCTGGCCAGATTCGAGTCGACCAAACTCAACCTTAAAGTCGATAAGTTTAACTCCAAGATTAGCGTAAAAATCAGACAACAATTCGCCGATTCGAGAAGTATAATACTCAATTAAATTGAGCTCCCTCTCGTTTTCGATTAAAGTCTTCTCTGGAAGTGCCAGAATAGTCTTTCTGTCGATAGGCGGGTCTCCAGCAGAGTCAGATTTGTATGTGAATTCAACAAATGGTTCGTCGAACTCTAAACCATCTTTACATTCGTATCTCTTGCAGAAACTACCTGTTGCTATGAACCTGCAGATAACCTCTAAAGGAATCATTTCGGCGGACTTAACGATTTTAGAAGCAGGATTGCTACCTTCACAAACATAGTGAGTAGGAATTCCGTGTTCTTCCAGATATTTGAAAGTAGCAGAGGAAATCTGATTGTTTGCGATTCCTTTGTTACTTACAACATCTGTTTTTGCACCGTTACCAGCTGAAATTCTGTCTGAAGCTTCAAGCTCCAAATAGTTAGGGTCGGTTGTGGACCAGACATTGTTTGCCTTGCCCTTATGAATTAGATCTTTCCGCATAATTTTTTGCATAACAAATTCCTTTCTACCAGTAATACTGGCTTGTCATGACCTTTTAAAAAGGTCGGTTTAAAATGCGTATGCATTATATAATACCAAATATACATAATATTGTCAATGCTTTTGGATATATTGTTGCTTAGGTGTTTAGATTATTGTAAAGTGTAATTTATATTAAAATACACTTTATTTCTTATGAATTTTGTAGTAGAATATATCAGAAACAACACAAAATAAAGTGGAAAAATATTAATAATATTAAAGATAGTAAAAAAATTGCAAAAATGACCAATTAGTATAGTGACTTTTTACAAAATTTGTTATATAAATAATAATAGATTTTTTATAATATAGATTAAATGCATAAAAAGAAAGGTTTAAATTCATGAATTTTATAGAAAATATTAAAGAAAAGGCAAAATCGAATAAACAAACAATAGTATTGCCAGAAGCTACAGATGTGCGTATATTAAAGGCAGCAAAAATTGTGGCAAGTCAAAACTTAGCAGATATCATTTTAGTAGGAGAAAAAGAAGATATTTATAAAATAGCAAATGAGCAAAATATAGATATTGAAAATATAAAAATAGTAGAGCCAAGTAAAGATTCAAGACATGATTTATATGTAGAAGAGTTTTTAAAATTAAGTAAAAGGTGTAATTACACTAAAGAAGAAGCAGATAAATTTTTGCTTGACCCACTATATTTTGGAATGATGATGGCTAAATTAGATGAAGCAGATGGATTGGTTGCAGGAGCTAACCACTCAACAAAGCAAATCTTACATCCAATGATGCAAATATTTAAAACAAAAAATACAAAATTATTATCTACATTTTTTATTGTAGAACACGAAAATGAGGATTTTGGAAATAAAGATTATACATTTCTATTCTCAGATTGTGCATTAAATGAAGAACCGGGATATCTTGCTTTAGCAGAAATTGCAAAAGTATCTGCTAGAACATATGAATGGTTATTTAAAAAACAGGCAAAAGTTGGATTTTTATCTTATTCTACTTTGGGTAGTGCTAAATCTGCTTCTACAGAAAAAGTTGCAAAAGCAGCCATGCATTTAAAAAAGAAAGTTCCAAATTTGATTTGTGAGGGAGAATTACAAATAGATGCTGCAATAATGCCAGAAGTTGCTAAAATGAAATCACCAAATGGAGAGTTAAAAGGTGAAGCAAATGTATTAATATTTCCAGATATAAATGCAGGAAATATAGCATATAAGATTTTCGAGAGGTTTTCTAATGTGCGTATGTATGGACCTGCATGTCAAGGATTAGAAAAGCCAATTAACGATTTATCAAGAGCATGTAGTGTAGAGAGAGTTTGTGATACAATTGCAATTACAGCAGTACAAGCACAAGAAAAAGATAATATCTAAAGGTACTAATTAAATTATGTTATTGTAGTAAATTATGTCCAATAATACATAAATATTTTAAAAAGTTGTGATTATATCTATAATAGCATAAATTAATGTAAAATAAAGCAATACAATAAAATGTGGGGTTATAGGTAAATTCCTAAAAGTAAAAAACCTAAATATATTATATAAGGAAAGAAAAAATGGAAAGAAGAGTTGTAGTAACAGGTATGGGTGCAATAACACCTATAGGAAAGACAGTAGATGAGTTTTGGAAAGGTATAAAAAATGGAGAATGTGGTATAGATGAGATTAGTCAGTTTGATACTACAGATTATAAAGTAAAGCTTGCAGCAGAAGTAAAGAACTTCATACCAGAAGATTATTTTGATAGAAAAGGTGTTAAGAGATTAGAGAGATTTTCTCAATTTGCTATAATTGCAGCAAGAGAAGCAATGAAGGATAGTGGAATAACAAAAGAAAATACTAATATGAATAAAGTAGGTGTAATTATTAGTACAGGTATTGGTGGATTAAGAACTATAGAAGATCAAACTAATGTATTATACCAAAAAGGTCCAGATAGAGTATCTCCAATGTATATTCCTATGTGTATTGGAAATATGGCATCAGGTAATGTTTCTATAGAATTAGGAGCTAAAGGAGAATCTTTTGGAATGGTAACTGCATGTGCAAGTTCTACACATTCTATTGGTGAAGCATATCGTTTAATTAAACATGGATATCAAGATGCTGTTATTGCTGGAGGAGCAGAAAGTACAATTACACCTACAGGCGTTGCAGGTTTCACAAATATGAAAGCTTTATCTCAGAGTACAGATAAATTAAGAGCAAGTGTTCCTTTCGATAAAGAGAGAAGCGGTTTCGTAATGGCAGAAGGAGCAGGTGTTTTAATACTTGAAGATTATGAACATGCAAAGAGAAGAGGTGCAAAAATATATGCAGAAATAGTAGGATATGGAGCAAGTTCAGATGCATATCATATTACTTCACCAGCACCAGGAGGAGAAGGTGGAGCTCGTGCAATGGTAAGCGCTATTGAAGATGCAAAAATATCTAAGGAAGATATAGATTACATAAATGCTCATGGAACATCAACACATTTAAATGATGCATTTGAAACAGCTGCAATAAAAACAGCTTTAGGAAAAGCATGCCAAAAAGTTATGGTTAGTTCAACTAAAGGTAATACAGGACATTTACTTGGAGCTGCTGGAGCAGTAGAAGCAATTGTATGTATAAAAGCAATAAATGATAAATTTGTACCACCAACTATTGGATACAAAGTGCCTGATGAAGAATGTGATTTAGATATTGTTCCAAATAAAGGAAGAAATACTGAAATTAAATATGCAATGTCTAATTCATTAGGGTTTGGTGGACATAATAGTTCTGTTGTAATAAAAAAGTATGAAGAATAGAAATATAATAAGAAATAATCTATAAAATAGGAGAAAAATAATATGAAAGAAGTAAAAGAAGGAGAAGTTTATAGACATTTTAAAGGTCCATTTTATTATGTAATATGTATTGCAATGGATTCTGAAACACGGTGAAAGAATGGTTGTTTATAGACATTTAGATAACTCTGGAAAGATATGTGTAAGAGCTGAAAAAATGTTTTTAGAAGAAATTCCAGAAAGACCAGATAATATTACAGGTCAAAAAGTTAGATTTGAGTTAATAGATAATTTGAAAGATTATAATCAAAATAAATAGGAGGATAAAAAAATGATTTTAAAAGATAAAACAATATTAATAATGGGACTTAGAAATAAATGGAGCATTGCTTATGGTGTAGCAAAATCAGCATATGAACAAGGTGCAAAACTTGCATTTACATATGTTGGAGAAGAAAATAAAGAAAAAATAGAAGAATTAATTTCTGAATTTGAAGGAGCAAAAGCTTATACATGTGATCAAGCATCTGAAGATGATGTAGTTAGAGAATCTTTAAACAAAGTAAAACAAGATTTTGGAAAAGTAGATGGTATATTACATGCAATAGCACATGCTAATACAGAAGATTTAAAAAATGATTTTATAAATACAAGTAAAGAAGGATTTACACATGCAAATGATGTTAGTGCATATTCTTTTGTAGCAATTGCCAGAATTGCAAAAGAAATTGATTTATTAAATGAAAATGCAAGTTTAGTATGTTTAACATATCATGGTTCTACTAAAGTATTACCAAACTATAATGTTATGGGGGTTGCAAAAGCAGCATTAGAATGTAGTACTAGATATTTAGCAGATAATTTAGGAAAAGAAGGAATCCGTGTAAATGCAGTTTCTGCAGGACCAATTAAGACTTTATCTGCTAAAGGAATTAAAGATTTTGGTTCAATACAAACAGTTGTTGAAGAAAAATCACCATTAAGAAGAAATGTTACAAAAGAAGAAGTAGGAAATGTAGCAACATTCTTATTTAGCAATATGTCATCTGCAGTAACAGGTCAAGTGATTTATGCTGATAGTGGATATTCAATAATGGGAATTTAGTTTTTATAATTAGTTATATAAAAAAGTTAAGGAGTTAGTGTAAAATATGTAGGCAATCTAAAATTTGGCTTAAACATATGTAACACTAACTTTTATTCTTAGTTTAATAGATGCTTTATAATTGTAAGTAAGAAATTAATTTGATTTTGTACTAGATAAAAAATAGATACTAATATCTATAGAAATGATAGTGTTTGGGAGGAAAAATATGTATAAGAAAATATCAAAAAATGAAAAGATAACGAGAAATATTAGTGATGTACATTTTGCAGACAATTATTTAACTAAAGAAACTACAGAAAGTGTTAGTGTAGCAGTTACCAGATTAAGTGGAAAATTAGAATCTAGCAAGACTATAAATGAAAGAGTATATTATTTTATTAGTGCAGATGTTGATTTTATGATTGATGGGGAAAAAATTCATTGTGAAAGTGGAGATGTATTATATTTAGATAAAGATACTAACTATTCTGCTGAAGGAGATTTTGAAGCAGTCACTATCAATGTACCTGCTTTTGGAGTAATTAAAGATGATTAAATTTTGTGATAGTTTATTAAAGCAAATAGTAATTTAATTAAAGAATTTTTGTTTGAAGATAAAAAGAAAATTAAATATCAAATAAGTATTTGCAATAAAGTCAAGTCGTATTTAGTTTATCATAAGAGAATACCTAAAATAATTTATGAATTCAAAATAAAAAATAACATATAATATAAATGTAATATACTACTAATTTTCATTTGACTTTTTTTATAAAAAGTAGTATACTACATTTAACTTAGGTTAATTGTACGATGTCAAGTATGAACAGAGCTAAATGGGTAGCAACATTTAGCTCTATTTTTTATAAAAAAATAGAGGTATAGTAGCATATACCTCTATTTAAGACTATTACTAGTCCTCATTTTTGTCTTTAGCTTCTGATTTTGATTCTTTATCTTTCAAAAGTAACTCAATCAAACGCCAAATCAAATCATATGATGTCATTAGTATGAACCTCCTTTCCTCAAGATTTCCCATGTGAAAGGATATGAACATTATATAACCCCGAACTACAATTTGTCTATATAAATAATTTATTTTCCAAACATTTATTTACTAAAAGTAAAAACTCTGATGGAAAAAAGCAATTAATGAAAAAATAAAATATATAGAATTAATTAAAAAAGTCTACTGATATTGAAAATGCATAAAGTATACTGTAAAATATTATTAGTCAATTAAGTAGCAAAGAAAATAATATAAGAAAAGTGAAGAAATATATAAAATAGTTGATAATAATATAGAATAATATTTTTTATGCTAGGTAATATCAGAAAGGAATGAAATAAAAATGAGAATAAGATTTAAACCATGGGCTAGACCAGAATTAGAAGCAAGTAAATTTTATATAGATAATCCAGAAGACTACAAAGGGAAATGGAAGGAAGTTTTTAAAAATGATAATCCAATTCGTCTAGAATTAGGATGTGGTAAAGGAAGCTTTATGGCAAATTTAGCTGTAAAAAATCCAGATGTAAATTATATTGCTATAGATGTAGTTGATGCAATGCTAGGGCTTGCTAAAAGAAATATAGAAGAAAAGTATAAAGAAGAAAAAAGGGAAGTTAATAATGTTTATTTAACAAGATTTGATATTGAAAGAATATTATTAATAATGAATGAGAAAGATAATATAGATAGAATATATATTAATTTTTGTAATCCATGGCCAAGAGGAAAACATAGAAAAAAGAGATTAACACATACAAGGCAATTAGAAAAATATAAAACATTTTTAAAAGAAAATGGGGAAATATATTTTAAAACAGATGATGATGGATTATTTACAGATTCTTTAGGATATCTTCAAGAATCTGGTTTTAAAATTATAAAAAAGACATATGATTTAGAAAATGAAGTGGATTTTTGGGATAATATTCAAACTGAACATGAAAAGATGTTTATGGAACAGGGAATAAAAATTAAAGCTGTTATTGCACAAAAAATAAGCAAATAAGTTTTAAATAAATTCAAATATATATACTAATAATTTTGAAATGAATTTTTAAAGACATTAAATATATGAAAGGAATAAAATATATGGAACAAATAAAAGAAATAATAGGCTTTTTTCAAAATATTGGCAAGAATCAAATAATTGATATTCTAATAGCAATAGCAATTATCATATTATTTAGTATGGGAAGTTCAATTATATCGTATTTAGTTGTAAAACTATTTAATTTAAAAGAAAAACATAAGAATAAAATAAAGTTTAATCCTTGGTATAAGTTAATTAAAAATATATTGGTTTGTTTAGGAATATATTTAGCAATTTTAATACTAGGTCTTCCAGAAGATATAAAAGGCTTAGTTATAAAAATTTTTAAAATCGCAGTTATAATAATAATATCAAGAACAGTTACAAATTTCTTTAATCCAAAAGAAAAGCTCTTTGTTAAATTAAAACAGAGTGATAGATTTTCTGGTGATCAGACATTAGTAAATTTTATAAGTAAAATTGCTAAATGTATAATCTACATTATTGCCTCTTTTTTAATTATAACAGAACTTGGATATGATTTAAGTGGACTAATTACAGGTTTGGGGCTACGGTGGAGTAATATTTGCACTTGCAGCACAAGATATAGCTAAAAACCTTTTTGGAGGAGTAGCAATAATTACAGATAAGCCTTTTATTGTAGGGGATTATATTGAAACTGACAAATATCAAGGTACAGTAGAAGATATCACTTTTAGAAGTACTAGAATTAGAACAAATGAAAATACATTAGTTACAATACCTAATTCAACACTTTCTAATGCGAGCATTACTAATTGGAGCAAGTTAGAAAAGAGAAGGTTTGATATTAATTTAAAGTTACCATTAGAAACTAGTTCAGAAAAAATCCAAGATATAATTTCTAAATTAGATATAGTTTTAAATTCTAATGAAGATGTAGTAAGAGATTCAGTAAGAATTAATTTTAATAAAATAGATACTGATGGAATTAATATATGGATATATCTATATACAACAAATACTATTTATGATGATTATTTTAGATTTAAACAACAAATTAATGATTGTATATTAAAAGTATTGGAAGCAGAAAAAGTAAAACTTGCATATCCAGGAAGAAGAGTATATTTGAATGAGTAAATTAGAAGATTATGATATTAAAAAGATTGCTGAGGAAATTAAACAAAAAGGTGGAAGACTTTATTTAGTAGGAGGAGCTGTTCGTGACAAATTATTAAATAAAGTAAATCACGATGAAGATTATTGTGTAGTGGGATTAGAATCAGATGAATTTGAAAGACTTTTTCCTAATGCTATAAAGAGGGGAAAGGATTTTGAAGTATTTGATTTATATGGAAAAGAATTTGCAATGGCGAGACTTGAACGAAAGGTAGCAAAAGGACATAAAGGATTTGAAATTATTTCTGGAAGAAATGTTACTTTATTAGAGGATTTAAAAAGAAGAGATATTACAATAAATTCTATAGCTCAAGATGTGTTAACTAAAGAAATAATAGATCCTTTCAATCGGAAGAGAGGATTTAGAAAGAAAAGTTATAAAGGCAACTTCTAAAAGTTTTATAGAAGATCCATTAAGAGTATATAGAGTGGCAAGATTTGCAAGTAAATTACATTTTGAAGTTGAAGAAAATACAATAAATATTATGAAGGAATTAAAATCAGAACTTAAATATTTGTCAGCTGAAAGAGTGTTTGATGAATTAAGAAAAGCATTAAAAACCAGTAAGCCATCAATATTTTTTGAAGTACTAAAAAAAGCAGATGTATTAGATGTTCATTTTAGAGAAATTGAAAAATTGATTGGAGCAGAGCAACCTATTAAATATCATCCAGAGGGAGATAGCTATAATCATACCATGCTTGCTTTGGATATGAGCGCAAAACTTACAGAAGATGAAAAAATAAGATTTAGTGTATTAGTACATGATTTAGGAAAAGGCTTAACTAAAAAAGAGGAGTATCCACATCATATAGGACATGAAGAAAAAGGGATAACGCAAGTAGAAAACTTATGTAAAAGATTAAAAATGCCAAATTCTTGGATGAAATGTGGAAAAATATCTTGCAAAGAGCATATGAGACGGCGGAATATTTTATAAAATGAAGGCAAGCAAGAAAGTTACATTTATAGAAAATGTTGCTAAAACAGAACTTGGATTAGATGGTTTAGAAATAGTAGTAGAATGTGATAGAAACTGCAGAGGAGACCAAAAAGAAAAAATAGAATTTGGAAAAATAGGTAAAGAAATGTTAAAAGAGATTGATGGAGAATATGTAAAAAATAAATACAATCTTTCTCCGGGACTTGAATTAAGAGATAAAATGCATCAAGAAAGAATTGAATGGATGAAAAAGAAATGTTTATTTTAGATATATAAGATATGCAGAATAATAATGAAAAGAGGTAATAAATATGATAGTAGTAACTTCGGGTTCAAAATATATGGATATAGATGCATATGCATGTAGTATAGCATATGCGCAATTATTGAATTTATTAGGTATAAATGCAAAAGCTGTAAGTACAGCTAATTTGAATAATTCTATTACAAAATCATTAAGAAACTTAAATACGAAATTAGATAATTATCAAATTAAAGAAGATGATAAATATGTAGTAGTGGATGTTTCGAATCCAGATTTTTTTGATAAATTTGTAAAACAAGAAAATATCATTAAAGTGATTGACCATCATGTAGGATTTGAACAATATTGGAACAATAAAATTATGGATAATGCTAATATAGAGTTTATAGGTGCTGCAGCAACATTAGTGTTTGAAGAATATGAAAAAAATAATATGCAAGATAAGATGAATATTGATGTGGCAAAATTATTAATGGCAGCGATATTAGATAATACTTTAAATTTTACTGCAACAGTAACAAGTAATAGAGATAAAAGAGCTTACAAAAAGATGCAAGAAATAGCTGGTTGTAAAGATTTTGATAAATTATATTTTAATGAATGTCAATTACAAATAGAGGAAAATTTAGAAGATACAATAAAAAATGATACTAAAACAGAAAAAGTAAGTGAAAATTTACCTAGAGTATTTGCACAGTTAACTGTTTGGAATAAAGATTTTTTATTAGTGAATATATACAAGATTAAGCAAATACTTGGAGATATAGATGATGAATGGATGTTGAATATAATTTGTTTGCAGGATAAAAGAAGCTATATAATAGCAGATAATAAAAATATGCAAGTAAAATTACAATATTTATTAGAATCTCAATTTGATAATTTAATAATGCCTCTTGAGAGCGTTATGTTAAGAAAAGAAATTATAAGGAAAGCAAAATCAATTTAAATATTAAATATGAATATAAATAATATAATCAAATATTTCAAAAGTCCATATGTTTACTCGTATTATACATATTGCATAGGGAAGTCTAGTTAAATAAGAAATGTAAGATACTTTTAAAATTAATGATTATAATTTTTGTATTTTTCAAGTTATTAAAGTGCACATGTTTTGACTATAAGATGTGTACTTTTTTGCAATCTATATATGTATTTTTTTTATATAAACGGTAAAAATACTTTTATGGAGGATAAATTAATGTTTTTACCAAGAGAAATATTTTATGAAAAAGATGCATGGAATTATGAATTAGGAGAAAGGTTGTTATCTGAATATAAAGCAAAAGGCGTGGAATTAAAAGAAATTGAAAATCACAATAATATAGAAGAAATGAGAAAAAAGGAAAATTCTGAGTTTTGTAATATGAAGAAAAATTTGATTATTGGAATAAGAAAAACACATAAATTTGTGGAAAATCATAAAGTATCAGATTATTTAGTTCCATACACATCATCACGGATGTATTGCTATGTGTTTATATTGTTATCTAGTTTGTAATTTTAATAAATGTTCATATTTAAGATTATTTGTAAATAGGGAAGAGATGCTGGATAAAATTATTAAAGTAGCCAATAAATCGGATAAAAATCTTACATTTGAAATAGGTAGTAATAGTGATTTGATATTAGAAAATACAATTACAAATAATCTTGTTTGGACAATTGAAAATTTTAGAAAATCGCCTAAGGGAATGCTTACATTTCCTACAAAATTTGATATGGTAGATCCAATTTTACCATTAAATCATGATGGAAAAATAATAGTAAGAATGAGTGTAAATCCACAAGATATTATAAAGCAAATTGAAATAGGGACATCACCACTAAAAAATAGAGTGGAAGCAATTAATAAGTTAAAACAAGCTGGATATAAAGTTGGAATATTAATAGCACCAGTAATTTTGGTGGATAATTGGAAAAATTTATATGAAGAGCTTATAAAGTACTTAGATGAAAATTTAAGTATTGAAGTAAAAAAAGATGTATTTTTCGAAATCATTTTTATGACATATAGTTATGTTCATAGAATGATAAATAATGATGCTTTTCCAGATAGAATCAATTTATATAATCAAGATATTATGACAGTAAGAGGAAGAGGAAAATATATGTATAAAAAGGAAGTTAAAGAAGAAGGAGAAGTGTTTTTTAGAGATAAATTAAAAAGATATTTTCCAAGTAATGAGATTTTGTATATTGTTTAGAATTTATTTCCCACAATAATGTTTTTTGTGGGATCTTCTTGCATTATAGTTTACTTAACTTTATTAAGTAAATATTTATATGTAAGTATAATGCAGGGAGCAAAATCATTTTCTTGTATGTTTAAATATAAAATAGCAAAATTTTAAGTTTTAGTTTGTAATTAAAAAGATATCTATTTTAGCTATAACAAACTAAATGAATAGATAATAGGTTTTAATCATATATATAATATAAAATAGCAAAAAGGATTTGATTTATGAAAGTGAGAAAATGTTTAATAAGTATAACAATAATATTAGTAGTTATAGTATCGATACAAATAATATATAATAATGTTATTGCAAAAAATAAAGATACATATAAAATTTTGGTAGATGTAGAATCATCTAGGTTATATTTATTTAAAAATGATATTTTAGAAAAAGAATATAAATGTGCAGGAGGTAAGCCAACTACACCATCTCCAATAGGAACGTGGACCATAATTTCAAAAGGAAAATGGGGAGAAGGATTTGGAGGAAGCTGGATGCGGGTTTGATTGTCCATGGGGGCAATTTGGAATTCATGGAACTACAGAAATTTATTCTGTGGGATGGAGTAGTTCTCATGGTTGTATAAGGATGAATAATGATGAAGTTGCAGAACTATATAAAATTATACCAATTGGAACAAAGGTTACTATTGTAGATGGCATATATGGAGCTTTTGGAAAAGGTTTTCGAAATTTAAAGTCTGGTATGTATGGTTCTGATGTTATGGAAATTCAAAAGAAGTTAAAAGAGCTTGGATTTTTTTATGGAACTCCAAATGGGAAGTTTGGTTCGGAGACAGAGGAGGCTATAAAGAAATATTGCATAGAAAATAATTTGTATGTAAGAAAGACGATTGATACCCAGTTACAAAAACATATGGGGTTTGAGTTGATAGATTGAAATTAATAAATGTATATAGACCAGACTATTTCTATTGATAAGACTAGAAAAAAGTGTTATAATATTTTAGTATAAAATTAGAAAGAGAGTAGAAAAAATGAGTTGTAATAAAGTAGTAGAAGCAAAAAAAGTAGCATTTTGTACTTTGGGATGTAAAGTTAATCAGTATGAAACAAATGGTATGATGCAAAAATTTATGGAAGCTGGATACAAAATAGTAGAATTTCATGATTTTGCGGATATTTATATTGTTAATACTTGTACAGTAACAAATATGGCAGATAAAAAGTCAAGGCAAATGCTTAGAAGAGTAAAAGAAATAAATAAAAACTCAATACTTATTGCGGTTCGGATGTTATGCACAAGTAGCAAAAAATGAATTAGAGAAAATAGATGAAATAGATTTGGTTTTAGGTAATAATGAAAAAACTAATATATTGGAATGCATAGAAGAATATATACAAAATAATATAAAAGAAGAAGTTAAAGATGTAATGCATCAGTCAGAATTTTTGGACTTTGGAAGTGTTACATATACAGAAAAAACAAGAGCTGTAATAAAAGTCCAGGATGGTTGTGATAGGTTCTGCTCATATTGTATTATTCCATATGCGAGAGGAAGAGTTAGAAGTAGAAATCCTGAAAGCATTTTAAGAGAAATTGAGGAGATAAGTGATAAAGGAATAAAAGAAGTTGTTATTACTGGAATACATGTTGCATCTTATGGAAGAGATTTTAAAAATTCATATAGATTAATAGATTTATTAGAAGATATAAATAAAATAGAAGGAATTAAAAGAATTAGACTTGGTTCTTTAGAGCCAACATTAATTACAGAAGAGTTTGTATCGAGATTAAAGAAATTAGAAAAAATGTGTGATCATTTTCATTTATCACTTCAAAGTGGATGTGATGAAACTTTAAAGAGGATGAATAGAAAATATACAACTAATGAATTTAAAGTTTGTACAGATTTATTAAAAAAAGCTTATCCTGATGTGTCACTTACAACTGATATTATTGTTGGATTCCCAGGAGAAACAGAAGAGGAATTTGAAAAAACATATAACTTCCTAAAAGATATAGATTTTTATAAAATGCATGTTTTTAAATATTCTAAAAGAAAAGGAACAAAAGCAGCTGTTATGCAAAATCAGATTGATGGAAATATTAAAGAGCAAAGAAGCGCAAGACTAATTGAATTATCTGACAATAATGAAAAAATGCATAATAACAAATATATTGGAAAAACAGTAGAAGTTCTTTTTGAAGAAAAAGATGGAGAATATATTAAAGGACATACAACAAATTATATGGTGGTTAAAACAAAAAATATAGATAAGATATTAGAGAATAGTATAGAAAAAATAAAAATAAATCATGCCTATGATTCAGAATTAATAGGTGATTAAAGAAATCCTCATCTTAAATGAAATTATAGATGAGGGCTTTTTATATAAAAGTAATAATAGAATTACATAGTTACTAGTTAATAGTTTTTTTGTAAATAGATTCAGACATTTAATAATAAAAAATAAAATTAATTGGAGATGATAAGATGAAGATAGGTTATTTGGGTCCAAAAGGAACATTCTCTTATGAAGCATGTAAAAAATATTGTGATGAAAAATATCAAATGATAGAATATAAAACAATTTCAAGTGTGATTGAAGGATTAGAAAAAGTAGAAGTTGATGAAGCAATAGTTCCTATAGAGAATCTATTACAAGGTGGCGTAACTGAGACAATAGATACTTTAATAAAATATGAAGATATATATGTAACAAAACAAACTACATTAAAGATAAATCAAAATTTAATGGCTAATAAAAAATATGAATTAAATAAAATAAAAGAAGTATTTTCACATCCACAAGCATTAGCACAATGTAAAAATTACATAGAGAATAACTTGAAAAATGCTATAATTAATCAAGTTTCGAGTACTGCACTAGCAGCA
This sequence comes from uncultured Clostridium sp., assembly GCA_900557195.1. Taxonomy (GTDB): domain Bacteria; phylum Bacillota; class Clostridia; order TANB77; family CAG-508; genus CAG-492. The sequence continues at coordinate 28,647 of USRT01000005.1, forward strand.
AAAGAAATAAAAAATAAAGAGTATTGTGCATGTATAGCAAATAAATCTTGTGCTAAAGAATATGATTTAGTTTTATTAGATGAAAAGATTCAAGATAATAATTTAAATGAGACTAAATTTTGGATATTAAATAAAGTAAAAAATAAAAATGGAAACAAAATGTCTATAATATTTTCAACACAAAATAAGCCAGGAGAACTATATAAAGTATTAGGGATATTTAATCAGAATAATGTAAATTTAAGTAAAATAGAATCAAGACCTGCAAAAACGGTTTTGGGAGAATATATATTTTTAGTTGATATTGATGTGAATAAAAATATAGAAGAAGTATTAGAAATAGTAAAAAATAATTGTAGTTATTTTAGAATATTAGGAATTTATTAAAGCAGGTGAAAAAGATATGATATCAGAAAAAATGAAAGAATTAGTTAAAAATAACTCTGTAATAAGAGAAATGTTTGAAGAAGGAAAAAGGTTATCTAAAATATATGGGAAGGAAAATGTTTATGATTTTAGCCTAGGAAATCCAAGTGTTCCTACACCAGATAATATTAAAGAAGCAATAATAAAAATTTTAGAAAATGAAGATACACAAATACTTCATGGATATATGAGCAATGGCGGATTTGAAGATGTGAGAGAAAAAGTTGCAAGCTCAATAAATAATAAATTCGATACAAGCTTTACATCAAAAAATATAATTATGACGGTTGGGGCAGCGAGTGGATTAAATATAATATTAAAATCTATATTAAATCCTGAAGATGAAGTTTTAGTAATAGCTCCTTATTTTGTGGAATATAAAAACTATGTAAAAAATTATGATGGAAAAATTGTAGTCACAATGGCAAATGAAGAAAACTTTGAGCCAGATTTAAAAGATTTAGCATCTAAAATATCAGCAAAAACAAAAGCTGTTATTATAAATACACCTAATAATCCAACAGGAGTAGTATACTCAGAAAATACTATAAAAGAATTAGCTAAAATACTAAAAGAAAAGGAAAAAGAATATAATAATGAAATTTATCTAATCTCAGATGAGCCATATAGAGAATTAGTTTATGATGATATAAAAGTTCCATATATTACAAAATTTTATAAAAATACTTTTGTTGTATATTCATATAGTAAATCATTATCTTTGCCAGGCGAAAGAATTGGATATGTTGTAGTGCCAAATGAAATGGTAGATAGTAATAATGTGATTGAAGCGGTAACAATAGCAAATCGTGTCTTGGGTTCAGTTAATGCACCATCTTTAATGCAAAAAGTAATTGGAGAGTGTGTAGATTTAACAGTCGATATTTCACAATATAAGAAAAATAGAGATTTATTATACAATTATTTAATAGAGTGTAATTTTGAATGTATAAAACCACAAGGAGCATTTTATTTATTTTTAAAATCACCAATTAAAGATGATAAGGAATTTTGTAATATTGCAAAAGAATATAATATTTTAATGGTTCCAGGAAGTTCATTTGCATATCCAGGTTATGTCAGAATTTCATATTGTGTAGATTATGAAATGATAAAACGTTCTCTTCCAGCTTTTAAAAAATTAGCAATTGCTATGAATAAATAAGCATTTGTTTATGATTATGTATTGTATTTTTTTATGAATTGTAATATAATTTTGTATAAATTTTATAAGAAAAAGAGGAGAGTATATGAAGAGTATAAATTTAAAAGAAACATACTTAAAATTTTTTGAGGAAAAAGGACATAAAATTATTCCAAGTGCACCAGTTATTCCAGAAAATGATCCTACATGTTTATTTAATACAGCAGGAATGCAACCACTTGTTCCGTATTTAAAAGGTGAAAGACATCCAGAAGGAACAAGATTAACAGATGTTCAAAAATGTTTTCGTACAAACGATTTAGATGAGATAGGAGATAAAACTCATCATACATTTTTCGAAATGCTTGGAAATTGGTCTTTAGGAGATTATTTTAAAAAAGAAGCAATTACTTGGAGTTTTGAGTTATTAACAAAATATTTAGAAATTCCAGTAGAAAAATTAGCTGTTACAGTATTTAAAGGAAATAGCATGGTAGAAGCAGATGACGAATCAGCCGAAATTTGGAAAAGTGTAGGAATAAACCAAAAAAGAATTAAGTATTTAGGTGAAGATGATAACTGGTGGCCTAACATGGAACTTACAGGACCATGTGGACCAGATACAGAAATTTTTTATTGGCGAAGTGAAGAAAAAGTGCCAGAAGAGTTTGATCCAGAAAATGAGAATTGGGTAGAAATATGGAATAATGTTTTTATGCAATATAATCATGAACAAAATGGAGAATTTACACCACTTAAAAATAAAAATGTTGATACAGGTTTAGGTGTAGAAAGAGTAACAGCAGTATTAGAAGGTGTTACAGATAATTACAAATCATCAATTTGGAAAGATGTAATTAAAAAAATAGAAGATATTTCAAATCATTCTTATGATGATGAAAAATATACAAAGAGTATGAGAATTATAGCAGATCATATAAGAGCAATAGTTATAATTAGTGGAGATGACGCAGGAATCAAGCCATCAAATACCGACCAAGGCTATATTTTAAGAAGATTAATCCGTAGAATGATTCGTTATGCAAAAAAATTAGATATAGATATTAATGGTAATTGGGAAAATGAGCTTGCAGAATTAATTATTAATCAATATTCAAAATATTATCATGAACTTGAAAGAAATAGAGAAACAATATTAGAAGTTATAAAAAATGAAAAAGTAAAATTTAATAAAACTTTAGAAAAAGGATTAAGAGAATTTGAAAAAGCAGTTTCTCATTTAGACGGAAATAAAATTGATAAAGACATAGCTTTTAAATTATATGATACTTATGGGTTCCCAATCGAATTAACAGTTGAACTTGCAAAAGAGTCTGGATTAGAAGTAGATGTAGATGGATTTAATGATAAATTTAAAGAACATCAAGAAAAATCAAGAGCAGGATCTAACCAGAAATTTAAAGGAGGACTTGCATCTACTGGAGATATGGAAGTTAAATATCATACAGCTACACATCTTTTAAATGCAGCACTTAAAAAGGTTTTAGGAAGCCATGTACATCAAAAAGGAAGTAATATTACAGCTGAAAGAATGAGATTTGACTTTTCACATAACGAAAAAATGACTGAAGAGCAAAAAAATCAAGTAGAAGATTTGGTAAATGAATATATTAAAATGTCAATACCAGTAGAAAAACTAGAAATGAATAAAGAAGAAGCTATTAAGATGGGTGCAGAGGCAATGTTTATGGATAAATATGGAGATATTGTAACAGTATACAAAATAGGAGATGTATCTATAGAACTTTGCGGAGGTCCTCATGTAACAAATACTTCTGAACTTGGAAAATTTAAAATTAAAAAAGAAGAATCTAGTTCAGCAGGTGTAAGAAGAATAAAGGCTATTTTAATAGAGGAATAATTTAAGTAAAAATTGGATAAATTAAGTATAATAAATTTAATATACAAAATTATCCTGAATTGTAAAGTTGGAGGAGAATGAATATGGAAGATTGTATTTTTTGTAAAATAATTAAAGGGGATATTCCAGCAGATAAGGTTTATGAAGATGATGAGATACTTGCATTTAAAGATATAAATCCAGCAGCTCCTATTCATATATTAGTTATTCCTAAAAAACATATTACTAATCTTCTTGAAATACAAGCAGAAGATGAAATATTAATTACAAAAATATATAAAGTAATAAATAAAATAGTAAAAGATATGAATATAGAAAAAGATGGATTTAGAGTAATAGTTAACTGTGGAAAAGATGCAGGACAAGAAGTAATGCATTTACATTTTCACTTGCTTGCAGGAAAAAAATTAGGAGATAAGATTGTAGGATAGTATAAGAAGCAATATTAAATATCAACATATATGGAAAAAAAGCTTATATAAATATTAATTGAAAATGCAAAAAATGTAGAATCTTGAATTTAATTATGTTATAATAATAATGTGATTATATTTAGGAGGAATTAAAAAGATGACTGGAAAAAGATTTAATACTTTTTTAAATATAGTATTAGTAATAGTAATATTGTTGATTTTAGCTTCTATAGGTTTTATAGGATATGATTATTTTTATAAGAAATATAAAAATGCAGCAGATGCACAAAATGAAATAGAAAAGATTGACCAATATATAGCAGAGAATAATAATTTAGTAGTTGAGGTTAGTAACGATCCAATAGAAGAATCTGATAAAACAGAAAATAATGTAAATAATGCAGCAAAAACATATAATCCTAATGTGAATTATGGATTAACATATAGAGGATATGGCGTTTTAGGAAAAATAGAACTTCCTAAGGTTGGACTTCAATACCCAGTACTTGAAACTATGACTAATGCTAAATCTATAGATGTTTCTGTAGCCATGCAATATGGAGTAGGATTAAATAATGTAGGAAATACTGTTATTATAGGTCATAATTACAGAAATGGAACTTTTTTTGGAAGTAATAAAAAATTAGTAGAGGGAGACAAAGTATATATTACAGATTTATCGGGAAACAAAGTAGAATATACAATATATAGTAAATATTTAACTCCTCAAGAAGATTATTCTTATGCACAAAGGGATACAGGTGGTAAGAGAGAAGTTACATTAGTAACTTGTCATTCAAACAATAAATATAGATTGATTTTGTGTGCAAGAGAGCAATAAATATTAATCTTTTAATATTTACTTAGATAAAAGTTAAAATAAGAGAAATTATTCTAAAAAACAAAAGTGAAATAAAAAAGCAGAATTCAGTTAAAAAATCTAAAAAATAAAATTTTAGTGACAAAATAGTTGACAAAAATATTAAAATGGGTTAAAATTATAAATGCATTTGTTAAAGGGTGCAGTGATGGTGGATGTAGCTCAGTTGGTTAGAGCGCTAGTTTGTGGCACTAGAGGCCGTGGGTTCGAGTCCCATCTTCCACCCCATTTTAAAATATATTGGGCTGTAGCCAAGCGGTAAGGCACCAGACTTTGACTCTGGCATGCGCTAGTTCGAATCTAGCCAGCCCAACCAAAAAAAGAGATTTTTTTAAATCTCTTTTTTATTATGGTTCAAAGTCAATAGTTGGGGTAAAACATCTGAAAAGCGTTTTGCACCAGCTTTTTAATGGTCATATAGTGTTATCAAGAGTTTTATGACTTTGATAAATTTAATATAATTTTATTATTCGCATGAAAAAATTGCATGAAAAAATCTAAAATTTACTCCATTAATACTTTATAAAAAATCAAAATTATTAACTTAATTTTAAGAGATATATAAAGAATAAAAACAAACCTGCTATCAAGAAATAGCAGGTTTGCTTTTTGTGTGTTGCATGATCGCAATTATTGATATCCCAGTTAATGTATCCGTGTAATCTTAATCATCATCACTGAGATAATCATAGAGAGATTCATTACAGCAGTCATAATTGCAGTCAGAACCGCATTCGCAGTCGTCATTATTGCCACAACTACATTTGCAAGCATTATGGCAACCAGAACCACATTCGCAGTCGTCATCGGTGCCACAACTACATTTGCAAGCATCATGGCAACCAGAACCGCATTCGCAGTCGTCATTGCAGCCACAAACACATTCGCACTCGTCTTCGCAGAAGTCATAGAGGTGTCCGTTTGCAAGGTCATCAAAGTAGACCATAGAAAAGCATTCTCTAGGATCAGCGAAGAACCATCTTTCGACGTCATAGCCATCAGCTGTGAGACTAGTAGCTACTTCATCAAGGATGATCCCATGAGGAAATTCATATTGTGTTATTCCCTCATCAGCAAGTTGGTCTAATTCCTGCCGTATAGTAATCTCCTGTGCTTTTACAGCCTTCGTCCTGTTTTCAATTGCGTTCATCTTTGTTTTCCTCCTGTTGTAAAAATAAATTTTGTGTTTCAAACATATAGGAATAAGATAATGAAATGTAAAGCATTTCATAAAATACCTGAGCAAGAAATATCTTCTTCCACATTACATAAGAAAACACTGACCATATTTTACAACAATTGACATAAAAAGTCAACTCATATTGTAACATTATGTGTTGTATATTAAGTATGAATACAAAAAGATCGAATATAAAAAAATAAACGAAGTATATAAATAAGTATAATAAAAAGCACTAATTAGTATCATGTACAGATTTATATGATACTAATATCAAGTGCTTTATTATTAAATAGTATACTCTAAAGATAACTATTTAAAGTTAATATTTAGAAATCAAGCAAATTGTTTGCTAATCTTTTAGCAACATCCACCTCTATTTCCACCGCAACAACAGCAGATTAATATTAAAACGATTATTATCCAAATACAATCATCTCCGAATCCGAATCCACATCCGCATCCACAACCTCTATTTTCTGGCATAGAAATTCCCCCCTTTCAAAATGTACAAAACTAGACTTTAAGTTCTACTTTTCTTTTTAGGCTAAGAAGCGTTTTTAGCAACCGCATCCACAGTCGTTATTACAGCATCCTCTGTTACCACAGCTGCAGAAAAGTAGTAAGAATAGAATAATGAACCATAAAACTTCACTATTGCCATTATTACAACAAATTCCCATATTACTACCTCCTATAAAGAATGTTTTTTTTTCTTGTTCTTTAGTATGATATATATTATTCTAAAAACTAAAAAGTGTTACATTTCTTAAAAAAGCATATTGATAAAATAAAAAAAGTATGAAATAATCTGTACAAAGAGAACAACTTAGTGATATAATTTCAAAAAACTGAGACATCACCTAATATTTAATTGCAGGTAGACTATAAAATAAATGAAACTATTAATTAATAATAGATATAGATTAAGTTTGGAGGCACGAAATGGGAAATATAGTATTATTAGATGATTTAACAATAAATAAAATAGCAGCTGGTGAAGTTATTGAAAGGCCAGCTTCAGTAGTTAAAGAATTGGTAGAAAATTCAATTGATGCAGGTGCAACCAATATATCAATAGAAACAAGAAATGGTGGAATATCTTATATAAGAATAACTGATAATGGAAAAGGATTTATGCCAGACGATATGGAAATTGCATTTGAGAGACATGCAACAAGTAAAATAAGAAAAGCAGAAGATTTAGAAACAGTAAAGTCTATGGGGTTTAGAGGAGAAGCTTTGGCAAGTATTGCAGCAATTTCTAGAGTTGAATTAATATCAAAGACAGAAGAAGCAAGTATTGGATACAAAATAATAGTAGAGGGTGGAAAAATAATAAGCAAAGAAGAGATAGGATGCCCAAAAGGAACTACTATAACAGTTGAAAATTTATTTTTTAATACACCAGTTAGATACAAATTTTTAAAGAAGGATTTTACAGAAGCTGGATATATAGAAGATGCAGTTACAAGAATTGCTCTTGTAAATCCTAATATTGGAATAAAGTTAATAAGTTCTGGTAAAACAATAATTCGGGACTAATGGAAATGGTGATAGTAAAAGTGTTATATATAATATATATGGTAAAGATATTGCAGAAAACATATTAAATGTAGATTATGTATATGATGACATTAAAATTACAGGAGTAATTGGTAAACCAGTAATTGCACGTTCTAATAGATCTAATCAGCTATTTTTTGTTAATAAAAGATTTATAAAAGATAAAGCATTAACAAGTAGTGCAGAACAAGGATTTAAAGGGATGTTAACAGTAGGTAAATACGGATTTCTAATATTAAATTTGGAAATAGATCCTCATAAAGTAGATGTTAATGTGCATCCAGCAAAATTAGAAGTAAGATTTGAAGAAGAGGGCAAAGTTTTTAAGGCAGTATATCATGCTATAAAAGAAACTTTATTAAATTCAGATTTGGTAAAAGAAACAGAAAAAACATCTGAATATGATACGGGCAAGAAACAAGAGGAAGATTCTACAAGTCAAATAGAAGAAAAAAGTAGTATTGAAAAATTAGAGAGCATAAATCCTACTTTTGGAGCTTTATTTAAAAAAATAATTAGTAATAATTCAGTGGAAAATCGAAATAATACACAAAATAATCTAATAGAAGAATTGTATAATAATAAATTTGGTAATCAAGAAAAAAACAAAGTAGAGGATTCTAATTTTGTAACAAAAGATACAGAAAATATAATAAACCCAAAAGAGGAAATTCAAAAAAGTGCAAGTAATGGATATACAAAAGAATTACAAAGTAGCATAAATAACGAAGAAATAAAAGATAAACAAGATGATATAAGAAAGACACAGATAATAACAGATGGCATTAGTACAAAAGAAGAAAATATACAAGAGAATAATATTAGCATGCAAGAACCTAAAATTGGACAAGAAAATAATGAACTAAATAATGGAATTACTAAGGAAAATAAACAAGAGATTAATCAAGAAAATATAAAGAAGATTATAGAAAAGATAAATAATCTTGAAGAAAATAAAATAGATATAGATGATAAAAACTTCGAAGAAATGTATACTAAAATGTTTGGAAAATTACCAAATGCAGAATCACAAGTAAAGGAAGAAGATGAAGGATATAAAATTGGAGACTTAAGTGTTTCAGTTCCAAAAGAAAACATCAGCATATTTACAAATAGTAGTTATTATAATATTCCTAATTATAAATTTGTGGGAATTGCATTTTCAACATATATAATAATTGAAATGGATAAAGAAATGTACATTATAGATCAACATGCTGCACATGAAAGAATTATGTATGAAAAAATTAAGAAAAATTATTATTCAGATGGTCCAAAGGAGTCTCAGCTAATGTTATTACCAGATATAATTACATTAACACATAAAGAAATGGGAATTGCTAAAGATAACATGAAACTATTTGAAAAAGCAGGATTTACTTTAGAGGAATTTGGAGAAAATACTATAAAAATTTCTGGCGTTCCTAATATATGTATAGATTTAGAGACTAAAGAATTATTCTTAGAAACACTTGATGAAATTAATACTGTAGCAAGAACTGCAAAACAAGAAATAGAGGAGAAATTCATTGCAACACTTGCATGCAAATCAGCAGTTAAAGCTAATATGGCTTTAACAAAAGAAGAGGTAGATAATTTAATGAAAGAATTGTTATTATTGCCAAATCCTTTTACTTGTCCACATGGTAGACCTACAGCGATAAGAATGTCAAAGATAGATATAGAAAAGAAGTTTTCTAGAAGATAATATTACCAAGAGTAAGCTTAAATATAAAATTTGTACCTAGGAAATAGTTATAGTTAAATAAGGATGATTGGTAATAAGATAATAATAAAAGGAAAGATTTTAAAATGATAAAACCAAAAATTATAGTTATATGTGGTCCTACAGCATCAGGAAAAACAGCGCTTTCTATAGAGCTTGCAAAAAAAATAAATGGAGAGATTATATCAGCAGATTCCATGCAGATATATGAAGATATGGATATTGGAACTGCAAAGCCAAGTAAAGAAGAAATGGAATGTGTTAAACATCATCTGATTGGATATGTGTCTCCAGAAGAAAGATATAGTGTTGCAAGATATAAAAAAGATGCAATAAAAAAGATAGAAGAAGTGTTAGAAAAAGGAAAATATCCAATTATAGTAGGAGGAACTGGACTATATGTAGATTCATTAGTAAATTGGGTAGAATATGATGAAATTCAAATTGATTTAGAGTATAGAAATAGCCTAGAGTGTCTAATGGAAAAGAAAGGCTTAGAATATTTATATGATAAAGCAATGCGGAGTAGATCCTGAAGCAATGAAAAAAATAAGCAAGAATGATAAAAAAAGAATATTTAGGGTACTTGAAATATATAATGCAACTGGAAAAACGAAAACGGAGCAAGAAATAGAATCAAGAAAAAATGAAAATCCATATGATTTTAAAGTATTTGGTATTAATATGGAAAGAGAAAAACTATATGAAAGAATCAACCTAAGAGTAGATATAATGCTGAAACAGGGCTTAGTGCAAGAGGTAGAAAATATAATTAAAAAATATGAAAATGGATATCCGACTGCTATGCAAGCATTAGGATATAAAGAAGTGTATGAATACTTAAAAGGTGAAATTAGTAAAGATGAAATGATAGAAAAAATAAAACGTGAATCAAGAAGATATGCAAAAAGACAAATAACTTGGTTTAAAAGAAATGAAAATATAATATGGTTAGATGGACTAGAAAATAAACAAAATAATATAAAAATTATTTTGGAGGGAATAAAGTGAACAAAAAAAATACAAAAGTAAAAAATAATTTTTTGGCGAAAAATAAGAAAAGAATTGTTTTGATTATATTGATGATTATAATTATATATTCTGTGTATATGCTATGCATACTACTAAGAAATCCAGTTGATACAGTTTTAGTTGAAAATGGAAAGCTATATTTAGAAGAAGCAACGGTAGGTTATATAATAAGGAATGAAACTGTGGTAGAAGGTGAAAATTATAAAAATGGAATTGTGCCAATAAAGACTGAAGGAGAAAGAGTTTCTAAAGGGGATTCTATATTTAGATATTACTCTAATAGCGAAGATAATTTAGTAGAGAAAATACAAGATTTGGATAAAAAAATACAAGAAGCAATGAGTAAAGAAAATAATCTATTTTCTAGTGATATTAAACTATTAGATAGTCAGATAGAATCTAAATTAAATGATATATATGAATTAAATGACCTACAAAAAATAACAGAATATAAAAAAGATATTAATACATATATAACTAAAAAAGCTAAAATTGCTGGAGAACTCAGTCCTGCAGGTTCTTATATAAAAAAATTAATTGATGAAAGAAGTGGGTATGAAAAAAGTTTAAATAGTAATTCAGAATATGTTGATGCACCAATTAGTGGTCTTGTTTCATATCGTGTTGATGGATTAGAAAATGTTTTGAAGACAGATGACTTTTCAAAGATAAATAAAGAATTTTTAGAAAAGCTAAATGTAAAAACAAGTCAGGTTATAGCATCAAGTAGCGAAAAAGGTAAGGTTATTGATAATTTTGAATGTTACTTAGCAACTATTATTGATTCAGAAAAAGCAAAAGAAGCAGAAGTTGGGGATAAGATTAAAATAAGATTACCAAATAGTAAAGAGGTAGATGCTAAAATAGAATATATTGGGTCAGATAATGATGATATAGTTCTTGTGCTAAAAATACAAGAATATGTTGAAGAACTTATTTCGTATAGAAAGATTGCGTTTGATATAATATGGCGGAAGTGCTAATGGCTTAAAATTGCCAAATTCTTCTATTGTATATGAAAATGATTTAGCTTGTGTAGTTAGAGATAGAGCAGGTTATTTAGAAAAAATATATGTAAAAGTATTAAAGCAAAATGATAAATATTCTATAGTAAGTAATTATTCAAGTAAGGAATTAGAAGAATTAGGATATGATTCTAATTTTATTAGTAATAAAAAGTCGATTAGTTTGTATGATGAAATTGTCTTAAAAATGACAGAAGATAAATTAAAATCAATCAAATAGGTATAAGAAATTTAAAAAATCAATAAGAATATTACATTAATGTTACAGAAATATTAAGTTATTATTACAGAAAGTAAAAGGTATTGACAAATGCCTTGAAAAGTTAGATACTATTGCTAGTAAATTAATGCAAATGAAGAGAGTTTTTAGGAGGTTATAAAGATGTCAGGAGCTATAATGAATAAAGTATGGGATTTGTTTGGTATGGACACAGCAGAGGATAAAGAAGATGAAGATGTATATAATATGGAAGATGAATATAATATGGAAGATGAAGAAGTAGAAGAAAGAAGAGTATGGGGAAAACGTAATAACAATAATAAAGTTGTTAGCATGCCACAAATTCAACAAGTGAAAATGGTAATATCACAACCTACATCTTTTGAACAATCTGAAAGCATCTGTGATTTATTAAAAGACAAGAAATCAGTAATTGTAAATTTAGAATATGTAAATAAAGATGTTGCAAGACGTATTGTAGATGTTATTAGTGGAGCAGTACATGCATTAGATGGTCATATTCAAAAGGTTTCAAACTCTATATTTTTAATTGCACCATACAATTATGATATAACAACAGATATGGCTAGGGAAGAAATTAAGAACAAGCTTTCAGTTTCATGGCTTAGAAACAATGGCAATGATTAATGAAGGTTTACGTTCATAAAAAAAGTAGGAGGAATTATTATGTTTACACCACTTGATATAGAAAATAAAAAATTTGCAAAACAAATTATGAACGGATATAGTGTAGAAGAAGTTGATGATTTTTTAGATCAATTAACATTGGATTATGAGAAAATGTATAAAGAAGCATCCGAAAATAAAAGAAGAATCGAAGAATTAGAAAAAAGTGTAGAACATTATAAAACAATAGAAGCTACACTTCAGAATACTTTAGTAATGGCTCAATCTGCAGCTGATGAAGTGAAAAATATTGCGAAACAACAAGCTGATCAAATAATAAAAGAAGCAGAAGGTTCTGCTAGAAAATCTGCAGATGACTTAGATCAAGCAATTCTTCTTAAAAAGAGACAACTAGAAGATACAGAAAAACAATTTGATATATATAAAGCAAAAATGGAATCACTTTTAATTTCTCAATTAGAGTTGATTAAAGATATGAAAAAAGATTAATAAATTAAACACATAAGATAAGACGGGGGTTATAAAATTTAGCCTCTGTTTTTTGAGCTTATATCAAAAATTAGACATTGAAAATATATAGTAAATAGTGTATAATATAAAATGCGTTACGCATAGATTACAAAAGTGTTAAATATATGTTACATTTTAATGATTTATATTGACATATTGATAAAAAAATATAAAATATGAATAAACAAAAAAGAGGGATTATGAGAGTAATAAGTGGAGTGGCTAGAGGCACAAAATTAGATACCATAGAAAGTATGAATACAAGACCTACGTTAGATAGAGTTAAGGAATCTTTTTTTAATATAATACAAAAAGATATAGAAGAAGATTCAGTTGTATTAGATTTATTTTCAGGTAGTGGTTCTATAGGAATTGAATTTATAAGTAGAGGTTGCCAAAAAGCTTATTTATGTGATAAATCATATGAAGCAATTAATGTTATAAAAAAGAACTTACAAAAGACTAGATTTACAGAATCAGCAATTGTTATTAATAAAGATTATAAAAAATGTTTGAAAAATTTAAGTGAAGAAAATATAAAATTTGATATTATATTTTTAGATCCCCCATATGATGCAAACATAGCTATAGATGCTGTAAAAACAATTTTATCATTAAAATTATTAAATGAAAGTGGAAAAATAATCATAGAAACAGATAAAGAAGAAAGAGAATTAAATGGTTTAAAAGAACTTAATCTTAATGTATATGATTGTAGAAAATATGGGCGTGTAAGTCTCATATTCTTAAGCCAGAAAGGGGTTTAATCATGGAAATATTTACGTTATTAGAAACTTTAGAAGATATATTAGAGAGAAGCAAAGGTGTTCCTTTTTCTACTAAATGTGTTGTTGATAAAGATGAAGTTTTAGAAATAATAAAAGAGGTAAGATTAAAATTACCAGATGAGCTAAAACAGGCAAAATGGGTTAAAGAGGAAAGACAACGTATATTAGATGAGGCTCAAAGAGAAGCTGATAGTATAGTTAAAGAGGCTGAAAACAGAATAATATCAATGATAGATGAACATGAAATAACTAGAAAGGCATATGAGAAAAAAGCAGAAATAATAGAAACTGCAAATGAAATGTCTAGAGAAATTTCAAAAGGAACTAAAGATTATGCTGATAATATTTTAGCAGGACTAGAAGTGGCTCTAGAAGATGCTTTAAAAATTGTTCAAAATAATAGAAAGGAACTTCAATAAACTACTAATATTTAGAAATCGGTTTTAATAGTCAATTTAGAAAATTGATTTTCCGGTTTCTTTTTTTGATTTATTGATATAGTTTATAGCAAGAGTTTAAAATTGTATATAAATTTAGTTTAAAGGATTGGTGAAGTTTTATATGGTGTGCTTAGTGCCTACTGTGAAGAAGAAATATAAATGATAAAAAAATTCTTTTCTTATGTAAATTTTTTGTGGAAAAAAAAATTTGTTTGTGATAGAATATGAATGAATTTTTATACGTATAGGAGGAGACTTAAAATTGGCAAAAGCAAAAAAAGGAAGAAAAAAACAGAAGAAAGTTAATTTAGATGTAGCAGTAGTAGTAATGATAGTTATTAGTATACTATTAGCAGTACTTATATATACAGAGTCACGGATATATTGGAGAACACTTAAGTCCAATGCTTGGAGGGATATTTGGATTTATTAAATATATTATTCCAATAGGAACATTTGCTATTAGTATATATTTAGCATACGACGATAAAGATTATGTGACATCGAAATTAATACAATATGGAATCGTAATAGTATGTATATGTGCAGTAATGAGTATTTATCAGATATCGATAGGGAGTATAGATGTAGAACAGGAACTTGGTAATGTTTTAGAAATAGCATACTCTTTAGGTGAAAAAAATGCAGGTGGAGGAGTTATTGGAACTTTAGTTGCAATTCCATTTATAAAAATGTTTGGAATGCTTGGAACTGTTATATTGGCTTTAGGAATAACTGTTGTATTTGTAGTATTTATATTTGGATTTAAACCAACAGAATTTATCTCAGATTTTTTATATGATATGCAAGAAAAGAAAAATGAGAAAAAAGAAGAAAGAGTATCAAGAGAGGCTAATATAGAAGATAGAGTAGAAAGTGTAGAAGATAGAAAAAATCGAAGAAGAAATAAAATATATAATGTAGAAGAAGATATAGATATACCAGTAAAAGAAACAAGAGAAACTAAAAAAGAAAGAAAACTAAGAGAAGCCGAAGAAAAGAGAAGACAGGCTTTAGAAGTAGATCAGTTAACAATTAATAATATAGAAGAAGTAAATGATAATCAAGGTGGATGGGCTAATAAGTTTAAACATAATAAAGATGATATAGTACCTTTAGGAATGGAAACTTCACCAAAACAAGCTCCAGATTTTATAGAAGAAAATCTATTTAAAAAAGAACAAGAAAAGAAAGAAGAAAAAGTAAAAGAAGTATTACAATTGGAACACACTTTAACTGTAGAAGATGAACATTATGAATTTCCTCCAATTACATTATTAAGTGAAGGAGAGAAAAAAGGAATAAAAGGTGGAAAAAAAGCTGTTACAGATACTGCATCAAGACTTCAAAAAACTTTATATAGCTTTGGTGTTTCTGCAAAAGTAGAAAATGTATCTGTTGGACCTGCTATTACAAGATATGAATTAAAACCAGCAGAAGGTGTTAGAGTTAGTAAAATTGCAAACTTAGCAGATGATATAGCTCTTAATTTAGCAGCAGAAACAATTCGTATAGAAGCTCCAATTCCTGGAAAACAAGCAGTAGGAATAGAGGTTCCAAATAAAGAAAATGAAATAGTACATTTAAGAGATATTATAGATACTGAGGAATTTTATTCACATAAATCAAAACTTGCTTTTGCACTTGGAAAAGATGTTGGAGGACAAGAAGTAGTAACAGATATTGCAAAAATGCCACATGTATTAATTGCAGGTTCTACAGGTTCTGGTAAAAGTGTATGTATAAATACATTAATCTCTAGTATAATTTATAAAGCAAAACCAAGCGAAGTAAAACTTGTTATGATTGATCCAAAAGTAGTAGAACTTTCAGTATATAATGGAATACCACATCTATTAATTCCAGTAGTAACAGATCCTAAAAAGGCAGCAGGTGCTTTAACATGGGCTGTTCAGGAAATGGTTAATAGGTATAGTTTATTTGCAGAGAAAAATGTTAGAGATATAAAAGGTTATAATGAAGCTGTATCTAAAGAAGGCGGAGCTGAGAAGCTTCCACAAATAGTTATAATTATAGATGAGCTTGCAGATTTAATGATGGTTTCGCCAAAAGATGTAGAAGATGCAATTTGTAGACTTGCACAAATGGCAAGAGCAGCTCGGAATGCATTTGGTAATTGCTACACAAAGACCTTCAGTAGATGTAATTACAGGTATTATTAAAGCAAATATTCCTTCAAGAATTGCGTTTGCTGTTTCTTCACAAGTAGATTCAAGAACAATACTTGATATGGTTGGTGCGGAAAAGCTTTTAGGAAAAGGTGATATGTTATTTTATCCATCTGGTGCAGCAAAACCTGTAAGAGTTCAAGGTGCTTTTGTATCAGATAAAGAAGTAGAGAAAATAGTTGGTTTTGTAAAAGAAAATGGAGAAGCTTCATATAGTGAGGATATTTTGGATAAAATTGAGAATGCTAATAGTACAGATAAAGAAGCTTTAGAACAAGATCAAGATGATGATTCAGATCCATTTTTAATGGAGGCGATAGATACAGTTGTTGAAACAGGTCAAGCATCTACATCTTTTATACAAAGAAGATTTAAAGTTGGATATGCAAGAGCAGGAAGAATAATTGATCAGATGGAAGAAAGAGGTATTATTTCTGGATATCAAGGAAGTAAACCTAGAGAGGTACTAATGACTAAAGAGCGTTGGGAAGAACTAAAAATGCAAAGTGGAGAATAAAAAAAGTTTCTTAAACCAAGCGGAATAGGAGAGGTATATTTTGAAAAAAGAGAAAATATTATCTAAGTTAAATTTGAATATGAAAGATTATAATATAGAATTAGAGGGGATTTTAGACAAAAAAGCTTTTAATGAGGAGGCTCAAAATCTCCTTTTAAGCATATTTTATAAAATAGAAAATTTTTATTCAGATTATAAACAAGTAAAAAGACAAGTACCAAATAGAGATGAATTTATACAAGAAATAATAAATATGATTTCAAATAATTGTAAAGAGATAGAGATTATTAAGCCAAGAGGTGTAAAAAAACAAGAAAAATATTCTATAAATTTAGAAAAGAAAATTATAGAGACATTTCCTAATGAATTAATACTTATGTATGCTTTATATAAGATAGATCAAATAAAAAAAATAGAAGAGAAGGCTTTAATAGATAATGCAGTAATAGATGTATTAAATGAAGGAAGGACTCTTAATTGTTCAGAATTAATAAGAGATTTTAATGGTTGGTCTTGGACTACAATGTTAGATAAATTAGATTCTATTCAATATAATTTAGTATTTCAAAATTTGCTGTTATTATTAGGGCATGAAGAAATATCTAATATAAGTAAGCAAAAAGATAGAAATCAAATTATATTAAAATTGCAGAAGGAAATAGAATCTAAATATGGTGAAGAAACAGGAAATGAATTTTCAAGATTATTTTTTAGTATATGTATTTTATTAAAAAGTAGTATAGATGAAAAATATAAAAAAGAGGTAATAAATGAGAAGAAAAAATTAACAGATAAATTAGAAAGGTTACAAGATAAAGCTACTTTTTTAAGTAAGATAACAAATGATAAAAAAGAATTAACAAATAAAATTAAAGAAATTGATAAAATATTAAATAATGTTGATTTATTAAAAGAAGAGTATGAAAAAAGAAATGCAAAATTAGCTAAAGATGATAAGATTTTTAGTATTAGTAATCTTGTAGAAATTATAGAAGCAGAAAGAAATGAATTTATGCAAGATATAAAGGAATATAATGATTTAATTGATCCAAGAAAATTTGGAGATATGAAAAAACGAATTGAACAAAAACAAGTTTTCTTTAATAAATTAGAATTATCCGAGAACAAAAAAGAACCTATAAATCAGTATATTTTAGACATTCAAAAGCAGTTTCTTAAATGTTTTAAAATACAGATAGAGAAATGTATATTAAAGAAAGATATGATAGATTTAATTTATGAATATAGATATTATAGATTTCTTAAATATAATAAAGAAAGAAATATAAAAGAAAATAGATATTTGAATAAGCAAAATCAGGAGATAACAAACATAATTATAAAAAAAGCAGAAGAATTAAAGGTTCTAGAAAAAATATCTAATAATGATGAATATAATAAAAGTATATTAGAAGAAATATTTAATACAAGGATAATTACTCTGGAAAACATTTTTATACAGATTATAGAGGAAGATGGAAAAATGTTTGTACAATATTTTGATGGTAATATTTTGGAGAGTAAAAAAGAAATTGATATTAAAGAGAATAGTGTTAAGTTGAGGAAAAAGCTTAAATTGTTTATATAGTGTATAATGAATGTAGTTAGTTAATGTTATATATATATTATTACTGGTTAATGTTTTTTAGTTGTTATTTAAAGTAAAGTGCCAATAGTCCGGCTTATTGAATAGTCTTATATATTATAATAAAAAACAATTCTTCCAAGGCGCTTCAGTGTGTGCCAGATTTACATTTTAGAGACACAATATAAACAGAAACATTAATAACGGCTCAAGGTCAGAACTGTTTTTTATTATAATATATAAGACTATTCAATAAGCCTACTTTGAGAAATCTAAAAACATTAACTTGTAACAATAATTTACTAATTAATATAAATAAATATAAAAATTTAAATTAATTTGATAATACTAATTTGTATAGATGAAAGGATTGTATTTTTATGAAAGTTACTTTTTTAGGAGCAACAAAAACTGTTACTGGTTCTAATTTTTTAGTAGAAGGAGCTGGCAAGAAATTCTTGGTGGATTGTGGAATGTATCAAGGTCAAGCGACAGACGAATTACAAAATGAAGCTCCATTTTTGTTTGATGTTAATGAAATTGACTTTATGCTATTAACACATGCTCATATAGATCATTCAGGTAGAATTCCTAAGTTATATAATGAAGGATACAAGAATCCTATTTTTGCAACAAAGGCAACTTGTGATTTATGTTCTATAATGTTACCAGATAGTGGACATATACAAGAAATGGAAGCTGAATGGAAAAATAAAAAAAGAAAGAGAAAAGGTGAAAAAGAGATTCCACCAATATATACAGCAGAAGATGCTGCAAGATGTTTAGAAGTTTTTAGACCAATAAAATATGATGAATTAATTGAAATAGATCCAAATATTCATGTTAGATTTAATGATGCAGGACATATGTTAGGTTCTAGTATAATTGAAATTTGGGTAAGAGAAGATGATAAGGAAACTAAAATTGTATTTACGGGAGATATAGGAAACAATGATATTCCATTATTATCAGAGCCTACAATGATTGAGAGTGCTGATTTTCTAGTTATGGAATCTACATATGGTAATAGACTTCATATAAGAAATGACGAAAAAGCAGAAGAGTTTTTAAAAATTGTTTCAGAAACATTAGATAAAGGCGGTACAGTAGTAATTCCTTCTTTTGCAGTAGGAAGAACACAGGAAATTTTATATGAACTAAATAATTTAAAAGAAACAAAACATGATGAAGAATTTTATAGAGAATATGAAACCGTTATGAGAGCTCCTGTATATGTAGATAGTCCGCTTGCAATTTCAGCAACAGAAGTTTTTGAAGACAATATGGATTTATTTGATGAAGAAACTAAAAAGATTATGCAAAGTGGAGATAATCCTTTAGAATTCCCAGGACTTAAATTTACGAAAACAGCAGATGAATCAAAAGAATTAAATGAAAGTAATGAGTCTGCAATTATAATATCTGCAAGCGGCATGTGTGAAGTTGGTCGTATTAAACATCATTTAAAACATAATTTATGGAATCCAAATAATACTATTTTATTTGTAGGATATCAAGCACCAGGAACACTTGGTAGAAAAATTGTAGATGGAGCAAAAACAGTAAAAATATTTGGAGAAGAAATCGCAGTTAATGCAAGAATAGAATATATAGAAGGATATTCAGGTCATGCAGATCAAGAATGGCTACTTAATTTTATATATTCATTCTTCACAAAACCAAAACATATCTTTTTAGTCCATGGAGAACCAGAAGGACAAAAAGTATTAAGAGATAAAATTATACAAAATACAGAGATTCCAGTTACTATCCCAGAATTTGGAGAATGCTATGAATTAGATGATAACATAAATGTAGTAGGTAAAGTAGAAAATAAACGAGCAAAAGAATACGTACGTCTTGAAGTATTAGGAAGAATGCAAACATTAAAAGAAGAACTAGAAGATATGGAATCTATAGTAAAAGAAGATATTTTAACAGAATATGCAAATGACGAAGAAATAGCTAAATTAAACGATAGAATTAAGGAACTAGAACGACAAATTGTTAAAATTGTCGAAAACAAATAAATACAGATACAGAAAAATAATAAAAACAGTAGAGTAGTGCAGGGGGATTTATATATTAAAATGCAGTGATGCGCAGTTTGGGAGGACTCATATTCATACAGATTAGCCAGATTAACTGTTCAAACTATGAAATTTGTACACACTTGCTTATATGACTAGTCCGACCAGCAAAG
The DNA here is from genome assembly GCA_900557195.1 of uncultured Clostridium sp. Lineage (GTDB taxonomy): Bacteria > Bacillota > Clostridia > TANB77 > CAG-508 > CAG-492. The sequence goes on from USRT01000005.1 coordinate 49,021, forward strand.
AACGAAATTTTAATATATAAATCCCCCTGCACGGATTAAACTTATTGCTAATTTAAAAAACAAGAAAAACAAACAACAAAAGATAAAGGAAGGAATATTATGAATAATAAATATATTAATGATGCCTTAATCGGAAACGGAAAAATGCTAGTAAGTTTTTCTAAACAAGGAGAACTACTTAGACTAGCATATCCAACAATAGACTATAAACAAAATATAGACTTTTTTCATGTAGGAATAAAAATAAACGACTCTGCTATTATATATCTACACGATGATATAAATAACCATTATGAACAAAGTTATGTAGAAAATACAAACATTTTAACTACTAATATAGAAAATACATATTTTAATTTAAATATTAAACAAATTGACTTTGTCACAATAAAAAAAGATGTTTTAATGAAACAATATATATTAAAAAATAATAATACAATAGATATGGATATAAATTTCTTAATACATTCTGAATTTATAAGTAGTACCAATAATCAGGTATCAGCAAGAATTTTCAATGATGCTTTATTACAGTACGACTATGAAAATACTTTTGCTATTTTTTCGAGTGAAATAATAGCTGCTAAACAATTGCATAATAGCAAAGATAATATTAAAAGTGGCGAAATTTACGGAAAAGATTATATAGGAATGACAAGAGACTCGAGTATTTCATATAATTTAGGTACCCTGAAACCAGGAGAAGAAAAGAAGATATGTATATATATTTATGCAAAAGAAAATGATAAATCAAATTCATTTGAAGATATAGCAAATGAAATAGATAAATTAAAAAAAATAGATATAGAAAAAGAATATAATGATGTAAAAAGATATTGGGAAAAATACGTAGAAAAATATTATTCTCTAAAAAGAAAAGACTATAATGAAAAAATATACAAAATATATAAAAGAACAATTTTACTTTTCCCACTTCTTACAAATAAAGAGACCGGCGGAATTATTGCTGGAATGGAAATAGACGAGAAAAAGGAAATGTGCGGTGGATATCGGATATTGTTGGACAAGAGATGCAAGCTTTATAGTAAAAGCAATAGATTTATTAGGTATGCACAAAGAAGCAGAGAAGTTTTATAATATATTTTGCAAAAAGACACAAAGCAAAAATGGTATGTGGGAACAACGCTTTTATACAAATGGTGCTTTAGCACCATGTTGGGGATATCAAATAGATGAAACAGCAAGTGTTATATATGGTATATATGAACATTATAAAATTACAAAAGAAGAAAAGTTTTTAAAAGATAATCTAAAAATGTGCGAAAAAGCTTTAGCATTTTTAATAAAATACATTAAGAATTTATTGAATATAGAAGAAACAGATACTGTAAAAAAAGAGCTAATAGAAAAATATGAATATAAAGATAGCATATATAAACATGTTAGTTATGATTTATGGGAGATGAATGAAGGAATACATCTATATTCTTTAGCAAGTATCTATGCAAGTTTTAATTCTATGATAAACATATATGATTGTATAAAAGATGAATATAAAAATAATAGAATAAAACAAGAAAAAATAGAAAAAACAAAGCAGGAATTAGAAGAGTATAATACCAAAATAAAAAAATATATACAAAATAATTTATATGATGATAAACAAAAGATATTGCTAAGAAATGGAGCAGATAACAAAACAGATATTAGCATGCTAGGTGTAGTATATCCTTTTGAATTATTTTCTGCTAAAGAGAAAATAATAGCAAATACTGTAGAAAAAATAAATATGACATTAAGAACATATACTCGGAGGATATCTAAGATTTCAAGATGACCATTATATAGGAGGAAATAACCCTTGGATTATTGCAACTTTATGGATGGCTATGTATTATAGTAAGATAGGAAATAAAAAGAAATTTTTAGAATGTTTTGATTTTGTGATTAATTCTTGCACAGAACATGGATTTTTAGCAGAACAAGTTGATAATAATAGTTTAAAATCAAATTGGGTAATTGGTCTTGGATGGTCTCATGCAATGTTTATAATTGCACTTGATTGGTTGGAAGAAATATAGAAATGGTGGATTTAGGATTTTACAAGTATATGATATAGAGATAGATAAAAGGAGAGATTTTATTATGGAATGGAAATATGTAAAAAAATTAGTAGATAAAACATGTTTTGAGAATATTGAAAATACATATGCCATTAAACTACCACAATGTTTAAAAGATTTAATATTAGAATATAATGGTGGAAGACCAGATAAAAGATGCTTTGACACTAAAAATAGTAAAGAAATAGTTATGCAAGGTCTAATTTCATATAATAAAGATGATAAAGGAAATATATATGTGTATGATGAAATATTTAAAAAAGGATATATACCTTTTGCAATTACAGAATTTGGAGATGTAATTTGTATAAATATAAACAATCAAAATATAGAATTATATTTGCATGAATTAGGTGACTTTGAGTTTATCTGTAATGATTTGAGTGAATTTATAAAAGATTTAGATAAAGAAGATTTACAGGATTTTTTAAGAGAAAAAAAGAATTAATCTAACCTTGAGTTCCGATTTGTGAAATAGTATATTTCCAGATAAAAATCTATTAATAAATTGCATAAACATACAATTGTAACTGTAAATGATGAATTATATGTAGAAAAGATTTAATATAAAAATGGATATTTATAATTTTTTTGAATTTATAAATATCCATTTTTTACTTGAATTTTACAAATTATTCATACATTATGCTTACTATGTCTAAAGTTATGGAAATGGACTTAAGCAGGGCAAAACAAAGTTACATTATATCTTTTTAATAGTATAAATCTTAAACTTAAAATATATAAAAGTCTTGACATCAACAAACAAATGTTTTATAATATATGCACTATGAAAAGGATGTGAAGTTATGGAAGAAAACCAATTAGTGATTCAAAATGAATTACATAACGAAAATATAAAAAACTTAATATATATTATAAGAGGAAAACAAGTAATGTTGGATAGTGATGTAGCAAGACTATATCATTATGAAACAAGAAGAATAAATGAAACAGTAAAAAGAAATATTGAGCGTTTTCCAGTAGAGTTCTGTTTTCAATTAAGTAATAGTGAGTATGAATTTTTGAAGTCGCAATTTGCGACTTCAAATACTCGTGGAGGAAAACAAAAGTTGCCTTATGTTTTTACAGAAAAAGGAGTTTTAATGCTCTCAGGATTGTTAAAAAATGAAATAGCTATTGAAGTAAGTATAAAAATAGTAGAAGCATTTGTAGAAATGAGAAAATTTATAGTTTCAAACGGACAAGTATTTGAAAGACTAATAAATGTCGAATATAAATTGCTAGAACATGATAAAAAATTTGATGAAGTTTTTAAACAGTTTCAACTTGGAGAAAATATCAAACAAAGGATATTTTTTAATGGTCAAATATATGATGCATATAGTTTGATTATAGATATTATAAAAAAAGCGAATAACAAGATTTTAATAATAGACAATTACATTGATGATAGTGTTTTGAAAATGTTAACTAAAAAGAAAGATAATGTAGAAATAGTTATTTTAACATCAGACAAAAGTAATATTGGAAATTTGGATATTACAAAATTTAATAAAGAATATCCTATATTAAAAGTTGCTAAAACAAACAAATTTCATGATAGATTTATTGTAGTAGATAATAAAGAAATGTATCACCTAGGGGCATCTATAAAAGACTTGGGTAGAAAATGTTTTGGAATCAACAAAATAGAAGACATAGAAATTATAAAGAAAATTGTTAACTTATAAATAATAAAAAACATATTTATAATTTTTTAGAATTTATAAATATTCATTTTTGATGGAATTCGGCTAATTTATTAAATAGATTCATCTGAATTAATTTATGTTTATACTATTCGAACAAAGTTTGTTAGGGTTAATATCTTATACTATTAGCAAAAAGTAATCTGAAAGTTATTGGTTCAGAAAAAATTTAGGCAGAAGTGCCCAGAATAGAATGAATAAAATATATTGAAGTAAATTCAAATGACTTACAAATAATAGCATGAGAATAATCAAAAGTCAACTTTAAAAATAAAAAACTTACTTGATAAAAATGATTTGATATAGTAGAATTATACCATTATGAAAGTTAGGTAATATGATATAAGGAAATACCTTTATAATGATTTACAATCTTATCGATATATTAATAATATCAAGATAAAAGCATATCTTGATATGTTTAGAATAGCTAATAATAAAACACAAAAAGATAATAGTTTTTAAGTATATAGTTCTAAATAAAAACTTATAAATATCTTAAACAAAACGGAGGAGAAATGAAGCAAAAAATACCAATAAAGGTAATAATGAAAACATTTTTATTTGTTTTACCATATATACTAGTAGAATTTACCAATACTTTATTAGTAACAATAGATAAATCAATATCAAACTCAATAGGAAAAACAGCAATAATAGTTTTTTCATCATTTATAACGTTAAACTGGGCTATAAATACAATTCAATCATGCATAGGAACATCTCATACTATAGTATTAGTAAGAGATAGAAAAAATGCAAAACAAATAAATAGTTCAGCTATGTGTATAGAAGTTATAAGTTCTATAATAATAGCATTTGTAATATTTATATTTTCAAAGCAGATTACATATGTATATAATTTAGAAAATGATGCACGTGAGATATTATCAATAATATTAAAATTAAAAGCTATACAATTACCGATATTAGCTATTGGATATATTCCTAAAAATATATTGAAGGTAGAAACAAAAACAAGTGTAATTTGGGTTATAACAGTAATTTCTTCTATGGTTAATATATTAGGAGATTACTTAAGTATAAAATTAGGGTACAATGAAGTTGGAATTTATGTTGCAACAATAATATCCACTTTTGTAAATACTATATTATTATTAATTTTTTCAAAATTTAGATTATACAAAATTGCATCTAACTATATAAAGGAAATATTGAATTTTGCCAAGGATCTTATATTTAATAAAATAATGCAAAGAATTGTAAATATCTACTATACTAGTGTAGCTAGTTCATTTGGAACAAATATATATGCAATTCATTGTATATGTGGAACTATAATAGATACTTTGTGTGAAATAATAGAAGGTTATTATTCAGGATTATTGGTTGAATATTCTAATGATATAGAATCAAAAAGAGAAGGTCTTCTTAAGAAAGTGGATACAGTTCAAATATATGGTATAATTTTTTCTAGTTTATTACTGCCGATATTTATATATCCAATATGGTATATGCTTGGAAGAGCTGTTCAATGGAATGATTGCAATCCGTATATATGGTTATATTCTATAGAGTTTATAGCTACAGTAGCAGGATGCAATTATAGAGCCTATTTATCTGCAAATAAAGATACAAAAGCAATTAGAATGATGGCTTTTATTGGTGGAATTTGTGTTAGAGTACCTTTTTGTTATTTTATTCAAAAATTCAATATGGGGTTATTTGGACTGTCAATTGCATGCGGGATTGATAGAATAGTTAGAGCAATGTATTTAAGAATATATATTAAAATAAATAACAAAAAATTGATTTCATAAAAGAAGGGGAAGATTATGGAAGAAGAAGTGAATTTGAGATATATTGAAATTGATAATAATAATCTGGAATTGGCTGTTAAGCTTCAAAATGAAATATATTCTTTTATTTATTTTTAAAAGTTATATGTAATATAAAATTAGAGAGGAGAGAATGTTAGAAATTTTTCTAACATAGAAATATAATAATGGGGAAAACAAAAACTGTATTTGTGTGTAATAGTTGTGGATATGAATCTGCTAAATGGCTTGGAAAGTGTCCTCGGATGTAATGAATGGAATAGCTTTTATGAGGAAAAAATAAAAAAAGAATCATCTAATGTATTAATAAAAGGTGAGACCAAAAAAAGTACTACTCCTAAAAGTCTAAATGAAGTTGTAGGAAAAGATGCTACAAGAATAGGTACTGGCTCTGCTGAATTAGATAGAGTTTTAGGTGGAGGATTAGTAAAAGGTTCTTTAGTATTAGTTGGTGGTGAACCACGGAATTGGTAAATCTACATTAATATTGCAATTATGTGATAAGATGCAAGGAGAGCGGAAAGGTACTTTATGTATCAGGAGAAGAATCTGCAGAGCAGATTAAGATTCGTGCAGATAGATTAAAAATTAATAATGATGATATTTTGTTTTTAGGAGAAACAGACATAGATATAATACAAGAACAAATACTTTCTATAAATCCAAAACTTGTTATTATAGATTCTATACAAACAATGTACTCTGACGAGATAACTTCAGCTGCTGGAACTGTAAGCCAGGTAAGAGAAATAACAGCAAGAATAATGAAAATATGTAAAACAAATCAAATAACAACAATCATTATAGGACATGTTACTAAAGAAGGAAATATTGCAGGACCTAGAGTTTTAGAACATATGGTAGATACAGTATTATATATAGAAGGTGAAAGATATTTTTCATATAGAATTTTAAGAGGTGTAAAAAATAGATTTGGGTCAACAAATGAAGTTGGAATGTTTGAAATGCAAAATGAGGGAATGGTTGAGATAACAAATCCATCATCAGTTCTTATTTCTGATAGAGAAGATAATCCACCAGGTTCTGTAATTGTTGCAAGTATGGAAGGAACAAGACCGCTTTTAATAGAACTTCAAGCATTAACTTCTCATACTGTTTTTGGGCTTCCAAGAAGAACTGCAAATGGAATTGATTACAATCGTTTAACATTACTTATGGCAGTACTTGAAAAAAAAGCAGGAATAAATCTTTCAAGTCAAGATGTATATTTAAATGTAGTAAGTGGAATAAAGATATCTGAACCAGCAGTGGATTTAGGAATAATAGCATGTGTGCTATCTAGTTATAAAAATATTAGTATACCAAAAGATTTATTAGTTATGGGAGAGGTTCGGATTAACAGGAGAGATTCGATCTGTGAATTTTATCGATAAAAGATTAAAAGAAGCAGAAAAACTCGGATTTAAAACATGTTTAATTCCAGAAAATAACAAGAAACTATTGAAAGAAAGTTATAAATTAGATATAATAGGCATGAAAAATATAAATGATGCAATGAAAAGTTTAGGATTGAAATAAAAAGTGTCAAAAAGGAAGTTGCCAAAAGGGACGGAGCATATTGACAATTTTTTATTAGAGTAGATGTGTTTTTATTTATATTAAATAAAAAACTGTCAATATGCTCCGTCCCTTTTGGCAACTTCCTTTTTGACACTTTTTATGGCATCGGGGGAAAGAGGAGTGAATTAGTTTGGTATTCAATAAGGAAGATTCAATTACAGATGTACTAAAGCTAATTGCACCAGGTACAGCAATAAGAGAGGGATTAGAAAATATTCTTAAAGCTAAAACTGGAGCGCTTATTGTTATTGGAGATTCGAAAGAGGTTTTAGATCTTGTAGATGGAGGATTTCGCTTAGATGTAGAATATAGTTCATCTAAACTATATGAACTTGCAAAAATGGATGGTTCTATTATATTAAGTGCAGATTTAAAACGAATTTTATTTGCTAATGCACAATTAATACCTTCTTCGGCGATTCCTACAAATGAAACTGGGACAAGACATAGGACTGCAGAACGTACAGCAAAGCAATCTGGAGAACTAGTTATAAGCATATCTCAAAGAAGAAATGTTATTACTATATTTAAAGGGAATTCTAGATATGCATTAGAAGATACTTCTAAAGTAAGTGCAAAAGCAAATCAAGCACTTCAAACTGTTGAAAAATATAAAAAGGTTTTTGATAGCAAATTAAGTTTGTTAAATGAATATGAATTTAATGATATTGTCACATTAGAGAATGTTATTATTGCAATTCAAAGAGCAGAGATGGTAATGAAGATTGTAGATGAAGTTCAAAGAGCAATTTACGAGCTGGGAGTTGAAGGAAGACTTCTTGAAATGCAATTAGAAGAATTGGTAGGCGATTTAGAGGAAGAAGAATTACTAATAATAAAAGATTATATTGCTAGTGGTAAAAAGAAAAATTCAGAAAAAATCTTAAAAGAAATTCAAGATTTATCACATGATGAATTAATGAGACCAGGATTAATTGCAAGATTACTTGGATATGAAGATTTTGATAATTATGATGAAGTTCGGTGTATATACAAAAGGATATAGAATTCTAAATAAAATACCAAGGATGCCAAGTAATATAGTAGAAAATTTAGTTAAGTCTTTTAAATCTTTTCAACATATACTTGATGCAGATATTCCAAAGTTGGATGAAGTAGAAGGTATAGGTGAAGTAAGAGCAAGAACAATAAAACAATCTTTAAAAAGAATGCAAGAACAGTTTGTTTTTGATAATTTAATGTTATAATAGGTATTAGAATAAAAGATTTTAATTAAATAAGTTTTTTAATAGTAGTAGATGTAAGTAGTATTCTTTTGTTACAATTTGCAGTTGGTTTTTAGTGACAATGTTACTGCTTAGCTAATTGTTTTATATATTTTTTAAAAACAATCTTGAAGCGTGGTGGGCGAGAGCAGTTAGTTACTTTTATACCACGCAGTTTAGGTAGCAAAGAAAAATAGTATGTACCATCGGCGATTGTTTTTAAAAAATATATAAAACAATTAGCTAAGCTAGTATGTGCTTTTAAATTAAAATGTGAATAGTAATATGCATTTATTACTATAAAAATATATTTTACAAAAAAGATAAAAGAATTGGAGGAAGAACAATGGGAAAAGGAAAAAATGTAATAATAGGAATAGCTATATTAATAGTTATTGTATTAATTGGAGTAGTAGGAGTAGGTATATTTAAGAATGCTACAATGGAAGTAAAAAATCCTATAGCTACAATGGAAATTGAAGGATATGGTACAGTAAAAATAGAATTATATCCAGATAAGGCACCAAATACAGTTGCAAACTTTATTAAACTTGCAGAAAGAGGATTTTACAATAATTTAACATTTCATAGAACAATACCAGATTTTATGATTCAAGGTGGAGATAAAAATGGAGATGGAACAGGAACACCTACTTTAAAAGACTTAAAAGGTGAAGGTGCAGAAGAAAAAGAATATGGAATAAAAGGTGAATTTTTAGCAAATAATTATGAAAATACTTTAAAACATACAAAAGGTGTTATATCTATGGCAAGATCAGATTATAGCAGTATGGGATTAACTGAGCAAGGTTATAATTCAGCAGGTTCTCAATTTTTTATTATGACATCTGACAATTCGTCATTAGATGGGTTATATGCAGCTTTTGGAAAAGTAATTGAAGGATATGATATTATTGAAAAAATTTCAAATGTAGAAGTTACATATAGAAGTTCAGAATTAGCAGAAGGTGAAGAAGCTCCAAAAGATGAACAAGGAAATGAGCTTTCATCAGATATGCCAAAAAATAAACCAGTAATAAAAAGTTTAACAGTAGAGACATTTGGTGTAAATTATGGAGAACCAGAAACAGTAGATGCTTTTGATTATCAAAGTTATTTAAGTCAGATGTATGGATTAAGTGGAAATAATGCAAGTTCAACAATAACACCAGAAGAAGATACAGTAGATGATGGTGCAGATGATACTAATAATGGTGAAAATGAGTAAGATGAATTTAAATAATAAAATTATTCTAATATTTAGTAATAATATATAAAAAGCAGAGGGGTAAGTATATGAAAATATACTTACCCCTCTGTGGGATATGATCTCAGTAATAAGTGCAAAGCAAATATAAACAAATCAATAATGCAATTCCGTAAAGTTTTGAGCTGACCAGAAAAAAATAGATAAATAATTTTTTTGATTTTTTCTCATAATGGTGAAAAGCTTTAACTTCACAGAGAATGCAAGCAATCATGCAAAAAATCATAAACATGATGAACGCGGAAAATGCGATGATTGATCCCATAAATATTCCTCCTTGTAAGTGCTCGGAGGACTTTGCCTCCGAAATTTTAATTTCAAAGGCAACAGAAAGTTGTTACAATATAATTATACACAATTTAATAAAAAAAAAGCAAATTTTATGTAACTACAAATAGATAATAGGAATTAAGAATGGAAATTATGAAATCTAAATATCACTCTTTTGTTTTTTATATTTAATTTCACTATTTTATTTCAACAACAGTAACTCCCATTTCACCTTCACCAAAAGTGCCTAATCTATAAGATTTTACATGTGGATGAGTTTTTAAAAATGCATGAATACCGTGCTCTTAGTTTGCCTGTACCTTTACCATGTACTATACGAACAGGTGAGATTTTTGCTAAACTGCAATCATCTAGATATTTATCAATAACAAATATAGCTTCTTCTATATTTTGCCCTATAACATTTATTTCACTTGAAATATTTTTAGCCTTTAAATTAATATTTTTCTTTTGAGGAATATGTTTTACAGTATCTTGCTTTGCTTTTTCTAACTCTTTAATATTCATTGTCATTTTAGCATTACCAATTTGTAACTGAACATCTAAAGATTTATTAGGAAGGCTTAGAATAGTAGCTTTAGTATTAAGAGATTTTACTAATACAGTCATTCCTATTTTGATATCTTCAGAGTTTAAATTACCAGATGTAGTTTTTGAAAGTTTTGGTGCATAATCTTTTAAAGAAGAATTTAATTTATTTCTTAAGTTATTTGCTTCTTTTAAAGAATCTACAGATTCAGGTAATTCGTTTAATTCTTTTATAATATCATGTGCTTCTTCTTTGGCTTTAAGAAGAATTTGTCTGGCTTCTTCTTTAGCCTTTTCTATAATTTCTTTCTCTTTTTGTTTATGACTAGATAGATCTGTTTCTAAAGAGTTCCTTAAAACTTCTACTTGATTTAAATTCTTATCTATTAATTCTTTTTCCTTTTCAATTTGTAATTTATTATCATAAATTGATTTTAATAATTCCTCAATATTTATATGATCATTAGTTAATAGTTCATTTGCTCTATTTAAAATATCATCTTGAAGTCCTAAACGTTTACTTATTGCAAAAGCATTACTTTTTCCTGGGATTCCTACAAGTAATTTATATGTTGGCCTTAAATTTTCAATATCAAATTCACATGATGCATTTTCAAAACCATCAGTTACTAATGCATAATTTTTAATTTCAGGATAGTGTGTTGTGCTAAGCGTTATAGAACCTTTTTTATACAAAGTTTCTAAAATACTTATTGCAAGAGAGCTACCTTCAATAGGATCTGTTCCAGAACCTAATTCATCTAGTAAAACTAAACTGTTTTGATTAAAAGAATTTAATATTTCTATAATATTTAACATATGTGATGAAAAAGTACTTAAAGATTCTTGAATACTTTGTTCATCACCGATAGATGCAAATATTTTATCAAAAACAAATATACTACTATTTTCATTTGCAGGAATATGAAGTCCACTTTCTGCCATTAATGTAAGAAGTCCGAACAGTCTTTAAAGTGACAGTTTTACCACCAGTGTTAGGTCCTGTTATTATTAAAGAGTTATAATCTTTTCCAAGTGAAATATCTATGGGAACGACTTTTGTTTTATCAATTAAAGGATGTCTTGCTTTATATAGATTAATTTCTTTATTTTCATTAATATGTGGTTCTATTCCAGAGATATTTTTTGAATAGTTTGATTTAGCAAAAATAAAATCTAATTCTCCGATTATTACAGTATCTTCTTTTATATTTTTATATATAGGGAATAAAGACATAGAAATATTTTTTAATATTTTTTCAATTTCAATATTTTCTTCTACTTTAAGGTTAGATATCTTAGTATTTAGTTCGAATATTGTTATAGGCTCAATAAAAACTGTAGAGCCACTTGAAGAGATATCATGAACGAATCCTTTTATGTTGTCTTTATGTTCTATTTTTACAGGAATAACGTATCTATCATTACGAATAGTTACTATTGATTCCATTATATATTTAGAATAGGTTGAAGAATGAATCATAGAATTTAATTTGTCTTTTATTTCTTGTTCTAATCTTCTTCTATTACGTCTAAGTGAAGATAAAGTATTAGATGCATCATCTGAAATAGTGTTTTCGTCTATAATGCTTTTGAATATTGAATTTTCTATTTGTGTATTGGTGTATAGTAAATTAAATTTATCTAATAAAATAGGAAAGTTACCTAAGTCTATTTCTTTATTATCGAAAAAATAAGATTTTAATTTCCTAGATAATTTTAATGTTTTTCCAATTTCTAATAGTGCTTTTGCTGATAAGGAATTTCCGCTTTCTAAATATTTTAGCCATAGATTGATATTGGGTAAAAAGTGAATTGGAGAGTTGCCTAATTTAGAAGTTAGATTAACTGCTTCTGTTGTTTCGGATTGAAGATGTTTTACTTCTAGTTTATTATTGGATGGTTCTAAATTTAAAGCGATATCTTTTCCAATATCTGTTTTGCAGTAATTAGAAAGTATTTGTAATATTTTATCGTATTCTAATTTATAATAACAATTTTTCAATTTTAATTCCTCCTTGTGTATTGTTTTTTTCTTGACGATAGGGAAATAGTGCTTTTAAATTAGCCAGCCAAGTGGATATATATATTAAAATTTCGTTCTTTGCTGGTCGGACTAGTCATATGAGCAAGTTTGCAGAAATTTCGTAATTGGAACAGTTAATCTGGCTAATCTGTATGAATACGAGTCCTCCCAAACTGCGCATCACTGCATTTTAATATATAAATACACATGTACGGATCAAACATATGCACAACTTAAAACTTACCACCCATTATCACACAAAAATTGGAAAAAAACAAGTAAAATGCTTGCAATTGCCAAATTTATATAGTATAATAAACATGCTAAATAAATTGACAAAAAGAGTGGGAAACAAAGGCCCACTCTTTCATCGTAATTAAGGAGGAAATAATTTGGCAAGTATAGAAGAAAAAGTAGAAAGCTTAATTAAAGAACCAATTAATAATTTAGGTTATGACCTATATGATGTTAATTATGTAAAAGAAGGCAAAGACTATTTTTTAAGAATATTTATAGACAATAAAGAAGGTATTGATTTAAATGATTGTGAGAAAGTAAATGATGCTATTTCAGATTTATTAGATGAAGCAAATTATATAAAAGAACAATATTTCTTAGAAGTATCTTCACCAGGAATAGAAAGAATAATTAGAAAAGATGAACATTTAGAGCAAAACATTGGTGAAGAAATATATATAAAATTATTTAAACCACTAAATGGAAAAAAAGAATATGTTGGTATTTTAAAAAAATACGATTCAAATATTGTAGAAATTGAAAATCAAGAATTAATACGGAATAGATAGAAAAAATATATCAATAATGAAAAAGTTTTATAATTGGGAATAATTTATAAGGAGGATTAAAATGAAAAAAGAATCAAAAAAAGCACTAGCAATAGATAGTAAAGAATTAGTAATTGCTATGGATGAACTAGAAAAAGAGAAAGGTATAAAAAAAGATGTTTTATTAGAATCTATAGAAGCAGCATTAGTAACAGCATACAAAAGAAATTTTGATTCTAATATAGATAATGTAAAAGTTACTATGGATGGTGAAACAGGAGAAATTCATTTATATGCAGAAAAATATGTAGTAGAAGAAGTAGAAAATGATAAATTACAAATAGGACTAGAAGATGCAAAAAAAATTAATAAAAGTTTAGAAATAGGTGATATAGTAGATATAGAACTAGTTCCAAAGAATTTTGGTAGAATAGCAGCACAAACAGCAAAACAAGTAATTATTCAAAAAATAAGAGAAGTATCTAGAGATGTTTTATTTGCAGAGTTTAGTGATAGAAAAGGTGAGATTGTTTCTGGAATAATTCAAAAAGCAGATGGTGGAATTGTAGTAATAGACTTAGGAAAATTAGAAGGTGTTATGCCATTAAAAGAACAAATATCCACAGAAAAGTATAGAGTAAATGATAAAATAAGAGCATATGTTCTAGATGTAGAAAGAGGGGCTAAAGGTGCTCCACAAGTTATAATTTCAAGAGCTCATGCAGACTTTGTTAGAAAATTATTTGAACTTGAAATACCAGAAATATATGAAGGTGTTATAGAAATAAAAAGTATTTCACGTGATGCAGGAAATAGAACTAAGCTTGCAGTATATTCACCAAATGAAAATATAGACCCAGTTGGTTCTTGTGTAGGTCAAAAAGGAATTCGTATACAAAATATAATTAATGAATTGAATGGCGAAAAAATAGATGTTATAGAATGGAATGAAGACCCATCTATTTATATATCTGCAGCGCTGTTACCAGCACAAGTGTTAGCAGTGGATATAAAAGAAGAAGAAAAATTTGCACAAGTAATTGTTCCAGATGATCAATTATCATTAGCAATAGGAAAATCTGGTCAAAATGCAAGACTTGCTGCTAAGTTAACTAATTGGAAAATTGATATAAAAAGTGAATCTCAATTTAGAAAAATGATTGAAGAAATGCAAAATGAGGAAAATTCAGAAAATAGCGAAAACTAAAATATTAAACAGATAGTTAAACTATAATAAAATCAAAATTATTAGATAATAAAAAACATGTAAATAGAGAAGATGTAATACAATAGAAGTAAAGGAGTGAACTATTTTGAAGAGTTTACCACAAAGAAGTTGTATAGGTTGTAATACCAAAAAAGATAAAAAAGATCTTATAAGAATAGTAAAAGACAAAGATGGAAATATAAGTATAGATAAAACAGGAAAGGCAAATGGTAGAGGAGCATATATTTGTGATAATATAGAATGTTTAGAAAAAGCTATAAAAAGTAAAAGACTAGAAAAAACTTTTGAAAAAAGTATCGATAGCGAAATCTATGAAAATTTAAGAGGTGTAATTATTGATAAATAAGGATAAGATATTTGGTCTGTTAGGACTTTGTGCAAGAGCAGGAAAAGTTACTTTTGGAACAGATGCATGTATAGAATATGTAAATAAAAACAAAATAAAGCTACTTTTACTTGGAGAGGATGCATCTGATAGAACAAAATTAAAATTTAATGAAATTGCTAAAAAAATGCAAATACCTATATATGAGATGGGAACAATAGATGAAATTAGTAAGTCAATTGGGAAGAAAAATAAGGCTATTATAGGAATAACAGATATAAACTTTTCAAAAGAGATAATAAAAAGAATTAATCGGGGGTGATGTTATTGGGTAAAGTTAAAATACACGAAATAGCAAAGAAGTTGGGAGTAGCTAGTAAAGAAGTAATTACTATGGCAAATAATATAGGAATTAATGTGACTAGTCATTTAAGTTCTGTAGAAGAGGAACAAGAAAAAAAGATTTTACAACAATTTAACAAAAATACAGGAAATCCAAAACAAGAGAAAGAGAAAGTTAAGCAAGATAAGGTTAAAGAGGATAAGAAAACTGAAACGCCAGTGATTATAAGAAGAGAAGTAATAATTAATGATAGCGAAGAACAGAAAGAAAAAGAAAGAAAAAAACAAGAACAAAAAAAGAAAGAAGTAGGTTTTGTAGAAAGAAATAATACAAACTACAATATTGTGTATAGAAATAAACCTCAAAAGCCACTTACAGTAAACGAATTATTTGGTTTAAAAGATAATAAAAAAGAAGAACAAAATAAAGAAGAACCTAAAAAAGAAGCGGTTAAAATTGAAGAACCAAAAAAACAAGAGATAAAAAAAGAAAATGAAAGTGTTCAAAAAGAAGAGTCAAATAACGAAATAAAAAAAGAGATTGGAGTAAAGACAGAGAGTAAAGTTATGGTAGAAGAAAAGGTACAAAAAGAGACAGTTAATACAAGAGCAAGCAAAGATAACAATTTTGGAAGAAATGATAATAGTCAATCAAATAATAGTTTTAATAGGAATAATGATTATAGACAAGGAAATAATAATTATAGAAATAATAGAAACGATGGACAAAATAGATTTAATAACAGAAATAATAGCGATGTGCAAAACAGATATAACAATAGAAATAATGTAGATAATCAAAATAGATATCAAAATAACAGAAATAATAGAGATGTGCAAAACAGATTCCAAAATAGAAACAATAATGGGCAAAGATTTAATAATAATAATCAAAGATTTGCAGGCAATAATAATTTCGGTAGAAATGATAGAAGACCACTAGATGAAAAAGGTATTGATAAAAATATTAAAAATATAATGTCTACAGAGATTGTTGAAAAAGAAAATCAAAGAGATTATAGTACAAAATCTATTGATAAAGAAAAACTAAATAACAAATATGATGATAAAGCTAAAAAGAATAATAAATCTAGAAAAACAGGTAGATTTGACGAAATAGATGGTGGAAAATTAAAAGACTTAAAACAAGTTGATAAATTATCACATATGTTTGATGAACAAGATGGCGGAATGCTTGATTATTATGATTTAACAACTGCAAGAGGAAAGAGAAATAAAAAGAAATCATCAAAAAATAGTGAAGAAAGAACAAAACAAAAAATATTCCAATTAACAGAAATAACTATTCCAGAATCTATTACTGTTAAAGACTTGGCTCTAGAGTTAAAGAAAACAAGTGCAGAAGTTATTAAAAAGTTATTTGGCTATGGAATAATGGCAACTATAAATAATGTTATAGATTTTGATACAGCATTCTTAGTTGCTAGTGAATTTGGGGTTAATGCAAGCAAAAAAGAGGAAGTAAAAGAAGAAGATATATTATTTGATGATTCTGAAGACTTAGAAAATGAATTAGAAACTAGACCTCCTGTTGTTGTTGTAATGGGACACGTAGATCATGGTAAAACATCACTTTTAGACGCCGTTAGAAGTACAAATGTTATTGAAGGAGAAGCAGGCCGGAATTACACAACATATTGGTGCATATAAAGTAAATGTAAATGGAAGAGAAATAACATTCTTAGATACTCCAGGACATGAAGCTTTTACTGCTATGCGTGCGAGAGGAGCTCAAATAACAGATATCGCAATACTTGTTGTGGCTGCAGATGATGGTGTTATGCCACAAACAATAGAAGCAATTAACCATGCAAAAGCTGCAGAAATTCCAATTATAGTAGCTGTTAATAAAATAGATTTACCAGGTGCTAATGTTGATAAAATTAAACAAGAATTAATGCAATATGAACTTGTTCCAGAAGAATGGGGTGGAGATACTATATTTGTTCCTATTTCTGCTAAAAAGAAAATTAATATTGAAAATTTATTAGAAATGGTTTTACTTGTTGCAGATATGAAAGAACTAAAAGCAAATCCACATAAACAATCTAAAGGGGTTGTAATTGAAGCAAGACTAGATAAAGCTAAAGGACCAATTGCTTCTATGCTTGTACAACGTGGTACTTTAGATGTAGGAGATACAATAGTAGTTGGAACTTCTATTGGTAGAATTCGTGCTATGAAAAATGATAAAGGACAAATGGTTAAAAAAGCAGGTCCTTCTACACCAGTAGAAATTATGGGATTAACAGAAGTTCCAAGAGCTGGAGATACTTTCTATGAAGTCAAAAACGAAAAAATGGCAAAACATTTAATAGAAAGAAGAAGACGTCAAGAAAGAGAAAAGAATTTAGCTTTAGACAATAAAGTAACATTAAATAATCTATTTGAAAAAATGGAAAATGAAAATCTAAAACAATTAAACTTAATAGTAAAAGCTGATGTTCAAGGTACAGCTCAAGCAGTAAAACAATCATTAGAGAAAATATCTAATGAAGAAGTTAAAGTTAAAGTAATTCATGCAGTAGCAGGAGCTGTTACAGAATCTGATGTTCAACTTGCAAAAGCAGCAAAAGCAATTATAATTGCTTTCAATGTAAGACCAGTTGGAGCAGCAAAAGAAATGGCAGACAAAGGTGAAGTTGAAATTAAACAATATTCTGTTATATACCAAGCTATAGAAGATGTAGAAGCTGCTATGAAAGGTATGCTTGATCCAATTTTTGAAGAAAAAGTTATTGGAAATGCAGAAATTAGACAAACTTTCAAGGTATCTAATGTTGGAACAATAGCAGGATGCTATGTATTAGATGGTAAAATTGAGAGAAATGCTGGTGTAAGAATTATTCGTGATAGTGTTGTAATTCATGAAGGTAAACTTGCATCATTAAAGAGATTTAAGGATGATGTTAAAGAAGTAGCAAAAAGCTACGAATGTGGTGTTCAAATAGAGAACTTCAATGATTTAAAAGAAGGCGACATTATAGAAGTTTTTGTTATGGAACAAGTTAAAAGATAAACTAAAGATTTAAAAGGAGGAAAATAAAATGGCAAAAAATGATACAAGACTTGGAAGAATTAATGAGGAATTAAGAAAAGAGATTAGTCATATTATTAGTTTCGAATTAAAAGATCCAAATTTAACAGGACTTATTAGTGTAACTAAAGCCAAAATAACTCCTGATTTAAAATATGCTAAAGTATATGTTAGCATATTAAATGCCAAAAGTGAAGAAAAAACAATGAAGGCATTACAAGATTCAGCAGGTTTTATTCGCATGCAGGTAGCTAAGACTATTAATTTAAGAATTACTCCACAAATTATATTTGAAAAGGATGATTCTATGGAATATGGTGCTAAAATTGAATCAATTTTAAAAGAAATAAAACCAAAAGAAGAAAAATAAAAATATAAAATATTAAGCTTAACAAAATCTACTAGATTTTGTTAAGCTAAAATGATAAAAAGGAGAGTTTTAATGACTTTAGATAATATTTTAGAGGAAATTAATAAAGCAAACTCTATTGTTATATTAACACATGAAAATCCTGATGGTGATGCTATGGGAAGTAGTTTAGCTTTATATAATGCATTAAAAGCATATGGAAAAAATCCAGATATAGTTATACCTGAATATTCAAGAACATTTGAATTTTTACCAGGTACTGAATTTATAAAAAAAGAAGGTCAAGTAGAGAAATACGATTTAGCAATTGCACTTGATTGTGCAACAATAAAAATGTTAAATGGTTTTGCTAAATATTTTGAAAATGCAAAAACAAAAATTTCAATTGATCATCATGGAACAAATACAATGTTTGCAGATTTAAACTTTGTAAATCCAGATAGCCCAGCATGTGCACAGATTTTAATTGTAATATTAAACTATTTTAGTATAGAGATAACAAAAGAAATTGGTACATGTATTTTAGCTGGAATTATAACTGATACAGGTGGATTTAAATATTCAGGAGTAACAGCTGAAACATTTGAATTTGTTGCATGGCTTTTAAATAAAGGTGTAAATGTTTCGAGTGTATATAGAAAAGTTTTACAAACAAGAACGAAATCTAATTTTGAATTAAATAGAATAGCATCAGATCGTTTAGAATTTTTCGAAAATGGCAAAATTGCATTTACATATATAACTAAGGCAGATGAAGATTTAGTAAATTCTGAAACAGGAGATCATGAAGGAATTGTTGATATAGGAAGAGATATAGAAGGAGTGGAAGTTTCTATATTTATTCGTGAAGTACCAAGTAAAGGTTTAAAAATATCACTTCGTTCAAATGAATATGTAAATGTTTCTGATGTTGCATTGTTATTTGGTGGTGGTGGTCACCCAAGAGCTGCAGGATGTAATATGCGGGTGTTCTATAGAGCAGGCTAGAGATAAGATTATTAATGAAGTTAAAGTGTTTTTGAAATAGAATTTAAATAACAAATAGAAATAAGCTTTAAAAGTAAATTTTAGGGCTTATTGTTATTTACAAGAAAAATATGGATATTAATTAAAATAAAGTTTTAAGGAGTAAGCCAAGAATGGATGGAATTATAGTAATTAATAAACCAAAAGGAGTAACATCACATGATGTTGTATATAAAGTTAAGAAGATATTTAATGAAAAAGTGGGACATACGGGTACTTTAGATCCTAATGCAACAGGAGTACTTCCTTTATTAATAGGAGAAGGAACTAAATTATCTAAATATTTGATAGAGCATGATAAAATATATAAAGTACGATTAACTTTAGGAAAGAAGACTGATTCAGCAGATGTGGAAGGCAATGTGCTAGAAGAAAGAGAAGTAGATAAAAGTATTTTGAATGTTCAAAATGTTCAAAATATTCTAAATTCTTTTATTGGTAAAAATGAACAGATACCACCTATGTATTCTGCAATAAAAGTTAATGGAAAGAAGCTTTATGAATATGCAAGAAAAGGACAAAAAGTTGATATCCAGCCTAGAAAAATAGAAATTTTTGAGATTAATTTAATTAATATAGAGAACTTGAGTATTAATTTTACAGTACATTGCTCAAAGGGAACATATATTAGAAGTTTATGTGAGCAATTAGCAGAAAAATTAGAAACGATAGGATACATGGAAGAACTTGAAAGGTTAAAAGTAGGTAACTTTTATATAAATGATTCTGTAACTATTGAAGAATTAGATGAGAATAAAGGAAATAATGAGTTTTTAAATGAGCATTTTATTACTTTTGAAAAACATTTTGAAAATAATAATGAGATTATATTAAATGATAGAAAATTATCTTTATTTTTAAATGGGGTTAAACTTTCGATTGAGTTAGAAGATGGGGTTTATAAAATATATAATAATGGTAATTTTATTGGAATAGGTACAGTAAAGAATAATTTATTAAAGAGAGATGTTATTTTAAGATAAGTTATATATTACTTTCAATAATTATGAGAAAATGACTGTTAACAAAGTTGTAGGTTGATGTTTTTCAAGTTGTTATATAAAGAAAAGTGCCAGTAGTCTAGTCTTAGATAGTCTTATATATTATAATAAAAAACAATTCTTCCAAGGCGTTTTAGCTTGTGGAGGATTCATATTATAGAGACACACTATAAACAGAAACATTAATAACGACTCAAGGTCAAAACTGTTTTTTATTATAATATATAAGACTCTTCAAAAGACTTACTATGGAGTTGTAAGACAATTGTTGTTTAAAATAAGGAATATAAGAAAAAAATAAATTTTTAATATTATAGCATAATTTATTATTTATAACAAATAATAAAAGTATGTGATAAAGATAGAAAAATTTAAAAAAACAAAGATTAATATAAAAAACAGATATATTAAATTAATATTTTAGAGAAAAATACTCTTGAAAATATAAATCTAATATGCTAATATATAGTTACCGAATGAGAAATAACAAATATAAAAGATTATAATAATTTTTTAGAAAATATTAAATAGATTTTAATTTTCCCTGCATAGTACGTGTAGACTGAGATTTTAGAACCAACAAAGATTAAACGGGAGTCTGGCTTTAGGTGTGGCGTGTATGCTTGCATTTATGTAAGAAACCCAGGAGCATTTAACAGGACACCCACCTGTGAAAGCAGGTCCTTAAAATTTCATTCACCTTGCGGCTAAAGCGGGGCTTTTTTTATATAATAGGAAAGTTTTATGTAAAAGTTAAAAAATAATTAATAAAGCTTTCCTATTATATAAAATAATTGCACGCAATTTTTACAAAAGTTGGCACACGAACAATTTTTGGCGGGTTGTAAGAGAGTATTATTTTTAGTATGAAATAAAGTTCAGCCCATTATTGTTCTTTTTTGTAATTATGATAAAATATTAATGTTCAAACTAGATAATTAAATTTATAGATTAGTTTATGTATAATTTGAATTTATAGTATAAAATTAATAGAAAAATAGCGGAGAATGACTAGTAGAAGGAGAGAAGTAGTGCAAATAAAAGAATTGTTAAAAGAAGGTAAATTAAAATTAATTCAAAATGAAATAGATGATGCAAGTATTCAAGGCAAAATATTAATGCAATATGTTTTGAAACAATCTCAAAGTTATATAATTGCAAATGGAGAAAAGAGATTAGAGGAACATCAAATTAATGAGTATAGAAGTTGTATTAATAAAATTATAGAAGGCAAGCCAATTCAATATATAACTAATAATCAAGAATTTATGAAATTAAATTTTTATGTAGATGAAAATGTATTAATTCCTCAGCCTGATACAGAAATATTAGTAGAAGAAGTTATTAATAAATGTAACGAAAATATAGAGATGAAAACCAGCGAAGAAAATGATATAGAAAAAAAATGCAAAATAGAAATATTAGATTTATGTACAGGTAGTGGAGCAATTGGTATTAGCTTAGCAAAGTATATAAAAGAATCTAAAGTTACTTGTACAGATATTAGTATGAAAGCTTTGCAAATTGCTAAATTGAATGCAGAAAAGAATTTGGTACACAGAAATATGGAATTTATTTTATCAGATTTATTTGAAAATTTGCCAAAGAGAAAATTTGATATTATTGTATCTAATCCTCCATACATAAAAACAGAAATTATTGATATATTACAAAAGCCAGTTCAAAATGAACCTCATTTAGCATTAGATGGTGGCGATGATGGATTGAATTTTTACAAAAAAATTAGCAAAGATGCATCTAAATTTTTGCAACCAAATGGGGAAATATATTTAGAAATAGGATATGACCAAAAGGAAGATGTTATTAAATTATTAGAAGATACAAATCAATATAAAAGTATAGAATGTATACAAGATTTAGCTGGAAATGATAGGGTTATTATTGCTAAAATGCGGGACTATTAAAATAACAAAATTAAAAAAGTGAGTCTTAATAAAGAATAATTTTTAAATTATTTTGATTATAAATATTATCATAGTGACTATTCAAAATACCAGAAAGTTACAATTTATAGCTTTTTATATAAGAGATAATGTTACCAATAACAAGAGTTTGACATATTAAAAAAACAAATTTTGAAGTGTGGTGATAGCTCAAACTTTTGCTATGTTAAATAAGATGTGGATAGTAACAGCGCATGGATGTTTTGAAAATGGCATAGATATTGTCAAAATGCCCGTTCTTAATGGCAGATATTGTCAAAATGCCCCGTCCCTAATGGCAAATTTTTAAAAGAAGGTGAAATAAATGTCTTTTTCTTCAAATGTAAAAGAAGAATTAAGTAAGCTTTCGACACTTAAGAATAAGCAAAGTGTTAAAGCAGAATTAATTGGTTATTTAATAACAAATAATATAAATATAGATGAGGAGAATATTAGATTTTCAAGCAAAAGTGAGTATAATATTAATCGTTTTAGTAAGTTACTTAGTAATTTAAATATTATGAATCATGAAATTAATATTCAGGGAGAAATATATACCATTTCTTTAAAGAAAATAGATTTACAAGAAAAGATAAATTTAAAAGATTATATAAATAAGCAGTTAAAAGATGAAATATGTACAAAGTCAATAGTAAGAGGAGCTTTTTTAGGAGGAGGGTCTATTAATAATCCTGAGAATAAGTATCATTTAGAGATTATTTTTTCTTTAGAAGAAAATGCTAAGTATATAGCAAGTATTTTAAAAAATTATGAAATTGAATGTAAGATTTTAAATAAGAGCCATTGCTATTCTTTATATAGTAAAGAAGGTGAAACAATATCTAATTTATTAGCTTTTATCGGAGCAAGCAGTTCTGTTTTGAAATTTGAAGAAATTAGAGTTGTAAGAGATATGAGAAATAATGTTAATAGATTAGTAAATTGTGAAACAGCTAATCTAAATAAAATAATTAATGCAAGTTTAAAACAAATTGAAGATATTAAATTAATAAAAGAGAAAAATAAGTTCAAGAACTTGTCTAAAAACTTACAAGAAATAGCAGAGCTTAGGTTAAAAAATCCAGAAGCATCTTTAATAGAACTTGGAAATATGTTAGAGGTTCCAGTCCGGGAAATCTGGTGTTAACCATAGATTAAAAGCGATATCTGAAATTGCAGATGAAATTAGAAAAAATAAAGAAGAGGATAATAAAGTATAGATGAAAAAAGTAGGAATATATGTACATATTCCTTTTTGCAAGCAAAAATGTTTTTATTGTGATTTTGTTTCATACTGTGATAAAACAAAGTTAATAGATGAATACATAGAATGTTTGAAAAAGGAAATTAAATTTAAATCAAATAAAAAGGGATTTATAATTGACACAATTTATATTGGAGGAGGAACACCTTCTATAATTAATGGAAAATTAGTTAGAGATATTTTAGAAACTATAAAAGAAAATTTTATTATAGATGAAGAAGCGGAAGTAACAATAGAAGTTAATCCTGGAACTGTGAATGAAGATAAATTAAAGATATATAAAGAATCAGGAATTAATAGAATAAGTATGGGATTACAGTCAACTAATAACAGTTTACTTAAAATGTTAGGAAGAATACATACATATGAAGAATTTCTAGAATGTTTTAATTTAGCAAGAAATATTGGTTTTAAAAATATTAATGTAGACTTAATGATAGGACTTCCAAAGCAAGATTTAGAAGACATTAATGAATCCATAGAAAGAATAAGTAATCTAAATCCAGAGCATATATCAGTCTATTCTTTAATTGTAGAAGAAGGAACAAGAATTTCGAAAGATATTGAAATTGGAAAGCTAATTTTACCAGAAGAAGAATTTGAAAGAAAGATGTATTGGAAAGTAAAAGAAAAGCTTAAGAGTAATGGTTATATTCATTATGAAATTTCAAATTTTGCAAAAGAAGGATATGAATCTAAACATAATATGAATTGTTGGAATCAAAAAGAATATTTGGGATTTGGAGCTAGTGCACATTCATATATTAACCATATAAGATATTCCAATACAGAAAATTTAGAAAAGTATATAGATAATATAAGTAAGGAGCAGATTGAAAAAAATAAAGAAATTCATGAGATTCAAGATATAGATTCTAGTAAAAAAGAGTATATGCTACTTGGACTTAGAAAGATAGATGGAGTAAACATTACAGAGTTTAAAAATAAGTTTGTAGATAATCCAATATATCTTTTTAGAAAGGAATTAAATGAGCTTGTAAAGAATGAATTAATTGAAATAGATGAAAATAGTATAAAACTAACTAATAAAGGTTTAGATTTAGCAAACTTGGTTTGGGAGGAGTTTGTGTAAAATAAAATTATAAAAAAACATTCTATTTAAGAATGTTTTTTTATTTATATAATACAAGATAATATAAAATGATAATTTATATAAAAATATTTACTTTGGAATCATATTTTAATATAATTAGATAAAATATATTATTTGTGCAAAATAATATATAAAGTTTACGAAGGAAGAGGATATATATGGAAAAGATTAAGAGTTTTAAATTAACATTAGATAGACATTTTGGAAAAATAATTATATATGAACTAGAACTAGATCTCAGAAAAGAGGAAATCATTGAAATATTAGGAGAAGAAATAAGAAAAAAGGAAAGAAAATTAGATAATATTGATTTTGAACAGAAAATTTATGAAATAGAAGAAAGTGTAAGTAAACTAAAAAATGAATACATAAATAACAATAATATTGATGGAATAGAAATAAGAATTGACATTATATATACTAATAATGTACAAAAAAATATATTGTGCAAAAACGTGATTCCAAAGGAAGTTGAAGATATAATTAAAGTAACAAATATATAGAACTGGAGGAATAAAAAGGTGGAAATAGATAAAAGTATATTTGAGAGATATAGTATAAGTATGGAAGATTTAATTCCAAAGATACTAGATACTATTGTTGAAGTTTATGGTGAAAAAAATAGAAGTATAATAGAGGATAGATTAAAAAGAATATATGTAAATTCATATGCAACATATGATCATATACAAAGTGAATATTATAGAAATATTGGTAAAAAAAGAAATATGTTAGGAATTAAGTTTTTAAGAGAAATGGGGATTGAAGTTTCTCGGAGAAGTTGAAGACATGGTTTATAAAAATGGGTATGGATTAAGTGATGAACAACAAGATTTTTTAATGAGATTCTTTTCAAGTAGAGATTTTAATGCGAATGGGGTGATTTTTGCATTTGATGACGATAAATTGAAAGAACAAAATGAATATATGATAAAGTATATTAAAGGAGATAGATGTAAGATACTACAGGCATATGGACTATCAATAACTCCAGAGACATATGATGAAGTAATAAATACACGGAGAAGGTCAAGCTATAATGGCAAAAATACAAAGAGCATATAAAGCTGCTGTGAAGTGTAAACAGGAATTTGAAGAATTTAAACAAGATGACAAAGTGATAGAAGATTATATGGAGTCTTATAAAAAGGTACAGAGTGAATTAGATGCTAAATATGAAAAGAAGTATTTTGAACAAATTATGCCATATCTTTCTGAAGAAGAACAAGAAAATATAAAAAAAATGCAAAGTATTGGAGATGCACCTAAATGGAAAATTGAGAATATAGCAGATCCAAATAATATATATTCTGGACAGTTTCTTTTGGAAGCTTTTTCTAGTAAGTATGATGATACTATTAATGAAGAGAATTATACGGCACAAACGATTAGAAAAAAGAGAATTAAATATTTTAAATTAAAAGGAATAGACTTAGGAGACGATTATTCAGCATATGAAAATAATGAAGAGGCACAAAGTTTATTACCAAGTCAAGAGTTAATAAAAGCTATTTGTAAAGAAAAGGAAAAGTGTGCAAATGAAGAAAAAAAGGAATTAATGTTAAAAACAAGTAATTATGAACAATGTAAAGAAAAGTTGGAACAGTTAGGATTATGTATGGATGATTCATTTAATATAGACTTTGTAAATCATTATGCGACATGCATAATTCCAAATGTAATAAAAAATGAACAAGGAGAATACACTAATTTTAATGTATTACATTTTCCAACAGCAAAAATAAGTGATGAATATGGAGATGTTGCTTTAATACATGAAATATTACATGTTGTGGAATTAACAATGACTCAAACAAGTGATACTACATTTCATATAAAAACGGGATTTGACCAAATGGATGAAGTGTTAGCAACTGAAGAAAGTAAAACAAAAGAAGATGATGAATACGAACATAAAATAAGACAATATGAATATATGTCAGAAAATTTACATCAATGGTTATCTATGGTAGTTACAAAAAGATTACATGATAATGGGATATATTTATTAGATGACCCAAGATGTTCTAAAGTAGTAGGTTATACATCATATGAACAATTAAATGCTGTTACAAAAGCTTTTATCGAAGGATTTGGAAGAGATATAGCAGAAGGAATGATAAGTCCTGATATGACGTATATTTATGATGCAATAGGAAAAGAAAATCTAGAAGCATTAAATGAAGCGGTTGTGGAATATAGACAGATACCATACTATAATATGATGTATGATGTTAGGAATGAGAGAGATACAGATTTAACGAGAAGAAGAAAAGAGTTAATAGGAAAAAGTCAAAGTGTTGCAGAAGATATGAGAAGATATAAAGAGAATCATAATGAGCAAAATTATAAAATATCGACACAAGAAGTGGGAAAGGCTACTATTAATCAAAAGGAATCAGATAAAAGACAAGCAGCTGAAACACTAAGTATAGACCGAGTACAAACATTAAAAGAAGAGAAGACTCGGAGAAGGAGTAGGTGATATAGAACAAGATGAACAATAACTATTCAAAAGCATATGTGGAAGTTTTGGAAATACTCAAATATATACCTAAAGAAGAAATGCAGAAAATACCAGATGATATTTTAAAAACATTAACAAAGAAATCGGATTCAAATTATAGTTTTAAATTAGATTTTAATATTCCTTTTGAAAGTCAAAAATTATTAAATGAAACAAAGTCAATTTTAGCAAACTTTTTTAGAGATTATTGGGCAACAGATTTCCAGAGGGAGCAAATTTTAATAAAAGAAAAACAAGATAGACAAAATCAAATTGAAAGTGAAAAGTTTGATTATGATAAGTTATTCAAAAAGAATGAATCTGGTAAGATTAATGAAGATAGAGCTTTAGTGGTGCAAAAAGAAAATAGAAGATGGTATACATTTTTTATGGATTTTATAAAAAGATGTTTTAATAAAAAATAGTATATAATTATAATTTATAGATTATTTTTTAACTAAGGAGCCTATGTTACCGCGTACCAATGCTTAATATATTTATAAATTTAAACCAATCTTGAAGCGTGTCAGTAGTAGCTAATAATAAGCTTTATACCACGCAGGTTATTTGAGAAGCAATGGCTAAGTATGTACAGTCTGCGATTGGTTTAAATTTATAAATATATTAATCATTGGTACGCTAGTACGTACTCTTAAGAATTGTGAATTGAAACTATAATAATTTTATTTCAATTCCTAAAACGCCATATTTCTTTTCTTTTTCAGGGGAGTATATTTCATACATTCTTTTCACTTTGTTTTCAATTTCTATTTTATCTGTATAAAGTTTTTCAAATAGTTCTTTAAAAGTAGGTGCTTTATATAAATTAGTTATTTCTACTTTAAATGTTTCTGTAAGATTAGGCAATTTTGAGAATTCTATTAAGTCTCCAACTTTTAATTTTTTACGTTTTTCATCATATAGTCTAAATTCGACTTTCTTTGATCAATTTTTTATATTATTAAAAGGTTTTTCTAGTAGTTTCATTTTATGAATTTGTTTGTTTAATAAAGGAAGTAATCTATCGAAAGCTTCTGCATGTTCTTTTTTGAATTTTCCGTTTGAGCGTAATTCAGAAATTTTGTCTAAAGAATCCCATTCTATAAAATCGACCTCTTCTTTTTGTAAAACAAGTCCTTGGATATCAAAATCCTTTTTCATATAATACAAATCAAAAAATACTTGGTCGATATCATCACGGTCAGAATAAAATAATTGTAATTCTTCTGGTGAAACATCTAAACCAATTTCTTCTTTTATTTCTGTAATCATACCTTGAATACTATTTTCGGAAGTTTTAGGATGTCCGCCTGTTGAAGCGTATTTTCCGTCTTTTTGAATACTTCTTTTTTGAATTAAGAATTCTCCTTTTGAATTTTGAATAAATACAAGAACCACTAAAATATATCTATCTTTTGGGATTTTTTCATCTTTAAAAATTGTTTCTCCTGTTAAATTTCTATTAATATCATATAAATCACGTTTTTCCATGTTGACCTCCTTATAACTATATTTAATAATATAATACAAAATGGTATAAAATCCAATATTTAAGTAAAAAAAAGAATAATAAAAATATTTACATGAATTTTATTTTTTTATATAATAAAAGCAAGGTAAGGGGAGATGTACATATGAGAATAGGAATTGATATAGATGGTGTATTAACAAATTTTGAAAGATGGCTAATAGAATATACTACTAAATTTGCTTATGAAAATAATATAGAAGAAATAAAGAATATTAATGGATATATTTCAGATGAGATATTTGGATGGAGTGAAGAGATAGATGATAAGTTTTGGGAGCAATATTTAATTTATTATGCAACAAATGAGAAAGCAAGAGCTTTTTCAGGAGAAATAATACAGAAGTTGAAAAATGAAGGAAATGAGATTTATATTATAACAGCAAGATATCTGACAGATACAGATTCAGAAGAAGGAGAAAATATGAGGAATATTGTATCTAATTGGCTAAAAGAAAATAAAATTAATTATGATAAACTTATATTTTCAGGTGAAGATAAAAGAAAAGTATGTAAGGATAATAAAATAGATATAATGATTGAAGATTCTCCTAAAAATATAAAAGAATTATCAAAAGTACTACCAAATATAATTTGTTTTGATGCTAAATATAATAAAGAGTGTAATGGAGAAAATATAATTAGATGTTATAGTTGGTATGATATATATAGTAAAATTAATAAAATATGAAATATAAAAGATGAAAGGGAATATTGTGGAAGATAAGGTTATAAATAATAATAGTAATAAAACAGAAGATGAGAAGAAATCACTTATAGAGAAACTACATAAATTCAATAGTGAATCTAATATAGGGATTACAGTTTCTAATGTTAAAGATTCAGAAAAGTTTAAAATTGTATATAGTAATTTAATATCAGATTATTGGTGGAATTTTATTTATTCAATAAAGGCTAATAATAAAGAAGAATTAGATAAAGTAATAGATTTAGCAGAAAGAGAAATGGATAAGATTAATAGAAAACTATGTATTTCTATTAGTCCAGTTGATGGTGATATATACGAGAAGAAAGAACAATTCTTTGAAAGCAATCAATATGAATTACTATGTAGTGAGTCATGGCAAATCTATACTGATTTTGAAAGTGTAGAGAATATAAAAACAAATTGTGACTTAGACATTACTATGGAGAAAGCAAATGATATGGACTTATTTGGAAAGACAATGTATAGAGCATTTAGTAGCGGAAAAGAAGAAGATCCATATGGGGAATTAGATTGTTTGTATATGGAAGTATATAAGAAATATGAACCAATTAATAAAAATTATACTCAGGAATTCTATTTTATTAAATGTGAAGATAAGATTGTTGGTGTAACAAATGTTTTATATAATGAAGAAATATTTGGAATATATGCATTAGCTATTTTTAGTGAGTACAGAAATAAAGGAATTGGTAAAAGTGTTGTTAAACAATTATTAAATAAGTGTAAAGAGCTGAATATGAAAATGGCTTTTTTGCAAACAGAAAAAGGTTTTTATCCAGAAGCGATGTATAAAAAAATGGGATTTAAAGAGATTTGTACAGATTATTATTATCAGAAAAAGTAAAATTTAAATATGAAAGAAAGGTATAATATGAGAATTGCTATTATTTCAGATATACATGGAAATTTAGAGGCTTTAGAGAAGACGTTAAAAGATATTAGAAAGAGAAATGTAGATAAAATTATATGTTTAGGAGATATTATTGCAAAAGGTGTTCATTCAAAAGAATGTATAAGATTGGTTAAAGAAAATTGTGATATTGTACTACAAGGTAATTGTGATAAGTATTTTGCAGAGGAACATGATTTAGAGAATCTTCCATTACAAGAACAAAAAAGAATAAAATGGAATATGTCTATAATTGATAAAGAAGATAGAGACTACTTATTAAGTTTGCCATTTTCGTATGAATTTTATATGAGTGGTAGTTTAGTTAGACTTTTTCATGCAACACCACAAGATATACAAAAAGTAGTACTTAATGTTGATTCTTTTAAAACAAAATTAGATATGTTTTATCCAAGTAGAAATACAGTTTCTGATAAAATTGCTGATGTTATTATATATGGTCATATTCACCATCCATATATGGATAAAATATATAATAAAACAATTATAAATGTAGGAAGTATAGGAAACGCTTTTGATGTTGTGAGAAATCCTTTAAAAGATAGTAATGTACTAGAAACAACAAGAAGTAATTACTTAATTATAGAAGGAGAATATGGAAGTATGGAATATAGCTTTGATATTTCATTTCAGTATGTTAGAGTTCCATATGATATTGATAAAGAGTTAGCTTCAGATAGATTAAATATTGAAAAAGAAAATTATATATATGAGTTAAAACAAGGAAAATATCGTAATATGACCAAAATATATGATAACTTTAAAACATTGAATATTGATGTTGATGAAATTTAAATTAAGTAGTATTAAAATAAGATATACGAAAAGGAGTAAATTATGAATGAAGCTGATAAAGTAAAAGGTTCTAATTGTAATAAAAGTAAAAGAGCATTTATGAATTTTCAAGAGATGACAAGTAATGTTTATAGAATTCCTGTATGGCTAGAAGGGACTGTAAATAAATTTGCAGGTTTTAAAGGTATAGCATATGATTTGGGGTGTGGTGCTGGAAATCAAGCTATATATTTATTAGAGAATGGTTGGAAAGTTATAGCCGTTGACAAAGAAGTAGATGTATTTAATAAGAAAAAGCAAGAATTAAAAAAAGAATTGCAAGATAATCTAGAAATTGTAAAGATGAGTTTTGAAAATCTAAAGTTAGAAGAAAAAAGTGATTTAATTATAGCTATAAATAGTTTGCCTTTTTGCTCTCCTGATAAATTTGAAGAAATGTGGAAAAATATAGATGATTCATTAAAAATAGAAGGTAGAATTGCTATTACTTTATTTGGTGTAAATGATGATTTTAATAAAGAAAACTCATGTATGACTTTTTTTAATAAAGATGAGATTTATAAGTTGCTAGAAAATTTTGAGATAGAGGGGAAAACAGGTGATATAATAGAAAAGGAATTTGATGGCAAGATGGTTAATGGTAATAATCATCATTGGCATAAATATATAATTGTGGCTAAAAAGATAAAATAAATAGTATTAAAATGAGGTAAAGAATAATATGAGAAAATTAAATTTAATATTAGTATATAATAAAGATGAAGATAAAATTCTTATGTGTAAAAGAGAAAAAGAACCTTACAAAGGTAAGTTTAATCTTGTTGGAGGAAAATTAGAAGAAAACGAAGATGAGTTAGAAGCGGCATATAGAGAGTTAGAAGAGGAAACAGGGATAACTAATAAAGAGATTAGATTAAAACATTTGATGAATTTTCAATATATAATGGAAGATACAGAATTAGAAGTCTACTTTGGAAAGCTAAATAAAGAAATTGAGTTAGTAGAAGAAGTTAATAAGTTATATTGGATTAATAGTGATTCTAATTTCTTTGATTCTAACAAGTTTGCAGGAGAGGGAAATATTGGACATTTAGTAAAACAAGCAGAGATTTATATAGATGGTAGTAAATTTAATTAGGATTAAAAAATAGGTTAGAATAAGAACTTTAAGTTAGTGGATTGTTTGTATATATATAAATTATTAGTTGGTGTATTGAAATATTGTGTATATAGCTTTATACAGAAGAATGTAAAGTTCTTATAAATATACTATTTTATAAAAATATAGCAATAAATTTATATTTAATACTTAACAATGACTAAATTAAAGTTAGCAGAAAATATGAATTAATATATGTATAGGTTAAAAATAGATATGTCACAAGTAAATTGAAAATAAAATATTGAAATACTAAATTGTTAATGTTATATTAAATATATAGCATTAATTATAATGTTATATATTACATATAATATTTAACAAACATAAGAAAAAAGAGGGGGAAAATAAAGATGAGATATGAAATAATAGGAAAAACTGTACCAGTAGTAGAAGTTACTCTAAATAGAGGAGAATCAATGTATTCACAAAGAGGAGGAATGTCTTGGCAAACAGAAGGTGTTAATATGACAACTAATGCAAAAGGTGGAGTAATGAAAAGCCTCGGAAGAATGTTTACAGGAGAATCTATTTTTATGAATACATATACAGCAGGTGTAGATGGAGCGAAAGTAGCTTTTGCAACTACTGTACCAGGTGATATTGTACCAATTAATGTAGGAGAAAATAATGGCTTTACAATACAAAAAAATGCATTTTTATGTGCAGAACCAGGTGTTGATATACAAATAGCATTTACAAAGAGATTTACAGCAGGTTTATTTGGTGGAGAAGGTTTTATATTACAAAAAGCTACAGGTAATGGAATGCTATTTTTAGAAGTAGATGGAGATCCTGTAGAAAGAGTTTTAGCTCCAGGTGAAGTATTAAAAGTAGATACAGGTAATGTAGTTGGTTTTGAAAGTACAGTTTCATATGAGATTGAAACAATAAAAGGATTAGGAAATATATTTTTAGGTGGAGAAGGATTATTCTTAACAAAATTAGTTGGTCCTGGTAAAGTTATTATACAATCACAGAATTTTGGGGATTTTGCGGGAAGAATATTGGGGTTGATGCCTAAGAAATAGAGAAATGTTTGATATAAAATAAAAAGATTACAAAAATTAAATAATTAAATATAAAGAAGAGACACACATATGTGAAGCTACTTTTTCAGCAACCACACATGTTTATGTCTCCTTTTTTGTATGGTAGGAAAGTTGTAAATATTTATATTCATGTATAATAAAGAATGTCAAAGCCACTTTTCATGTTCTTAAATACAGTTTTAATTTCTTCTTATATATTAAAGTAATCCAGTTAACAAAAAGGGTTGAGGAATTATAGGTAGTATGATATATTAATGTAAAATTATAGATAAAAATAAGGAATAATATTATAGATTAGATTAAAGATAATGAGAATAGGAAGTGAGAAAGAGTGCCTCCAAATTATGACTTTAATAGATTATTACAACCAGAAGAATTTCAGGATTTTGCTAGAGATATATTACAAGTAAGAGAAAAGAATATCATGGAGAGTTTTAGGACAACAAAAGATGGCGGAATTGATATGAAGACTGTACAAGATGGCAAATTAGTTATTGGACAGGCAAAAAGATATCGAACATATAAAGAATTAAAAAGTATTTTAGAGAATGAGCTAAAAAAGGTACAAAGAATAAATCCAAATAGATATATTTTAATTACGTCCATAGAAGATTTTAATAATGAAAACAAACAAAAGATATTAGAAAAATTTAAAGGTTACATTAAAGATACAAATGATATTTTAGGAAATCAAGATTTAAATAATTTATTGGGAAATGAAGAATATAAGCAAATTGAAATAAAGTATACACAATTATATATAAAAAGTGCTAACTTATTAAATAGTTTGATAGATGGAAATGTAAATAATAAAATATATACAATGTCAAGAAATAAACTTAAAGAAGTATTAGAAAATGAAAAAACATATGTAGAAGGAGAGGTTTTTAAAGAGGCTAGAAATATTATTAGAGATAAACACTGTTTACTTATAACTGGTGAGGCAGGAATAGGAAAAACAGCTTTAGCTGAGCATATATGTTATTGTGAAATGATGGAAAATGAAGATATGAAATTTTCATATGTATATTCCTTTGATGAGATATTAAGTATATATAAAGAAAATCAAAATCAAATATTTTTATTTGATGATTTCTGGGGAAGTGTTTTTAAAGAAAGATATGATAAAATAGAAGAAAAAAAGATGATTGATGTAATAGAAATGTTTTCAAATGATACAACAAAAAGATTAGTAATTACATCAAGAAATTATATAGTACAAAAAGCTTTTAAAGAACATGAGCAAAGTAGGCAAAGTTTAGAAGAAAATAGAATAATTATAGAATTAGAATCTTTTTCTGAGATTTATAAAACTAAAATATTATTTAATCATTTAAAAGAATCAAAACTAGAGTGGCGTATTGTAAATGAAATTGTTAAAGAATATAAAAGAATAATATATCATAATATGTACAATCCCAGAACAATTGTAAGATATTTAAGAAGATTGGAAAAAGAAAAAAGTAATGATTATCCATATGTATATATATTAAAATTACTACAATTTTTAGATAATCCAGAAGATTTAATTGAAGAAGTGTTTCAAGAGCAAACTGAAGCTTCTAAAATTATTTTAATGATTCTTATGCTAATTGGAGTAAAGGCAGAAGTAAAAAAATTAAGAGATATTTATAATGACTATATTGATATAAATAGTACATATGCAAGGAAAAATGAATTTGATATAAGTATGAAGCAGTTAGAAAAGGAATTAATTAAAGTGTATGAAGATGAAGACTTTAAGTATAATACTCCTATTTTTGTAGAATTTAAAGATCCTTCTATAGAAGAATTTATGTATCATTTTTTAGAGGAAAACAAATATGAATATTTAAAAGATATTATAAAGAGTACTTGTGTATTAAATATTTTTATGAGAATAAGTGGAGCAATATTATTATCAATTAATTTTAATATAAGTAAAAGTGAAAAAAATAAAGGACATAAACTTTATATTGAAGAAGATTTAAAAAAAGAGTTAATTAATAATATTATAGAAAAATATAATGATTTAGAATATATATATGAAAGAGATTTAGAAGATAATATTTTTGAAAATCGATTTAGTGATTTTGATAAATTAAAGAAGATAATACAAATATATAAAGAAATAGATAGTGAAGAATTGAAATTTTTTATAGAAAAAAAGTTAAATGAAATATTTATATTATTAGAGAAGGAAGATGAATACTTTTATGTAGAAGATATGTATAATGTAATACCTCTTATTAAAGAAATAAAAAATACATATATGTTAAACATTAAGATGGATCCAGTAAGTATA
Organism: uncultured Clostridium sp.; assembly: GCA_900557195.1. GTDB lineage: Bacteria > Bacillota > Clostridia > TANB77 > CAG-508 > CAG-492. The sequence goes on from USRT01000005.1 coordinate 84,955, forward strand.
ATACAAGGTTTTTTTGGCAAAATAAAATTTGCAGAAGAATTATTAATTATGGAAAAATTTGATGAAGTATTTCCAATAGAATATAGTGAATTTAAGAAGAAAAATAAAGATGAGATTATCTCAAAAGCATTATCATTAATATTAGATGATATCGATTATTTTATGTCGGATGGATTATATGATAAGATAGATGAATTAATGGATTTTATATATCCAGAAATATTAGAAAGTTTCAATATACCATTTGATAAAAAATTTGATAGAACAGTATATAAATTAGCAGAGAGAAATAAGCATAATATCTCAAAAAAGGAAAAAGAAGAATGGCAAAGACTATGTAAACAAAGAGCAGAAGAGAGAAAAAGAAAAGAAGAAGAAAAAAACAGAATAATAAATAAGGAAAAACGTTTAGTATTAGGAAAAGAAACAGAAGAACTAGATATAAAAGATGTTAAAAAGTTATTAGATGAAAAAGTAATAAATCCCAAACATAGGAAAGAACTAAAATCCATTTTCAATAAAAGATACTATTCACAGAATTTTTATATTAGAAGTCTTTTTGATACAAAAGAAAGTCTTATTATATTGATTAATGCTATAAATAGTAAAGATGTCTCTTTAAAGTATACTAGATTTTTGAGTGATTTTACTAATTTTTTATTAAAGGATAGTAAGTTGGGTGTTAAAGAAAGCATAAACATATTATCGAAGTTTGCATCAGAACAAATGGAAAAAGGGTTATCTATATTTTCATGGGAAAATGTAATTGAAGATAAGAATTTTAAAGATAGACAAGACATTTTGGAAGAATTTATAAATATTGGAATTCTAAGAAAATACGAAAAATGGGTTGAATTTATAACAAAGGAACTACAGATATATTTAGCAGTAAAACAAGCAGTAATTAGACAAATTGGCTGTTATGATATGTTAGAAAGATATATTAAAGATAATGTAGAATTTGAAGAAGATGAAGTTACAATAATTAAAATGTATGAAATAGAAAGTAAAGAAATGTTTAAAGAAACTTTTGAGAAGAAAGTAATAGATGAATTTTTGCAAAGTATTAATAATACAACTGAAAGAACAATTTGTATTTCAATTATGAAGATATTTGAACTTGAGTTGGAAATGACCAAGGAATTACAAGTAGGTGGAAGTTGTGAGAACTGTTCATATATAGGTGATTTACTACAAAGTAAAGATATATATATTAATGATTGCAACATTATAATAGAGGAAAATAATGAAAATAATAGAATTAGAGAAGAGTTTAAATTAAAATATTATGATAATAAAACAGAAAAATACAAAATAAATATGTTAAGTGCTTTTCAAGATGATGATATATATCCAATTTTAGAAGAAATAGGTATTTGTGAATATTTTGTAAATATATATAACGAAGTTTTACATATGAAAAACAAACTAGATAAAATTAGTACTAATTAAAAGATATTAATTAGTATATTGGTAATATGTAAAATAATATAAAAGGAGTTAATACATGGTACAAGAAATAATTAATAAGTATACTGATGAAGTATTATATAATACTTTAGTAAAATTTAATGTGAAAGAAAAATATATTTTAGAAATAACAAACGATATTAAAGAGCAAATTTATTCTATATTATATCATTGGAATGATATACGTTTTAGAAAGGCTTTATTAATAATTGGATTAGAAGAAGGTAAATTTTACGAGCCAGAAGCTGATTTAGATATTAAGTGTTTTGTCGTTGTTGCTATTAGAAATAGTTTGCTTGAAATAATTTTTAGTGATGAAAGTAATCTTATGGAATTAAAAGAGCCAGTGATAGAAAATAATGTAAGATTGATAACTATGGATGCTATAAATTACTTTAAGAATATAGATTTTAAAGCACTTAGTAATGAAGTAATAAAAATAAAATTTAAAGACAGATACGGGGAGGTTGTAGAAAAGTATCCTATGGCATGGGAAGGGTTCATACAATTAGGTAATTGCTTGGGAAAAAAAGCTGTTTATAAAAAAGTTGAAATAAAAAATAAAATAGATATAACGAATTTGATTGAAAATACTAATGATTATAATAATAAAAAATCACAAATCAGAGATGTTCAATCTGGAATTAGTACATCATTTTCAAAAGGATTAGCAGAGATTTTAAAAGATAATAGTATGACTATATTATATATAGATTGTTTAAAAATGCTTACAAGAAACTTCGAAAAACTTTTAAAAGTTGTTGAGATTTTACTAGAGAATGATAGAATTTTTTTAACAAGTAACTATTTAATAACAAATTCCTATGTAAGTAAAAGGAGTGAAATTTATAGAGCATCTCATAGAGAAAGTGATGTTATGGATAAAATGAAAAGTAATGAATTTTTGCTAGGTATATCTAAAACACATAGAAAGTTTTTTGAAGATTGTATTAGTCAGATGATGTAAACATCTCTATTTTAGTACTAATAATAAATATAACTTTAATCTTTATATAAAAATAAAGAAAACGAGAGGTAAAAATATGGATAAATACGAGTTGAAACAAAATCTAGATAAATTAAGTAAAAAAAGTAGTGTAGAAGATTTACAAAAATATATTAAGGACATGATTGAGGTTAAAGGATTTAAGACAAGTTTATTAGAAAGAATGTGTTTATTAACAGAGGAAATAGGAGAACTTGCAAAAGAGGTTAGAAAAACAGACAATAATTTAACAATAGATATTAATAAAGATTATAGTTCTAGTTTAGAGAATGAGATAACAGATGTATTTATATGTTTGATGGGAATGTGTGAATTATTAGATATGGATATTGTTCAAGGATTAAAGAATAAAGAAGAAATTAATTTTAATAGAGAGTACAAGTAGATTTTATTTATATCATATTACATAATAAATAGCTAAAGTATAAAGACAGCAAAGGGGGATAAGATGGAATTAGTTAGTATAGATATTAAAGAATTTAAAAAAGATGTGTATGAAGATTATAAAAAGTTATTTCCAGAAGAAGAGAGAAAAGCTTTTAAACATTTAAAATCATCTTTTGAAAAAGAAATAACAACATTTCTTAAAATTATGGTAGAAAATAAATTTATAGGCTTCTTTATTGTTAATATAGTAAAAGATATAAAATATGTGCATTTGGACTATTTTGCAATATTGCCAGAATATCAATCAAAGGGATATGGAACAGAAGCTATTAGAAAGCTAAAAGAAGAATATAAAGATTATTATGGGATTTTTATAGAAATAGAAAAAGTTGGTGAAGGAAGAACTTTAGAAGAAAATGAAATTAGAAAGAAAAGAGCAAACTTTTATGAAAGAATTGGGTTTAGTAAAATGAAATTTGATATAGATTTATATCAAGTTATATATTCTGCATATATTTTACAATGTAGTGTAGATGATATAAAAGAAGAAAATGTTATAGAAGATATTTGGGAAATATATAGAACAATTATGGGAGAAAAAAGATTAAGGAAGAATTGTAAAGTGATAAAAGATATAGGTACTCTGAATAGATATGAAAAAGTTTGCATACAATGTATACAATATTAGGTCAAAATTGATACATGGAGATTCTAAGAATTATGAAAAAGAAATAAAAAAATGATGACGCAAGTTCAATTTGCTTTAAATAATGGTATATTAGGAGAAATTATGGAAAGAGTTAAATTTTATTCAAAATCAGATTTGGGATGTGGTTATAATTTAAAAAAACTTCATGAAATAGTTAATAACTACGATGAAAATAAAATAGATTATAATATAAATGATATATTAGAATTTTATAATATAATATTGTATATTCATAATGAGTGCTATTTAAAAAAGTGGACAGATGTAGAAATAAACAATATAAAAAATAAATGTAAAAAAATGAATAAATCAATAGGAATTTATTTAAGTAAAATCGATGATAGTAATATAGAAAAAATATTTATAGAATTAGAAAAGAATTATAGATATTATGATAATTTTTTTGATGTGATAGAAAAATACAATGTTTTTAAAAGAATATCAGAAGGTATATTTGAGAAAGTGATAAAAGACAGATATATTTTACAACATGTATTGCAGAATAAAAAAATTGTCACAAAATTTGGTAATTCAATAAGAAACAAATTATTAGAGTATCCTGAAAATGCTAAAATTTTACTAGATAAATATGAAATCGAAGGAAATAATAAGCAGATTTATTTACCAAATGAACTTACTATTGAAGATAAAGAAAATTTAATTATTAATTATATAAATAGTGAAGAAGCTAATTTGAATTATTTAAGAATAATTGAGAATATTCAAAGTAAAAAGAATGAATTAGAGATAAGTGATAAGACAAGGCTATTAACTAAGAAAAAAATAAAGGAACAAACAGAAAAATTTTTTAAAGATAGTCCTGGTATAGAAATGAGAAGATCGGTTGCGTTTTCTGAAAAAAGATTAGAACATGAAGTTATAATAGAAGGTAGTGGAAGAGATATAAAATGTGTATATGATTTTAATTGGATTAAAGAAAACCAAGACTATCCTACATTATTAAATAATTTTATATATTTATTTGGATATACAGATTTGAAAATGAGAATTGTGTTTACTAGCAAAAAAAGTAATTTAGGGTTATTCGAAAGATATATATTTATAAATTCAAAAAATGCATATAAAAAAGGTACAGCATTTGATACATTAGAAATGTTATCTAATTTACAGATTATAGCATACAATGAAAGATTAAATTCTTTAAATATTAGAATAGAAGATATTATAGAATGGTTCTTTAAGGAATATCTATTGAATGAATTTAATATTAATGAATATCGCATTTCGATACCTTCAGAAAATTCATCTACTCTTGAGAAATGTAGGACTATATTATCAGAAATGGATCATATATTAAAAGAGTATCAACTGATTGTTGAAGATGGAGAAATTGACCATGAATTAATAGAAATATCTTCAAATCCTATACTATTCAAAGATATTAAAAGTATGATAAAAAATAAATATGTGTATGCAAATTCCGAAGAGTATAATTTAATTGAATATTATTTTTTTTCTAATCAATGTATGTTACATTATATACAAAGAATTAAGACGAGTTATAACTCTTTCTTTGATTTAATTAATAATGAAAAGATAAAAAAGGAAGATTATGTTACATATGCACAAGAAGAAATAAATTACTTAATAGAAAACAGCTATATTATAGAAGATAAAGAAGGATATCTAAATATAAATAAAAAAGAGGTAGTATATATTTTTAAAGACCTATATGAAAATGAAGTTATCAGTTATTGGAAACATTCTGAAGAATATAGGAAAGCAATTGATGAACTTATTAATGATGGAATCCTTTGTACCAAAAGTAGTTTATTGTCACATCCAGAAATAGATTATTTTAATTATTATTTAAACAAATCCGAATTTAACAATGGATTAGATTTAAGAAACAGATATATACATGGAACACAACCAAGTGATGAAAAAGCAGAAGAAATACATAAATATAATTATATGATATTCTTAAAGTTATTTATTTTACTAATCATAAAAATAAATGATGATTTATGCATATATGATAGTGTTGTATATAAAGAAAATAAGGAAGAATAAAATTTTCCTTATTTATTTAACTTTAATAATACCCCCCAGCTATGCTGGGGAGTATAATATAACTTATAGTTTTGCAGAGGGTAACAAAATACCCA
>USRT01000006.1 GCA_900557195.1 uncultured Clostridium sp.
GTGTGAGAGGGGACGAAAATTTTAATTTAATTAAAATTTTCTACTCTACTCGATTGCCTTTTTTGAAATTTAATTCGAGTTGAGGAGGATTTTTATGTTATATGAAATCAATTTTGATAATACGAAAAATATCAAGTTAAACGAAAATATTTTTAATTGCAGTATAAAAATAGCAATACTAAACAAAACATTCAATTCAGGACTAATCAAAGAAAAGAGATATTTAGAATTAAAGCAAAATATCCTACAAGAATACAATTTAACGCATATAGGTATTTGAAAATTTAATATTTTGATGTGTAATAAGCACATAAAGATTCTCTAAACTTGAGAAAGGAAGGTTAATTTTGAAAGTACAAGTTATAGAGAAGAAAAAAGGTCGAATTAATAGAATGACAGGAGAAGAAATAAAAGGAAATTTAAGAGTATGTGCCTATGCAAGAGTAAGTACTGAAAAGGAAGAAGAAAATCAACAGCCATCATACGAGGTAAGCCAAAACTATCTACAGCCTATGTGTGAGCCACGTGGAGTGTTGCTCGGTGCTATATCTAAAAGATTCGATACAATAGTTGAGTTTACCGCATTTGAAGATTTTAGTAGTTTTGAGAGAAATGGTAAAAATAAGATTAAAAGGATAGAAAATCATAAAATTAAGGTAACGATAGAAGTTGATATGGTGTGCGGAGTAGTATAAATTTAATGTTAAAAATATGAATGTTTGGAGATAAAACTTAAATTGGAAGTCTTTGTTAAAAGGCTTTCTTTTTTTTCGTTTTTATGGTAATATAAATAAAAATATAATTGGAGGAAGAAGAATGGTTTATAAATATAAAATGGCACAAGAAAGAAGTGTAGGAGATAATATGAAAATAAGAGACCTGTTTGCTGGAAAAAATATGCCTATGGATTTTGTAATAGGTGAATTGGATGGATTCCATGGAATTTTTATAAATAGAAAGAGTATAAAATATTATTTCATACTAGATGGAAATGTAATTGTAACTATTGACGGTGAAAAAACTAATGTTGAACAAGGTGATTTCGTTCTAATTCCTGTAAATTCTAAACATAGCATTGATGGTAAAGTAAGATTTGCAATTATATGCACACCATCATTTGATATAAATAGCGAAGAGATTGTATAGAATATAAAATAAGAAAAATCATTATGGGAATTTATATTAAAAATAGCATGGAGGAGATAAAATGGATGAACAAATAAAATTAAAACAAATAGAAGAATTTAGTAAAATTTATAATTCAAATAAAACTAATAAAATAATAGAAAATGCAATAACTAAAACTGGTCTAGAGAATGCTTGTATTAATAGAGATATTATAATAGAAAATCAACCAGTTTTTAATATAGAATTACCAGATAGTAAAAGATGTGACCAACAAGATAGCTGGAGATGTTGGATATATGGTGGTTTGAATCTAATAAAACATAATATAGCTAAAAATTTAAATATTAATGTTATGGATTTAGAATTATCTAATAACCATATTGCATTTTTTGATAAATTAGAAAAGTCCAATAATGCTTATGAAAATATAATAAATACAGAAGATACTAGTTTTGATTATCTTCATAAGGAAAATATTATAAAATATTGTGTTTCAGAAGGTGGATACTGGGAATTGTTTGTAGCAATTATAAATAAGTATGGAATAGTTCCATATTCTTATAATCCAAATGCAGTTGAAAGTACAAACTATGAAAAAGTAGAGTATTTATATACTGAAAAAGTAAAAAAGGATATTATAGAATTACTAAATTTAAAGAAAAATGGAACAGGTATCAATTCATTAAGAGAAGCAAAAAATAAGTTTTTACAAGAAAATTATATTTTATTATGCAAAATACTAGGAGAACCACTAACAGAATTTAATTATGAGTATAAAGATAAAAATGGCGAATATAAAAAGATTGAAAATTTAACACCAATCGAATTTAAAAATAGATTTTTAAATTTAGAATTAGAAAATTTTGTAACAATAGGAAATATGCCTATGTATAACAAGAAGTATTACAAAGTATATAGAAAGAAATATTTAGGAAATGTATATCAAGATTCTTATGTTAAATATCTAAATTTACCAATAGACGATTTAAAAGAATTAACAATAAAGCAACTAAAAGATAATATTCCAGTATATATGGGAGCACATATCTTAAAGTTTAGAGATAAAAAATCTGGAATATTAGATACTAGATTATATAATTATGAAGATACATTAAATTTAAAAACATTATCAAAAGAAGAAGCATTAAATTTATATGATATTAGTATGCATCATGTTATGACATTTACAGGAGTTAATTTAATTAATGATAAGCCACAGAGATGGAAAATTGAAGATAGCTATGGAGATAAAGAAAAAGTAAATGGGTATTATATAATGAATGATAATTTCTTTAATGAATTTGTATTAAGTGTAGTTATAGATAAAAAATATTTATCTGAAGAACAATTGGAACTTTTAGAACAAGAGCCAATTGAATTTGAGATTGAAGATCCATTTTAAATACTTATACAATTTTGAATTGTCCTAAAAAATTAGACAATTGATAAGGATGGTGAAAGAATGAAATTACCTACAAGTATAGAAAATATACTAAACGAAAACATTGTAGAAAATGCAAGATTAGAATTAAAGAAAAATTGGAATCCAGAACCAATATTACATACAATTTGTGCATTTGCAAATGATATAGATAACTGGGGCGGAGGATATATTTTAATAGGTGTTGAAGAAGAAAATGGGAGACCTAAAATGCCAATAACAGGACTTGAATTATCTGAAATAGATAAAATTCAAAAAGAGTTATTAGCAAAATGTAAGTTAATTCAACCTTCATATACACCGATAGTAGATGTTGCACAATATAAAGGTAAAAATATATTAGTAGTATGGTGTTTCGGTGGACAAACAAGACCATACAAATGTCCAACAACATTAGATAAAGATTTTTCAAAAGGATATTCATATTATATAAGAAAGATGTCGAGTACAGTAAAAGCAACAGAAACAGAGCAAAAAGAATTATATGATATGGCAAGAACAATACCTTTTGATGACAGAATGAATCATGAAGCTGAGATTAGAGACTTAAAATTGCCACTAATTCAAAATTATCTATATGAAATAAAAAGTGATTTACTAAAAGAATCTGAAACAATGGATTTTATGGATTTATGCAAAAGTATGAGAATTGTAGATGGTACACCAGAATATATGAAACCACTAAATGTAGGATTAATGTTCTTTAATGATGAACCACAAAAGTTCTTTCCATATTCACAAATAGAAGTTGTGGATTTAAGAAATGGCCCAGAAGGTGATGATATGACAGAACAAATATTTAAAGGACCAATAGATAGTATGATAAAGAGTGCATTAACATATATTAAAAATACGGTTATTGTAGAAAAAATATTAAAGATAGATGGACAAGCAGAAGCAGTAAGATTTTTTAATTATCCATATCAAGCAATAGAAGAGGCTTTAGTAAATGCAGTTTATCACAGAGGATATGATGTAAGAGAACCAGTAGAAGTAAGAATAATGGAAGATAGAATTCATATTATAAGCTATCCGGGACCAGATCGTTCAATAAGCGAAAAATCAATTGAAGATAAAAATATGATAGCAAGAAAATATAGAAACCGTAGAATAGGAGAATTTTTAAAAGAATTAAAATTAACAGAAGGTAGAAATACAGGAGTTCCTAAAATAAAAAGAGCATTAAAGAATAATGGTTCAAAAGAGCCAGAGTTTGAAACAAATGAAACAAGAGATTATTTTATTACAACAATATTTATGCATGATGGATTTGAAAATGAAGTAAAAGACCGACCAAGAACCGACCAAGAACCGACTAAGTTAAATGAACAAGAAATAAAGATATTAGAATTTTGTAAAGAACCACATAGCAAGAAAGAAATAATGGAATATATGGAATATAAACATGCAAGAAACTTTACAATTCTATACTTAAAACCTTTATTGGAAAAAGGATTGCTACAGATGACTATACCAGAAAAACCAAATCATAAAAATCAAAAATATGTAACAAAAAATAAATGATAATAATTATTATGAACAAGTTGGAGGAAAGATGAAAATCATAACTAATGATATAGAAAAAGAATGTTGGGACTTATTATCAATTTATGAGGATGAGGAATTTGTTAAAGAAAAGATTTTGTCAGTAAAACCTAAAATAAAGAAAACAACATTAAATAAAATATCTAAGGAAATAAATTTTTATATAAAACAGTCAGAAGAATTATATAACTCTAGCAATACAAGTATAATAACTAGTCCATTAACGTTATTTTATTCCTTAAATAATTTAATTAAAGCAGTGTATTTATTAAAGTATCCAACAAAAGGAATTAGTGCCAGCCATGGATTAACTATAATTGGTAAAAATATTGAAAATGTCAGATTATCTGAACTTTCTGTTCACATAGATAGACACGGAACTTTTAATAACCTAAATGAATTACTAAATTATGATTTACCAGATGATTATGATGTTGCTATTAAAGATTTGTTATCATTAGTTCCAGAAATTTCATGTATATATAACTTAATATACAATGAAGAACCAAATGTTTATTTGTTAAGAGAAAACTTAGATAAACATTATGAATATAAGGTAGTATTACCAAATAATTCGTATGATGAAACTGCAAATAAGAATTTTAGTTTGCTAGAAGAAAATTCTGTACACATAACATTTGGAACAAATGCATTAGGACCAGGAGGCCATTTATATAAAAGTATAGCCACTAAAGACATTAATAATGTATTAGAACAGGATATATATGGAAATAATTATTTGACATTGGGAATGCAATTGAATGGTAAAACTAAGAAAATAAATCAACTTAGTATAATTTATATAATATTATACATATATAGTATGGAAGTGAGATATAAATCAGCAGAATGGATTAATATTATAAATTCAAAAGAAAAAGCTATTATTAAAAAATCTATAGATATATTTAAGATAAAGATGCTTATTTGTATCTTATCGTTGATTGAAGATGATAAATATGAATTTATAAATAAAATTGATGGTTATAAAGAAGATGTTGATTATTCTAAAATAACAGATGAAGTACTAAAGGAAATTAAAAGTAGAAACTTTAGATATGGACATTCTGTATTAGAAAAATTAATTTAACCCTCTACAATAATTCTAATGTGATTTATAAAATAAAGTCAAGGTTAACAAGCATATAACTATCTAGTGGTTTTCATAGAAATGTACAAGAGCAATTATAGACAATGAATAACAATTAAAAAGAATGGAGAATATTAATAATAAAAAATATAATTTTCGATTTAGGCAATGTAATTATAAAAGGTACACATTCATCTATAATAACGGAGCTTGCAAAAAATGAAGAAGAAAGAAATTTTATAAAAGATAAATTTTTAAAATCACCAAATTTCCAAAATATTGTTGGAAAGATATAATTTAAAAGCAAAAGAATGTTTATTTATAGATGATGATACTAATAGAAGTTATAGTATGGCAAATGAATTAGGAATATTAGGTAGAAGAGTAGAACCTAATAGTAAAAAAGATATTATAAAATTATTAAATGAATTCAATATAGAAGTATAATTTTTATAAATTGAAGGAGCAATGAGATGAGTAAAATTGTAAAAGTAAGCAAACCTATTATATTAAAATTTGAAGATAGAGAAATTAAACTGCCTAAGGAACTTAAAGACAGTATAAAGAGGTTCTGGACAGAAGCTGTAAAAGAAAATCCCAATTTATATAATGGGCAAGATTATGTTGTAGAAACAGTAAATGAAACCAAAGAGAATATTGAAATGATTGTTACTAAATCTAATTATGCTCATTATTTATATGATGAAAGAGTTGGAATTAAAGAAGATAACTATAGATGTTGTTCACCTTGGGGTGGAATTTTATTATTAACAAAAGACGATTATTTTGTAATAGGAGAAATGGATAAAACAACATCTATGCCATATTGTTTACAAATATCAGGAGGAGGAATAGATATTAGAGATATTGAAAATGGAATAATCAATATAGATTCTAATATAAAGCGAGAGTTGAAAGAAGAATTAAATCTTAATTTGGATGATATAGATTATAAAATATCATTTATAGAATATCCTAGTAAAACAAGAAATGCATATGGATTTATTGCTATTGGTAAAATGAATTGTACTAAAGATGAGTTAAAACAATATTTTGAAGAATACAAAGAATATTTAATTACAAATAATTTAGAGGTAGAATTTAATAAATTGATTTTTCTAAAAAAAGAAAATGCATTAAAAGAATTAAATAACTTGTCTAATTGTAAAAGACCATATTTGGGAGAACTAATAAAAGAAGCAGTTAAATATTAATAATATAATAAAAAAATAGTATAGCAATTATCCTAAAGTATTAAATAGTTGGAAATTCGTATGAAATGAATAAAGTAATGAAAAGGAAATGATAATTATGAAAGACAAATTATTAATGTTGGCATATATGGGAACAGGCAAAACAGAACTAGAACATAGTTATAATAATGTGATTGATTTGGATTTTCAAGATTATAAGTATATTTATGATGAAACTATAAGACATTTACCATTAGAACAAAGAAAAGGTCAAACTTCATTACGTACTGAAAATCCTGACTATCCTAACAACTTTATCAATGCAGTTTTAACAGAACTTGAAGCAAATAAAATTGTTGTATCACCATTTATAGAGCATGTTTTTAAAGCAATTGATAGTGATTATTTTAAAAGAAATTCAAAAGATACTAGAATTATTTTAGTTTTTCCTATGTCAAACAATTTCGAAGAATATGTAGATAGATTTAGGAAAAGAGGAAATGGAGAAGAATTTATATCAAGGAGAAGAAAAGAATTTAATTCGTTAATAGAATTGTTTAATAATGCATCTAATGAAGATTATGAAAAAATTATTGTTAAGTCAAATCAATATTTATCTGAAGCACTTATTGAATATGGAATCAATATAGAAGAAAAGGAGATATAAGATGAATAAGTTTGTTTATGAAATTCCAACAAAAGTATATTTTGGAGAAAATCAATTACAAGGAAATTTAAGTAAAGAGATAAAAAAATATGGAAATAAAGTATTATTGGTTTACGGAGGAGGTTCTATAAAGAAAATAGGACTTTATCAAGATATTGTAAGAGAACTTCAAAATTCCAATATAGAAATATTTGAATTTTCAGGAATTGAAGCTAATCCAAAACATACATCGATAAATGAAGCATCTAATATTTGCAAAAAAGAAGATATTGATGTTATTCTAGGTGTTGGTGGAGGAAGCGTAATAGATAGTTGCAAGCTTATTTCGGCAGGTAAATATTATGATGGAGATACATGGGATTTAGTGCTAAAAAAAGCTGAAATACAAAAAACAATTCCTATAATTACTATATTAACAATGTCAGCAGCAGGCTCTGAGATGAATAACAATGCTATTATTTCTAATAAAGAAATGAATGAAAAAAAGGGTATAAAAAGTCCATTGTTTTTACCTAAAGTTTCTTTTTTGGACCCAACTATTACATATACAGTAAATAAATACCAAACTGCTTGTGGAAGTTTTGATATTTTATCACATATAATGGAAACTTACTTTTCAAGAAATAATGGATTATATATGTTAGATACAGTAATGGAAGGATTAATGAAAACTGTAATAAAATATTCTAAAAAAGCTTATAATGAACCAAAAAACTATGAAGCTAGAGCTAATTTAATGTGGGCTTCATCTTGGGCAATAAATGGATTTACTAGAATGGATAAACAACCAAACATATGGGTTTGTCATTTGCTAGAACATCAATTGTCTGCTTTTTATGATATTACTCATGGATTAGGATTAGCCATTTTAACTCCACGATATTTAAAATATGTATTAAATGAAAATACTATAGATAGATTTTATAGTTTTGGAGTTAATGTATGGAATATTGATTCAAGTTTACCTAAGATGGAAGTTGCAAAAAAATCAATAGAATGTTTAGAAAACTTATGTTATAAAGATTTAGAATTAACCAACAATTTATCTGATTTAAATATAGATGATAAACATTTTGAAGAAATGGCAAATCGTATATGTAGCAATGGTACAGTAAAAGGATTTATAGATATGAATAAAGAAGATATTATTAATATTTTTAAAGAATGTTTGTAGAAATTGTACCATAGATTCAATAAAAGATTTAAAAAGAAAGTGTTTGGAAAAGCACTTTCCTTTTTTGTCTCTTTATGATAATATATTGCAAAAAGTAATTATATGGAGGGAATAATGAAATTATTTACACAAGAAGTAAAAAATATGAAAGAATTAAAAGAGATTTTAAAAGATAAAGATGAGATATCAAAAGATTATGAAGTTGCAGTTATTGTATATGCTTTCGATGAAGATAACAAAATAATTTTTCAAAGAAGAGGATTAGGTTGTAGAGATGAAAGACTAAAACTAGAAACAATAGGTGGAAGAGTTAAAGAAAGTGATATTGATTTTAAAACTGCATTAAATAGAGAAATTGTAGAAGAAGTTGGAACAGAAGCAAATATAGAAATAGAGGAATTTATTACATCGACTTATGCCGTTACATTTGATAATAGATATAATAAAGAACAAACCTGGATATATATGGTGTATAAAGGCTTTTTAAAAAGTGGAGAATTAAAAATAGCAGAACCTAATAAATGCTTAGGATATGAAAGATATAAAATTGGTGAAATAGATGAAAAAGAACTAAGTAATGGTGCAAAAGAAATTTATAGAATAGTATGTGAAAAATATAGTTATCTAAAATAAAAATATGAGATAAGGTCATTATACGTTTTAAAGGAGACAAGACTATGATATATTTTAATACACAATATATAAAGTTATTAGATAAAAGGATAGAGGCATTGTAAATGATGAATATATTATTGAATATATAAATTAATAGGAGGGTGTATAAATATGAATATATATTTTATAGCGGATAAAGAAATTTTTAAAAACGATTATGTAAATCAACTTTCTAAATTAGGAAATATTTTATATTCTAGTAATAATAATGAAGAAAATTATAAAAAATTAAAAGAAGATAATAATGAAAAAATAATAATTTATGATCCTGATTATGCTGGTTGGAGTTTTCCTAATAATATATTAATGGAAGTTCAAAATCTAAAAGCGATTTTTGTTGGAACGACAGATAAAAGCTATATAAACTTAGATATTTGTAAAGATAAAAATATAGATGTTATAAATATACCTAAATACGCTTCTGAAAGTGTTGCAGAATATTTAGTTATGTATATGTTTGTATTATCAAAGAAAATACCTCTTCAAATAAAAAACAATAATAAACAAGATTTTTCAGAGCCATTTTTACAAATGGAGCTAAAGAATAAAAAAGTAGGAATTGTTGGTCTTGGGAATATTGGTTATAGAATTGCACAAATATGTGATGGAATAGGAATGGATATTTATTATTGGAATAGAACCAAAAAAGATAATAATTATAAGTTTATAGAACTTGATAAACTATTTAAAGAATGTGACATTATATATATATGTCTAGCAATTAATAAAGAAACAAAGAAAATAATTACTAATGACCTGTTAGATAAGATGAAAAAAAACTGTATTTTAATTAGTGGTACAGGAAAACAGTTATTTGATTCAAAAGTAATAGAAAATAAAGTAAGAAATAATGAAATATTTGGATATGCATTTGAAGAGCCTAATACATTATTAGAAGAATATAGTGGAAATATAATGGTTACAAGTGAATATGGGTGGTATACTAATGAAGCTAGTGATTTGAGAATAAAAAGATGGGTTGAACTAATTATAGATTATATTAATTAATAAAGTACAAAAATAATGTATATACTTATAGATAAAGAATATTAAGGTTATATTCTTATATATACGGGATAGGATAATAAGTCTAATAGAATGAGGAAAATATGAGGAAAGAGTATAAAATAAGAAATTATTTACAAATGGATGAATTAGCAAAATATATTGGGTTGGAAGAAGCACCTCAATCATGGAATATTGCATTTGAAAACATTAAACGAAATATTCCAAATAAGATAAAATGGCTTGATAAAAAACATGCTATTAAAGTATTAGAATATTATAATATTAATGATGAAATTTTCAAGAATAAATATTTAGAAACGCTAGATATGATAAATGTAGATGTTTATTTAAAGGTTTTAAGTTATTTATGGCATTACATATTATATATTGATAGGACTGGTTTATATAAAGATATTTGGAATTGGAAGGAAACAGACAGATTATTTAAAAATATTGGAAATTATATGATTCCAGTAGTTGTACTGTTAAGTGGAAATGAAATACATTTAAAAAATATGAAAAAAAGAAAATTTGATAAAAAACAAATTGAAGAACAAATAAAAAACATTAATCAATGTTGTACAATAGACAAGCAAAGATTCAATATTGATGGTATAGGATTTAGTCAAATGGTATGGGGTTCATATTTTATGAATGGAAAGATAATTCAGGTAGGAAGATTACAATATGAATTTGATGAAGAAACTCCTATAAATGTTAAGAATTATAAAGATGGTGATTATATTTATATACATATTCCAAGAGGAAATAATCTTAATATTGAAGACGTTGAAAAATCAATTTATGAATCTAAGGAAAAATTAGAAAAATTCTATCCAGAAATAGATATTTCAAGATTATTGTATTATACAAATACATGGTTACTAAGTAATGAGCTTGATAATATTTTAGATGAAAATAGTAACATTCTCAAATTCAAAAATAAATTTGAGATAATAGAACAAACAGAAAATATAGAAGATTTTTTGAATTTCGTTTTTCAAGAAAAGGGTTGCAATATAAATTATGAAAATTTGAAAGAAGAAACTACACTACAAAATAAACTAAAAAAGTACATTTTAGAAGGTAGAAAACTACATATAGGGCTTGGAATATTGAAAAGTCAGAATAAGTAAATAACAGTTTGTATATTTTAAAATATTAAATTTCTATGCATAATATATGAATAAAGGGATGTGAGAAAGATGGTAATAATATAAGTGAGTATATTCAAAAACAGATATTATAATGTAGTTAAGAGAAAGGTGGAATTGGGTTTTATATGAATGATAAAATATGTAAAAAAATAGTATTAACAGGAGGAGCATGTGGCGGAAAAACAGAGTCATTAAAGTATATAAAAGAGCATTTTTTGAAATTAGGATATGATGTATATATAGTAAGTGAAATGGCAACTATATTAATACTTGGAGGAATTACACCACAAAAGGTAGGAGGAAAATATTTTCAAGAATTAGTAATAAAAATGCAGATTGAAATTGAACAAACTTTTGAAAAAGCGATTTCATTATCAGACAATGTCAAAAATTTAATTATATTTGATAGATCTCCAATAGATGCTATGATGTTTATAGATAGAGAGGATTTTGATGAAATTGCTAATAAATTCAATACTACATATGAAAATATATTAAATAGTTATGATGGCATTATACATATGGAGGCAGTAGCTAAAACATTTCCAGAATTATATACATCAGATAATAATAAAGCCAGAAGAGAAGATTTTGAATTGACAATAAATACTGATAATAGATTATTAGAAGCATATAAAGAACACTCTAATAGAGTAATAATTAAAAGTTATAAAGATTTTAATGAAAAGATAAAAAATACAATAAAAGCAGTAGAAAAGATATAAAGACTTACAAATAGAGCTATGATACCAATTATATATATAATAGAAATTTTAAATAAGAAGAATTCAAAAATATAGATGAAACAATATATAATAGTGAACAAAGAAAAATGAAAATCATGATTTTTTTATTTAAGGAAAGATATACGTAATGGAAAAGATGTTAGTTTAAATAAGATAAAAAGTAAAAATGATTATATATTAAATGGTTACAAAAACTAAGTTTAATAATTATTAGGAGAATAACTATGAATGATATAATAGAACTTTTAAAATTCGAATCAAAGGAAATGAAAGAAAATTTTAATAAAGCCTCAATAAAAGGAAAGGGAACTCCACAAGAAATAGCAGACTTTAGAGAAGGATATTTTCAAGAATTTATATCAAGATATTTTCCATATCCATATAGAGTTACTAAAGGTGGAATAATAGATATCAACAATAAAAAATCAGATTCCATTGATTGTATATTATTAAATCCTTGTCACCCATATACAATAGATAGTGGGAATAAGTATTCTATAATATTAGCTGATGGAGTGGAGTGTGCTATTGAGATAAAACCAGATATCTCGAATTTTAAAGAATTAAAAAGAGCTTTAATACAAATACAATCTGTAAAACAACTAAGAAGAACAAATTCGCCAATTATGTTGAAATATAATGAAAGAACAGAATATATAGAATATTCAAGGCAAATTCCTACAGTTATTTTTTCAATAATAGCAGTTCAAGATATAAATAAGCTAATAAATAATATTATAAAATATTATAAGGAAGAGAATATTCCAATAGAAGAACAATTTGATTATATTGTGATTAATGAAAGGGGAATTTTAGTAAATTATAAAATAGAAGAGATTATTCCATATAATAATAAAATATGTGGATATTATTATGAAGAGTGGAATGAACTTACATTGGCAGCTATGTTATTATATATTAATATTTGTTTTCCACCAATGCCTCAATTAGTAAATGGAAATGCTATGGGAAACTACTTATTTAAAAATATAAAGCCTAAAAATTGGGGATATATTCCATATAAGGATATTGAAACAATATAAATGATATGTTCACTAACTATATTCATAGTTTAAGTGATCTGAGAAGTTAAAAATGTTGTATTTGTTAACTAATTTTAAATAGTTAACAAATCTAATAATATCCTATTTAGAATTAATGTAAAAGAACATATATTTATGTATGATAAAAAATTAGAAAGGAACAATATAATGGATAAAAAAGAGAATATACAAGATGTAAGAACAAAAAAAGTACTTGATTTTGATTTTTCTACAATTATGTTATTTAGATGTACTAGAAGGAAATTTGCGCAATCCTTTAAGGAAGGAAAAATTTATTTTAATCAACCTAAAAATTGGATTGTAGAAGAGATAAATGGAAATAAGGGGAGAGGTGATATTTTAGAAGGAACATTTATGGCTGTTTATAAGGATAACTATAGTGAATCAACAATTAAAAATGAACCAATAACTTTTATTGATGATAATAAACTAAGACATTTTAGAAATAAATCAATTGAAGACATATATTCTTTATGCTTCTATGGACTAAATGACAATATTTTTAATAAAAAAAGTATTGATTGTGAAGGAAAAGCACATTATACTTCATTTGTAAAAAGTGAATATTTTACTGATTTTTCAGATGGTATTACAAAAGAAGCATATTCAAGTATAAATGAATTAGAGCAACCAGTTGTATTATTTATTAAGAATCCTAATAAGTTATTAAAAAAAGTAAAAGAAACTTTAAAAAAAATTGGAATAAAAGAAGAAGAGATTATTATTTCTCCAATTGAATATATTAATAAAGATGAGCCTTATCTTTTAACAGTAACATACCCAAAAGAACTGTTATTAAAAGATATGTACTATTCTGAGCAAAATGAATTAAGAATTATTATTAATTCAGATGATAATATATTTGTGAATTACATGAATGAACACAATAATATAATTGATATAGGAAACATAGAGGATATTGTTGAGATATATGATTACTATTTTAACGATTTAGTAATTGAAAAGACGAGCAAAAATTCGATAATGTTTAATTTACCTTCTCCATTATATGAAGATTTCGAAAATATGGAATTAGATCGTTTAATAACAATTTTAAATTTAATAGATAAAGAATTGATTCAAATAGAAGCAGATGAATACAATAAAGGAAAAAAAGAATTACAAGAATATATAGAAGGAATCATAAAAGAAAAATACAGAATAGATGTTTACTATAATAGAGGAGAGTTATACATACATGATCCAGACAATTTATGGAAAGGATATTTAGAAAAATATTGGAAGTCAAGCCTTGTTGAAGAGAAGATAAATTCACTTATAGAAAAAAAAGAGTATGAAATAGCTTATAAAGAAATAGAAAATATCTCAAAAGATAAAAAGAATTCATTTTTAAAGAATTTTTTTACAGCAAAGATATTTGAAAAGAAAGGAGAATATTTAAAAGCTATTGAAAAATATTCTTGGTGTATAGTAGAGGAGAAAAGACTAAAAGAAGCGTTATTTTCAAGGGCGGTTTGTTATACAAAAATAAAAAAAGATAATTTAGCTCTGGAAGATTGGAATAAACTACAAGAGATAGTTGGATATAAATATGAGATTTATGCTAATAAAGGTATAAATTTTATGCAATTAGGAAAATTAGATGAAGCAATAAAAGAATTTGATAAATCTATATACTTATTAGAAGAAAATGATTTTGCATATTATAATAGAAGTGTAGCTTATTATATGAATAAAAATTATTTACAAGCTAAACAGGATATACAAAAAGCTCTAAAATACAATCCAACGAACGAATTATATATAGACCAGTATGTAAAATTTTACAAAGATTTATAATTAATAAACAAGTTTATTAAGCCACAATATATTACATCAACTCTAATAGCAGTAATAAAATGAGATTAAATTTTATAAGTAGACCTAATTGGAATGCTGTTGAATTTAAAACGGAAAATAGTTTAATATATTTTTTAAATCCATTAGTTACTACAGTTTATGGAATTAAATAAAAAAGATTATTATAAAAGAGGAAAATAGAGATGAATAAAGATAAAACTGATATTACCATAGAAACATATAATAACATAGTTAACGAGTATATTTCATATTTTAAAACAAAAGATTTAAAAGGAAATGTACAATTTCAAAAAGAAATGGATTTTATATGTTCTAAATTAAACAGTAATGCAAAAATTTTAGATGTAGGAACAGCCATTGGTGATTATCCAAAATATTTAACCGAAAATTGTGAAGGTGATTTTAATGTTGTAGGAATAGATGCTTCTAAAAATATGATAGAAGTAGCTAGAAAAAATGCACCAAAAGCACAATTTAAAGTAATGGATATTAGAAATCTAGAATTTTTAGAAAATTCATTTGATGCAATAATTTGTTTTGCTACATTAATTCATGTAAATGATACTGAATGTATAAAAATATTAGACAGATTTGATGAAATTTTAAAAAATGAAGGATTAATAGCTATTAATGTAATGGAATGGTTAGATGATAAAAAAGAGATATTTGAGGACGAACCATTTAATCCAAAATATAAAACATATTTTAATAGATATAAAAAGGAATTTTTTACAGATTATTTTCAAAGTAAAAATTATTCAATATTAGCTTTCTTTGACAATCCATTATTTAATTCTTCTGAAGTAAAAGGAAAAGTAGCTAATTCAAATCAATTTTCTATAATAGTAAAAAAATAGAGATTTTTATTAAATATAGTAAAATAAGAAAAATATTCATTTAAAACATCAAAATTAATGAATTGGATATAAAACAATAAACCATACACATATGATAAATTTTTAAAATAATTTTTAAAATAATAAGAAAGAAGGAAATAAATGGAGCAAAAAAATAGAAAATATATAGCCATAATATCTTTTTTAAGAAAATTTATAAAAGTTTTCTTTTCTTTGTTTTTCAACATATATATACTAAAAATAGTGAATAATGATTTAAGCTTTATAATTAAATATAGTCTATTTGGTGTGATAGCTAATTTAATAATTGGTTATATAATACTAAAATTTATAAACTCAAAAAATGCTTCGATAATATATAAATCAAGTTTTCCGTTATTAATATTAACAATAGCCTTATTATTAATTTTTAAAGAAAAAATAGTTAAATATATATTTATTATTAAATTTATAGAAAGTATTGCAGAAATGTGTTATTCAGTTCCATATGAATTAATTATAATTGGTTCTAATAATAATAAAACTATGAGCAGTTTTGTTGCAAATGTAAATATACTTTCAGGTATTGCAACTATATTAACACCTATTTTTTCAGGATTTATAATACAAGAATTTTCTTATTATATGTTATTTATTATCTTAATGATAGAAGCACTAATTATTATAGCAGTATCATTTAAAATAAAAGATTGTACTGTTAGTGATAAAAAACTAGAAATAAAAAAATTCTTTAATATAACAAAAGACAAAAAACATATACAAGATATATATAAATGTATGTTTTATAGAAGAATATCTTCACAAGGTGCTATGGTAGAATTATTGCCAATAGTATTGTTTTTAAGACTAGGAACAGAAATGGATTTTGGTACATATAATTCGGTATTTGCAATAATTTCAATATTATCATTACAAGTATTAAAAATAATAAATAATAAAAACATTAAAAAAGGATTTTATCCATATCTAGCTATTTTAATATTTGTGTCATCTTTGTTTGTTGTATATAATGCAAGCTTTTTAACATTACTAATATATTATATCTTAATGAATTCTCTTGGAACAATAATAGAGTCAGAATCATGCAGTATAGTTTATGCAGCAATAAAAACAGATAATTTAGTAGACTATAAAAAAGAACATATACTTATATATAATATATATATGACAATAGGGCAAATAATTAGTTATAGTTTAGTGTATGTATTATATAATTATTTTTATGATGTAAATATATTATCAATTTCAGTATCAATATTGATGTTCTTTTTAATAATATCAACAGTATATTTGAAAAGAACACAAACTTATCTAGAAAAAAGTGAAGAAGCAGGATAATAATTTTTTATATACAAAATTAAGTAAATTATAAAGAAAGTATGAGAAATATTATGAATATTTATGTAGAATTGAATAAAATAATAGAATACATAGAAAATCATTTAGAAGAGAAGATTTCTTATAAAGAATTGTCAAAAATGATAGGAGTAAATGAATATACATTTCAAAGGATATTTTCACTAATAAGTAATGTATCAATATCTGAATACATAAGAAAAAGAAGACTTTCAAATGCTGGTGAAGAGCTATTTTTAAAAGACAAAAAAGTAATAGATATAGCAATAAAATATCAATATAACAATGCAACAGCATTTTCGAGAGCATTTGAAAAATTTCATGGAATAAAGCCAAGTGAGGTGAGAAAAAATCCTCAAAAACTGAAAATGTATACAAAATTGCATTTTAATGAAACTGATGAACAAAATAACGATATTGAATATAAAATTATTGAAAAAGAACAAATGATTTTATATGGAAAATATAAATACACTAATAATGAAAAAATAAAAGAGGATGCACCAAATTTTTATAAGGAAATAAAAAAACAATATGGAAAACCTGAATACGGTTTAATAGAATACAAAGAAAAAGAAAGAATGAATGTAAATTCATATTGGATATTATATAATAAGAAAAATGAAGGATTAGAGAAGAAAATAATTCCAAAAAGTAAATGGATATTAATAAGAATAAATTCACAAGAAGCACAAGATATACAAAAAGCATCTAAAATTTTTTATTATAAGTTTCTGCCAAGTTGTAAATATAATTTTAAAGATTTACCAGAAATAGAGTATTATCATGATGAAATTACAGATTTTTTAATACCAATAGAAGACTGACTTTTTTTGAAATAAAAAAGTCAGTCTTTATATATTTTAATTAAATATAATCTTAAAAGACAATAAAAATAAAGTTATATATATTATAAGAATTTTAACAAGAAAGGAGTGATAATCCAATTATTAGTACAGCATCTTGATAATTAGATTATATATAAAAAAATGAAGAAAAATGTATTTGAAATATTTTTAACATCATCATATGTACAAAGTGAAGAATGGTTAAAATTTATATTAAAAATATCAAAAATAAATGGAATAATTGGAAAGTGGAATTTATGGATAGTTATCGAGAACAATTATATAAGATATTATATAGAAACAAAAAGAATGCTTCCTCCTATATTAGGAGAATTAGGAGACTTTCTAATAAAAAAATCAGATACAATATTAAGAGAAAAGGCGAAAAATAATATACCTTATATGCTTACAAGTAATTGTAAAACATTATTAGATGTGTATGATAAATTTGATACAGTAAAATTGCAAAAAATAAAAAAAATTAAAATTAGTTTTTTTACATATAAACAAAATAATTATTTATCAACAACACATTTCTATCTGAAAAATGAACAAAATAAAATTATAAGAAGAAAAATATTTTGGAATAGTGAAATATATAAATTTATAAGTATTGATTTTAATACACATATAAGGTTTTTTTATCAAAAAGATGAAGCAAAATATTTAGATGCAAAAAAGGTAATAAATGTATTAAGTAGTAACAAAGAAAATGCTATATTAAAGGCAGATGTATTTCCATATTTACAAAATGAATTGTATTTGAGTTATAAAGATTATGATTTTGCAAAACACTCTATAGTAGTTGGAGCAAGTGGTACAGGAAAATCTAAATTAATAAGCTCTATAATAAAGAATTTATCTTTAAACAGTCAAAATAAACTAAAATATAAAATAGTAATAATCGATCCTCATAGTGCAATGAAAGATGATATAGGAGGATTGAAAGATACTAATATAATAGATTTTGAAACAGAGGAAAGTAGTATAGATTTATTTACAAATTCATGTAAAGATATAATTTCAATGACAGAATCTATTATTTCAATATTTAAAAGTATAATTGCAGATAAATATAATTCTAAATTGGAAAGAGTACTCAGATATAGTATACATTTATTATTACAAAAAGGACAATTCAATTTAGTAAATTTAAGAAAATTATTAACAGAAATAGAATACAGGAATAAAGTGATAAAAAAAGTCGAAAATAGTATACAACCTAACATAATAGAATTTTTTAGAATGGATTTTAATGAATTAAAAACTAAATCATATCAAGAAGCAATATCTCCTATAATTTCTTTTATAGATGAAATGCAACTATTACCAGCTATGAATAATATTAATTCATTGAAAGATATTGAAGAAGAAATTAATCAAAACTTTGTAACAATATTTTCATTAGATCAAATGGCTCTTGGATTAAATATTATAAAAACAATAGTTGGATTTACAATGCAACAAATTTTACAATTAGTTCAATCACACAGCTTTAATGAACATATTATTTTAGTTGTAGATGAAGTATCTATAATTGAAAATCCAATAATAAATAGATTTTTATCAGAGGCAAGAAAATATAATTTGTCTTTAATTTTAGCTACACAATATTTTGATCAAATTAGTGAAAATTTACAAAAAGCAATATTTACAAATGTTGTAAATTATTTTATTTTTAGAGTTTCAAGAATGGACGCAATTATTTTAGAAAGAAATATTCAAATGGAAGTTGCAGTAAGAAATTCAGTAGCTATAAGGTTAAAAATGTTTTCAGAATTAAATGATAGAGAATGTATTGTAAGAATTGCAAAAGATGGTAGAATGCTTTCAGCATTTAAAGGAAGAACTCTAGATTTTATACAGGTTCCAATAAAGGAAACAAATATAAAAAAGAAAAGTATAGCCCCAAAAAAAATAGTCAAAGAGAAAAACAAAAGCTTTAGTATTAATACTAAAGAAACATTAAAAGATATTATTATTAAGCAATCTACTTCAAGAAAGAAGGTGAGTTGTAATGAATAATAAACAATGTAAACAAGTGTTAAATGAAATTTTTATGGGTATTTTTGAACAAAAATGTGAATTAAATTTAGAACAAGTACTTTCAGAATTTGCCTTTGACATTAAATTACCTAATAAAGTAATAGATGCAGTTGATGGATGCGAAACATGGGCATCATCAATTAACTCTAATAAGTACATAAGTCAAAATAATATGAGAAAATATGACGAGTATAAAGGTTGGATAAGACCAAAAAAAGAAATAACATCTCTTGATGATATTTTAAAATTCTGGAATAAGATAAATTATACTACTACAGAAAGAAATTATGATAGTATTAATGTTTCAAAAAGTGATACAATTTATAATTGTGAAAATGTATACAGAAGCCAAGACTGTAGAAAATGTAAGAATGTTATTTTCACTGATGGATGTGGTGATTCAGAATATGTTCTTGCATGTCAAAGGAGTTCAAATTTAAGTTATTGTATTAAAGTAGATGATTCTGGTAGCTGTTCTAATAGCTATAGTGTTATATGCTCTTCCAAAATTAGCAATTCATTTTTTATTCAAGACGCTAATTCATTGTATGAATGTATGTTTTGTTCTCATATTGCTAATCGTAGGTATTGTATTGCTAATATGCAATTTGATAAAGAAGAGTATATGAACATAAAGTTACAGGTTATTAAATGGATTGTTTCTCAATTTAATAATTAATGTCTAGAAATCATATGTAGATTAAAAAATAGTAAACAAAAGGAAATTTAACAAAATGATACATATAAATAAAAACTTTAATAAAGTATTACTAAAACTCGTTGATGATTTGTAAGGAATGTGATATAAGTAAACATAGTATGATTGATATCAAAATGTAAAGGAGAAAATTAATAAATGAGAGTAAATTTTATAGGAACAGGAACAATGGGGTGTACAACGAGATGTAATACAAGTATATTAGTAGATGATATATTATTTGATATTGGTATGGGAACAGTAAAGCAAATAGAGAGATTAAAAATTTATACAAAATCAATTAATTATTTAATAATATCACATTTTCATGCAGATCATTTTTTAGATATTCCAAATTTATTAATTCGGAAGAAAAATAAGAAAAGAAATGGAAAATAAACTTATTATAATTGGCCCCATAGGAATAAGAAAAAAGACAATAGAATTAATGAATTTTACTCACAGTGATGGAAATAAACACAAATATGATAAGATAGAAGAAAAATATAATCTCCAGTTTATAGAATTACTAAATGAAGAACAATATAAAACAGAAACATTTAAAATAACAGCATTATCTTTAAAACATGGACAATGTATACCAATAAATGGATACATACTAGAAAAAGACAATAAAGTATTATCATATGCATGTGATACAGGTTTTTGTGATAATTATTATAAAATGTGTGGCAAATCAGATTATATGTTTTCTGATGTAACAGGATTAAAAACAACAGATATGCATATGGGATTAGAAGACTTTAAAGAACTACACAAAGAATATCCAAATTGTAAATTTTATGCAATACATAGAGCAGATTATAATGTTGAAGGAATTAATAGCGTGAATTTCCCAAATGATGGAGATATATTAGAAATATAGAATGAAATGAACTTATCTATTTCAGATGGTAAGGAATATGTAAGAAAAAAATTAGAAAGAGATTATAATAAATTAAGCCCAAAAACTAGAGAAATATTAAAAGACAGATATGAAAATATAATTAATGTACTTTTTGTTAAATAATAATAAAATTATATGAGAGGATATAAAAAATATGAAAATAGTAAAAAGTAATAATGCTAAGATAATAAAAAACAGTAATACAAGTCAACTATTAGAATATTCTATTGAATTAAATGATAAGGATATTGATTTTTGTATAAATACTATTAATGGAAGATATCCAGAAAGTGGATATTGTACTAATGAAAAATGTAAAGAGATTTGTTATATATTAGAAGGAAGCGGGGCAATTTGTAAGAAAGAAGAAACAGTATCTTTTAAGCAAGGAGATGTTATTTTAATAGACAAAGAAGAGATTTATTATTGGAACGGGAATTGTAAAATAATTATGATATGTACACCAGCATGGTATAAAGATCAATGTAAATTATTAAATATATAAATAAAAATATCAAAAACTCCACAAGTACTCTAGTGGAGTTTTTGAATTGTTAAACCATACTTATTCTATAATCCCATAATAATATTTACATGCCAATATTCTTCGAACAGCTATATTTATAACCTCTTCTGATATTATACCATTTTTAACAGCAGTCAAAATTTCATGCTTCTGTTCTACAAATGATGAAGATATAATAAGATCATTTCCCGCAAGTACTGCTAAAGCAGCAGCTTCACCATTTTTAACATATGTTTTAACTGCATCCATAGCCAAATCATCAGTTATTATAAGTCCAGAGAATCCCAAATTTTCTCTTAAAATTTTAAGAACATTTTTAGATAATGAAGCGGGTTTAGTGGAATCCATACAATTAACTATATTATGACTTACCAAAACTGTTGGAGAGCCGGGCTTCAATTCCACTCTTAAAAGGTAAAAAATCTGATGTTTCAAATATCGAATAATCTCTGTTATCCATAGCAATTCCCGTATGTGTGTCTACATTATCTCCATAACCTGGAAAATGTTTTATTGAAGAGATTATTTTATCTGAATTCATTGTTTTAATTAATTCAGATGTATATATAGATGTATCTTCAGGACTTTTACCATAAGTTCTATCATATATAAAAGATGAAGAATTTGTTGCAATATCAACTACAGGTGTTAGATTCATATTTAATCCTAAGCTTTTTAATAATGCAGATTTTTCTTTAGAGTCATTTAATATAGCCTGCATGCCACCAATATTAAATAAATCTTGTGGAGATTTAAATTTGCTGTCTCTAAAATTTAAATAAGAGCTAACTCGTGTTACCAAGCCACCTTCTTCATCAACACCAAATATCAAACCTATTTTGCTATGTGATTGATTACTCTCAAGTTCTGCTTTGATATCTTCTTTTGTTTTATTTGCAAAGTCTTTTCCAAACAAAATATAACCACCAGGATTCTCTGATTGTATTTCCATAATTGCTTCACTACTTCCAGGATATCTAGCAAGAAACATCTGCCCAACCTTTTCCTCTAATGTCATAGATTTTAGTAGAATTTCTGCTTTATCATAATACATACTAAAAATGTCTGATGATTGTTTTACAGAAGCTAGAGAATTAAGATTTTCTGATGTAACATGATTAGAAATGTCTTGGTCTTTAGTCTCTTTAGAGACTGAAGATTCCTGTACAAAGCTTATATCTGATATTTCTTTAGAATTATTAGACGAAGACTTTTTACTAAATAGTAAGTATCCACTAAACATTGCTATTAATAAAATAAGTAATATTAAAAAAACTCGTTTTTTCTTGTTTTTCATAAGTATTTACTCCTTTAATATTTATGGTAATAATATATTCTATTATAGTATATGCCTAAATTCAAGTAATTAACATTTTGATTGCAATTTCTTAGAATTGATATTTATATGTTTAATTTTATTTTATAGTATGTTACAATAAGATAAATTTTAGAAAAATAAAAACTAGCAGATTCAATAAAAAATATAAAAGTTAAGGAGAGATTTTATGTTAGAAAAACTAAAAGGAAAATATGTATTTTTTGATGTAGATGGGACTTTATCAGAATATAGATTTAGAGATATATTATATGGAGGGAGATGTTCAGAGCTTGGGTGTCAATCTTTAAATGATTTATTATTTTCAGATTTATTTTACAAAGCAAGACCATTAAAAACAATGCAAGATATTATTAGTAAGTTAGATTCTGACAAGATATTTGTTTTAGGAACTATTACAACAAATAATGAAATAAATTGGAAATATAAATGGCTAGAAGAGAATTATCCTAATATAAAGAGAGAAAATATAATTTTTATTAGTTCTACAATGTTAAAGCCAGATGTAATAATAGAGTATTCTAAAAAAATGAATGTTAGTCTAGAAAACATGGTATTTGTTGATGATAGACTAGATGTTTTGAGAAAAGCAGAGGAAAATGGAATTACAGCATATCATCCTAGCTCGTTTACAGAATAAAATATCATATACCAAGAAAAGAATTAAATGAAGTATTGGAGTGGTATTAATATCTAAAAAAATACTGGAAGGGAATATTAATATGGATTATTATTTTATATGTGATGAATTTTTTAGAGAATATAAAGAAACAAAAGATATAGAAAAATCAATAAATAATTATTTTAATAATAATTACAGTCTTTTAGAGAAAATATATTTTTTACCTAAAAAAGTACAAACTAGTAAAATACTAAGTATAGTAAAAAATGAAGAATATAAAAATATTTTATTAGAAATGATTTCAAATTTAAAAGATATCAATTTAAACACACTTTTTATTGATATAGTACATGAATTAGAAAATAAATTAGATTATAAAAATATTAACAAAAAGGTGTATGTAATTTTAGGATTTAATGATACTACTATATATTCTACAAAATATCAAAATGAAGATGTAACTGTTATACTACTAGAATCAACATTAGGAATGATAGATAATATAAAGATGTTACTTGCTCATGAATATACACATTGGATTAGAGAAAAAGAAATTAAACATGATATATTTGAAAAGTGCATTGGAGAAAGATTTATTACTGAGGGAATAGCATGTAATTTTTCAGAACAAATAGTTCCAAGTAGAGAAGAGAGTTATTATACAATAGTTCCTAATACTACTGTTCAATGGGTTAAAAACAATATACAAGATATAGATAAGATTGTTAAAACAGAATTAGATAAAAATGATATGATGTATGACTTTTTCTATATGTTTGCAATAACTAAAAATAAAATGCCAGTAAGAACAGGCTATGTTTATGGATATTTAAAAGTAAAAGAATACATGGAACATAATAATGTAAAAATAAAAGATGTTGTAAAAATGGATTGGAAGGATATATTTAAAAGACTTATATAAAAGATATAATATTTATGCCTTGGTGGATTAGACTACTTGCATTGAATGAATTGAGCTATATGAATGAAAGGAGTATTACATATGAACAAAAAAACAATATTTGTATTTAAGGGGATTTTATTTAATAACGAAAATAAGGTTTTAATAGATAATAGAAAAGAAGAAGGTTTAGAAGGTGCAAATGGAAAATGGGAAGTACCTGGAGGAAAAATAGAGTTTGGAGAAAGTCCTGAAGATGCAGTAAAAAGAGAATTATTAGAAGAAACTGGTTACAATGTTAAAGTAAAAAGCATAATTCCATATTCAAATGTAAGTTTATGGGAATATCCAGATTATATGCAACATACTGTAATATTTTTCTATATTTGTGAACTGATCGATAACAATCATATAGATATTCAAGATAAAAGAATTAATACATATAAATGGGTAAGTAGTAATGAATTAGAAAAATATGATTTTTTACCAGGAAATAAAGAGGCAATAGAAGTAGCAATAAAAACAAAATTAGGAGGATAAAATGAAAATAGGAATAGACATAGATGGAGTTTTAATAGATTTTGAAGAAAGATTTAGATGTAAAGCAGAATTATTTCATTACATAGAAAGAAA
The DNA here is from genome assembly GCA_900557195.1 of uncultured Clostridium sp. Classification (GTDB taxonomy): domain Bacteria; phylum Bacillota; class Clostridia; order TANB77; family CAG-508; genus CAG-492. The sequence goes on from USRT01000006.1 coordinate 25,439, forward strand.
AAATCCTAAACCAAAAGATAATGATTTTTATTGGGTTCAAGATAATTATGAGTGGAGCGAAGAAGACTGGAATATATTTCAGGAAAAGTATTTACTTAGGTTAACAGAAGAATCAAATATTTTGCCAGGAGTTAAAGAAGTATTAGAGTTATTAAAACAAGAAAATAATGAACTTATTATTATTTCAGCAAGAGGAACAGAGTTCGATGAAATGATAACTTTAGTAGAAAAGAAAATTAAAGATAACAATTTGAAATTTGATAAGTATTATTGGAAAACACAAGATAAATTAAAAATATGTAAAGATGAGCAAATTGATATTATGATTGATGATAATCCAAATACTTGCCAAAAATTATCGCAAAATAATATAAAAACATTGTATTTTAGAAGTATATATGGCAAAAAAATACAAGAAAATGAGAATCTAAAAGAAGTCCATAATTGGGGACAAGTTTATACAGCTATAAAAAATGGACTTGATTTTTAATGGACAAAAGTAGACAAAGGGACGGTTCTCTTGTCCAGTTTTGTCACGTAACTAAAATTAAACATATTTTTATATCAAAAGAAGTGGACAAGAGAACCGTGTCCCTTTGTCCATTAATGAAAATCCTTAAAAGTATATGGAGGAATGTAACAGATGGGAAAAATATTAATAAAATCTAATATAGAAGAACCAAAAATTATAGAAAAAGAAATACATGTTAACGATTATTTAACAAAATCTAATTTACCAGCTAGTGATTATGTAATAAATCCATATGTTGGGTGTCCACATGGCTGTAAATACTGTTATGCTAGTTTTATGAAAAGATTTACAGGGCATAAAGAAGATTGGGGAACATTTATCGATATTAAGAAATGTGATAAGGAAATAAATATAAAAAAATTAGAAAACAAAAATGTTTTTTTATCATCTGTAACTGATTGTTATAATAAATTTGAAGAAAAATATGAATTAACTAGAAAAATCTTAAAACAATTAGTAAATGCTAACTGTTATCTTAGTATATCAACAAAATCTAAATTAATTTTAAGAGATTTAGACTTGTTAAAACAAATAAAAAATATAACAGTATCAATGTCTATTAATACTTTAGACGAAGATTTTAGAAAAGATATGGATAATGCAAGCTCTATACAAGAAAGATTAAACACATTAAAAGAACTTCATAAAAATGGAATACATACAGTATTATTCATGTCTCCTATATTTCCATATATTACAAACTTTAAAGAAATTATAGAAGTAAGCAAGGAATATATTGATGAGTATTGGTTTGAAAATCTAAATTTAAGAGGAGATTATAAAACTAGAATATTATTTTATATTCAAGATAAGTATCCTGAATTTATAAATGAATATAATGATATTTATATTAAAGGAAACAAACAATATTGGAAAGATTTATCAAAGCAAATAAAAGAGTATTGTGAAAACAATAAAGTGAAATATATTAATTATTTTTATCATGAAGAATTGGTAAAGAATAAAAATAAATAAGAGTGTGATGTGATAATGAAAAGAGATAATATAATAGATGAAATACAGGAGAAAGATTTTATAGAACTACAAAAGATATTAAAAGATGCTTTGGGAAAGAATATAAGCTATGAAAAAATGCAGGAATCTTATAAAATATTAATAAATAATAAGGATACCTATATATTAGGGTATTATATAAATGATAGTTTAGTAGGAACAGTAACTTTAAATATTTTAACATTAACTTCAGGAAAAGAAGCAATGATATGGGATATGGCAGTAAAAGAAGGATATAGAAGATTAGGGATAGCAACTAAATTAATGAATAAAGCAGAAGAAATAGCAAAAAGCTATGAAGATGTAACTAGAATATGGTTATTTAGTGGATTTCAAAGAAAATGTGCACATAAGTTATACATAAAACTAGGATATGACGAGAACAGAGATAAAGCATTTGTAAAGCAAATAAAGTAAAGAAAATTGATTGACAAGCCGAGATTGATATGTTAAAATAGACGTTACGAATTTAGAGGGATACCTGTAACCATTCCGAACACAGTAGTCAAACTCTACTTTTCCAGTATTTATATGATTTATTTATCATTTTTAAGTATTGCAAAATTAGAACTGACCTATAATATAACATGTATAAAACAAGAAATCATATAGATACCAAGTATTAATAAAAATACTTGGTGTTTTTGCGTTTTAAAAAACATATTATTAAATTTTTTTGAGGGTTAGAAAAAAGCAATAAAGCTAATGGAGATTGGCAAATTATAAAAAGAGGAGGGATTAAGTTTTAGAAAAATAAATATATAAGAGCAAAAAAGTTACTTAACGTATGTAAGCAAGCTATGTTACTTTAAAAAATATATTTTGGAAAGGAAAAGTAAACTATTATGGAAGAAGAAGTTTTTTTAGAAGAAAAAGAAAAATTAAAAGAGATTGTTCAAAAGATTACAGAAGAAGAATCAGAAATAGAAAATGCCTTAAGTGGTGCAAGTAAAAATTATGATCTAGAAAATATTGCAAATGCAAAAGTATTAGAGTCACAAATAAAAAAATTATCAGACATAAAAAATATAAAAGATAAACCATATTTTGCAAGAATGGATTTTAAAGAAAATGCAAAAAAAATAGAAAAGTTCTATATAGGTAAAATTTCAATATTAGATAACAAAACATCATATCCAATTATAGTAGATTGGAGAGCACCAATTGCCAATTTATATTATGAAGGAAAAATAGGAAAAGGAGAATATGAAGCCTTAGATGAAAAAATAGAAGGAGAAATATTATTAAAAAGGCAATATATAATAGAAAATGGGAAATTAAAAAAATATGTAAATATTAATGTTACAGGTAATGACGAATTATTAGAAAATGCTTTAGAAGAAAAAGCAGATGACAGATTAAAAAATATTGTTGCAACAATTCAAGATGAGCAAAACAAAATAATAAGAGCAGACATAAGCTCACCACTTATTGTTCAAGGAGTTGCAGGGAGCGGAAAAACAACAATAGCACTTCATAGAATAGCATATCTAATTTATAATTACGAAAAACAATTTAAACCAGAAGAATTTATGATAATAGCTCCAACAAAATTCTTCTTAAATTATATTTCAAACATTCTTCCAGATTTAGGAGTAAATAATGTTAAACAATGTACTTTTGAAGATTTTGCATATGATGTAATAGGAAAAAGATTAAAAATATCAGACAATAATGAAAAATTAGTTATAATAGTAAACAAAGCATTTGATGAAATAAACAAAGGTAAAATAGATATAATGATAAAAGAAGCAAAATACAAATCATCAATAAACTTTAAAAAAGTAATGGATGAATATTTATTAGAGGTAGAAAATAATTATCTTCCTAAAAATGATTTTTGCTTTAATGGATATACAATAATGAAGATAGAAGATATAAACTATTTATTTAAAGAAAATTATAAAATGTATAATTATAATACTAGAATAAATGAAATTGAAAAAAATTTAGTTTCTGAATTAAAAAAGAAAGCTCCAATAATAATAGATAATATAAAGAGAAAGCGAAGCGAAAAAATTAAAGATTTAACTGGAGAAAACAGAATAAAGGTATTTGATGAATATGAGAAAATAATAAAACTATTAGAAAAAGATTATAAAAAAATAGTAAAAAAATACTTAAGTCAAATTGCAAAAAAAGACTGCATAAAATATTATAAAGAATTCATAGATAACTATTTAGAAGATTCAAATGAAGTAATGACATATTTAAAGAAAAATACAAGCAAAAATCTAGAAAATAATGAAATTTCTTTCGAGGATTTAGCTCCTATAATGTATATACAATTTAAAATATTTGGAATAAAAGAAAATGCAAAAGTAAAACATGTTGTAATAGATGAAGCACAAGATTATGGAGAATTTCAATTTGATGTTTTAAAAACAATACTAAACAGTAATTCAATGACAATTCTTCGGAGATATAGCGCAAGGAGTTCATTATTATAGAGGTATAGAAAACTGGAAAAAATTTATAGATATCGAATTTAAAGATGTTAAAACAACATATACGACATTAAATAAAACATACAGAACTACTAAAGAAATAATGGATATTGCAAACTCTGTAATAAACAAATTACCAGATTTTGAAAAAGAATATATAGTTTTAGGTGACCCAGTAATCGACAGAAAAAACTCTGTAAATATTAAACAAAATAAAGATATAGATGAACTAATAAGTAATATAAATGAAAGAATAGATACCTATTTACAAAGTGGATATAAATCAATTGCAATAATAGGAAAGGATATGCCAGAATGTAAGCAAATTGAAAAGAAGATAAGTAAGATAAGAAAAGATGTAAAATTAATAAGGGGAAAAGATTCAGAATATAATTCTGGTATTTCTATTGTTCCATCATATCTTGCGAAAGGGCTTGAATTTGATTGTGTTATAATTAGCAATGCAAGTAAGATGCAATATACAAATAGTAGTTTAGATATAAAATTATTATATGTAACAATAACAAGAGCAATGAGTAAATTAGATATATTTTATATGGGAGAGATGACTAATTTGTTAAAATAGATATTGGATACATAGGTAATGGCTAGTATTTTGCTTTTTGTGTTTTTTATTCGATTGATATAATAATTTTGGCGAAGAAAAATGAAAGAAACAATTATTAAAATTTAAAATTCAACAATTTTAGTAATTGTTTTTTATTGAATTATAGTCAATTTAAATAATTTATGATATACTAATAAGTGGTTAAGAAGAATATGGAGGGAAAGGTAATGATTGACTTTACAAACGCGATAGAAGAATTTAACAATTATAAAGGTTCAGAAAAAAAGAAAACTTTAATATATAACGATAAAAAATATTTAGTTAAGTTCCCAGATCCAGTTAGAGAAAAAAATAAAAATATATCATATATTAATAATGCTTTTTCTGAATATATTGGAAGCAATGTATTTAAAATAGTAGGCATTAAAACACAAAATACTATATTAGGAAAGTATGAATATAATGGAAAAGAAAAGATAGTTTGTGCTTGTGAAGATTTTACAGATAATGAAAATGTATTATATGAATTTGAAAATTTAGCATTAAGTACAAATCCTGATAAAAAAATAGAAACAGAATTAAATGACATACTGGAAGTTATAGAAGAAAGTCAAATGATTGACACAGAAAGTACTAAACAAAAGTTTTGGGATATGTTTATTATAGATAGTTTAATTGGAAATACTGATAGACATAATGGAAACTGGGGATTCTTATTAAATAAAACTACGGGAAAGGCTGAATTTTCTCCAATCTATGATTGTGGCTCATGTTTAAATCCAATGATTGAAGATGAAGAAATTGAGAAAATTAGTGAAACAGAATTAAAAAATTTAGCAATAAATTGTTATTCTTGTTTAAAAGAAGATGGCAAGAAAATTAATTATATGTCATATATAAAACAAATAAAAAATGAGGAATGCAATGATGCTATTAAAAGATTATTTACAAGTATTAATATGGACGGAATAAAAAAATTCATTGAAGATATAGAATGTATATCAAATATAAGAAAAGAGTTTTATAATAATATTATAGAGCAAAGATATGAGATTATAAAAAAGACATATGAAAATATAAGTTCAAAAGTAAAAAATAATAAAACAATAAAATAGTAAGTTAAAAATAAAAAATGGGGATTGACAAATATAAATTCTATATGATAAAATAGTAAACATAATTTAAGAGTTTACCTAGAATATATATTTGAGCGGTAAAGGGCAATTATAAATATAAATGTTGCCTACACTTATTAAAGTAAGATTATATAAAGTCTTGCAAAGGAGTCTTAAAAAGATTTCTTTGTAAGGCTTTTTTGTTTTTTTATCTAAGAAAAATTTTAAAACTATGGCTTTCTATATAAAAAATGCAATTACTATACAGAAAGTTATATTGTAAAATTTCTATTATTAGCTAAAACATGTATAATATATAAATAGGGGGATGAAAAATATGAGTATAATACAAGTTAAAAATTTAAACAAAGAATTTAAAATTAAAGAAAAAGAAAAGGGAATAAAAGGAAGCATAAAATCAATAATTAAACCTAAATATAGAATTGTTAAAGCAGTAAATGATATAAGCTTCGAAGTAGAAAAAGGAGAGATTCTAGCATTTATTGGACCAAACGGAGCAGGAAAAAGTACAACAATAAAAATGTTAACAGGAATTTTGTATCCAAGTAGTGGAGAGATAAAAGTAATGGAATTAGAACCATCAAAAAAACGAAAAACGCTATCACACAAAATAGGAACTGTTTTTGGACAAAAAGAACAACTATGGACACATTTAACTCCATATGACAACTTTAAATTTTTTGGAGCAATATATGATATACCAAATAATGAAATAGAAGAAAGAATAGAAGATTTAAAAAATACATTTGAAATACGGAGATTTTATAAATACACCAGTTAGAAATTTATCATTAGGACAAAGAATTAGATGTGAAATAGTAGCATCATTAATACATAAACCAGATATATTGTTTTTAGATGAACCAACTATAGGATTAGATCCAGTTGTAAAAGAAAATATAAGAAATCTAATAAAAAAGATGAACAAAGAATATAATACAACAATATTTTTAACAAGTCATGATGTAGGTGATATAGAAAAACTATGTAAAAGAGTTATTATAGTCAATCATGGAAAAATAATAATGGATGATACAATGAATAATTTAAAATATCATTATTTAAATAAAAAAATAATAGAAGTAAAAATGAAAGAAAATGTAAATTTAAAAAATGAAGAGGGTATAACAATATTAAAAGATAATGGCAACAGTTTTAAAATTGAATTAGACATTCAGAAGAAGAGTGTATCAGATATTATAAAAATGTTAGATGCAGATAAAATTATAGATATAAATATATCTAATATACCATTAGAAGACATAATTACACAAATTTATAAAGGAGAAAAAATATAATTTAGAAATTAAATATTGGTAGAATAAATGATGTGTAAAAATTTCATATTTTAATAATATACTGTAACCTATAACAAAAAGACTGTGAAAATATTATGAAAACCAAGAAAAAAGCACATTGAAGGAGGAAAAAATGAAAAAATATTTATACATTTACAAAGCAACATTAATAGAAAATTTAAATTATATACCCAATATTATTTTAGGATTTATAAATTTTTTTGTAATGATGTTTGTATTTTTAAATCTATGGCAATATATTTATTCAGATAGTAGTCAAATTATAAATGGATATACTAATTCGCAAATGATATGGTATGTGTTAATAACAGAAGTTTTATGGTTTGGTACAAGAAATAAAATTCTAACCAAAGAAATAAGTCAAGATATAAAATCTGGAAATATAGCATACAACATAAATAAACCATATAACTATGTTTTTTATATTATAGCAAAACACTTAGGAGAAATTACAATCAAATTTATATTGTTTACAATAGTTGGAATAATTATAGGAATGTGTTTTGTGGGACCTATTGAAAATTTTAATTTTATAAATATTGTATTTCTTTTAATAACTGTATTATTAGGAATATTAATAAATTCTATTCTAAGAATAATAATTAGTATATTTTCATTTTGGATAGAAGATTCAACACCATTCCATTGGGTGTATGATAAATTAATATTAGTACTTGGAACACTTTTTCCAATCGAAATGTTTCCAAAAGTTTTACAACCAATAATGAAATTTACACCAATATATGTTGTAACATATGGACCAGCAAAATTAATTATAGACTTTAGTATGCAAAATTTTATACATATTTTAGTGGCACAGATAATTTATTTAGTAATTACAATATCATTAATAGTTATTCTATATAAAAAGGGGGTAAAGAAATTAAATGTTAATGGAGGCTAAAAATCAAATAAAAGTTATAGCATTATCTGTTAAATATAATATAATGAGGCAAATGACTAATAAAGTAACATTTATGACAAATATATTATTTATGATACTAAATAATGCAAGTTTTATAGTTCAATGGATAATATTATTTAGTTTGAAAGATGAAATAGGAGGATATACAATAAAAGAAGTTTTATTATTATGGGGGTTAGCTGCAAGTACATATGGAATTGCTCATATAGTATTTCTTAAAGCGTTTGAGATACCAGATTTAATAATAAATGGAAAGTTAGACTCATTTTTAGTACAGCCTAAAAATGTATTTTTAAGTGTTATAACATCAGATACAAGCATATCAGCAATAGGTGACCTTATTTATGGATATATTTGCTTGTGTTTATATGGAATTACAATAAAGAACTTTTTACTATTTACGTTTTTTTCAATTACAGGAGCAATTATAATAACAGCTTTTGCAAGTATAGTCCGGAAGCCTATCATTTTGGCTTGTAAAAGCAGACGTACTTGCAGATTCGCTTAATAATATAATGGTTAGTTTTGCAACATATCCAGGTACAATATTTAAAAAAGGAATAAAGTTAATCTTGTATACTGTAATACCAGTTGGAATTGCAAATTATATACCAGTAGATACAATTATAAACTTCAATTTAGGAAACTTTTTATTTGTAATGTTATTTACAATAGTATTATCTACTATAGCATTTATAATATTTTACAAAGGATTAAAAAGATACTCATCATCAAATTTAATGAGTTCTAGAATTTAAAGTGAAAAGTGGACAAATTTGGACAAGAGAACAGTCTCTTTGTCCAAATTTGAGTAACTCTTATCACATTACATTATGCATACCTAATGCATACATTAGATGCAAAAGATGTGCATACAACTTGACATGTTATGTAAATTATTGTATCATATATCCTAATGTAACATTTATAATGTTAACATTTTTATATAGATGGCGTAAGGCCCACCACCCAATTATCTAATTAGATAGAATGTTATATGCATTTATTTGATTAGTGTATAGATTATAAGAATATCCGCAGCAAATCAAATATGGAGGGAGAAAATCATGAAAAGGTTATTTTTGGCAGTAATTTCACTTGTAAGTGCAATGATTTGCATTGTATTTGGTAGCAGTGTAGTAAGTGCAGCTGAAACTGATGCATTGGAATATGTAATTCAGAAAGGCTCAATATACTACGAGTCCGCATCCGGTTTTGGAACTGGTCGGAGAGGTGTTGTATGCGAAGACAATCCGTATACAGTAAATCCTTGTTATGCAGGGATTAATGGATATGCATACTTAGATGAAGAAGGAAGAGTTCTTGTTTCTGAGTATGATGAATCCACTACAGATATAGATATACCACCAGCACCAGAAGGTACTTTCAAGCTCTACAAACACTTCAGAACAGCCAATTACCGAAATGGTTGGGTTGATTCTAATTGTGTTATGAAAGTTTCTAAGAAAACAGACGTTCATTTAACAGAAGAACCATTAGAGTTTTCTGAAGATACTCCGGTAGAACCCGAAAAAGTGGTTGATAAGATAAGTCAAGATGTCAAAAAAGACATGCATACTTGTATTGTCATTGATTATTCGGGAAGCATGTCCGACAATCAGCGTGAAGTTGTTGATTTATTGGGAACAATAGAATTTAATGCAAATACAACAATAATTGTGTTTGCTGATACATTCGAAATTGTAACCCATGAAGAATTAAAAAATGAGCAGTTTGACGTTGGCGGTGCTACACATATGTATCAAGCAATTAACGGAGCTCTTGAACTTGGTACAGAACAACTTATCATTATAAGTGACTTGCAAACATATGATGATGTAGAATTGATGGAATCAAGTGATAAACTGAGAAAAGTGACCGTATATGATCCTGATGAGGATGAATTTGATTCGTCTACTATAGACGAATTAAAAGAAAAATTGGGTTACTTTTCTAGAATAATAATCAAATAACAACAGCTCGCACAAATGCTACTTGCATTTGTGCGAGCTGTTGTTTTATAATCTGTAAAAGCATTAATCAAGTGAAATATAATTTAGCATGCTATTATTCATACCTAACACAAATGTAACCCATAAGGAAATTAAGAATCTTAGTCAATACTTAAATAGTTACTAAGAATGTAATTATATAAAAACTATAATAAATAGTTGAAAACAAAGAAAACTTTATGTTAAAATATGTACATAAAGTTTTCTTTAATGTTACTACTTAGAGATATGCAAAGAAATATAATGATAAGTTAGAATAAAAAGAAAGTTGGATTAAATATGAAAAAGATAATAAAGTATGTAACAGTAGTTTTAATAGTTATGATAGTAATAGTTTTGGGAATAAATTTCTATGTTAAGTTATCTACTAAAAAACAAATTATTGGGAATAAAGATGATTCTAGGTTAAAAGATGTAGATTGCATTATTGTACTAGGAGCGGGTGTATGGGGAGATAAACCTAGTCCAATGCTAGAAGATAGACTATTAGAGGCAATTTCTTTATATGAAAATAATACATCTTCAAAAATAATTATGAGCGGAGACCATGGAAGAGAAGAATATGATGAAGTTAATACAATGAAAAATTTTGCAATAGAGAAAGGTGTACCATCAGAGAATATTTTTATGGATCACGCAGGTTTTTCTTCTTATGAAAGTATATATAGAGCAAAAGAAATATTTGAAGCTAAAAAAGTAGTTATAGTAACTCAAGAATATCATTTGTACAGATCTTTATATGTTGCAAATAGGTTAGGTGTAGAAGCATATGGAGTAGCATCTAATCCAAGAATCTATGGAGGAGAAGCCTATAGGGAATTAAGGGAAATATTAGCAAGAAATAAAGATTTTGTAAAGTGTATCTTTAAACCTAAGCCAACATATTTAGGAGATACAATTCCTGTTAATGGTAATGGTGATGTAACAAATGATAAATAAAATAGTAACTAATAAAAAATGTATTTTTAGAAAGGGATAAAATAATGAAAGATTTATTAAAGACGAACTGTTTCGATATCCAAGAAACAATGATAATTGTAGGAAGCTGTTTGTTACAAATGGCACCAGAAGCATATAAAGAATTAAATAAAATATCTTCTAATATTTATGAAGTATGTTTGGAAAAAGAACATTTAAATATGGTTGTAACTAAAGTAATAGGAATGCTTGCAAGAGGGAAAATAAAAAAACTAGTATTTGCTACAGTAGATAAATCACCTCATTGTATACAACTTCATTATGTAGTAAAAGAATTAGAAAATGCTATTAATTTAGATAATATTAAAATAACAAATTATGTGGCAGTAGATAATAAATTAGTAGAAATTCCAATAGAAGTAATAGGAATATCAAAGAATTTGGCTAAATTAAAAGAAAAAATGTCTGATATATAATTTCAAAAATATGTAATATATATAATAATAGGAGGAAATTTAAAATATGGACAATAAAGAATTAGAAAATGAAATATTAAAAATAAAAGAAAGAAATAAAAAAGTAGAGTTAGATAAAGCTTGGGAAACAAGCTTAACTAGAAAAATTTGTATTTGTGTATTAACATACATAGTTGTAATAATATATTCTTTATTAATAAATAAGATTAGTAATATATTCTTAAGTTCACTAGTACCAGTAATAGGTTTTACATTATCAACATTATCTTTAAAGTTAGTAAGAAATATATGGGAAAAGAATAGAAAATAATTCTATATAAAACTTATTAAAGATAATTAATCAAATTTTAATAATTTCAACGGAAAGTGTATATAAAAGCACTTTCTTTTTTCTTATCTTTATGATACTATAAGTAAAAATTAAGTATAAAACCAAAAAAGGAATATTTGAAAGGAGCATAAGATGAATAGAAGAATTATTGTAAGTACATTAATAAAATGCAAAGATAAATACTTATTTATAAAACAAAATAAAGAAGGAGGAGCTTATCAGGACTGTTTACATATAGTAGGTGGAGGACTAGAAGAAAATGAAACATTAGAAGAAGCTATAAAAAGAGAAGTAATGGAAGAAGTACATATAGAATTAAATGAAGTTATACCATTTGATTTTGATAGTGATATTTTAATGTATAAGGGAGAAATGACACAGCTTATCTTTTTAAGGTTCACATCAGAAATACAAGAATTTACAGGTTATCCAGATTCAGATGCCAAAGAGATAATATGGTTATCTAAAGAGGAAATATTAAACTATAAACATAATGAGCCATCAATGAGATTTTTTAAGAAATTAGGATTGATATAAATATAGAATAAAGTTTCTACTCTAGAGAATAGTTTTCAGAAAATTTATGAAATAAAAAGAGTATATAGAAATAGTATACATATTGAAATTTACATAACTATGTGTTATAATGATATCATTCTGGAATAATCCGGAAAATAATTTTATACATGGAGGTCTCATTATGAATATGAGAACAGACATCTATCAATCACCACTTAATGGTCGGTATGCAAGCGAGGAAATGAAACATCTCTTTTCAGATGATGTGAAGTTTTCTACTTGGAGAGAACTTTGGGTGGCTTTGGCAGAAGCTGAAAAACAACTTGGGCTCGACATCAGCGATGAGCAAATTTCTGAGATGCAAAATCACATCTGTGACATCAACTATGATGTGGCAAATGTTCGGGAAAAGGAAGTTCGTCATGACGTTATGGCACATGTACATGCTTATGGTGTGCAGTGTCCAAAGGCAGCAGGAATTATTCACTTGGGTGCAACATCCTGTTTTGTTACTGATAACACTGATATTCTGAATATTAGTGAAGGTCTTCTGATTATCAAAAAACGACTGTTGGGAGTTATCAAGCTTTTGACAGATTTTGCTGAAGCAAACAAAGATATACCAACACTTGGCTACACTCATGGACAACCCGCATCTCCTGTTACAGTCGGCAAAAGAGCTACACTATGGCTCCAGAATTTTATGGAGAATCTTGATGAACTTGATTTTGTCATGAATAATATGAAAATGCTTGGCTGTCGTGGTGCAACAGGAACGCAAGAGACGTTTATGAAGCTGTTTGATGGCGACGAGGAAAAAGTTAAGGCCATTGACAGAATTATTGCTGAAAAATTCGGATTTGACGAAGTTTATCCTGTGTCTGGTCAGACTTATCCGAGAAACTTTGATGTAAGGGTGCTTAACTGTCTTGCTGCAATTACGGTGAGTGCTTACAAGATGGCGGAAGATATCCGTATTCTTCAGCATGATAAGGAAATTGAGGAACCCTTTGAAAAGAACCAAATTGGTTCTTCAGCAATGGCATACAAACGTAATCCTATGCGTTCAGAACGTATTTGTTCGTTGGCACGATATGTTCAGAGTGAAGCAGCAAATGCTGTAAACACTGCAAGTGTACAATGGCTCGAAAGGACCTTGGATGATTCAGCAAACCGTCGTATGAGCATTCCTGAAAGTTTTCTTGCAACAGATGGGGTACTTATCACTTGCGCTAATGTAATAGATGGTCTTGTTGTTAATTACAAGATTATCGAAAAACATTTGGATGCTGAATTACCGTTTATGGCAACAGAAGATATCTTAATGAAAGCTGTTAAGGCCGGTGGAGACCGTCAGGCTTTACATGAAAGAATTCGTATTCATTCCAGGGCTGCGGCACGTCAAGTTAAAGTATTAGGCTTAGAAAATGACTTGATGAATCGTATTGCAGATGATCCTACATTTGGAATGACTTTAGCAGAGGTTAAAGCTATTCTTAACCCCAAAAATCTCATTGGTAGATGCTCAAATCAGGTTACAGACTATCTTGAGGGATATGTTAGACCTGTTCTTAAGGCAAATGAGCAATTTCTCACAGAGATTAATACAGACGTGAGAGTTTAAAATCACGGCAATGCCGTGAAATGAAGGCAAGAGGGCAATTTGTAATAACTTACAGATTGTCCTCTTGTTATCATTTTTACAATATTTGCTAGAATAAAAATAATAAAAAATATAACAAAATGATTATTTTATATAAAAACTAACCAATAAAGTGTGCAGTTACACTTTATTTTTTTGTTAAATTATGATAATCTGTTAATGAAAATAACAAATAAAAATAAGGAGAGATTTTTATGAGACAAGAATTAATTAGAATTAATTCAACAGATGGAATTGAACTTCCAGGAATTTTATATATGCCAGATGATAATACAAACAAAATAGTTATTCATATCCATGGATTAAGTGGGAACTTTTATGAAAATAGATTTATAGATATTTTAGCTAAGACATATACAAATAAGGGTTATGCTCTTATAACTTTTAATAATAGAGGAAAAGATTATATAACAGAAATGCTAAAAGGTGATGATGCTATTGTAGTAGGTAGTTGTTATGAATTATTTGAGGAATGCATATTAGATATTGAAGGTATTGTAAATTGGGTAAAAGATAAAGGGTTTAATGAGATAACTTTACAAGGGCATAGTTATGGATGTAATAAAGTAATATATTATTATGATAAAAAGAAAGAAGATTGCATAAAAAATATAGTATTATTAGCACCTTGCGATATTCCAAAAGAAATAGAAATATATACAGGAGATGAATATCAAAATTGTATAAAATCTGCAACAGATCTAGTAAAAAATAACAAAGAAGATGAATTGATTGACTTTAATGTATTTGCTAATGGAAAAATAAGTGCTAAAACATTTTACACAGATTTTTTATATGAAAGCAGTTGCGATTTCTTTAGATATAGAGAAAAAAACACGAAAAGTAAAATACTAAATAAAATTCAAATTCCAGTATTAATAATATTTGGAAGCGAAGATAGTTGTGTATTAACAGAACCTAAAGAAACAGTTGAAAGCTATTTAAAGAATAATATTAAGGATTGTAAGATTAAAATAATTGCAAATACAGATCATTCCTATACAGGTAAATATGAGGAATTAGGAAAGATAGTAGGAGAAAATATATGATAGATGTGAAAGTAATGCATGCTAATAAATCTCATAGAGATTTTATAATATATGCAAATAAAATGATAAATAATGTAAATGATACTAAGCAAACAAATGGATTGGAATTAAATATAGAAAAAGACTATTTTTGTGATAGCCCAAAGTTCCAATGTTTAGTTGCAGAAATAGATAATAAACCAGTTGGCATGATTTTATATTCTTATTTCTATTGGGCAAGTGATGGAGAAGTACTTTGGATTTCTCAAATGTTTATTGAAGAAAAATATAGAAAATATGGTATATTTTTTAAGTTGATACAAGAATTAAGGAAAGAAAACAAAGACATAAAGATTGTTTCATGTGCTACAGGCAATGAAAATAAGAAAATGCAAAAAATATTAGAGTTTTATGGTGCACATGAAATTAATTTAAAATTTTATTATAAAAAGATATGATGTACAAATTAAAACAAAAATAAAAGATTAATATAGGAGGAAAAGATATGTTTGATATAATTCATGTTGCTATAAGTGTAACAGATATTGAAAAAAGTATAGAATTTTATAAAATGTTTGGATTTAAAGAGTTTAAGTCTTGGAATGCAGAAGATGATAGTATAAAAATAGCTACCTTAAAATTAAATAATACAGTTTTAGAAATGTTTTGTTATAAAGAATATACCGAATTGCCAGAAATACAAAAAGACATTGCAACAGATTTACCAATAATAGGAACAAAACATTTTGCGTTAGGAGTAGAAAATATTGATGAGGCAAAAGAATTTGTAATATACAATAATATTTGTGAAAGTGTAAATATAAAGAAGGGAAGGTTAGGAAAAAAATACTTCTTTATTAGTGATCCTGATGGAATATTAGTAGAAATAATAGAAAAAGATTAAATAAAATAACTATAACCAATTTTATAATAAGGAGAAATGTTAATGAATATTATAAAAATTTACGAAAAATATTATATACCAGAAAATCTACAAATGCATATGCTAAGAGTAGCAGCATGTAGCAATTTAATATTAGATAATTGGAATGGACCAAAAATAGACAAAGAAGCGATTATTAGAGTCTCACTATTACATGACATGGGAAACATTGTTAAAATACCAGAAGACTTCACAAATGATACAAACTTTATTAAAACTAGAAAAAAATACTTTGAAAAATATGGGACAAATGACCATGAAATTAATTTAGAAATAGGAAAGCAAGAAGGTTTAACAGAAAAAGAAATAACAATATTAGATGGAAAAAGGTCAAGAAAAAATGAAGAAACATTAAGCTCTAATTCATACGAAAGAAAGATATGTGCATATTGTGACCAGAGAGTTGCTCCAGATGGAGTTGTAGGAATAAAAGAACGATTAGAAGATGCTAAAATAAGATATAAAGATAAACCGTTATCAGTATGGTCAAATGAAGAAAAAGCAAATTACTTAATAGAATGTTCATTAGGAATAGAAAAACAAATTATGCAATATTGTAATATAAAACCAGAAGATATTAATGATGAGAGTATAAAGGATTATATAGAAAGATTAAAGCAGTATGATATAATATAACTATAAAAAGAAAATATAAGATTTAATAAAAATTATATTATAATTTTTCTCCTATGAGAGCAATATCAGAAAAAAAGAAACTCTGATATTGTTTTCATAGGAGATTTTTTATTTATTATTACAATATAAAAAAAGGTTTATCTATAATTAATAGCAATTTGATTGATAAATGTAAATCGATTATGATAAAATGATTATAATATATAAATAGAAGGAGAGATTATATATGAATGAAAATAAAAAAATAAACAATCCTAAAAAATTAATAGAAGAAATTAATAAATTATTAAATGAATCTAAAAATTGTGACAATAAAGAAAGTATATTGAAAGAAGCTAATTCTCTTGCAGAACAATTAGTCTCTATAACTAAAGTTACTTATGATGAAATGTGTGATACTTATACAGATTTACGAGGAGCTGAACCAAATGAACGAGATAAAAAAATGTGGAATGTTTTGTTAGAATATGTAAAGAAATATATTAGTACAAATATTTCAAATGTTAAATTATTAGATGTTGGGACAGGCTCTGGGCGTGATATTATATATGCATCTAAAATGGGATATGATGTTATTGGGGTGGATAATTCAGATGGATTTATTGAACACTTAAATCATTTAGCAATAGAAGGTATTATTCCTAAAGATTCGTATAAAAAATCTGATATGAGAAAACTATTATTTGAAAACGAAACTTTTGATGTTGTAAGGCATAACGCATCTATTCTTCATATGCCTATAATTGGTAAGGGATATATGGCTGATTTAGCTATTAGTGAAGCTTATAGAGTTTTAAAGCCTGGAGGACTAATATATCTTTATGTTAAGAAAGGTGATTCTTTAGAATTTGTAGATACAAATGAAAGTTTAGGAGGAAGAGTTTTCCAATTTTATAATTATGAAATGATATCAGATTTACTTGAAAGAAATGGTTTTAAAGTAATATTTAATACAGAGCAAGAAGGAGAGAGAAATGGAAGTATAATTAAATGGATTGCAGTTATTGCAAAAAAATAAAACAATATAGTTAGATAATATATTCAAAGTAATATTTTAGATAAAAATATGGAGGTAAATATGGATAATCAAATAACATTAGATCAAATAAGGAATTTTAGCAAAGTCTATAATCAAGATAAAACGAATAAAATAATTGAGAATGCAATAACAAATAATGGTATAGAAAAAGCCTGTATAAATAGAAACGTTATAATAGAGAACCAACCAATTTTTAATATAGAATTACCAGAAAGTAAGAGATATGACCAGAAAGATAGCTGGAGATGTTGGATATATGGAGGATTAAACTTTATAAAACACAATATAGCTAAAAATTTAAATATTGATGTTAAAGATTTAGAACTATCTAATAACTACATAGCATTTTTCGACAAATTAGAAAAATCAAATACATTATATGAAAATATTATTAATTTAGAAAATACAGATTTCGAATTCATGCATAAAGAGAATGTTTTTCATTATGCTGTTTCTGAAGTTGGATATTGGGAATTTTTTGCAGGTCTTATAAATAAATATGGAATTTTACCATATTCATATATGCCAAACGCAGTTGAAAGTTCAAATTATCAAAAAATTGAATATATATATACTGAAAAAGTAAAAAAAGACGTATTAGAATTAATAAAATTAAGAGAAAATGGAGCAATTTCTGGAGTTTTAAGAGAATATAAAAATAAATTTTTACAAGAAAACTATAATTTACTTTCTAAAATACTTGGTGAACCACAAGAAAATTTCAAGTTTGAATATAAAGATAGAAATGGTGATTATAAAGTATTTAACAATCTAACACCAATAGAATTTAAAAATAAATTTCTAAGTATAAAGCTAGAGGACTTTGTAACAATTGGAAACTTTCCAATGTATTGCAGGGAATTTAATAAAGTATATAAGAAAAAGTATGTTGGAAGTGTATATGAAGACTCTACTGTAAAATATCTAAATTTACCAATAGATAATTTAAAAGAATTGACAATAAAACAGCTAAAAGATGGACTACCTGTATATATGGGAGCACATATTAGAAAATTTAGAGATACAAAATCAGGAATTTTAGATACAAGATTATATAATTATGAAGAAACTATAAATTTTAAAAGATTATCAAAAGAAGAAGCCTTGAATTTATATGATATAAGAGCACATCATGTTATGGTATTTACAGGGGTTAATTTAATAGATGAAAAGCCACAAAGATGGAAAGTAGAAGATAGTTATGGTGATAAAGAAAAAGTTAATGGTTATTATATAATGAATGACAATTTCTTTGATGAATTTGTTTTAAGTATTGTAATTGATAAAAAATATTTATCAGAAGAACAAAGAGAATTACTAAATGAAGAACCAATAGAATATGAGATTGCAGATCCATTTTAAAATTCTAAATTGCATTGTATGCAATAAAATTTTTGAGAAGGAGGATTCACTATGAATCACCGGTATGGTAATGCCCTTGTCTTTTATGGGGGAGGTTTATGTGACTGTGCAGCATTTTATATCTCACAGTTAGCGCAGAGACTATCACAAAGAGGGCTTTTTGAAAAGACCTATGTAGGTTTCTATTCGTTTAGATGCCTTACAGAGAAAGGGCTTATCAAAGAGTGGAATCAGAGGATGTATGAAAAAACTATCAATGTTTTTGGCGGTTACTTTGGTACTGCCAGAAAGATTGACTTGGCAAGTGACACAGTTCTTCTGGAAAGAGCCATTACATGTTGTAAACAATTCAATATTAAATGGATCTTTTTAGCAGGAGGAGATGGCTCTTCAAGACAAATGGCCGAGATTCATAAGCATTTCGAACAAGAGGGAATCAAGTTTTGTTTCACAATGCCAATGACGATAGATGGTATTGAAGGCGGAAAGGCTTTTGGTATTAACTCTGCTGTAGAGGCAAGTTTACATCAAATTGAGACCGTTTCGTCTACTACTCTTCGGACATTAGATGGAAACAAATATCCTGGAATCGTATTCGAGCTTCAGGGCCGCAATCGTGATGATATTCTTGCAAATGTCATTTTTGAGCTCTATAATACACGTGAGATTGCAGATTTCCAAAGAGATGAAATTCAGATTATAGGAATTCCTGCCAACATGGATTGGAGCGAAGAAAGATTACGTGCAAGACTTCATGTCAAGGAAAATCCGTATAAAGGAGAAATCATTGGAACGCCCACAATAATTCTTCTTAGTGAAGGTGCTACTATAAGCAAGAAGCAGATTGTAGAGCTTGCTAAAGAAGAAGGAATGAAGTTTCGAACATTCAGCATAGGCCATTTTTCACAGATTAATGGACTTACTGATGAAGACGAAAAAGAAATAATAATAGCAACTATTGAAGAATCAGTTTCTATTATTGAAGATTACGTTGTTGATGAATCAGAATCCTTTACTTTGTTTTTAGATGACTGTAATTTTCTCGATGTACGCGATGCAAATTACTTTGCCGACTTAAATCCACGTAAAAACCAGAGAGCTACACTGGAGCCTAAGCTACAGCACATTCTTGAGATGTATCTGCCGTGATACAGATCACAATAGCAAAAACCATACATAATACGCTAACTTCGATATGTCCAAACAACATTAGAAGATAGCGTGTTTTTATATTATAAATAATTTTATTGTAGAACATACTATGAATTTTACTAGATTTATGATATAAATTAAAAGAGTTATTGTAAAAACTATATAGTGATAAATAAAAGATTTTATAATTTTAAAATAGAGTAAATAATAGGGAGTGAAACATATGGAGATTGTATCAGGTTGTTTAATTGTTAAAGATAATAAGATTTTAATGGTAAAAGAAGGTAAAAAGAGATGTTATGGACAATGGAGTTTTCCAGCAGGTCATGTAGAAAAGTTTGAAAAAATAACAGATGCAGCAATTAGAGAAGTATTTGAAGAAACTGGTTGTAAAGTAAAGCTTAAAGGAATGTTACCAATATGTTCTGTAGATTTAAGTGACGATACTATTGTAATGGTAAGATTTGTAGCCGAGATAGTAGAGGAAAATATAACATTCGATAAAAAAGAAATATTAGACGCCAAGTGGATAGATATAGAAAAAGTAAAAAGCATGAAAGAAGATGAATTAAGAGGATATAATATGAGCATTAATTTTATAAAGGCTCTAGAAGAAAATAAAATATATCCTATAGAAATTTGGGATAATACTATTTATATGGAGTAACACAAATACGTATAATGAATCGAGTAACAAGAAATGAGGAGAATAAATGAAATACCCTTTTTAAATTTTAGATAAAAAGAAATTTATTTTAAGTTATATAAATGCATTTATAGTAAATTTATGTATATATTTAATACCAGTAGTGTTAGCAATTTTTACAACACAACCATTTACATTAGAAAAACTTAAATATTTAATAATATCTATTATAGGTTTGAAAATAACAGAAATAATATTAAATCATGTTTGGGTAGTATATATTTTAAGATTTGAAAATAAATATGCAAAAGATTTACAATTATCTTACTTTGATAGAGTAGCAAGAATGAAACCTTATAAATTAAACAAAGTACATAATGGATTCTTAAAAAAACAAATTGATATTATTTCAGAAGAAGCAAAAGAATTTATAGAGTATATTTTTGAAACAGTAAATGGATTTTTAATATCAATTGTAATATTTTTAATACAAGTAAAAAATCAAGATTTAAATATGTTTTTTGTTTGTTTAGGAATGGTAATTTGTATGGTACTTTATAATATATGGCTTGGAAAAAAGTATGTTACAAAACAAGAAAATTATAATAATTCATATTCAAAATATAACTCTACATATGTTGACTTTTTACAAAATATAAAAACTGTAAAAAGATTGAACGCAGTTAAATATGCCAATTTCAAAAATGAAAAAACTTTTAAAGATGTAATACCAAGATTAGATAAGGTAAATTTCTTTTATTCTTTGAGGTCAAATGGAATAAGTTTTTTTGTATATTTTATGTATGTAATAATTCTTATAAATTTATATTTTAAAATGAAAAATGGACAAGATATCTTATCATACTTGTTATTTTATGCTACAATGTTTAGTGGATTAAGTAGTGAATTAAAAGATTTGTCTAGGCTATTTATGCATTATAATAAATTTCAAGCAGCTACTAATCAAGTTGAAGAAATAATAGGAAATGATGATGAAAGTGACACTATAAATAACTGGAAAACTATACAAATTAGTAACTTAGAATTTAAGTATAATGAAGAATCAAAAGTAGCAATAACAATACCAAATTTCAAAATAGATAAGGGAGAAAAGATTAGTATAGTTGGAAAATCAGGGCAAGGAAAAACCACATTTCTAAATATATTTTCAAGAGATATAGAGGTAAAGGATGAAAATTATAAAATAGATGGAAATATAATAAAAGGTAATTTAAATTTAGCATATATTTCTCAAGAAATTGATTTATTTGATTTAACAGTTAGGGAAAATTTATGTTTAGGAAAAAATATAGAAGATGATAAACTAATGATGTATTTAAAAGAAGCAGGATTGGAAGATTGGGTTATTAAATTAGAAAATGGATTAGATACAGTAGTAGGAGAACGAGGTCTGAAATTATCTGTTGGACAAAAACAAAGATTGAATATAATAAGAGGAATTTTGTTAGATAAAGATATATATATTCTAGATGAACCAACTTCTAATCTAGATAAAGAAACAGAGAAATTGATTGTAAATTTAATTCAAAAATATTTGAAAAATAAAACTGTTATTATAGTTACTCATAGAGATGAAATAAAAAAGATTTGTAGTAGGCATTATGAATTTAAAGATAATATTATGCAAGAATACAAATTATAAAACTATATGAAATAACAATTGCAATAAATTTTATTAAGTTATCAAATAGCAGTATTGTATATAAAAACAATTGGAGAACTAGAAATGATATTTAGTATTTTAGCTTTTATAGCATTAATTTTAAGTATTTGTATAAAAAATAGAAAGAAATCATTATATGTACAAGCACTTAATTGCTTTTTTGAAGCAATATATGGTTTTTTCATAAATGCCTTTACAGGTGCATTTTTAAGTATAATTAACTTTATAAGAACTTTTATATTTATACAAAGTGAAAAAATAAGTAGAAAAATATATTTTTTAATTCTTATCATATTTGAAGGTATAATTATTATAAATTGTATATACACATGGAATGGATTAATATCATTATTACCAACATTAGGTTCAATAATTAGAACATATTGTTTATGGCAAACAGATATGAAGCTAGTAAGAATATCAGGAATTACTACTGGAATTTTATATGGTTTATATTACTTATATTATCAAAGTTGGTTTATTGTTATGGGTGATGTAATATTATTGATTATAGGAATCATAAGTGTTTATAAAAATGAGATAAAAAATAGAAAAGAGGTATAGGTTATGAGAATAACAAAATTTCCACAATCATGTTTATTAATTGAAACAAAAGAAAAGAAAATATTAATAGATCCAGGTACATTAAAATATAAAGAAGAATATTTTGATATTTGGAATAAAGTAGACATTATTTTAATAACACATAAGCACCAAGATCATTGTAATACAGAAGTATTAGAAAAAATAAATGATAAAATTAAAATTTACTCAAGTAAAGAAGTACAAGATGCAAATAAAAATTTAAATATAAGTGTTGTAAAAGAAAATGATATTATAGAATTAGATGATATAAAAATAGAAGTAGTACATGCTATACATGGTTATCAACCATTATTAAAAGGAGATAAAGAAATAAATGAAAATATAGGATATATTATTGATGATGGAGAAAATAGATTATATACAACAAGTGATACAATTTGTTTCAAAAATGACTATAAAGCAAATATCTTATGTATTCCTGTAACAGGACATGGACTAACAATGTCAGCGTTTGAAGCATCTTTATATTCAAAAGAAGTAGGAGCAACATTAACAATACCAATTCATATGGATAACCCAAGTTTTCCTCCTGATTTTGAATATATTAAAGAAATGTTTAATAAATATGAAGTCGAATATGAAATTTTAGAAAATGAAGAAACTATTGAGATAGATTAAATGTAAAAACAATAATAAAATAATAAAAAGTATAAAAAAAACAATTATAGAAATAAAAATCTATGATTGTTTTTTTTGTATAAGAACAAATTTTAACAAAAACAAATCTCGACACTGTAAAATGATAAACGAATAAAACATAATGTTATACGATATGTAATTGACAATTATGCAAATGTAGTGTTATAATCAATACATGAGATTAGGAGGAGATAAGTTATGGCAATTGTTTCAAAATTAGAAGATTTAATGAGAGAAAAAGGATATACACTTGTAAAATTAGCAGAAGAAATAGGGATTTCTACAGTAAATTTATCGAACATAAAAAATGGAAACATTTCTGCAATTAGATTTAGTACACTAGATGAAATATGTAGAGTCTTAGAATGTGAACCGGGAGATATATTAAAGTATGAAGAAAGAGATAAGAAGAAAATGATTCCATTATTTTTAGACTATTCAGGAACAACAGACTTATTACTTAGAGGGGGAGCAGAAAATGTAAAGAAGTTTTTTAATTCTATTATAGCTATGCAACAGAAATTAGAAACGGAAATACATATAACAATGGTTACAGGTTCTTCATTTGAATCAGCAAAAAGCAAATATAAATTGTTATATGAACTTGCCGAAAATTATGGACTTCCTAATTTGTTTGATGGAGCAGTAGCAGAATATTGTGGATTTATTATACAAAAAGATAGATATGATAAATTATTAACACTAGATACTAGAATATTAGATAAAAGAAGTGAGATACAGAGGCTTGCAGAACAATATGGAGGAAAGATAAGTGAAAGTGTTACTAGTATGTATAATATTGTATTTGATAAAATAACAAGAACAGAGCTAGCAGAAACAAGTGAACAGATTGAAAAAATAGTAGGTTGTGAAGATATCGAAACTGTTACATATTATGATTCTTATGGAAAGGAATGTGATGTAAAACCAAAAAGGCATTCTAAAGCAGAAGCAGTGGCAATGATAGTAAAAAGATTAAATGAAAAATATTCTATTCCGTTTGTGATAATTGGTGGAGATTCACAAGAAGAAGACTTAAAAATGTATACGAAAAATAAAGAAGAAATGAAAAAAATAGGGCTTCAAACTGTATTTATTGCACCATCTAATATTGGAGAACTTGCCAGCCACGATAAAAATATCATTATTGGAAATTGGGAGAATTCTGATGGCATTTCTGAATGTATTGAAAAACTAAATTCAAAAATTAAAGTCAGAGAAGATGGAGGAATAGAAATATGAAAAAATATATATTAATGTTTGAGTATGATAGTAAAAAATTTATGGATATAGATAAGATTATCAATTTTAAGAAAAACCTAAAAGAAGTTGAAGAGAAAAATAATAGAATAAATATAGTTTTTTATGGAGATGCATCAAATGAAGAATTAGCTACATTTATGAGTTATTTTAATAATTTAGTTCAAAAGGAAATATGTAATATATCTATATCATTTAGAACAAAAGAAGTTGTTATAGAAAATGGAATTAATAACAAGTCTATTAAATTATCTGCTAAGAATTCTAAAGAAATAAAAAGCAAGAAATTTGATAGTATTATTAATGAATATTATTTTACTGATGAAGATATTGAAATAAAAGTATTACCCACAAAGAATTGGGAAAGCATAATTCTAGATTTGATAGGAGAGTAAAATATATGAATATAAAGTTTTTCAAAGATATTAAAGAAGATTACGAAGTAGGAGGAAAAGGTGCTTCATTAGTAAAAATGTACCAAAACAATTTTAATATACCAAATGGATACATAATAACTGCAGATTTATTTGATGAATTTTTAGTACAAAATCATATAAAAGAAAAAATACAAAAAATAATTGCTAAGTGTAATATAAATAACGAAAAAGAGATAAAAGATAGTTCAAAAGAAATAGTACAAATTATTTCTAAATGTGAGATATCTGATGTAGTAAAGAATGAAATTATTAACAATTATAGGAAATTAGATTGTAGATATGTTGCAGTAAGATCATCTGCTACTTCAGAAGATGGAAAAAATCATGCATGGGCAGGACAATTAGAAACATTTCTAAATGTAGATGAAACAAAAATTATAGAAAGCGTAAAAAAATGTTGGAGTTCAGTTTTTAGTTCACGAGCATTATTTTATAGAATTAAGAATAATGATACATCAGATATTGCAGTTGCTGTTGTAATACAAAAGATGATACAAAGTGAAGTATCAGGAGTAGCTTTTTCAATAAATCCAACAAATAACAATTTAAATGAAATTGTTATTGAAAGTGTTTTAGGATTAGGCGAAACTATTGTATCAGGAAAAGTGACACCTGATACATATGTAGTAAATAAAGAAGAAAATAATCTAAAAAGTAAGGAAATAAGAATACAGAAAAGTAAGTTAATGAAGATTAATCAAAATAATAAGTGGATTGAGATTCAAGATGGAAATAAGCAAAAACTAAGTGATGAAATGATTTTAACTTTATCAAATTCAATTAAGAAAATTGAGGAGTTTTATACATTTCCAGTAGATGTAGAATGGGGAATTGAAAAAGGAGAAATTTTTATATTACAATGTAGACCAATTACAACATTAAAGTATAGTGAAGTAAATGACATGATAAGTACGATAAATAAAATAAGCGGATGGGAATATTATGTTACAAGAAAATTTAATTGGTTTTTAGAAAATACACAAATATATGGAAGTGGTGCTAAGGCACAAGATAGTGTATTAGGATTTAATGTAGCTACTAAAAACTATTTAATTTTAAATGGTGATGAATATTCATTAGACACAGATTTTAAAGGAACTTGCCAAATATTTGAAACAAATTTTGAAAATGATATTAATTTTTTTGAAAAATTTGCAGATAAAGAATTTAAATTGGTTGAAGAAGTAAAAGAATACATTAATGAATTAAGACAAAAAAATTTAATAAATATGAATCTTGAAGAATTACACGAAGAAATGAATAAATTTAATGAAAAATATATAGATACTTTTGTACCAGGTTTTACTAGACCAGAGAGTTTTTTAGAAGTAGCTTTAAGAAAAGAACTAAAAAAGATGAAATTGGGTAATGATGAAATTCAAAATATATTTTTAAAAGTTTCTACTTGTCCAAATTATAAAAATTTATCGTATAGTGAAGAGCCATTAGATTTATTAAAAATCGCATTAGAAAAAAGTAAGGGCAATAATATAGAAAATTTATTAACTAAACATATAGAAAAATATTCGTGGATAAAAGCTCCTGTTTCATTTGAAGATACTTGTTTCACGAAAGAAGATTATATCATTAGATTAGAACATTTAAAAAATGAAAATATAAATGCAAAGATAGAGAATATATTAAAAACAAGAAAGAAAAATGATGATGAATACGCAGAAATATTAAATCAATATGAATTTTCAGAAAAAATATTAAAACTTATAAAAGCAATTAGAGATTTTATATTTTTAAGAACTTATACTACAGAATATTCTGATTATTTATTTTATGTGGCACGACATACAATTTTTGAAGCAATAAGCCAAAAATGTAACATAAGTGTAGATGATTTAATTATGCTTGGATGTGATGAAATATTAGACATATTAATAAACAATGGAAATGTAAAAGAAGAATTAAAAAATAAGATAGAAGAGAGAAAAAAAGGTTTTGCTATTATATGGTTAGATGGAAAAATTCAAACTTTTTTAGGAGAAAACAGTTTAGAATTACAAACAGAAATAGGAAAAATATATAAAATAAATGCAAACCAAGAAAAAGAGAAAAACATTATTTATGGAACTGTTGCAAATAAAGGAATAGTAAGAGGAAAAGTAAAGATTTTATTAACTTATAATGATATTTATAAAGTAAAAAAAGGAGATATCATTGTTGCAACTATGACAACACCAGATTATATCTCTGCTATGGAGAAAGCATCGGGATTTATAACTGATGAAGGAGGAATTACATGTCATGCAGCTATAATTTCAAGAGAATTTAATGTGCCTTGTGTAGTAGGAACAATAAATGCCACTAAAGAATTGAAAGATGGGGAATTGATTGAATTAGATGCATATAGTGGAAAAATATATAAGATAGATTAAAATTATATCACAGTGTATTGTTCTACAAGCTTATTAGTAAATGTTAATAAGAAAATTAGAGGTATTGTAATATTATAAAAAGCCATTCTTTTGAATGGCTTTTTGTGATATTCAGTGTCTACACAGGTTTGGCTCTTGTAAGACCAAATTAAACAATATATCTATTTACAATATATTAGAATTATACTCTAAAATTTGAAAAGAATTGTATGAATTTTAAAAGAAAATCTTTACTGATTAACTAAATCTAATTTACTTTTATGTAAAAAAATGATATAAAAGCATTAGAAGTAATTGCAATTGGAGATACAGATAATGTACCAGAGAGGTGGGTAATAAAAAAGTATGTTAAAAAACAAAAAAGCAATCATATTTGATATGGATGGAACATTAATTGATTCAATTGGAATATGGAATTACATAGATGAGGAATTAATTAAAACAATAGGAAATGGAGAAATTGACAATATAGATATAGCAAAACAGAGAGATGAAAAACTAAAAAAATACAGTAAATCTGAAGATGCATACTTAGAATATTGTGATTTTCTAAAAAATAAATATAATGCTAATATAAGTAAAGAAGAAATAAAAAGATTAAGATATGAAATTGCAGAAAACTATTTAAGGGAAAAAGTTAAATATAAGCCAAATGCAGAAAAAGTATTAAAGTATTTAAAAGAAAAAGGATTTATATTAGCAATAGCAACTACAACAAATGAACATACAATAGAAATTTATAAAAAGTATAATAAAAATATAATAGATAAAGCGAATCTAGAAGACATATTTTCTATTATATATTCAAAAAATGCAGTTAAAAACTTAAAACCAAACCCAGAAGTACATTATAAAATATTAAAAGAGTTAACTTTAAAACCAGAGGAATGCTTAATTATAGAAGATTCCATTATAGGAGTAGAAGCGGCAAATAATGCAAATATAAATGTTGTAGCAATATATGATAAATATTCAGACTGTGATAGAGAAAGAATTAATAAGTTATCACAATATCAATTTAAAGACTTTAATGAAATGTTAGAATATATAAAAGCTGAGTTAGAAGCTTAAAATAAAGCACAACATAAAAAATAAATAGTATGGGAGGCAGAATGATGAAAATAATAGATAAGATAGCATTTATATATTTAAAAGATGGAAAGATATTAAGTACATTATCAAAAGGGAAAGATACATACTATATTCCAGGAGGTAAAAGAGAAGGAAAAGAAACAGATGAAGAAACATTAATAAGAGAATGTAAAGAAGAATTAACTATTGATATAATAAAAGATACCATAAAATATTATGGTACATTTGAGGCTCAAGCACATGGAAAAGCAGAAGGAGTATTAGTAAGAATGACATGTTATATGGCGGGTTTTGAAGGAACAGTTCAACCAAGTTCAGAGATTCAAGAGATTAAATGGCTAAACTATAATGATTTAGATAAAATATCTCCTGTAGATAAATTAATATTTAAAGATTTATATGAAAAAGGATTAATTACAAAATAAAAAATAAAATAGTAAAGGAAAATAAAAAATGAAAATATTTAAAAGAATAATCATAATATTTATTATAATTTTTATGATAATAGCAATATCAATATTTGGATTTTTCGTATATCAAAAAAATAAAACTGTATACACTGCAAAAGACTTTGGAATAAAAACAATTATTAGTAAAACAGATTATGATAATGATGGAGTAGATGATTATACAGATATATTACAGGGTGCAAAAATTGAAGCAAATAATAAACCAATATATAAAAGTGAATATTATGCAGGAGGATATCCATCAGATGAAGAAGGTGTATGTACAGATGTTATATGGAGAGCGTTAAAAAACGCAGGATATTCATTAAAAGATATGGTAGATGAAGACATAAAAAACAATACATCAAAATATTCAAGGGTAAATGGCACTCCTGATCCTAATATTGATTTTAGAAGAGTACCAAATTTAAAAGTATATTTTGAAAGAAATCAGTTAAGTTTAACAACAGATTTAAGCAAAATAGAAGAATGGCAACCAGGAGATATTGTAATATTTGGAACTAGCCATATTGGAATTATATCAGATAAAAGAAATAAAAATGGAATACCATATTTAATACATAATGCAGGACAACCATTAAGAGAAGAAGATGCTTTAGAATTAAATAATATCTATGAACCAATAACAGGTCATTATAGAATGAAAGAAATTTAAATGCATTGATTTATAAAAAGGAAGTTTAATTTTATGCAGGAAAAACTAAATGAAGAACAATATTTATTAAAAATATATCAAATGATAAATAAAGAACATCCAATACCAAAAAGTGAAGAAGAAAAGAATATAGCAATTAAGTGTGTTAAACAAAAATATCCTCAAATTTTAATATTATATAAACAATATAAAAATAATCCTATAGGAGTATCACTTTTTGAATTACAAGAATATGTAGATTTAAGAAAAATGGAATTTTTTTATATAAATAGAAATGTTCCAACAGGTGATTGTGTAGATTCATGGATTGGATTAAGCGATTTAAAAGAATATATGTTAAAAAGACTTGTTTCATATAGAGTTATGGGAAAAGGCGATGTTAATAAGATATTATCGAATAGTAGGATTTTACCCGAAATTATTAATAGAGTTGGATTACAATCTGCAAAATATTATATAACAACATTTTATGAACAAGATCAGGGAGAAGAAGATGAATTTTTAATAACACCATCATTTTTGGAGCAAGGTGATGAATTAGTTCATCTAAAAGATATTTGTGGAAGTGAACTTGAAATACCAGTAATAGAGAAAAAAATACAAGAATATTTAAGGTTAAGACACTTTTCAAAAGAACAGATTGAAACTCTAAGAAAAGAATTTATAAAGCAAGTATTTATGAGTAAGTTTTTGGCAAATAAAGATGAAAACAATGGAAATACATCAATTATTATTAGCCAAGATAATGGGATGAGAAATATAAAAATGGCACCAATGTATGATTTTGATTTTACCTGTGGAAGTGAAAGAATACATGGCTGTAATATTGAAAGAACAATAGGTGATAAAAAAGATTTAGAAAGTCTTGCTAGCCATTACAAAAAGGAAGAATGGTTTTTAAAATGGGTAAAAGAAAAAGTTCTTACTTTGCATATTAATGATATTCATTTTGAAAAAAATAATAATAAACCTGATATAAGCAAAGAAACATTAGCCCAATATGTTAGGTTTTTAGATACACAAAAAAGAAGAATAGAGTTAGCACTAGAAAATTCTAATACATTGGAGGAAATATAGTGATTTTAAATTTATATTGGAAAGACATAGAAAACAATGCATATTGCATTGCAAAGTTAGAAAAAAATGAAGAAAAATATATATTAACAATTAATGAAGTTGAACTAAAAAAGGCAATAATAAAAGGATGTATGGGAATAGGAAGTTTTAATTTCTTAAAGTCTAAATATGAATCAAAAGAGCTATTTTCTTTTTTTAAAAATAGAATACCAAATGAAAATAATCCTAGAATATTAAATATATTAAAAGAATATGGACTAGAAGAATATGATGAAATGAAACTTTTAAAAGTAACAAAAGGAAAGATTCAAACAGATAGATATTACTTGATGGAAGAATAGTAGTATAGTATTATTTAAGATATAATATAAATAAAAGACTATAAAGGAGTGGATTAGAGTGGGAAAGGTATTAAGAATAAGAGAAGTTGGAGATCCAATTTTATCAATTAAATGTGAAGAGGTAAATATAAAAAATATAAATCAAGAAATATTAGAAGAAATTGAGGATTTAAAAGAAACATTAAATTTTACAGAAGGGTTTGGAATTGCAGCTCCACAAGCAGGGATAAATAAGCGAATTGTTATTATAAAGATAAATAAAGAGAAATGTACATATAAGGATTGTGAAGAAGTACCAACTACAGTAATGATAAATCCAATATGGAGAAAAATGTCAGAAGAAACATATATAGAATATGAAGGATGTTTAAGTGTTCCTACAATAAGAGGAAAAGTAAAAAGATATAATCATATAGAAGTAACATATTATAATGAGAAAGGAGAAAAAATAGTAAAGCAAGTAAAAGGTTTTACAGCAAGGGATATACAACATGAGTGTGATCATTTAGATGGAATTGTATTTTTAGAAAAAGTAGTAGCTCCAAATGGATTTGCAACAAAAGAAATGATAAATAAATTTAAACTAAGAGAAGAAGTATAAAACTGTATATTGTTATATAATAGTTAAAATAAGTTGATTGGGAGGACACAAGATGGAAAAGCCAATAAGAAATGCAGTAAGATGTTATGTAATAAAAGACAATAAAGTTGTTGCTATAAAATATAAAAAGGGAAGTAAAAAAGAAGGATATTATGATATACCAGGAGGAAAAATTGAAGAAGGAGAAAATCCAAAACAAACAGCTATTAGAGAAATGAAAGAAGAAACTGGAATGAGTATTAAAGATCTAAGACATAAGGGAAATATGATAATTGAGTATCCTGACAGAAAATATATATTTGATGTTCTTATTACAAATGAATTCGAAGGAGAACCACAAGAATTCAAAGAAAATACAGCACAATGGATTGAGATAGACAAGCTATTAAAAGAAGATAAGCTATTATCTTGCATAATGATTTTAAACCGTTTTTTTATAAAGGGATTGTTAGACGATAATAAAGAGTTTGATATGTATAGTGTTGTAGATGAACAGGAAAATGTTTTAGACATAAATTATACTATAAAAAAGTAGGGAGAAAGACTATGATTAATAAGGTATTACAAGAAAATTTAATGAGAGTAGTAATGGAAGAAGTAGAAATTGCAATAAAAGAAGGAAATTCTCCATTTGCAGCAATATTAATTAATAAAAACGGAGAAATAATTGGAAAAGCTCATAATACAGCCAAAACTGAAAATAATCCAATATTGCATGCAGAAATAAATCTTATAACAAATGTATGTAAAAAATTAAATACTAGAGATTTATCAGAATATTGTTTAATATCAAATGCTTGGAGTTGTAGTATGTGTATGTCTGCTAGTATAAAAGCAAAAATAAGTAACTTTATTTTTGGAGCACCAAGTGAAAATGACATGAATCCAAATATTACAGTTTTTGATATAAAGGAAAAAACAAATGGAGATATTAATATTGTTACAGGAGTTTTGGAAGAAGAATGTAGAAAACAAATTGAGAGAGCAAGAAAATCATAAATTAAAATTCACAAGTTTTTAGATAATCAATTTTATGATGTATATTTAATTGAAATGGATTTAGATATTAATAAACTAAACTTACAAAAGGAAGAGGTAAGCAAAGTAAAAAATATATATTATAAAGAATTTGAGCAAATGATAAAAAGTGGAAATAAGGATATTGTAAACCATCCTGAAGAATGGAATAAATTATTTGAAATATTACATAAAAGATATGATTAAAATAATTAAGGAGAAAATCTATATGTTAGATAAAATAACAAAAAGTTGCAGATATGTAGCCAATAATTCTAAATATGTTAAAATAAATGAAGACAAGCTAACAGAATTTATAAGTACAATGAAAGACCTAAAAACAGTTCATTGGTTAAATTATGTTCCATATAATATATTAGATTTACCAGTAGAAACAATAATAAATTTTTTATTAATATATGATTCAATTAATTTTTCTTTTTGGGGAAATCCAAGATGGACAATTGATACAGAAAAAGGAAAAGAAGATGGTTCAATTGCACTTTTATATGCCATGCTTAAATATGTAAAGGAAAATAATAGTACAGATTTTTCGAAAATGACAAAAGAAGAATTTGCTAAAATTTTAAAAGGAAATGTAGAAATTCCATTATTAGAAGAAAGATATAAAATAGTAAAAAATATTAGTGAAACTGTAAATAGAAAAATGAATGGAAATTTTTATGAATATATAAAAGACATTACTAGTGATGTAGAATTATTTAATATAATAATTAAAAACTTTCCAAGTTTAAAAGATGAAAGAAAATATAAAGAGGAAACAATATATCTTTATAAATTGGGGCAATTATTAGTATCTGATATTTTACACATAAGAGAAACAAAAGAAAATATAAAGCCTAATTATTCACATTTGGTGCGGATGTAGTGATTATAAAATACCACAGGTAATGAGAGCATTTGGAATATTAGAATATAATGATGAATTGTCAAATATTGTAGATAATAAGCAAGAAATACAAGAAAATCTAGAATACGAAGTAGAAATAAGAGCTAATATGATTGTAGTAATTGATATAATCAATCAAAAATTAGATAATAAAATCTCTAAAATTACAATTAATGATTATATATATTCACAAGCAAAAAATAAAAATATACAATTAAAACCATATCATTTAACAAGAACTACAAATTATTAATTGTTCAAAATGAAACAAGATAAATTTTATGCATATTTGAATATAAAAATAGAAAAAGGGAGGCAACTTAAATAAAATGGAATATAAAACAAATGTTATGCGTATTTTAGATAAATTAAAAATAAATTATAATACATATAATTATTTAAATACAAATGCAGTATCTGGAGTAGAAGTAGCAAAGGCATTAAATCAAGATGAAAAACGTGTATTTAAAACTTTGGTTACAGCCTCTAAAAGTCACAAATATTATGTATTTATGATACCAGTTGCTGAAGAATTAGATCTAAAAAAATGTGCTGCTTCAGTTAACGAAAAAAGCATAGAGATGATTCCAAGTAAAGAGCTACTTCCACTAACTGGATATATACATGGAGGGTGTTCACCTATAGGAATGAAAAAACAATTTACAACAATTGTTCATGAAACAGCAACTTTATATCCGACAATTATTTTTAGTGCAGGAAAGATAGGCTATCAAGTGGAAATGAATATTGATGATTTAAATAAAGCAATAAAGATAAGTTTAGCAAATATTATTGTAAGTGAAGAATAGATAATAAGTGAACAAAAGTGGACAAAGGGACGGTTCTCTTGTCCAACCGTCCTTTTGTCCACTTTTGTTAGAAAAATTAAGAAAATGATATTAAATCCATAATCATTTTTATAACTAAATCAACCATGACATTATAATCCATACTATCATGTTTATGGTAAACTATTTCATGACACAAATTGTCAATTAGACCAATAGCAATATGAACTTTTTCAGCTAAATTTGTAACCTTAAATCCATTTGCAATTAATAAATCTACAATTGTATTTGTCATTTCTATTTCATGTTCATGAAAAAAATTTGCAATTTCTTTATCTGAATGAGTCATAGCAGTTATTTCCTCATGAGCAGATTGAGATAATTTATGATTTTCGATAAAAGTATCAATCATTTGACGTAAAGTTTTATCTAGATTATTTTTATTAAATTTTCTTTGTGATATATTTAGCATAGGATAAAATATATCATTTGCATATATTTTTATTCCTTCAATTAGTATATCATGTTTATCTTTAAAATAATTATAAACAATACCAGTAGATACTCCTGCAGCTTTTGCAATTTCAGCAGTATTTGTATTATAATATCCTTTTTTACATATAAGTTTAAAACCAGCTTGTATAATTTTTTGTTTTTTTTCTATAGAACGTTTTTGGATAGGTTCTCTTATATCATTTTCGCTCATATATATGTAAATCCTCCTTACAGAAATGTGAATATTATCTATAATTATAACGAGTTTTGAAAACAAAGTCAATAAAATATGAAAAAAGTTTCATATTCTATTGACTTTTTAATCTTATATGAATATAATATTGTAAGATAAAATATGAAATAAATTTCAGATAAGGAGAAGTTATGGAAAAAATAGTAGAGTTAAAGAATGTAAGTAAAATTTATAAAACAGGAGAAAAGGAATTTAAAGCACTAGAGAATATTGATTTATCAATAAATAAAGGAGAATTAGTCGTAATTCTTGGCCCATCTGGAGCAGGAAAATCAACTTTGTTAAATTTAATAGGGGGAATGGATAGTCCAACTAATGGAAAATTAATAATTGATGGAGAAGACATTTCCAAATATTCAGAAGAGAAATTAAGTGAATATAGAGCAGAAAACATAGGTTTTATATTTCAATTTTATAATATATTACCAACACTTACAGTACTAGAAAATGTAGACATTGTAAAAGATATTGTAAAAAATCATTTAGATAGTAAAGAGGCAATAAGAGATGTTCGGATTAATTGAACATATTAACAAATTTCCAAATCAGCTTTCAGGAGGAGAGCAACAAAGAGTGTCAATTGCAAGAGCTATAGCTAAAAATCCAAAATTATTATTATGTGATGAACCTACTCGGAGCATTAGATTCAGAAACAGGTACTCAAGTATTAAAATTATTAAAAAAGCAATGTGATAGAAATAATGGAGCAAACACAGTAATTATTGTTACACATAACGCTTTATTTGCAGATATAGCAGATACAGTAATAAGAGTAAAAAATGGAAAAATAGAAAGTGTAATTTCTAATGATAAGCCTAAAAAGATTGATGAAGTAAAATGGTAAAGTTTAACAATATAATAGACATTAAAAATGTATAAGAAAGGGATAATATAATGAGCAAATTAAATAAAAAAATATTTAGGGATATAAGATTTAACAAATCACAATTTATAACAATCTTTTTAATGGTGTTTTTAGGTGTATTTGTTTTTGCAGGAATTCATAGTTATATGGATGGAATGAAAAAAAGTAGTGATATTTATTATGAAGACTACAATTTACAAGACATATGGCTTGCTGGAAAAAATTTTACAAATGAGGATTTAGAAAATGTAAAGAAATTAGATAATATTAAAGATGCAGAAAGAATTTTAACAGTAACTACAAGTCTTGATAACTTTGATGATGTAACATTAGAAACAAACTTTATTGAACAAAATAATATTTCTAAAATGTATATAATAGATGGTGAAGAATTTGATAGTAATAAAAGTGGTGTTTGGTTAGATAGTTTTTTAGCTAAAAATTTAAATTTAAAAGTAGGAGATGAAATTACATTTACATATCAAAAATATAAAATTACTCAAAAAATATTAGGTTTAATAAATATTCCAGATCATGTATATTCTATTAAAGATGAAACAGAAATTTTTCCAAATCATAATAATTATGGATATATATATTTATCAATAAACGAGTTTCCAAAAGACTATATTTATGATGAAATAAAAAGCAAAACTGGAATTACAGATAATGAATTAATTTCACAAACAATACAAGATTTTGACATTAAAGATTATTATGTATTTAATTCTATGATAGTAGATATAGATGATACCTCAAAATTAGATGAGACAAAAAGCAATATAGAAAATAATATAAAATCAGCATTAGCAGTAACAGATAGAAATTCAAGTTCATCTTATGAGGCATATAATTCAGAAATAGAAGAAGGAAATACATATTCTAGTGTGTTTACATTACTGTTTTTATTTATAGCAATATTATCTGTTATAACAACAATGAATAGGTTCGTAAAAAAACAAAGAACACAAATAGGAACACTAAAAGCACTTGGATTTAAAAATAATAAAATAATAAAACACTATGTTAGTTATGGTTTTTATATAAGTTTAATTGCAAGCGCATTAGGAATTGTGCTTGGAGCATTAACATTAGGAAATTTCTTCTTAAATATGGAGATGGAATATTTTGAAATGCCAGAGTATAGTACAGTAATTCATCAAATTGTATATATTTTAGCAGTAATAGTTGTTATATTAGTAACATTTGTTACATATCTATCTTGCAGAAAGGTACTAAAGGAACCAGCTGCAGAGGCACTTCGTTTAGAAATTCCAAAAGTAAAAAAATCTAAATTTAATTTAACAACAAAAGGAATATTTAAAAAGGCATCTTTATCTACAAGATGGAACCTAAGAGATATAGCAAGAAATAAAGGTAGATCAAGTATGGCAGTTGTAGGTATTATTGGATGTACAATGCTTATGGTATGTGCTTTTGGTATGCTAGATACAATGAATTCTTATTTAGATTGGCAGTTTGAAAAGATTAGTGATTTTAAATATAAGCTTTCATTAGAAGAGGGGTATACAGACGATAAGCTTGAAAAATTAACTAATGAATATGGAAATGCAACAAGTATGAGTTTAGGTATAGAAATAAAAAACAAAGATGTAAAAGAAACAAATATTATAACAGTTAATGATGCTAAAGATTATTTAAGATATACAGATCATAATAGAGAATATATGAATTTAAATGATGATGGAGTATATATTACAGAAAAGTTATCAGATAGTCTAAATCTTAATGTAGGAGATGAGATTACTTGGCATATATTTGGAGATGATACCTGGCATACAAATAAAATAGTGGGATTAAATAGAGACCCTCGGGAGTCAGCAGTTAAATATGACAAGAACATTTTATGAAAGTTTAGGATTAGAATATAAACCAGATTCGATTTATACAAATTCGGATTTAAGCAATATAAAAGAGTTAGATGGTGTAAAAGCAATACAAAGTATAGACAATCTAAAACAAGGTATGCAAAGTATGCTAGAGACTATGAAAACAATGGTAGTTTTATTAATTGTAGTATCTGCAATATTAGGTTTTGTAATTATATACAACTTAGGAATATTATCTTTTTCAGAAAAACAATATCAATTTGCAACTTTGAAAGTTTTAGGTTTTAAAAGTAAACAAATTAAGAAAATATTTATTAAACAAAATATATGGTTAACAATAGCAGCTATTATAATAGGACTTCCATTAGGATTCATTATGACAGATTATATTTTTAAATCAGCACTTGGAGATTCATATGATTTTAATGCACAAATAAAATTTATATCATATGTATATGCAATAGTTGGAACATATATAGTTTCAATATTTGTTAATAAAATATTAGCAAAAAAAGTAAAAACAATAGATATGGTAACAAGTTTAAAAGGAAATGAATGATAAAATCAGGTGTCCTATAATTGACAAAGAATTTAACTAATTAAGTATTTAAGAATATGAGTCATATTTAATATATCAATCTTAGGAATTTATACTATTACAATATAAAACTTTTTATAAAAAACATGTGAAAAGGAATTACTATAAAATATGGGAAACATTGTATTATTAGATGAATTAACAATTAACAAAATAGCAGCAGGAGAAGTAATAGAGAGACCAGCAAATGTAGTAAAAGAATTAGTAGAAAATTCAATAGATTCTGGTGCAACAAATATAATAGTAGAAATAAAGAATGGTGGAAAAACATTTATAAAAGTAACAGATAACGGAAAAGGAATTTTATTAGAAGACATGCCTATCGCACTAGAGAGGCATGCTACTAGTAAAATAAAAAAAATAGAAGATTTAGAAACAATATATTCAATGGGGTTTAGAGGAGAGGCTCTAGCAAGTATTGTAGCAATATCTAAATTAACTATGATATCTAAAACAAAAGATAAAAGTGTAGGAACCAAAATAGTTGCAAGAGCTGGTGATATAATAGAAAAAGAAGAAATAGCAGTCCAAACAGGAACTAGTATAATAATAGAGGAGCTATTTTTTAATACACCTGTTAGATATAAATTTTTAAAGCAAGATGCTACAGAATTCAGATATATAAAGGAATTGATTCAAAAAATTGCAATAGCTAATTTAAATATATCTTTTAAATTAATAAATGATGGAAAAACTGTATTTAACTCTAATGGAAGTGGAAATATAGAAGATATTGTGTATTTATTATATGGAAGAGAATGTAAAGATAATTTAAACTATGTAAATTATGAAGAAGACAATATAAAAATAACTGGAGTTATAGGAAACACTTTAATGGCAAAGGAAAATAGAAAAAGCCAAATGATATTTTTAAATAAAAGAAATATAAAAAATGCTATGATAACTAGTAGTGTGGATTAAGCTTTTAAGGGATGTATAGGAATAGGAAAATTTGGATTTTTTATTTTAAATTTAGAAATGCCAGCAGATTATTATGATATAAATGTTCATCCAACTAAAATGGAAGTAAGATTTAAAGAAGAAGAAAAAAATTATAGAATAATATATCATGCTATAAAGAATTCTATGCTAAATAAAGAATTTTTAGGAAATAATGAAATAGAAGAAAAAAAACAAAATTATATAGAAAATGAATTTAAATTTCTAACAAATCATTTTAATAAAAACGAAAAAGAAAAATTAGCATTAGACAATAATTTAGAACAAGAGCTTATAAACAGAGAAAACAAGAGAAATATAGACTATAAATATATTGGGATTCTATTTAGAACATATATAATAGTGGAAATAGAAAATGATTTATTTTTAATAGATCAACATGCTGCACATGAAAGGGTACTATATGAGAAAATAAAAGAAAACTACAAAAATAATCTAAAAAACAATAGTCAAATGATGCTAATTCCAGAGGTAGTTAATCTATCACATAAAGAAATACAATTTGTACAAGAAAATATGGAAATTTTAAAAAATACAGGATTTGATATTGACTTATTTGGAGAAAATAGTATAAAAATAAATGGAATACCAGATATAGAATATAAAGTAAATAATAGAAATATATTTTTAGACATATTAGATGAAATGTTAACAAATGAAAGAAGTTCTATAAAAGATATAGAAGAAAGATTTATTGCAACTGTTGCATGTAAAGCGGCAGTGAAAGCAAATATGGATTTGAGAAAAGAAGAGGTAGATAATTTAATGGAAAGTTTATTATCTTTAAAAAATCCATATACATGTCCACATGGCAGGCCTACTACTATAAAATTAATGAATAATAAGGAGATGATTATTTAGATTATTTTAGGGCTACACAAATGCGATATTTAAGACAAATTGTTCATTAGATGTGTTCTTAAGATGGCTTCTCAAAAGAACAATTTAAATATATATATTTTACATCAAAAATGTGCAAATTTTATAAGAAAGTTACCATCCAAAAAGGAGATGATTAATTAATGACATTAATTACAGGATTATTAATACCATTTATAGGAACTACTATCCGGTTCAGGAATGGTATTTCTAATGAAAAACAAAATGAACAAAAAAATAGAAAAGTTACTACTTGGATTTGCGGCAGGAGTAATGATAGCAGCATCAGTGTGGTCATTGTTAATACCATCTATTGATATGGCTACAGAACAAGGAAAAATAGCATGGATTCCTGCCTCAATAGGTTTTTTGTTTGGAGTGGTGTTTTTACTTGTTTTAGATAGTATAATTCCACACATGCATTTAGAAAGTAATAAACCAGAGGGAGTAAAATCAAAGCTAAAGAAAACAACAATGCTAATCCTGGCAGTTACACTTCATAATATTCCAGAAGGAATGGCTGTTGGTGTTACATTTGCAGGTGCTGTTATTGGAAATGCTGGAATAACAATGGCAGGAGCATTTGCTTTAGCTATACGGAATTGCAATTCAAAATTTCCCAGAAGGAGCAATTATTTCAATGCCTCTAAGAGCAGAGGGCGTTTCAAAATCAAAAGCATTTTTATATGGAACTTTATCTGGAATAGTAGAACCAATAGGAGCAATAATTACAATACTACTTACGAATGCAGTAGTACCAATATTACCATATCTACTATCATTTGCAGCAGGAGCAATGATTTATGTAGTTGTAGAGGAATTAATTCCAGAATCTCAAGCAGGTGAGCACTCAAATATTGGAACAATAGGAGCAAGTATAGGATTTGTAGTTATGATGATATTAGATGTAGCATTAGGATAAATCATATTCTTATATAAATTTAGCACGCTATTTGTTCTAATGTGCTATTATAAAATGTAAATCCCCCTTTTTTAGTAAACTATAGTCTATATAGTGAAGTAATAGAAAAAGAGGGATGCTTTATGTATATAAATTTTCTAAAATAATAAGTTTGTCTTTTTATTCAGGTAATTTTATATGACTTTTTTTAGAATTTAAATTTTTTAAAATTTTATTAATTTCTAGAGATAAGTCAGAAGTATAATTTGGATGATTTTCTAATCTTGTTATATAATATTTCACCTTATTTAAATATTCTTCAGATTTAATATCACTTTTAATATATAAATCATAATAAATAAATATTAATTCTTCTAAAGCCTCGATTAATTCATTTGAAACATCTTCTAATAATTTAATTGCTTTTTTTATATCCATTTTAATTCCAATTTCTATATTACCATTTTTATAAAAATATTTTGCCAAATTATATTTAGACCAATAGCATAAAGTAAATATTGGACATTCACTAGATATCGTATAATAATTAAATGCTTTTCTTAGATCTTTATTAACAAATTTACCAGTTCTATAGAATTCACCAATTTTGTTTGCGGCCCAACTGTCTCCTAAGTTTGCAGAATAAATATAACAATCAAATGCATTTTTAAAATTCTTCTCAGATTCAAAAATCCTTCCTAAATTGTTATAAGCATATACATTTCCCATTGATGCAGACTTTTCAAACAATTCAATAGCTTTAGTTTTATTTTTTCGAATATGAGGAATATTTCCATTTAATATTATTAGTCCAAGACTATTAAAAGCATTAGAACAGTTTAGTTTTCTTGCCTTATTAAAAAATTTAAAAGCTAAAAATAAATCTCTTTTAGATTTATTTCCAATATGACCTTTATAATATAAATAGCCTATAGCCCAGTTAGCTACTGGATGGTTATGCTTTGCGGCTATTTTATAATATTCATAAGCTATTTCATATCTTGGAGCTCCACTAATAATCCCATAATATTCCAAAGACGCCATCTCAAAACATGCAAAAGGATTATTTTTTTTTGCTAACTCATGAATTCCTCTTATTGACCATATTCCAGAATTTAGTTGTATATTGATAAATTCTTGTATATCTTCAACAGATATATTGGTATCATATATATTTTTTTCAATAATATCATTTAAGGAGTTATCTACATAAATTGGCTGTTTTTTTTCTAATATTACATAGAATAAAACTTGTGCTAGAAAATAATATAAGTTATTTTCATCTAAATATTTATATAGTAAATTTGATAATTCAGTACTTACATCAGAGTCATTTTTACTTATAGAATATAATCTAGTACATATATGTTTTAATTTCAAACATTCATTTATTTGTTCGATTGTATTAATGCTAGAATTTTTATCATCAACTAATTCTAAGATCTTTCCAATAGTAGAAACAAGGGTATTTATATCTGTTTCAAAATCATTCCTTATTTTATTAAAATAATTTTTATATTTAGGATTTATTGCACGAAGACCTGTGCAGTAATTATTTACTGTACTATCTGCAATATTATCTG
This sequence comes from uncultured Clostridium sp., assembly GCA_900557195.1. Taxonomy (GTDB): domain Bacteria; phylum Bacillota; class Clostridia; order TANB77; family CAG-508; genus CAG-492. The sequence goes on from USRT01000006.1 coordinate 68,453, forward strand.
TATCAAAAATTATTGAAAATAAATCTGATTGCCAAAATGATTTTGGATTATTTGATTCTTCTTTTATAACTCTAAAAAAGTTACCTAAAGAAAGATATTTATCATTTATATTTAGTTTTATAAAATTTTTCTTTAACATTTTTAGATCCTCCATTAACGAATTTAATGTACTTTTCTGATATGTAATGATAATAATTATTATATTCTCAAATTAAGTAATAGTCAATTTATACCGTGAATTTTGCGTGAAATGATTTTGAAAATGTGAAATATAGTGAGTTGATGTATAAATCAATAAAATATAAAATAAAAAATATTTATAATAGAGGTGAAATTCTTTTGAATAAACAAGAATTTATAAGAAAATATAAAATGGAAGAATTGAGTGAAAGCAATGGTTTAGCAATAGACATTATATACGCAACATCAAATAATTTTACCAAACAAGTTTTGTATTCGGAACCAATATGTATGCTAAGAGCAGGTACCGCTAAAAAATTATTAAATGCAAATAAAGAATTTAATAATTTAGGATTTAAAATAAAAATATGGGATGCATTTAGACCAATCATATTTCAAAAGAAAATGTGGAATATATTTCCAGATGAACGATTTGTAGCTAATCCCGAAAAGGGGAATAGTAATCACTGTAAGGGTTCGGCTGTAGATATTACTTTATATACTCTAGATAATAAAGAAATAAAAATGCCTACAGAGTTTGACCATTTTGGAATAGAAAGTTACAGAAATTATTATGATAAATTAGATGAAGAAACTAGAAATAATGTATTATTACTAGAAAATGTTATGGTAAAAAATGGTTTTGATCCATTTGCTTATGAATGGTGGCATTTCAATGATATAGATGATTATGACATAATTTATGAATATTTTAAATAAAACGAAGGAAGTGATTATTATAGAAACGATTATAAACAATTTAAAAGTGAACTATATAAAAAAAGGAGAAGGCAAAACAGTATTAATTATTCCAGGGTGGGGAACCACAATTAATACATATAATACATTAATAGATTCTATTTCATCATATGCTAATATATATTGTTTAGATATGCCAGGATATGGAGAATCTGAAGAACCAAAAGAAGTGTGGGATTTAAATAAATATGTAGATTTTATTTTAGAGTTTATAGAATCTCAAGGAATTAAAGAAATAGATTTAATAGGTCATTCAAATGGTGGAAGAATTATTATAAGAATGATGAATAGAAAAGCCTTGAAATTTAATGTAGATAAAATTATACTAATAGGAAGTGCAGGAATAGTACATGAAAAAAGTACAAAACAAAAGTTAAAAACAAAAATATTAAAAATAGGCAAAAGAATATTTGAGCTAAAGCCGTTAAAGAAAATATTTCCAAATATAATTACTAAATTTCAAAATAAATTTGGTTCAGCAGATTATAGAAATGCAAGTCCTATTATGAAACAATCAATGGTTAAATTAATTAATGAAGATTTAAGAGAAGAATTGCCTAATATAAAAGTTCCTACTTTATTATTATGGGGAGAGAAAGATACCGCAACACCTATAGAAGATGCAATACTTATGGAAAAACTAATTCCTAATGCAGGACTTGTAAAGTTTGAAAATTGTTCTCACTATGTATTCTTGGAAAGAGTAGAGCAAGTAAATAAAATAATAAATACATTTTTGAATGGAGGAAAATAAAATGAAAATAGTTATTATAGTAGAATATGTAATAAATTTAATTCTATTGCTTATTTTTAGCATGCATATGTTTCAATTAAATTCATACTTTTTTAAAAAACATATGCATTGGATGAAGAAAAATATAAAAAAGGTAGTACTTCAAGTTTTGTTAGTACTAATTCCAAGTGGATTACTTTTAATTAATAATATAGTAACAGATATAGTTGCAATTGTAATTTTAGGAAATTCAATTTTTTATAATATACCTAAAGGGAAATCTAAAATATCTTTAAAGCTTACAAGTAGAGTAAAAAGAATGTTTATTACAGAATTAATATTAATAGTAATAGGAATATTGATTTTTGGAATAGATAAATTTATTTGGCAAAAGCTTGCAATACTAAATATTTTGTCACCAATAATTTGTAATATTGTAAATTTAATAAATTCACCAATTGAATATATGGTAAGAAAGTGGTATATAAATGATGCAAAAAAAATACTAAAGAGTATGCCAAATCTAACTATAATTGGTGTAACAGGAAGCTATGGAAAAACAAGTGTAAAGAATTTCTTAGATAAAACATTATCTTCAAAATATGAAGTGTTAATTACTCCAAAAAATTATAATACAACAATGGGAGTTGTAAAAACAATAAGAGAAAATTTAAAACCAACACATCAAATTTTTGTATGTGAAATGGGGGCAACAAAACTTGGAGACATTAAAGAAATTTGTGATTTAGTAAATCCTAAAATTGGAGTTATAACATCTATAGGACCACAACATTTAGAAAGTTTTAAATCTATTGAAAATGTTATAAAAACAAAGTTTGAATTAGCAGATAGTGTTAAAGCAAATAATGGAGTAGTATTTTTAAATTACAATAATGAATATATAGCTAAACAAAATCCAGATATGAAAGTAATAAAATATGGAGTCGAAAATAAAGATTTAGATTACAATGCATATAATTTAATATCATCTTCAAATGGTCTAACATTTAAACTTTTAGATAAAGATAATAATAATAAGGAAATAGAATTTAAAACAAAACTAATTGGAAAACACAATATTATAAATATTACTGCTGCTATTGCAGTTGCAAACTATTTAGGAATTAATATAGAAAAAACAGTTCCTAAAATAAGAGAAATTCGGAGGAGTTGAACATAGATTAGAGCTAATTCCACATGGCAATTTAAATATAATTGATGACTCATATAATTCAAATCCAGTAAGTTCAAAATCAGCTATAGATACATTATCTGAATTTGAAGGAACAAAAATAATTGTAACACCAGGACTAATAGAACTTGGTGAATTGGAAGAAAAATATAATTTTGAGCTTGGAGAATATGCTGCAAATGTTTGTGATTACATATTCTTAGTAGGAGAAAAACATTCAAAACCAATTTTAGAAGGAATTAAATCTAAAAGCTATGATGAAAACAAAGTATTTACAGTTAATTCACCTGAAGAAGCTATGCAAAAAATTGGAAGTTTACAAGTACAAAATAAAATAACAGTTTTATTAGAAAATGATTTACCAGATAATTATAATTTATAAAAGAAAGGTTGGAGTTAATAATGAAAATTAAATTAGGTGTATTTTTTGGAGGAAAAAGTGTAGAACATGAAGTGTCTATTATTACTGCTATTCAAGCAATAGAAAATATAAATAAAGAAAAATATGATATTATTCCTGTTTATATAGCAAAGAACAATAAAATGTATTGTGGAGAGTTCATTGGAGACATAAGACAATATAAAGATATTAACAGTCTATTAAATAATAGCATAGAAGTTACTTTAGCCCAAAAAGGTGATAAAGTTGCTTTACTAAAATGCAATAAAAGATTTTTTGAAAAAAGCATATATGATTACATAGATATTGCTTTTCCAATTGTTCATGGTACAAATGTAGAAGATGGTACTATTCAAGGATATTTAAAAATGTTTAATTTACCATATGTAGGTTGTGATGTTATTTCATCAGCTGTAGGAATGGATAAATATGTTTGTAAATGTTTATTAAAAGAAAATAATATTCCAGTATTAGATTGCAAATGTTTTACATTAAAAGATTTTAATGATAGTGTAGAAAACATTATAGAAGAAGTAGAAAAAGATATTCCATATCCAGTAATAGTAAAACCAGTAAACTTAGGTTCTAGTGTTGGTATAGAAATAGCAAAAAATAAAGAAGAATTACAAAAATCAATAGAAAATGCATTTTCATATTCTAAGAAGATATTAGTAGAAAAAGTAATTGTAAAATTAAAAGAAGTTAATTGTTCTGTAATAGGTGATTATGAAGAGGCAATGGCATCTGAATGTGAAGAACCAGTAAAAACAGATGAAATATTAAGCTATACAGATAAATATATATCAGGTGGAAAGAAAACAGGCGGAAAAATGGCAGGAAGTAAAACTTCAATGAATGCAGGAGTTTTAAAATTACCAGCAGAAATTACTAAAGAACAAAAACAAACAATACAAGATTTAGCAATAAAAACATTTAAAATATTAGGATGTAGCGGAGTAATTCGTATAGACTTTATGATAGATGAAGATACAAATAAAATATATGTAAATGAAGTTAATACAATTCCAGGCTCATTATCTTTCCATTTATGGAGAGCTACAAACTTAAATTATACAGATTTATTAGACAAGCTTATAGATTTAAGTTTAAAAAGAAACAGAGAAGACAAGCAGATGACTTATTCATTTGATAGTAATATTTTATCAGGATATACAAGTGGTGGATTAAAAGGTGTTAAAGGAATTAAAGGTGTGAAAAATAACTAATATTTACTGCTTGTTTTGTAAGTTGGTGTGCAGAACAATGTGGATATATTGATGCAGGAATCATTCCGAAATTTGCAGGTTGTCAAAGTGAAGGAGTTGATAAATAATATGAATAAGGAAGAATTATTAAAATTAGTAGAAAGTTTAGATATGCCAAAAGATGAATATTATATTTTAGGTGGAGGCAGTTTGGTTATGTTTGGAATCAAAGATACTACTGCTGATTTAGATTTGTGTGTTTCCGAAGAATTATTTGCAAGATTAAAAGAGGAATATAAGCTTGAAGAAAAAGACAAAAATGAATGTGGTTTTTATCGAATATCAGATCTTATAGAAGTGGTTTCAAATCCTAAAGAAAAATTTACTATGGAAAAATAGATGGATATAATGTAGAGGAATTAAACAGAATACTTGCTTTTAAGAAAAAGAGAAATGCACCTAAAGATCAACCTTATATTGAAAAAATTACTAAATATTTAGAAGAAAATAAAAAATAAAGAATGCCTAAAAAATACTTTAATTGTTTATAGAAAACGATTAAGGTATTTTTCTATTTGTTAATTTTATTTTAATTCATTTATAAAATCACTTAACATTTCTTCCATAGTTACACCGAAAATTTTACATAGTGCATAAAATTCATATTCCTTAACAATCCTTTTTCCAGTTTCAATGTTCATAAGAGATGATTTGGGAATATCTAATCCAATAAACATTAATTCATTTGATAATTGAGTTAAGGACCAATTATTAGATTCTCTATATTTTCTAACTTTATTTCCAATTACATTTAATTTATCATCATATTTAATAATTTTATTCATAAAATTATTCTTCCCTCAAATTCAATTTTTATTGATTTTATATTAAAATTATGATATTCCAGTTTTACTGGTAAAACGAGATGCTAAATAAATAAGAGGAGGTATATGTATGCTAGAAAGAGACAATATAATTGAATTGTCTGAAAAGTTAGATGAATCCTTAGATACAAAAGATTGGAAACCAAGTATATTAGAATATATAAAACCTTATGAAAGATATATAAATGTTTTATACTCTTTAGAATCATGTATAGAAAGAAATGATTTATATTTAGAAAGAAAAATGTTACTAAAAGAGTAGTTCAAATATAAATTTTATGAGGTGATGAAACTTGAAAATAATTTAAAAATGGCTCTGATTTATTAAATGCAATAAAATTATCTAATGCATTAAAGGTAACTGTGAATGAGTTATATAGAATAATGTATTGAAAGATGAATAATATAAAAGTCGTTATATGTCGAAAAAAGTAGGAAAAAAATGGAAAAAGTATATTGACATAATTTGCAAGGCAATATATAATAAATAAAATTAAATGAAAGTTGAAAAATATGAAAATTTTAGTTGGCAAGAAAAAATTAATAAAATATATAATAGCCAAAGCAAAAGATATAATTGCTTCGTTTTGTTATACTTATAGTTTTTTACTATATTATTTAGAGATAAGATTACCATGTGATTTTGTCTTTTTTATTAAATATATAAATCATTAAATGATGTTATACTTATATCAGTTAGTATGTTATTGTTTATAACTATTGTCGTTCTTTGTGGTTGTTGAATGACACTGATAATCGCACCAATATCAAAGTTGTCCATAGTAAAACTAATTTTGGTCAAAAGCAATAATTATATATTATTAGATTGGAGGACTGGAAATAAAAATGAAAAAAGTTATATTATCAATTAAGGATGGCGGTTATTTGTCATTAGATGATATTCACCAATTAAAAGCAAATAATTGTAGCGTTTTACGCAGTGCTCATGTTGGAAATCTAGATTCTCAAACACTTTTTTTAGCAAAAGAAGGTTTTTCGATTATTTTAGATGAATATGCAAAAGGTTCTATGCGCGTGTATCGACCTGCATACAAAATTAAAAATAGAAATGAAATGGCTTTAAGTACCAAAGATGATTTACCAGTTACTCATTTATATTTAACTAATGAATTATCTAAAGAGAATAATTGTGTAGCATCGTTCCATTATAAAAATTTAGAATCATTATTTCCAAATAGTATTAAACTGACATCTACTCATTTGTTGAAGCAAAAAGCATTTATTTATCAAGCATTTAAAATACTTGCACAAGAGCGACCTCATTCATTTGCAAAATTAATAGAGGAAGATGGTAAAGTTTTTAAGTTTAATAGAAGTGAAAATCAAGAAATTTACTTTTATGATGATTTTGGAGATGAACGTAGGATTGAAATTTCTCAAATCCCTGATTTAGTAATTTCAGGTCTAGAATATACTGAAAAACTCCTTCAAGGAAAAAAAGTAAATTATTCCCCAATAATTACATTGGATGTTGATACAGATGTTTCGTTAATTACTCTTTGTGATATAAATTGGAATAATATAAATTCCGAGACTAAAGATATTAAAGCTATTCATTTTTCAGGTCTTGAAATGATTAATTATATGGTAAAAAATAAAGATTTAGCAGATCAACATAGGTTTGCAATGAACGAAATTTTTAATTTGTTAATACATATTTGGACAAAGTTAATTCCAGAAAAAATAGAAATTTTAATTGTACCTACTGATTCTTTACATTGTTTTATTTGCGAAACTGAAAGAGAACAAAAAATCTTAAAAGAATCCTTTTTAGCTGATATAACAATTAACAGATTGGTTGAACAAAAAAGAACGCTTTGGAAAAAGCACCAAAAAGAAACTTCAGAATATGTTATGTCTTTATTAGACAAAGATATTATTTCATTAATCAAAAGTATTGATTCAATTAATGCTCCAGAATCATTTATCAAAACTGTAAGCGACATAAAGAAAAAAATAGATAAAGGGATTTGTGTTGAAAGGAAAATATTAAATCAAATAGTGTTCAATTATCTTTTGTATAAAAATATGGAGGTTGTTGGAATTACTGAAATAGAATGCAATATTATTAAAGAAAAGAAAAATATAGAAAAAGCAAAAATAGTAACCCCAGCGGTACTTACTCAATATGACCTACTATCTGGGGAAAAAATATATTTTCCTGACATGGCGCGTTCACTAAGTTCAAATGAATTAAGAAATTTTAATAGGAGGATTAGGAAAAGTGAAAATAAAATTAAATGATAATGAGTTTTGTGATAAAATTCGTAAATCACCTCGTCTAAATGAATTATTTGAAAATTTCGAACAAATATCTAAAGGTAGTAGCCAAGTTCCATATAAACTTCCCAAAACAAATGAAAAATATTTAAATGAATCAAGTGAGTATTTGCGACATGAAAAAATATTTCGTAAGAATCTTTGTACTTTTCTAAAACATGGAATTTCTAGTATTCCATATTTAACGGAAGAATTTTTACGAGTTGATAAAGCTTTGTTTGAGTTTGCTAAATATAAAGGAGCAACAAATGAACAACCATTAACATACTGGGAAACAAGTTCAGCGGATGGAACTAGGGCTAGAACTCTTGCAGAATATACCGATGGGATTATTGTGACTTTAACGGATTCCCCAAATTTAGGAAACAAAGTGGAATTTGAAAAATCTCCTTCGCATCCCTTTTCTTTTTTTCATCATGGCGCATTTATTGACATTTGTCCAGATTATTTAATGTCTCAAAAGTTTCATCCTGCATTTAGAAAGGGGTTTGATGTAATATGGGAAAATACTACGTTTCAAATGTATGGAAATAATCGTTTAGAGCAAATAGAGTATGTATCACAATCATTAAAACCAGATGGGTTACTAATATTATTTGAAAAGTTAAACGCAGATAATTATGATGATTATAGTATGATGGAAAAAATTAAAGATGGATTTAAAGCTCATTATTTTAAAGCGGAACAAATTAAAAAGAAAAAAGAGAATATATTAGATACAATGGAAAAAGGACAAGTTACTAAAAATCAGTTAATAAATGCTGCTTCAAAACTCTACAAATATGGAGCACTTATATGGAACTCAGCTAATTTTTATGAAATAGTTGTATCAAACTCAAAAGAAAATATAGAGCTTTTTTTAAAGTTTTTACCTAAGCCTTATGTTCCAAAAAAGTATATGCTGGAAAAGCAAATGTTTTGTTGTTTGTGGGGAGATTTTATTATTCCTGATAATCAACAACAAAATAATGTCAATTTATGAGAATGAGATAAGAAGAATAATGGATAAAAATTATAACTTGCTACAGCAATGCATATTAAAGTCAAATACTGATTTCTGATAAAGTTTCCACATCAATAATTTATAATGGGGATATTACTACTTTATCTTCTATCTTTTTATTATAAATCCCTAGAGGGTTTAATATGTCACTTCAAGAATTTGAAACGAAGTTTTACGAGATCATACAAGATTTAAGAAAATGTCAGTTTAATCAAAAAACAAATGTAGTTGATAAGTTGATGAAAAAATACAAACAAGACCAACTCCATCAAAAATTCGAGAAGATACATGATTCGAATGAATTAGAAAATTAAAAAAGGAAGAAACTTATATTTCTTCCTTTTTTATATTTGATCTAAAACTTCTATTCCAAGAATTTCAAAACCATTTTTAATTACTCTACTAATTGCTTTAACTAAATATAATCTTGCATTTGTAAGATTAGGATTTTCTTCATCTATAATTTTACAATCATGATAGTATTTTGAAAACAATTTTGTAAGCGAGTAAACATAGGATGCAATTCCACTGATTGTAAGGTTAGATACAGATTTTTCAATTACATCCTTAAATTCAGATAGTTTTCTAACTAATTCATATTCAATAGAATTGTTTAATAGTGAAAAATCTATATCTTTAGAAGGTTGTTGTTTGTTAAGCATAGACATAATTCTTGCATAATTGTATTGGATATAAAGACTAGAGTCTCCTTCAAAGCTTAATACATTTTTCCAATCGAAAACAACATTTCTTTCGCTAGATGTTTTTAATATTGCATATTTAACAGAACCATACGCAATCTTTTTTGCTTTTTCAGTATCTATTTTTCCATATCTACTTAATAAACTATCTGAAACTTTCTGGAATGATTCTTTCATAAAATCTTCTAAAAGTACTACTTTTCCTTCACGAGTTGACATTTTACCATCTGACAAAAGTACAAAAGCATAATGTATTGCTTCTGGCGGAACATAGCCCAGCATTTTTAATGCAGCTGCTATTTGCAAGAAGTATGTTTTTTGATCTTCACCCAATACAACAATATTTCTATCTGAATTGGTTTTTACTTTGTCAATAGTATATGCAATATCTCTTAAAGGATATAAAGAAGTTTTATCTTGCCTTGTAACGACTAAATAAGGATTTTCTAGAGGAATATTATATTCATGTTGATCTATTACCAGTCTTCCTGTTTCATCTTCAAATAGATAACCTGTTTTCTTCAAATCTTTAAGAATTTCTTTAATTCTTCCATTTGAGATATAGTCTGATTCATAATCAAAATAGTCATAGAAAATTCCCAATTCATTAAATATTGCAACTTGTCCATTCAAACAAATATTTACAACATGTTTAAATCTTTTTGCAATTTCAGGGTCACCGTTTTCAAGTTCGTGAAGTAAATTAAAAACTTTTTGTTCAAATTCGGGGTGATTTTTTAAATCATTATAAATTTGAACATATAAAGCTAATAAATCTTCAAATTGAATATTATCTTTGTCTTCAACAGCTAAAACAAGCATTGCAATCTGTTTCCCAATATCATTTACAAAATAGTGAACATCAACTGAATAATCTTCGAATTTAAGTAACCTTGTTAAAGCATCTCCGATAAGTGCATTTCTTGCTCTTCCAATATGAGGAGAGGCGTTAGGATTTATACTAGTATGCTCAATGAACGCGGTTTTTCCTTGACCTGAGTGGGAAGAACCATAATCTTCCGTATTGTTGATGGCATTTAAAGTATTAGAAAATAAAAACTGTTTAGATAAGAAGACATTAAAGTATCCATTTATAGCTTCTGTATGGTCAACAGATGTTAATGAAAAACTGTCAACAAGTTTTAATGCTATATCTTTAGGAGACATTTTTAATACTTTAGCAAATGCAAAACATGGAACAGAAAAATCACCAAACTCGATACTGCTCGGTGTTTGAACTTCAATAATACTTTTATCAATATTGAGAATTTCAGAAACTAAGGTTGCAATTTGTGTTCTCATAAAAGACTCCTTTCTTAAATTTTGAATTAATAGTAACAATAAATTTAGTAATGTGGATAATTTATTGTATGGTAATTCTATATAATTTAATTTTTTTTATTAAAAAACTAACATAATTTATACCACGAAATTACATAAAAATCAAGAGATATAGTTAAAAATCTTATGATTTAGTCTAGGACTCGTTACTGTTCTTTTATAAACAAAGCCAGTTTTTTTAACATATCACATCCAACTTCTATTTGCTCCTCAGAAAACTCTGATAATATATTTTTAGTATCTATTATAATATCTTTATCTTTTCCAAATAAAATATAATCAGCAGAAAGGTTAGTTAGATCACAAAGCACCTTTAATTTTTCTATTGAAAGATAATTCTTCCCATGTTCAATTAGACCTAAATATTGACCTGATATTCCAAGTTGTTTAGCAAAACATTCTTTTGTCATATTCATATTTTCACGAATATTTTTTATTCTTTCTCCAATCTCTTTTTTCACTTTGCTATCTCCTTTTATAATATTATATTTTTTTATTTTATATAAAAAACATATAATAATGATGATAGCCAATAATGAATATAAGTGGAAATAAGTTATAATTTATGATAATATTGTAGTGATATTAGATGAGGAGGATACAAAATGCAAAAAAAATCAATAAAAATATTATTATTAGAAGATGATGTAAATGAATGTAAAATATATCAAAATATAATAAAAGATAGAACTAATGTCGAATTAATATCAATAACAAATTCATCAATTAAAGCTATTGAAGAATTTAAAAGATATAAACCAGATGCTATTATATTAGATTTAGAGCTTAATGATGGAGAAGGTAGTGGTTTTGATTTTATTGAAAAGATAAATGAACAATGTAACACGAAATTGCCCAAAATAGTTGTAACAACTAATATCCATACTGATACAGTTTATGATTTTTGTCATAGAAATAATATAGATTTTATTTTTTATAAAAAACAGAAAAATTATTCTCAAGAAAATATAATAAATACTCTTTTATTATTAAGTGACTATGATTGTAATACTAAAATAATTGATGTAAAAATAAATGAAGACACACTAAAAGATAGTATTTTAAATAAAATAAATAAAGAATTAGATTTAATAGGCATAGGAACACATTTACATGGTAGAAAATATTTGTGTGATGCTATTTATTTTATTCTACAGAATGATGAAAATTGTAAAGTATCAATAGTACAACATTTAGTAAACAAATATAAAAAGTCTAATAGTACTATAAGTAGAGCTATGCAAAATGCAATATTACATGCTTGGAGAATAACCCCATTAGATGATTTAACTACATATTATACTGCAAGAATTAATTATGAAACTGGAGTACCAAGCCCAACAGAGTTAATATATTATTATGCTGATAAAATAAAAAAAGAAATATAATTACATCAAATGAAAGGAATAATCATGGGAACTAAAACAGACATAATTATATATTTTATAAAATCATTTGTAATAAATATTTATGTGTACTATTCGTTTAATAAAATATCTAATGTAAAAAGCAATAATATGAAAATAAAAATTATAAATTTAATATGTAATATAGTGCTAACATCTATTTGTACTTATATTGAATTTTATATAAATTCATTTTTATCAATAATAATAATATGTCTTTTATATGGATGTATTTTAGGTATTATAGTAGAAAAACAAATAGGATATTCTGTAGTTATGACTATTTTATCTTATGCTATTTGTGAACTTTGCTTAGTATCAAGCATAATAATAACATTTCTGCCATATAAGTTAATTGAACTAAATAACAATTACTTAAATTTAGTGATACTATTACTAGTACAGTTTATATTATTATATTTATTTTTCAAAATAAAAAGATTTAAAAATGGTTTTAATTTTTTATATGAAAAGTTAAATAATGATTTTGCAGACATCATTATAATCAATGTAAGCATTGCAGTAATACTTATAGCCTGCCTTCTAGGAACTATCTTTGAAGGAATAGAAGAAATAAGAAGAAACTTGTTAGTAACTTTTATAATCTTAGGTATTATAATGATTACTATAATACAAAAAACACTAACAATGTATTACAAACAAAAACTGCTTGAAAGAACATTGCAAGAAAGCAAAAAAGAAATGATTGAAAAAGAACATGAATTAGAAAAATTAAATAACGAAAAATTCAATATCACTAAAATAACTCATGAATTTTATAATAGGCAAAAAGCAATGGAATTATTAGTTAAACAAAACATAAATACTAATAACAATATAATAGGAGAATTAACTAATAAAATATTCTAAAAATAATCAAATCATTAACAGAAGAATATACAGAAGAGTTTAATGCAATTAAAAGCTTATCAAAACTCGAAACAACAGGAATTTATGAAATTGACAATATGTTTAAATATATGCAAAATGAGTGTAAAAAAAATAACATTGAATTTAAATTAAAAATAATAGGGAATATATATCCATTAATTAATAATATAATATCAAAAAATAAACTAGAAACATTAATAGGAGATCACTTGAGAGATGCTATAAACTCTATTAATTCAAATAATACAGAAAAAAGAGAAATTCTTACAATACTTGGAATAAAAGATAATATATATGAATTATGCATTTATGATACAGGTGTTAATTTCAAAATAGATACATTAATAAAGCTAGGTATAGAACCAGTTACAACATATACAAATAGAGGGGGCAGTGGCATTGGTTTTATAACTACATTTGAAACTTTAAAACATACTAAAGCAAGTTTAATAATAACAGAACTATTAAACCATATAGGAAATTATTATACAAAATCAGTTACTATAAGGTTTGATAGCAAGAATGAATATAGAATATATTCATATAGAGCAGAGCAAATAAAGAGATATAGTATTAATAGGCAAATTTTAATAGAAAAAGTGTAAATAAAACACATATTCTAATTTATAAATAAAAAAGCAGTTCATTTAAACTGCTTTTTTATTTTGGCAATATACTTGTTTAAGTATTTTTTCATTATCTTTAGAAATTGTACCATTAATTACAGCACAATTTATTAAACAATATAAATTTAAATAAGCTTTATTTTCTTCATTCTCAATAATTTCATCAATTATATAATTAGGTAATATAAAATCGAATTTTGATTGAATTTCATTAGCTTTTTGATTCCATTTTAAAAAGTCTTCTTGTAATCTTTTAAATTCAGCTTTCTTAATTTCAGAATCTTGCAGTTTTATTGATAATGAATTTGTTTTGATTTTTAATAATTTTCTTGACATAACAGTACTCCTTTTACAAAATATGACATTTTACATACCATATTTTACCAAGGATTACATTCAATGTCAATGTATTGCTTTCAAATTAAAGAAATGTTTTCAAAGAATGTTTTTATTTTATAAATAAAGCCAGCTTTTTTAACATATCACATCCAACTTCTATTTGGTTCTCAGAAAATTCTGACAATATATTTTTGGTATCTGTTATAATATCTTTATCCTTTCCAAATAAAATATAATCAGCAGAAAGGTTAGTAAAATCACAAAGTATTTTTAATTTTTCTATGGAAAGATAATTTTTTCCATGTTCAACTAAGCCTAAATATTGACCTGATATTCCAATATGTTTAGCAAATTCTTCTTTTGTCATCTTCATATTTTCACGAATATTTTTTATTCTTTCTCCAATCTCTTTTTTCACTTTGCTATCTCCTTTTATAATATTATATTTTTTTATTTTATATAAAAAACATATAATAATGATGATAGCCAATAATGAATATAAGTGGAAATAAGTTATAATTTATGATAATATTGTAAGCGATATTGGGGAAGGGGGATATAAGATGGAGAAAATTCTAATGAGAATACTATTAGTAGAAGATGATATAAATGAATGCAGAATATACAAAAATATAATAAAGAATAGAACTGATGTCGAATTAATATCAACAACTAACTCTTCAATAAAAGCTATAGAGGACTTTCAAACATATAAACCAGATGCAGTTATATTAGATTTAGAGCTTAATGATGGGGAAGGTAGTGGTTTTGATTTTATTGAAAAGATACAAAAACAATGTAATACAAAATTACCTAAAATAGTTGTAACAACAAATATCCACACGAATGCAGTATATGATTTTTGCCATAGGAATAATATCGATTTCATTTTTTATAAAAAACAGAAAAATTATTCTCAAGAAAAAATAATAAATACACTCTTATTATTAAAAGACTATAATAGTAATATAGAAGTTTCTGATATAAAATTAAATGAAGAAACACTAAAAGATAATATTTTAAACAAAATAAATAAAGAATTAGATTTAATAGGTATAGGCACACATTTACATGGTAGAAAATATTTGTGTGATGCTATTTATTTTATCATTCAGAATGATAAAAATTGTAAAGTATCAATAGTACAATATTTAGTAAATAAATATAAGAAATCTAACAGTACTATAAGCAGAGCAATGCAAAACGCAATATTACATGCATGGAGGATTACACCTTTAGATGATTTAACTACATATTATACCGCAAGAATTAATTATGAAACTGGAGTGCCAACACCAACAGAATTAATATATTATTATGCTGATAAAATAAAAAAAGAAGTATAATCATAACAAATAATATATTGTAATTTTTTGTCATAAAATGTCGTTTCCAAATATCACTTATACAAAAAGTATGAGTGATATTTTTTTGTTATTCAAAAAAGATGGAGGTGATTTTATGAGTTTTTGGGAATGGTTAGCATATTGGCTTAAATAGAATTACTTAAGTACAAAGAACACAACAGTCAAACCATTATAAAGAAAACAAAGCAATATATTGATTGTTGTGTTCTTTTTATATATAATTATATTGTATGAAAGGAAGATATCATGGAACTTCAAACAGATATAATTATATATTTTATAAAATCATTTGTAATAAATATTTATGTGTATTATTCATTCAATAGAATAGCTAATATAAAAAGCAACAATATGAGAACAAGAATTGCAAATCTAGTATGTACTGTAATTTTAACAATTCTTTGTACATATATAGAATTTTATATAAATTCATTTTTATCAATAATAATAATATGTCTTTTATATGGAAGTATTTTAGGATTTATAACAACAAAACCAATAGGTTATTCTGTAGTTACAACTATTCTATCTTATGCTATTTGTGAAATTTGTTTAGTATCTAGTACAATAATTACATTTCCATTATATAAGTTAATAGGAATAAATAATAATTACTTAAATTTATTTATAATATTAGTGGTACT
This sequence comes from uncultured Clostridium sp., assembly GCA_900557195.1. Lineage (GTDB taxonomy): Bacteria > Bacillota > Clostridia > TANB77 > CAG-508 > CAG-492. Next base: position 84,425 of record USRT01000006.1, read on the forward strand.
ATTAATATTATTATATGCATTTTTTAAAATAAAAAGATTTAAAAATGGTTTTAACTTTTTATGTAAGAAATTAAGTAATGACTTTGCTGATATTATTGTAATTTATATAGGTATTGCAGTAATACTTATAGCATGCCTTCTAGGAACTATTTTTGAAGGAATAGAAGAAATAAGAAGAAATTTGTTAGCAACAATTATAATCTTAGGCATTATAATGATTGCTATAATTCAAAAAACACTAACAATGTATTACAAACAAAAACTGCTTGAAAAAACGTTGCAGGAAACTCAAAAAGAATTAAACGAAAAAGAAGAAGAAGTAAAAAATCTAAATGATGAGAAATTTAATGTTAGCAAAATAACTCATGAATTTTATAATAGACAAAAAGCAATGGAATTATTAGTTAAGCAAAATATAAATACTAATAACAATATAACACAAGAGCTAACTAATAAAAATATTTTAAAAATAATTAAATCATTAACAGAAGAATATTCAGAAGAGTTTAATACAATTAAAGGTTTGCCCAAACTCGATACAACAGGAATTTATGAAATTGACAATATGTTTAGATATATGCAAAGTGAATGTGAAAAAAATAACATTGAATTTAAATTAAAAATAATGGGAAATATATATCCTTTAATTAATAATATAATATCCCAAAAAAGATTAGAAACATTAATTGGAGATCATTTAAGAGATGCTATAAATGCTATTAATTCAGTCGATACAGGAAAAAGAGAAATCCTTACGATACTTGGAATAAAAAATAATATATATGAATTCTGCATTTATGATACGGGTGTTAATTTCGAAATAGAGACATTAATTAAGTTAGGAATAGAACCAGTTACAACATATGCAAATAGAGGAGGCAGTGGCATTGGTTTTATAACTACATTTGAAACTTTAAAACAGACTAAAGCAAGTTTAATAATAACAGAACTATTACCTCATACAGAGAATTATTATACAAAATCAGTAACTATAAGGTTTGATGGTAGAAATGAATATAAAATTTATTCGTATAGAGCAGAACAAATATCAAAATGTAGCTCAAATAGGGAAATACTAATAGAGAAAATGTAAATAGAGAATTAAACTATTAAATAATCTTATTCTAAAAGAAAATTTGTTCGCATTTTTTGAATACTGTGGTATAAAACATATAAGTAGAACATAATTTATTAATACAATAGTTTAATCTAAAAATCAAGTTAGAAGATAGAGAGTTAACTTGATTTTTAGATTAATAGCTAATTAAATAAAATCCATTTTATCAAGCTATTTCTGTGTGATAACAACTATTTTAATCAATTGCTTTTATTCAAATTCAATAATAAATTTTTTATTAAAAAGTATATTAGAATATAATTTTTTTCTAAATTTAATATTTAGAGAAAACTCACTTTGTCTACATTTGTACAAAATTATAAATATTTTTTTAATGTTTCAACACTATCTTCTTGCATTGTAACAAAATCATGTAGAATATTTTTAACATCAGGAGCAATATTATTATTTTGATTAATTAAACGTCTACCTTCTATAATTCCCATATTAGTACCTTGCATTAATAGTTCGGATATTTTAGAAGTAGTATCATCCATCATAGTTTTCATTTGAATTCCATACCATGTCATCATTTTATTCATGGCATTTGTTTCATGTGGTTCTTTATCACTATAATTAGAATATAAATCATTTACTCTATTAGATATATTTTGATATTTGTTATATTCTGTGTCTAAAACTTGTTTAAAATTATTATCTTTAACCTTTTCAGATACATAAGAAATAGCATCCATTCCCATAGTAGCACCTTTATTTACTTCATCCAAGATATTTAAATTTTGACTTTCCATAAAAGACCTCCAAACTTTTTTTATTAATTAATAAAATTAACTAAATATATTATGTACAAAAATAAAAAAAATATGATAGTAATGAATTTATTTGATGTAAAATAAGAAAAATTGATAAGTTTATATTTGGATTAATTTAAATATTAAAATGATAAACTATATAAAAATAATGATGAAAAATGGCATATGGTTTTGATTGAAATACTACTTAATCTATGTTATTATTTTAATATAATTTTTTCAAAATAGTTTAATTCTTATTTATGTGTAAACTCATACACAAAAATTTCAAAAAACAATTGAAAAATATAAGATTACTTGATATAATAAGCGGTGAACTAATGCCTATAGTTTCACAGTTTTATGGTGTCATTGTAAGAATGTATTATGATGATATGAAACATCATAATATGCCACATCTACACATTCAATATAATGATTACAAAGCTATATATGATTTAAATGGAAAATGCATAAAAGGGAATATACCAAATAAACAATCTAAATTAGTAGAAGCGTGGATTGCAATACATACAGAAGAGCTAAATACATTATGGAAATTAATGCAAGAAGATAATGAATTTTTTACCATAGAACCATTAAAATAAAAGAATGTAAAAATATAGGTAAAATGAAAGGAATGGTACGTTATGGAAAATTATATAGAACCAAATCCAATATTAGTAAAGCCATTAGATAACTTTTGTCTATATATAAAATTTGCAGATGGAAAAGAAAAAGTATACAATATGAGTAAATTAATTCAAGAAAATTCAACATATAAAAAATTACAAAATTATGAATATTTCAAATTAGTAAAGTTAGCAGGAGAAACAGTAGAATGGCCTAATGGAGAAGATGTTTGTCCTGAAAATTTGTATTATGATAGTATAGAATATTTAAAATGAGAAAAATTCAAAAAAGATTAGAAGAGATTCTAATCTTTTTCCTTTTGTACAACAAAAAAGTTTACAATTTATATAAAAAATGTTAAAATATGATTATAACTTTTAGTTATGATGAGGTGATATTATGATAAATCTAGAATTATATAAAATATTTGTAGTAGTAGCAAGTAAATTAAATATAACAAAAGCAAGTCAAAAGCTTAATATATCTCAGCCAGCAGTAACAAAACATATAAAAAATTTAGAAAACATTTTACAAGTAACATTATTTAAAAGAAATAATAAAGGATTAACATTGACAGAAATGCGGAGAAAAACTATATGAAAAACTAAAAAACCCAATTAATGAAATAATAAAAATTGATAATGAATTAAGTAAAGATAAAAATATTAGCATTGGTTCTCATAATCATTTATTAAATATTGTTTTTGGAGAGTGTATAAATAAATTTTGTATACAGCATCCAGAAGTAGACTTGAATTTAAAATGTTTAGAAACAGATGAGATGTTAGAAATGTTAAAAAATAAAGAATTAGATATAGTATTTTCTAAAAAGGTAAATAAATTTAAAAATGAAAATGTAAAATATTTACCTCTTGGATTTTTAAATGATATTTTTATTGCAAGTAAAGATTCAAAGTTTGCAAATAAAATTTTAACTAAAAAAGAATTAGAAAATGAGACTATTTATGTACCAAGAACATATGCTCAAACTGTTACAAGACTCATAAATCTGACAAATAATAAAAATTTAAATCTTAAGAATTCAAGTTATAATACAATTTTAGAACTTTCAAGTAAAACAGATTCTATTGGATTAATAACAAAAGAATATATAGAAAGTGATAAGTTAGAAAAATATAATTTAGTAGAATTAAAAACTAAATTTGAATTAAAACCAATTGAGTTTGGAATATATTTTAATACAGATAGAAAAAAAGAAGTAAATTATTTAATAAAAATAATAAAAGATAAATTTAAATGTTAAAATGAACAAAAGGTGTCAAATAGACACCTTTTTTGTGTATGACGGGCATGTCATAAATCTAGGGTGAAAGTCCCAAGAGGCGTATTTGTCG